>WRBA01000063.1 GCA_009779915.1 Defluviitaleaceae bacterium | reverse complement strand
TGGAATTTTAGCCCCGCCTTTGTCATTGTCCTTGCCTTACTGCGGTAAGGCTGCGTCCTCTTTCGCGGCGGTCTCAAAAATTCCATCCGCAAAACTCGAAGACCCATAGCCGCAAAAAATTTGAGGACGACAGTGGGCAATCAGCCCACCGGGATGCTTGGGCGAGCAGTTCCAAATATGAACCCCAATGGGTTCGTATTTGGAACGACCAGCCCTAGGACGAAAATGAAGATTAATCAAATTTTTTGCGCTATGGGCGCACAAGGTTCGACTCTCCTTGCCCTATCACGTTTCTCAATGTCGTTTGCTATAGTTTTTTGATTTCATCAACTGTAAGTTTCCTATACTGCCCGGGCTTTAAATTACCAAGCTTTAGGCTGCCTATGGCAACCCGCTTAAGTGACCTTACCGGATGACCTATTTTATCACACATTTTTCGTACTTGCCTGTTTTTCCCTTCTTTTATTGTGATTTTGATGATTGCATAGTCCGCAAACTGGCTTATAATCTCAATTTTAGCAGGCTTTGTAATATAGCCCCCTATATCTATGCCGGTTTTTACGGCGTTTATGGCCTCAAGGCTTATACGGCCTTTAACCATTGCCTCATATTCTTTCCCTACAGAGTATTTAGGGTGGGTAAGCCTGTTAGTAAGAGTGCCGTCATTTGTCAGTATTAAAAGCCCTTCTGTGTCATAATCCAGCCTGCCTATAGGGTAGAGCCTTATATCGGTTTCGGTATCGATAAGAGAAACTACCGTAGGACGCCCGAACTGATCCTTGGCAGTGGAAATATAGCCCACCGGCTTGTTTAGCATATAGTAAACCTTTGGATTTTTTGAGGATGCTATAACCTCTCCGTTAACAACGACTTTGTCCGTCGACCCCTCGATTTTATGACCAAGCTCTGCGATTATTACGCCGTTTACGGATACTTTCCCTGATAATATAAGCTCCTCCGATTTACGCCGTGAGGCTACGCCGTTTAAAGCCATGAATTTTTGCAGTCTCATAGGGGAAATTACTCCTTTAGAGTTTTAGATTTTCATTATATGTCAAACGCATGAAAAAATAATTGCTAAAATTTGCAATCTTTGCATCGCAGATTTTAATCGATTTGCCGGAATTCATTTCCGTCAAATCGCAAAAGTTTGCAAAGTTTTGCAGGAACTTTGCAAACTTACATTAAGTTCCTCGTCGAAATCCTGATTTCGGCTTAGGTGCGAATTTAAACTCTACCCTAAACCTTTACGGAAGTTTAAATTCGCACTCGGGCAAAAGCTTCATGCGTTTGTCCTGTTTTCATTATACACCCTCTTGCCCTTGTGTGCAAATTTAGTTATACTATGTAAGAGAGAGCGAGAGAGAGGAGGAGTATATGGAAAACACCATCAAAAACATAGCCCTATTCGGCGGCTCTTTTGACCCTATTCATCTTGGGCATCTTCATTTGGCTGAAATAGTCAGGGAAGAATTTGACTTAAGTGAAATTATCTTTATGCCTTCCGGCTTGCCTCCTCATAAGAAACTGTCCTCTGCCGTAAGTAATGAACAGCGTTATGAAATGGCTGTTTTAGCCACCCGTGCCAACCCTCGCTTTAAAGTATCCCGCCTTGAACTTGACAGGGGCGGTCATACTTACACTGTCGATACTTTAATGGCGTTAAAGAACCAGATGTCTATGGAGATTAATATTTATTTCATAGTAGGGGCGGATTCTTTAATAAAAATGCATACTTGGAAAGAGCCTGAAAAACTCTTTAAACTATGCCGGATTATTGTTATAAGCCGTCCAGGTATCAGTGATGAAAGGATTGAAACGGTTCGTATCGGTTTTGTTGAAAAATATGGGGCAAAGATTCATCTGTTAAAAAAACGTACTTATCCTATTTCCTCGACGGAGATTAGGCGCCTTGCAAGCAAAGGCTCTTCCATCCGGTATTTTGTAAGTGAGGAGGTTTATGAATATATCCGCGAATATAATTTATACCCTCAAACCGTAGACCGGGAGCTTGTTAAAAGCTATTTAAGGGAAAACCTTTCCGAGCGGCGTGTATCCCATTCCATAAGATGTGCGGAGCTTTCTGTTTTTTTAGCCGAAATACACAGTGCTGATACTGAAAAGGCGTACCTTGCCGGTTTACTCCACGATATAGCCAAGGAAACGCCCCCTGATAAATGGAGCAAATACGATGATTGCAAAGATGAGCATTTGTTTTTATACCCTGAGGCGGCTCATGCTTTTATAGGTGCCTCCTTAGCCCAGAAAGTCTTCGAAATAAAGGATTTGGATATCCTAAACGCAATCCGCTACCACACTACGGCACGACCCTTTATGTCAATACTTGAAAAAATAGTGTTTGTAGCTGATAAAATTGAGTCCGGACGGAATTTTGAGGAAATTGATTATTTAAAAAATCTTGCTGTAGACGATTTGGACAAAGCACTTTTTGCCATCTTACAAATAACCACTTCTTTGACTATAGATAAGGGCAATAATGTTCATCCCCTAAGTTTGGAAGTATTGATGGGGGCATTGATAGTAAAGGAAGAGTGAGCGCTGTTGCGGCTCAGTAAAGGAGGATTAACTTGAAAGAAGCAAAAGAAATTAATCTTAAAACTATTTATAAGGCTATTGATGATAAATTTGGCATAGACACGGTTATTTTGGATATATCTAAAATAACCACTATGTGTCTTGCTGATTATTTTGTCATAACCTCTGCCGGCAGCCTAAATCAAATGCAAGCCATTGCCGATAATATCCAGGATGAACTTTTTAAGGAAGGTGTCCGTACCCTTCATTTAGAAGGCTACGGTTCCTCGTGGATTTTGATGGATTTTGGCAATGCGATTATCCATATATTTAATAAAGAAGACAGGGAGTTTTATGATTTGGAAAGGTTATGGGCTGATGGGGTTAGGGTATCGGTGGAGTAACGCCGGTCTCGTTATTAGAGTTGTATAGCAAACGACATTGAGAAACGTGATTGGGAAAGCGCGACCCAAAAGCAGTTGGGGTAGGTGCTTTTGGGTAAAACCGAAGGTTTTATAGCAAACGACATTGAGAAACGCGATTGGGCAAG
>WRBA01000062.1 GCA_009779915.1 Defluviitaleaceae bacterium | reverse complement strand
TTTGTTCAGAGTTTCACTTTATGTACATCTTGACTTTTTCTACAAAAAGTCTCGTTGTACCCGTATGTAGAAACTCCTCACTTTGTTCAGAGTTTCACTTTATGTACATCTTGACTTTTTCTATAAAAAGTCTCGTTGTACCTGTATGTAGAAACTCCTCACTTTGTTCGGAGTTTCACTTTATGTACATCTTGACTTTTTCTACAAAAAGTCTCGTTGTACCTGTATGTAGAAACTCTTCACTTTGTTCAGAGTTTCACTTTATGTACATCTTGACTTTTTCTACAAAAAGTCTCGTTGTACCTGTATGTAGAAACTCTTCACTTTGTTCGGAGTTTCACTTTATGTACAGATTTTATCATATTTAGTCCATCTAGTCAGTAGAATATATCAAGCTTAATTTATTATTATGAGGGGGCTATTATGAATATTGAAATTAAGAAGCAAATCGGAAATATAATTTCCGGCGTTTTAATCGCGTATGCAATAACTTGTATAGTTTTTATAGGCTACGCGATACTCCTTACATACACCAATATCACGGAAAACAATATATCCTTGATAGTAACTGTTACAAGTATTATATCTGTTGTTGTTGCAGGCTTTGATTCCGCTAAGGAAGCTGAGGGCAAAGGATGGCTATGGGGCATGATAGCAGGACTTGTTTATGCCATTATCCTAGTTTGTATTATGACATGGGTACAGAGGGAGTTTATGATAGACTCGAGGGCGATAACGCTCCTTATCCTTTCTATAGCAGGAGGCGGATTAGGCGGTGTAATTGGTATTAACTTCAAGCGGTAAAAAACTAAATCCCCCGCCTTAGGGCTAGGGGCGTTCAAGGTTCCACTCTCCTAGACCTATACTAATCCTGATTAAAACGCCATGCTTATCCACACAAAATAGTTGCTTAGCGTTACTATTTTGTGTGGATTTCAGTATAATCTAGGATTAATATTAATAGTGGGGGATTTACTTATCTATTGCGACACGCCCTAATGCTTATAGCATTGGTGAGCCTAGCAAAATCCTCTAATGTCAAATTCTCGCCCCGTACATTAGGATTAAGTCCGCATTTTTCAAGTAATGCAGCAAGCTCCTCCTTACTTAAGCCTAAATCCAACAAGTTAAAGAGGCAGTTAATTAAAGTTTTGCGCCGCTGCTCGAATGCGGCTTTAATAATCATAAACATAAGCTTTTCGCAGTCCACTTTAACCGGCGGTTTTTCAAGTACATCAAGGCGTATCACAACCGAGTCCACATTTGGGCGGGGGATAAATGAATTTCTGGGGACATTTGCAATAAATTCCGCCTTTGCCCTATAGGTAACCCCAAGGGTAAGTGCCCCGTAATCTTTAGAGCCTGCCGCAGCCTTTATACGCTGCCCAACTTCTTTTTGGATCATTACAGTCATACTTTTAACAGGGGCATTGCCCTCCAAAATACTCATTATAATGGGTGTAGTGATATAGTAGGGTAGATTGGCAACGATTTTAGCACTGTCAAAGCCGCGAGATGCTATAATATCTTCAATATCTGTCTTTAATATATCCTGATTCAGTATATCCACATTTTTATATCCTGCAAAATTATCCTCTAATATAGGGATTAAATTTTTGTCTATCTCAACAGCAGTTATATGCTTAGAAAGAGGTGCAAGCCGCTCTGTAAGCCCGCCTATTCCGGGACCTATTTCTATTACAAAATCATCAGCACAAACACCTGAGCCTGCTATTATTTTATTAACGACATGCTGGTCTATTAAAAAATTTTGCCCATAGCTTTTTTTTACCTGAAAGCCATGGCTTTTAATTATCTGCGCGGTTTTTGAATAGGTTGATATAAATTTTAATTCTCCCATTGTCCTATCCATGTATACTTATATGAGGCTGGTTCTCTACAGTCAGTATAAACTCCTGAGCGTTAAAAAACTCAAGGAAAGTAAGCTCTAAAGATGTAAGTATAAGCTGCTCAAAGGAAATGCCTACAGCCATATCCTCGGAAAAATGAGCGGATAAATCCAAATGAACGGCAGCGGCTTCAAAAGGGGATTGATCAGTTGGTTCACGGTTTATATTAATGAAATTTATGGAAGTATTTGGTGAAATTACCCCATACTCTCTGCCGCCGGGATTTCTAAGGGTCGCTTCAAAAGCCCCTCTTAGAACCTCTACTTGATCCCCGTTAGTTATTATGGTAAAAGAAGCCTCTGAAAGTTCCAAATCATCCGCGTTATCATTGGGATGAACAACTACAAAGTCCATATTAAAAGAAGTGTTTTCAGTAATGGATCTAAGGGTACGATCCACTGTCATATCTTCTTGAAAAAATCTTCCGCTGTCTCCTTCTCTCTCAAAACCTTGTATAAAGTATCCGCTTTGGACAAGACCTAAGTCTCTGGCGAAATAGTTAACTTCCCAATAACCGTTTTCAAACTCCGTGGCAACTTCGATAGCAACTACATTGCCGTAAGGAGTTTCAATTTCCACATCAACAGCGGTGATGGTTGTAACACCCCTGGCGACCCCTTGTACAGTTGGACCTGTATGGGTTTCCCAGCTGTTGCCGACTACAAGGGGTTCTCTAAGTATAACCATAGGGGTATCATCTATTTTATCGAGTAAATTTTCAGCTACAGAAGCTGTCATACTTGCATGATTGACCCTAAGCTCCCCGTCTGCTATCTCAAAAACTTCAATAGCGCGAAAATCACCTAATGTAGTTATACGCTGCATTCTATTACCATCTATATGGATTGCAAAACTTGTGTCGCTGCCAAACATATCTGTACGCTCGAAAGTAACAAGGGAATTTTCATGAAAAGGAAAGAACTCAGCAATTGTGCCTTGTACTGCCAATGGATAGTCGTTTTCAATTGGCGGCGGAGGAGGCTGTTCAGCAGGCGTACACCCTGCTGCTAAAATAACGGAACCCATAAGGATTAATAGAATTTTCAATACTTTCATTTATTTCCACGACCTTTCTTATTGGCAATGGTGCATAACTAGTTTCAGTCAATTTTTTTATCGCTTTTTGCTTCAACAATGACCCGCAATAGCGGACGAGCCGCAAGGCTCGGTTCCGGCTTTAGCCGGAAGTCTCCCTTGACCCGCAGTAGCGGACGAGCCGCAAGGCTCGGTTCCGGCTTTAGCCGGAAGTCTCCCTTGACCCGCAGTAGCGGACGAGCCGCAAGGCT
>WRBA01000061.1 GCA_009779915.1 Defluviitaleaceae bacterium | reverse complement strand
CCCAACTGCTTTTGGGTCGCGCTTGCCCAATCACGTTTCTCAATGTCGTTTGCTATAAAACCTTCGGTTTTACCCAAAAGCACCTACCCCAACTGCTTTTGGGTCGCGCTTGCCCAATCACGTTTCTCAATGTCGTTTGCTATAGTAAGACAATATAGCCCTAACTAACCGCTCAGCAAGTATGCGCTGATTATCTTCTCTTATCATCCATGCAAAATCTTGTATATTATTCATAAAGCTTGTTTCGACTATTACAGATGGTGTCCAAGCCGGTCTGCATACAAAGAAATTAGCGTGATTTGCCCGCATATTCCTTGTTGTCATAGGGTTTACATTATATGCCGATGTCATAAGATGCTCCGCAAGGGGCTTGGAGTTTGGATTTCTATACCAAAATGTTATACCGTGGATATTTGTGGCATCAGTAATTTCCGCTGTTGAATTAGCGTGGATAGATATAAACATATCAGGCTTTACACGGCGGCTTATATCCGTGCGCTCCTGTAAAGTGAAAAATATATCCGTATCCCGCACCAACGTTACCTTGGCACCAAGATTTTCAAGACCTGCGGCAAGGTTTTGGGCGTTTATTAAATTAAGATGCTTCTCCGCCATAGCTGTACCCATAGGTCCAAGGGCACCGTAATCCTGTTTGCCGTGACCTGCATCTATTACAAAATTAAATCCCAAAAGCGGTTTGTCTCCCCCGGTTAGAGTCCGCCGCCGCCTTATATTTAGGGCAAACTCTCCATTTTCGAAACTGGTGTAAAACCCTTCGATATTGACCCTGTCCCGGATTGTAAAAGCGTAGTAAGGGGTACCTTTATATATGCCCACTGCTTTTTCACTAAAAAACATCTCATCCGGCTCTATATCAGATAAATTAATAGGCGGCACTGTACGTTGCATAGCAAAATAAATCCTAAGCACATTCCCGTCAAAAGTTACGCGGGCTGCCGGATTAAGGGACGCCGGCCATATAATCCTGTCCCTAAATTCACCTTTAACATATTGCCCGGCGGTGAGAGCATCGGCAATAACCTCATCTTCAAGGGTTACAGCCACATTCTCCCTTTCTATCCACATTCCGCTTTCAAGTTTTACCCAGCCGCCATTACCGGATATGGCCCGCACGGCGGCTTTTTGCCCTTTCAACAAATTCCAGCCGGAGCCTCCTGCTATAGTAGGGTTTGGAAAAGTCCAAGCCGTATCAGCGGTTACTGTGGCGTAAAACGGCGCGTTTCTGTTTATCAGCCGTATGGACGCGGCAATTTCCGTGAATACCTGCCCATCCCACTCCATAATATAAATAGGGCGGCTCAGGTTAACAATTTCGTCAGTACTATCTATCGCGGGGATTTGGATTGATGCGCTGAAGGTGGTTGCATAAATACGCCCATCTTCCCTAGGGTTTGGGAAACGGTGAGCAGGGGCTAAATTAATAATATCCCCCCTGAAATTTAGTTTAACAGTTGCACCTACAGGTGCTGTCGCGCTGAATTTTATAGTATCACCGACGGATACATACTCCTCCACCGCAGGAAAGACAGTGGTTATAGCTGCTATATTCATTGTAGGATGGGGCGGCAGGGCGGCTGGCCTTCTCTCAACAATCCTTACAACATCCCGCTGCCCTTCCTGAGAGAGGGTAAATATATTCTCCCCTAAAGAAAGGGGCATAAAAATACTGTAAAACCCTTCCTCCGTGCGGTTTGTAACAGGCTTGCCGTTTATATACAGCCCTTTTTCCGGGTCAGATGCCCCAAATATGTTAAAGCCGCTCCCTTCCGTTGTAACATCCCGCCTGGGCTGGACTACGGTTAATTGCTGAGCGGACGCGGCAGATAAAACCATAGGAAATATAAATATTAATGTTAACAGGCAGTAAAAGCCTATAAATCTTTTAATCATAAGTAAACACCTCGCCTATATAGCAAACGACATTGAAAAAAGAGAAGTGACGAGCGCGGCGCAAAAACAGTTCGCTATTTTGAAAGTCGTTTGCTATAGATTGCCCAGTTTATAAGAATTATACGCCAGGTTGTCGAATTTGTAAACAGGGCAAACCCATGAAGCGTTTGCCCTTCGCCGAAATCAGGATTTCGGCGAGAAACTTGATGCAAATTACAAATCTTAGCAATTATCTTTTCATACTTTTGCCCTAAATTTGTAAAGAATGATGGTTGTGCCAAGGATTGTTTCGTGGTAAAATAAACCCCAATTACGGAGGTGATATCTTGAACCCACAAAACACATCCACAACCCGCTTACGCCTTAAAAACCATAACCGTGTTGTGGTAAAAATAGGCACAACTTCACTAACTTATCCTAACGGGCAGCTAAATTTACAAAGGATTGAAAAAATCTGCCGTGTCCTTTCGGATTTATGCAACCAAGGCAAGGATATGATACTTGTAACCAGCGGCGCGATTGCCGTTGGTGCTGACGCTTTGGCATTGTCTGAGCGGCCTCGCGATATTGCGGGCAAGCAGGCAGCATCAGCCGTTGGTCAGGCAATGTTAATGCAGATTTATCAAAACTTTTTTTCAATGTATAATAGGCGTATTGCTCAAATTTTACTTACAAAGGATGTTTTGGATGGAGGCGTCAGGGAAGCTAATGCGAGAAATACCCTAAACACTTTGCTTGCAATGAATGTTATCCCTGTGGTAAACGCTAATGACACCATAGCAACTGATGAACTTGACGAGCTTAGCGACAATGACTGTTTATCCGCTCATGTGGCTGTATTGTCCGGCAGTGAACTTTTAGTCATGTTGTCGGATATAGACGGCCTGTATAATAAAGACCCCCGCATTAACAGCGACGCCGCTATTTACCATGAGATATATGAAATCACCCCCGAACTTGAGAGAGCTGCGGGAGGTGCCGGCTCCAGCCTTGGCACCGGCGGCATGGCAACAAAGCTTACGGCGGCACGTATCGCAAGCGGCATTGATACTGTAATAGCCTCCGGGGAGGATCCTGCTGTACTGTGGCAGCTTTTATCAGGGGAGCAAATTGGGACATTGTTTGTGGCAAAGGATGTATAATTATAATAGGGAAGTTGACAAAGTTTTATGATATGGTATTTAATTCAAAAAAAACTTGTAAATCTATAAATTATATTGTATACTTATGTCAAGGAAGCGATAAATATAGTGTATCCGTCGAAGTCTCTTGGTATTTACTTGCAGCACTTACCAGGTGGGCGGCAGGCGATTGGAAGCTCGAACTTCCTCACGCCTTGTAACGTGACAGCACTCACGTACACAAAGGGCAATTAAAAAACCCCTTACCACACCTCCATAATTATACGACATTTTCCCAAAATAATCAACCTCCGATTATCTATATTTACCGTCGTATTTTATAAGGTGCCTGTGTGCGTTTAGTTAGCATACGTGGCACTTTTTTCGTTTTCCT
>WRBA01000060.1 GCA_009779915.1 Defluviitaleaceae bacterium | reverse complement strand
CCTTACCGCAGTAAGGCAAGGACAATGACAAAGGCGGGGCTAAAATTCCACCGCAAAACCGCTCATTGTTCGACTCTCCTTGACCTAGGGCTTTGATGTTTTTGAATGTCATTTAATCACCAATAATATAGCAAACGACATTGAGAAACGTGATTTCGAAAGTCGTTTGCTATAACAGGAGGGATTTGAAATGGAAAACAGAGAAAAAGCCCTTAAAGCCTTAAAGGAGCTTAATATAGCATATGAGCTGGCTGAGCATCCGGCAGTATATACAATTGATGAGGTAAAAGCCCTTAATTTGCCGGATTTGGGCATCTCCTGCAAAAACTTATTTTTAAGAGACCAAAAAGGTAAAAATCACTATCTTTTGACTATGCGCTCAGATAAAAAAGCCGATTTAGAAACCATAGGCAATATTTTAGGTGCCGGCAAATTAAGTTTCGCCTCGGAAAACCGTTTGGAGAAATATTTATCCCTTACAAAAGGTGCCGTTACCCCTCTTGGCATTATAAATGATACGGAATGTGCCGTTACAGTGGTATTTGACGAAGATTTACGGGATAATAAAATCGGCATACATCCAAACGACAATACAGCCACCCTTTGGCTTGACCTTTGTGATTTAGAAAATCTTATAGCCCATTATGGCAATGATATAAAATATCTTAAAATTTAGCACAATTTACTCTTGACAAGTTGGGCTTTGGCTATTAAAATGTATTAGGTGAGCCGTTGATAATAATTTTAACGGCTGCTATTCCTCGATAGCTCAGCGGTAGAGCATCCGGCTGTTAACCGGAGGGTCGTAGGTTCAAATCCTACTCGGGGAGCTTTTAAAAGACTGGTGTGTTAAGCCGGTCTTTTTTTGATTGAAATAATGGGGCGGGAATGTACTGCATGCAACCCTAATGACGACTAAAACTTACAATCTGCCCCCAAACCTAATAACCCTGCTGGCGTTAAGTATGGCAATAAGTGCAACCCCAACATCAGCAAAAACCGCCTCCCACATTGAAGCTACCCCAAAAGCACCAAGCACCAGGAACACTCCTTTAACCCCAAGGGAAATAACGATATTTTGCCAAACGATGCGTTTTGTAAATGCGGCTATATCAACTGCCTCGGCAAGTTTTTCCGGCTGGTCTGTCATTAATACTATATCGGCAGCTTCAATTGCCGCGTCCGAGCCAAGGGCACCCATTGCAATACCTATATCAGCGCGGGCAAGGACAGGGGCGTCGTTTATGCCGTCCCCTACAAAGGCAAGTTTGCCCTTTGAGCTTTTCTCATCGAAGAGTTTCTCCACCAGTTCTACTTTTTGATGAGGGAGAAGTTCGCCGTATGCCTCATCCAGAGCCAGTTCGCCTGCTATGGAGCTAACAATTTGTGCATTATCTCCGCTTAACATAACAGCCCTCTTTATGCCTTTTGATTTTAATGCCGAGATGGCTTTTTTACTGCCTTCTTTAAGTTCATCGGCAATTGTGATACACCCTGCAAATACACCGCCTTTAGCTATATATACTTTTGTGCCTGTTTCACTCGATTCTATGTATGATATGCCCTTAAGCTCCATTAGTTTGTGATTGCCTGCCAGTATTTCCAGCCCTTTGTGCCTTACGCTTATACCATGCCCCCCTATTTCCTCATAATCCGACAGGTCGTATTTAGGGATTTCCCTGTTATAAGCTTTAAGTATGGACTGCCCTATAGGGTGATTTGAAAACGCTTCCGCAAAAGCGGCAATTTCAAGTAAATCATCCTTTGTAAAACCATTTGCAGCTTGTATGTCCTTAACGCTAAATACACCTTTTGTCAAAGTTCCTGTTTTGTCGAATACAACTATTTCAAGATTGTTAAGTGCATCTAAATAATTGCCTCCTTTGACTAAAATCCCTTTTTTAGATGCCCCTCCAATACCTCCAAAAAACCCAAGGGGAATAGATATAACAAGGGCACAAGGACATGATATAACAAGAAATACCAAGCCCCTATGTATCCACTCAGCCCATATGCCGCCGAAAAACAATGGCGGGATAAAAGCAATAAGCATTGCCAAAGCCACAACAACAGGTGTATAATGACGCGCAAATTTTGTAATAAACTGTTCGATAGGGGCTTTTTTACTCCCTGCGTTTTCTACCAGGTCGATTATTTTTGCAACAGTAGATTCGCCGAAAGTTTTTGTGACTTCAACTTTCAATAATCCATTTTGGTTGATACAGCCTGATAAAACTTCGTCGCCGGGCCCTATTTCCCTTGGCAAGGATTCCCCTGTAAGGGCTTTTGTGTCAAGGCTTGCATAGCCTTCCTCCACGATACCGTCAAGGGGTATTTTTTCACCGGGCTTTACTATGATAATATCACCAATTGCCACCTTATTAGGGTCAACTTTAGTAAGCTCCCCATGGATTTCCATATTTGCGTAGTCAGGGCGGATATCCATAAGCTTAGCAATGGATTTTTTGGAGTTACTAAGAGCAAGGCTTTGAAAATACTCACCAACACGATAAAAAAGCATAACAGCCGCTGCCTCAGCCGGCTTATTGATTACAAGGGCCCCTAAAGTAGCTATAGCCATAAGAAAATTCTCATCAAAAACCTGCCCGCGGATAATATTTTTAAAAGCACGGAGCAGTACCTTGGCTCCAAGTATAATATAGCTTAGGAAAAAAAATTGTGAAAGAATAAAACCGCCGCCGTAAATAATCATGCCCATGATTATCTGGACAGCTTCCGCTTTGCTTTGCGTCCCATCGTGATGATGGTCGTGACCACAGCCGCAGCCGTGTTCCTCAGTTGTTTTTGGAGCGGTGTTCATTGTTTGCATTATGTATGCCTCCTAATGAATATATGTGCATATATTCATATATTTTTATAAAAAAATGAGATAAATTATTCTATAACATGCAAAAAGCCGTTTTCAAAGATTACTCTCACATGGTTATCGGCAAGTGAATAATAAACCACTTTGCCACGTTTGTCGAATTTAACCAATTTAGAAAGGCGCAAGGATTTAAGCTGATGGGAAATAGCAGAACCGCTCATACTCAAAAGAGCTGCCAAGTCGCATACGCACATTTCCTCACAAGAAAGTGCCCACAATATACGCAGCCTGGTGTTGTCCGAAAACATTTTGTATAAATTTGCAAGATTGTGAAAATCAGAAGACTCAGGCATTGTCTGGCGGACTCTATCTACGACATCAGCATGAATTGCGGAGCTTTCACAAAAATAATTATTGTCGTTTTTCATCTTTAACAACTCCCGTTAATATATGAGCATACGTTCATATATTTTAGTATATGATAACTTTAGGTTTTTGTCAATAGAAATTTAAGAACCTGTGTTCAATAAGCTGTTACCCTGATTTTCGGTTTATTTTAAGCCACTTAGCGTCAAGGGCTCCTAGCAGATCATCTTCGAATATGCGTCGTCGCCCTTTCCTTAATTGGCTTAAAATAAAGCTCTAAAATCAGGGCACCCCATTATTGAACACAGGTTCTAACATTATTCCAATCAGATTCCAATCAGATTCCAATCAGCTAAATTCCTCCACTACCAGCCTGCCCAAATCATTAGCCAGTTTCACTCCCTCAAACTCATCTGACAAATTTTTGGACATAAAAGCGACAAATACAGGGTCTTTTAAATACATTATACCTGTATCATGGCGCACACCGCTTAT
>WRBA01000059.1 GCA_009779915.1 Defluviitaleaceae bacterium | reverse complement strand
TGTGGTTTTTTATGCTAAGATATAGTTTAAGTTTGTACCGAGTGCAAACTTAAACTTCAATAAAGCATGAAAAATTGCAATGGTTCAATGTGGTTTTTTATGCTAAGATATAGTTTAAGTTTGCACCGAGTGCAAATTTAAACTTCAATAGGTTAGAATATAGTTTAAATTCGTACCTCATACATCCTCTCACAGTCATTTTCACTATGGGTCATACCGGCTTTTTCATAGGCACGGCAAGCCTGAGGGTTATCTTTGTGGGTGAAAACATAGCTTTCGCTAAAACCCTCATTTTTTGCCCAGTCAAGGACGTATTTAATAAATTTTGAGCCATAGCCTTTATTTTGATATGCCTCATGAATATCTACAGAGTAAATGAAAAATTGGGGCTTTGCATTATCCATACGTATCAGACTATAGCCATATAGTAAGCCGATTATATCCCCGTCAAGTTTCGCGCTAAAGGCTAGATTATGTTTTTCTGATAAAAAGCCGCGTATATTTGAGGTGCCAAATATTGCGGTCTGACCGATATCATTTTCATTCAATAACTCAAAGGACAATAGCATTTAAAACCTCCCCAATACTGCCGTTTATCACTAAATCAGCCCGCTCATCCCAAGGGGTTTCAGATTTATTGATAAGGACAAGCTTGCTGCCGCGGTAATAGTTTAAAAGCCCTGCCGCAGGATATACTCCAAGGGATGTGCCTCCTATTATAAGCATATCGGCGTTTTTAATATGCATAATAGATTCCACCATGACATCATCGTCTAAAGCCTCCTCAAAGAGTACCACATCAGGCTTAATCACACCGCCGCAGCTGCAATGGGGTACACCCTCAGAGCCGCTTATAAACTTAACTTCATAATTTAGCCCGCATTCCATACAAAAATTGCGATAAACCGAGCCATGAAGCTCCAAAACCTTTACAGAGCCGGCACTTTGATGAAGCCCGTCAATATTTTGAGTGATTACGGCTTTAAGCTTGCCTATTTTCTCAAGTTCAGCAAGCTTAATATGTGCCGGATTAGGTTTTGCGTCCATATGCAAAAGCCTTGCTTTGTGAAAGTCATAATAATCCGCTGTGTTACTCATAAAAAATGAGCGGGATACTATTCTTTCAGGAGGGTATTTGTATTTTTGGCTATACAACCCATCCACCGAGCGAAAATCAGGTATACCGCTTTCTGTTGACACCCCTGCGCCGCCGAAGAATACAATATAATTACTGGTGGAAATAAACTGTCTTAAGGTTTCAAGTTGATTATGCATATAAGACCCCCCCCTTAGGTCTAGGAGAGTCGAACAATGAGTGGTTTTGCGGTGGAATTTTAGCCCCGCCGTTGTCATTGTCCTTGCCTTACTGCGGTAAGGCTGCGTCCTCTTTCGCGGCGGTTTCAAAAATTCCATGTGCAAAACTCGAAGACCCATAGCCACAAAAAATTTGTATTTAGCAAAATTTGAGGACAACGGTGGGCACCCAGCCCACCGGGATGCTTGGGCGAGCAGTTCCAAATATGAACCCAAAGGGGTTCGTATTTGGAACGACCAGCCCTAGGACGAAAATGAAGATTAATCAAATTTTTTGCGCTATGGGCGCCCAAGGTTCGACTCTCCTTGACCTAAGCATTAGGCATTGACTGAAAGTTATAATCAGTATATCATAAACTTAGGTAAAATGAAACAATTCGAGGTGACAATTATATGGGAAAATTAAAAGCAATAATTCTGGCCGCCGGAGAAGGCACAAGGATGAAATCAACAATCTCTAAGGTTATCCATCCAATGTTGGGCAAACCTATGATAAATTACGCAGCCGATGCTTATAAAAACGGCGGCTGTGACGAAATTGTAATAGTGGCAGGGGATAATATGGAAGCATTAAAGCTTGCCGTGCCGGACGCGCTGTTTGCACACCAGGCGGAGCGCAGGGGCACAGGTCATGCAGTAATTTGTGCTAAGGAGTTTATAGGAGACGATGACACAGTGTTTGTAGCCTATGGTGACGGTCCTCTTATAAGGGCTGAAACAGTTAGGGATATAATCGCTTGCCATAAAGACTCAAATGCCGCCGCTACAATCGTATCCTGTGTTTTTGACAACCCCTTTGGCTACGGCAGGATAATTAGAAAAAATAATGTCTTCGATAGGATTGTAGAGCATAAAGACGCATCAGAAGATGAGCGGCTGATACAAGAAATTAACACAGGTATGGCTTGTTATAACGGCAAACAGCTTAAAAAAGCTCTTGCTCAGCTAAAATGCGATAATGCCCAAAATGAATATTATCTCCCGGATGTGTCTTTGATACTTAAAAATGAGGGGGAAGTTGTAAATATATACGTAGGCTCCGACCCTATGGATTTTTATGGTATAAATGACCGTGTACAGCTTGCGGAGGCGGCAAATATTATTAAAATGCGTGTGAATAATTCGCTTATGTTATCAGGGGTGTCTATTTGGGATCCGGCAAACACTTATATAAGCCCTGACGCCAAGGTTGGGCGCGGCACTATAATACTTCCGGGCACGATAATTGAAGGTAAAAGCATAATAGGGGAAGAATGCGAAATAGGTCCAAACACCACCATAAAAAACTCATCCATAGGCAATAATTGCGCTGTAATAAACTCTATACTTGAGAGTGCTATAGTTCACAACAAAGTAAAAATAGGTCCTTTTGCTTATCTAAGACCGGATTCAGTAATTATGGACGGGGCAAAAATAGGGGATTTTGTTGAGGTTAAGAATGCGGTTATAGGTAAAAACTCCAAGGCAAGCCATCTTGCATATATTGGGGATGCTGATGTGGGAGAAAATGTTAATTTTGGCTGCGGCGCAATAACCGTAAATTATAACGGCAAAAATAAAGGCAGGACAATAATTAAAGACAATGCCTTTATAGGCTCAAACAGTAATTTAGTGGCACCTGTAACCATCGAAAAAGGTGGATATATCGGCGCAGGCTCCACCGTAACCAAAAATGTGCCGGAAAATTGTCTGACCGTAGCAAGGGCAAGGCAGGAGAATAAAGAAGGCAGGGCTCCTAAGTGGGATGAGTAATAATTTACGGAGGATTAGCCATGATAATAAAAAATATATGGGCAGTGGCTTTAATATTTTTTGTAGTTTATTTTGTGGGATGGTCGGCTATTTCGGTTATAAGCGATGTTTTTATATTTGATAATGAGTTGGATTTGATCCGGATATTTATTACAGGTGCGGTGAGCGGAGTTATCGCGGCGGCTGTTTATATTTTTATAATGTTTAGAAAAAGTATATGGGGAAAAGGAAAGTAAGAACCTGTATTCAATAAGCTATCACAAATCTTCGTCTTTCCGGCTGATTTTAAGCCACTTTGCGCCAGCACTCACTTGCATTCCACAATCACTTCGTGATTATGCTCAGAAGGATCATCTCCGCATATGCTGCGTTCGCTCTTGGCAACAGTGCATAACCTAAGTTGAAGCAATTTTTTGGAGCGGTACGAGGGTAAGCGAGTGTTTTGCGACTATGATTTTTCCATGGTTTTTGGAAAAGGGAGACTTCCGGCTAAAGCCGGAACCGAGCCTTGCGGCTCGTCCGCTATTGCGGGTCATTGTTGAAGCAAAAAGCGATATAGTCGTTTAAGACCAAAATGGTCTTAAACGAGCCTCGAGAATCCATACATTTTGCTTACAAAATGCATGGATTTCGTG
>WRBA01000058.1 GCA_009779915.1 Defluviitaleaceae bacterium | reverse complement strand
TAGGTTATGCACTGTTGCCATGTTACATAGTCCCGGCAGGGGAGAAACCCAAGGAAGACGAAAAAAGTGCCACGTACGCTTAACAGACGTACACGGCACCTTCTGTAAAATACGACGGTAAAACTTGATAATCGGAGGTTGATTATTTGAAGAAAATGTCGTATAATTATGGAGGTGTGGTAAGGGGTTTTTTAATTGCCCTTTGTGTACGTGAGCTACAGTCACGTTACAAGGCGTGAGGAAGGTTGCACTTCCAATCGCCTGCCGCCCACTTGTAGTAAATACCAAGTGGAGAGTTCCAACCAACACGCTAAAGCGTGTTAGGCTAAAGCGTATTAGGTTGGAATCGGCACTAAAGTGCCGCCCGCTACTGCGGCTCATATTACAACGGATATACACTATTTCGCTTCCTTTGACATAAGTATACAATATACTTTCTAAACAAACTTACAAGTGTTTTTTTTAACAAATTAATAAAAGAGCCTGCCGGGCTTATCCGGCAGGCTCTTTTGTTACGCCTTATAATTTCTCGAACTCCGCTTCAATCTTCTCCGTTGGGATAGCTTTCAGCCGCTCATATTCAGCCTTTATAGGGTCAGTTTTATTAGGTCTCTCACCTATCCATGAGCGTATTACAATATAAATCTTATGTAATATCAAAAGCCCCCAGGCAAAGAAAAATCCGGCATAAAACCCCACTCCGCTTCTAAAGCCGTTAGTAATAAAAAATATTACTATAAGTGCCACAGGCCATGCAATAATATGATACAGCAAATTGTACCGAAGGCGTATATTGCGCTTTGCAAGATACATAAGTAAATCCTTCTCAACCGCATCTTCCTGTACTTCATAGCTCACAGGAGCCGCTTCAACACTTTCACTTTCACTTACACTTATCTCCACAGAAGCTTCATTAACATTAGAAATTTCCATTTGTAAATCCTCCTTATTAAGCGCTAAGGCTTCTTCCAAGAGGCAAATTTCATTGCGGTCCTCATCTTTCCAGCACGCTCTTTTATTTTTTATAAGCTGTTTTGCCCTCCTTGGAAAAGTTTCGCCAATCCGCTGATTATTTTGGTCAAAAACAGTGATTTTTCCCAAAATTAACACCCCTTTTGACTTAGGGCATATAGCCCATATATAAAACTGTGGTTTTCGGCTGTTTTTTGTTATGGGTGCCCTCCCCAACCTCAGTTTTTTTCTAATTATAGTCGTTTAAGACCAAAATGGTCTTAAACGAGCCTCGAGAATTCGTACATTTTGCTTACAAAATGTACGAATTTCGGGGCGCTCATAAACTTTAAAGCAGCAAAATGAGCAAGCTCATTTAGACTGTTTTAAAGTTTATTTACTATATGTAATATTATTCCTATAAAATAAAGTTTTCGTATTATAGAATGCATATATGTAGTAAACTCCAACACCAAAGCCAACTATTATAGCAATAAAGGCAAGGAGTGGGATAAAAACAGTCAAGAAAGGTAAAACCGAAAACACAGCCAGCATCCTCCACGCAAAATAAAGCTGCGCGCAATTTAAATTCAAACTTCTATCCATTTCAATATCTCTTATGCCCATTATAATACTATATGAAACATATAATGAAACCACAGTCATCACAAGGGCTAAAAGCAAGGTTACAGGCATCGGCAGCCACGCTGATATACCTGATAAATCCATCACATAAATAACTGCTGAATAAATACCCATCCCTTTTACATAAAGCATCATTTTTTGGAAATAAGGACTAAAAGACACCATTTGTCCTAATCCTCTAAACATAAAGTAGTATCCCAAGAAACTAGGAATAAGCCCAAGAGACGAATTGTCAATCTGCAGATTAAAGTTCAAAAACACGAAAAGCATACCAACAAAAATTCCGTTAATTTTGGTTCCCTCCCAGGTTATGTTGTCACGAATTACAACATAAGTGCCCGGTCAGTGACCGGGCGGTTAAAAATTAAGGCTACAGCTAAGAACCCGTGGTCAATAACTAACACCTAAACTTCATAATCATACTCATCCATATTTGGCGGTACAATCTCGTTCATAACCTTTTCCAAATCCAAAAGAGTTATCAATTTTTCCCCAACACGAGCTATGCCAACCGTCAGATTATCCCTCTGGTTTGAAATAGCTTCATCAGGCTTCTCCAGCTGATTTGTGTTTATACGATGAATCATCTCAACATTATGCACATGAAAAGCCGTATTGGAGCCTTTAAAATTGGTAATAATCATTATATCTTTATGTCCCGGCTCCGACTCAGAATGCCCCAAGTATAAAGGAAGATTAACAACAGTAATAATATTATCCCTAGGTTTAAATATACCTTCAATATAAGGATGTGAATGAGGTATCGGCGTAACTTCCTGATACTGCATAATTTCAAGAATTTTATCTACGCCTACACCGTATCTGTACCCATCTATGGAAAATTCCATTATCATAAGGTCGGTGGTGCCTGCGGCTCCTTGGCCCATCAAAATTTCTTGATCGAATGGATTAGACATACTTATCACCCTGTCTCTTTAATATTGCTTAATCATAAAAAATATGATAAATTATTTAGCATATATTTATATTACACAGTTTTACTAATATTTGCAAGTGTTAAATGGTATTTATAGTGAGCAATTTGCTTATTTAACTTACCTGTTTATTCGCAAGTTAACTAAGTATGCGCTGTTTCTAACAAAAGAATTTAAGGAGTATTATTATGTGCGGACTTTGTGGCTTTACCGGAAACTCATTAAATAACGAATCTATAATCGAAAATATGATGGAAAAAATTAAACATAGAGGCCCTGATGACAGCGGTAAATATTTAGGCGAGAAAATCACTCTAGGCTATCGCCGCTTAAGCATAATCGATTTGGAGGGCGGTGCACAGCCAATTTATAATGAAGATAATACTTTAGTATTGGTCTTCAACGGCGAAATATACAATTATAAAATTCTTAGGGAAGAACTTCTTGCTTTAGGTCATATATTTAAAAGCGATACCGACTCGGAAACCATACTGCACGGCTATGAAGAGTACGGCGAAGACATCCTTTCAAAACTTCGCGGCATGTTTGCTTTTGTAATATGTGATATTAAAAACGATACACTCTTCGCCGCAAGAGACCATTTTGGCATCAAGCCTTTTTACTATGCTTTAGCGGATGGAGAGCTTATATTCGCATCGGAAATTAAGAGTATATTGGAGCATCCGGCTTATACCAAGGAGCTGAATGAAGTCGCTTTGGAAAATTATTTGACTTTCCAATATTCTGTGCTTGAAGAAACTTTCTTTAAAGGCGTTTTTAAACTTATGCCGGCACATTTTCTGAAATTTGAAAATGCTGTGCAAACTCCCGTAATCACGCGCTACTGGACACCTGAATTTACACCCATGAAAGAAGCCTCTTTGGAGTCGGTCATAAACGATATTGATAAAGTTTTAAGCGATTCAATAGAAGCTCATAAAATAAGTGATGTAGAAGTTGCCTCATTCCTTTCAGGAGGTGTGGATTCAAGCTATGTGGCTGCCCGTTTTGGTGAGCGGGAAAATCTAAAAACCTTCAGCGTAGGCTTCGAATATGACAAATACAACGAAATCACTCATGCCAAGGAACTGGCTAAAGAACTTGGTATCCAAAATTTTGAAAAAAATATCACCAACGAGGAGTATTGGGATATTTTGCCTGTAATCCAATATCATATGGACGAGCCTTTGGCTGATGCCTCGGCGGTTCCCCTTTATTATGTGAGCCAGCTTGCCTCTAAACATGTAAAAGTGGCTCTTTCAGGGGAGGGGGCTGATGAGCTGTTTGGCGGTTACAATATATATAAGGAACCTCTTGACTTGAAGATTTTAACCGATTTGCCAAAATTTATACGCCTTATATTGGGGCATTTAGCTTCCCTTTTGCCTTTTGAGATTAAAGGGAAAAATTTCCTTATAAGAGGCTCAAAGCCTGTAGAGCAAAGATTTATAGGCAATGCTCTCATATTCTCAAAAACTGAACGAGAGGCTGTCCTTAAAAATCCGGCAGGCAAATATAATCCAACTACACTTACTGCGCCTTTTTATGATAAAATCCAGCATTTGGACGATATCACTAAAATGCAATATATTGACTTGCATTTTTGGCTGATAGGGGACATACTGCTAAAAGCCGACAAAATGAGTATGGCAAACTCCATAGAGCTGCGGGTTCCATTTTTGGATAAGGAAGTTTTTGCTATGGCTTCAACAATTCCTGTAAATTATAAAGTCAACCAAACGGCAACAAAATATGCATTTAGAATGGCCGCTAAAAATATTCTTCCTGAGGATTCGGCAAGCAGGCGTAAATTAGGCTTTCCTGTGCCAATCCGCATTTGGCTTAAGGAGGAGAAGTATTATAATATTGTAAAAGAAGCTTTTAATTCATCAAATGCTAAAAAGTTCTTTAAATCAGATAAACTTGTAGATATTTTGAACCGCCATCAGCAAGGTAAAGCTGATTATAGCCGCAAAATATGGACCGTTTACATGTTTCTTGTCTGGTATGAAATATATTTTGAAAAGTCCGCCTAATTTATATTGACAACGCGGAAGTTTTTTGATACTATGTTATTCCAGCACTTTGGCTCCTTTGAAAGTTTATGTTGACTTAGGACGCTGCTTTGTGCTAAACTGTATTTCTCTGTATCGAACCATGCCAACTGAATAATAAGGAAAGAAAGAGACCAAAAAGACTCTGAAAGAACTTTGAGAAGCAAGGATACTGCAAGAAGCAATGTTTTGAACAGCGAAAGCTGTAGGAAACGTAGCTGATGGCAGAGAACACTGCAAGAGGCAATGTTTTGAACAGCAAAAGCTGTGGAAAGCGTAGCAATGAGCAGTTAGAGCCAAGTGAAGAGCTTGGCATAAAGTCTATCGCAAG
>WRBA01000057.1 GCA_009779915.1 Defluviitaleaceae bacterium | reverse complement strand
GTAAAACCGAAGGTTTTATAGCAAACGACATTGAGAAACGCGATTGGGCAAGCGCGACCCAAAAGCAGTTGGGGTAGGTGCTTTTGGGTAAAACCGAAGGTTTTAGCGCGCCGCCCAATCACGATTTCGAAAGTCGTTTGCTATAGCGCGCCGCTAAGGTCACGTTTTCGAAAGTCGTTTGCTATAGCGCGCCGCCCAATCACGTTTTCGAAAGTCGTTTGCTATAGCGAAACAAGCTCCCGTATCGTCATTACGCACGAGCGTAGCGTGGTATCCTTGCAATGACGAGCAAAAATCTAATTTCACTATAAAAATACATAATACTAGGAGGATTTAACATGAGTATTGAGAAAAAGGTTTTAGAAATCGTTAAAAACCACGAGGCACGTATAATTGAGTTTCGCAGGGATTTGCATATGCATCCCGAGACTTCATTTGAGGAGTTTAGGACTACAAAGCGAATCTCGGAGATACTGACACACCATGGCATAGACCATAAGATGATTACCCCTAAAGGCTTTACGGAGCCTACAGGTGTTGTTGCTGAGATTAAAGGGGGCAAGCCCGGCAAAACTGTTGCCCTTCGCGCTGATATTGACGCCCTTTCAATGGAAGACCTTAAGGATGTGCCTTATAAATCAACCTATCCGGGTAAAATGCACGCCTGCGGTCATGACGCCCACACGGCTGTACTTATGGGTGCGGCTGTTGCTCTTGCTGAGATTAAGGATGAGATTGCAGGCAATATTAAATTCTTCTTCCAGCCGGCGGAGGAGCTTGTGTCAGGGGCTCCTGTCCTTATCGAAAACGGCTGTATGGAAGGGGTTTCTAATGTTTTTGGTATGCATGTATCCCCTAATTTAAAAACCGGTCAAGTTGGGGTGATTGCAGGTCCTGTTTACGCCCAGGCTTCCAGTTTAAAGGTTGTATTTAAAGGAGTTGGCGGTCACGCGGCAGCACCTCATGTAACAAAAGATGCTATAATTATGGCTTCACATTTTGTCACTAATGTGCAAACTATTGTATCTCGCGTAGTTGATCCAATGGTGCCTGCTGTTGTTACTTTTGGCAAGTTTAGCGCAGGTACAAGGAGTAATATTATTGCCCATGAAGCTATCCTTGAAGGCAGCTCCAGATCCTTTACGGTAGAAGGGCATGACTTAATCGAGGAAACACTTAGAAGCTATGCCACACATATTGCCCAGATGCACGGCGGCTCCGTGGAAGTTGAGTATAAACGCGGCACTCCCCCTGTTGTAAATGAGGAGAAGAGTATTGAACTGCTCCGAGATGTACTTACTAAAAACTTTGGTGCCGAATCTGTGGCAAAAGGCGAAGTTATTATGGGTGCTGAGGATTTCTCCTGTTATTTGGCTATGGCTAAGGGCTGTTTTGTGAATTTAGGCACAGGCAATGAAGCCAAAGGCACAGTGGTTAGCCCTCATCACGGTATGTTTGATATAGATGAGGATGGGCTTGCTTTCGGCAGCCAAATTATGTGCTTGTATGCCTTAGGGTATTTGAATCAAAATGAGTTTTAGAAGGTTGTGAGCCTATGGACAACAATAAGGACGATTTACGTGTAGAGCATTACGATAAGAAAGAGCTTGAGTCTAAAAAACGAATAATATTAAAGCGCGTAGCTATTGCTGTAGCTATTACAGGTGCAATTATGTTGCTAGTTGGGGTAATGTTTGCCTTGGCAGATTTTGGTGCCGCTGCTACATTCCCTCTGGGCGGCTCAGGTTCATGGTATATTAGTGTTTTAGAGCCTGCGTAACTGTGGATAAATGAGGTGAACCTATGGATGACGACAACAATAAGGACGATTTACGTGTAGAGCATTATGACGCGAGAGAAGCCGCCGCTAAAAAACGTAAGATAATAAAGCGTGCGGCTGTTGTGGGCAGTACTGTTGTGATTGCCTTGGGGCTATTTGGCTTGGCTTTGTTGTTAAGTAATTCCGGTGGTGAGCAGGAAGGCGGTTCAGGTACCCAAGTTGAGGGGCGGGAGCTTCCTCCGGTGCCGGGGGGATCGGGCTCGTGGTTTGTCAGCGTTTTAGAGAGGGCATGACTATGAATGTGGATGTTAATATAAACAATCTGGTATTACATTTAACCGAGCAGTGTAATCTAAGGTGCAAATACTGTTTTATGACCCATGGAAATGAGCGTATGTCAGTAGAAGTGGCTGAGGCGGCTGTGGATTACCTCCTTAAAGAATGCGGCAAGTACGCCAGGGTGACCTTTTTCGGCGGTGAGCCTTTGCTGGAGTTTGAGCTGATACGCCATATTACGGATTACATCCGGGCTAAATCAACTGCACCGGTTATGCTGGATATAGTAACCAACGGCACTATGCTTACAGATGATTTTTTTGAATATGCCCATAAGGAGGGCATACTTATAAGCATATCCTATGACGGTTTGTTAAACGATACAAACAGGATTAATGAGGATATGGAGCCGGTTTTAAATGTAGCAAAGTACAAAGATGCTATCATCAAATACGGCATAACCTCAGCGGGTGTAATAGATGTGGATAATGTAGGCATATGGCATGATAATGTATTGCATCTAAAGGATTTAGGTTTTAAAAGTATGGATTTTTTCATTAACTATCAGTCTCCTTGGAAAAAAGAACATGTGGGAATTTTGCGTAGGGAATTTTTTAAGATTGCAGACAGTTATATTAAATGGATTAAAGATGATGACAAAATACGCATGACTAAAATTGACGATATGGTCCGGGCTTATTCATCTAAGTTTGGGCTAAGTAAAACCAAAGTACGGCGGGATTTGGTGTATTCGGTGGCTGTTAACGGGGATGTTTACCCTTATGCTTCGGCTGTGGGTAATAAAAATTTGCTGCTGGGTAATGTTGTTAGTGGGATGAATCATGAATTGTTAAATAAGGTTAATACTTTAGGCTTTGTTAAGGGCTGCGAGAAATGCCCTATTAACGATGCCTGCGTGGCGGCTAAAGGCAATATTATAACTGATGAAATTGAAGCCTTTGCTTACCCAATAGCTTGTCATGGGTATAAAATTGCCTTTGATGTGGCTGATTATGTGATGAATGAGCTAGTTTGAAATTTTTGTAAAGAGAGGGGGGCGCGCCCGCGTTTCACGCGGCGCAGGTTAACCCATACGGGTTAACCTGCGGGTTCGTGACCGAAGGTCACGAACCGCGCGCCCCCCCCCCCTTTTTTTTCGAATTAAGCGAAGATAACTTATATTTGCCACGGTGGTATTTGGAAGGAGGAAAAATATGTTTTGCAAAAAATGTAAAACCCCAATAGAAAAGGGCGATAATTTTTGCACCAACTGTGCTGCACCCTTTATTGCCGAACCCCCTGTCTTATGCAAACAATGCAATAAAGAACTTAGAGCCTATGCAAAATTTTGCAGTGCTTGTGCCGCACCTGTTTTTATCAAGGCAAAATCCGTCTACAAAAGCTTGCTGATAAAAGTTCTTTTAACAACTCTTGCAATATGCACCGCCGCAAGCGTCGTCAGCATTATCATTGGCGGAGCCCCCATGTGGAGATTTTTAACGAGAGCATGGCTTACATACTTCCACATTGCCTCCTTTGCTCTTTTCACTTTTATCGCCATCCACGTACATGAAAGACGAAATTTTGACTACCTTCTGTATGCCAATTTGATGCTCATAATCGGCGCATTGATATATTCTACTGTTGATACATGGTTTTTGAATATAACATGGGGAGGTAACCGTGAGCTGTACAATCTTTTGTGGGATATAACATGGTCATTATGGGTTGCCCGTGCGGGCTTTGCCCATATATCTCTTATGCTCTTAATCAAAAATAAAGTGACAAAGGTACAATATTCCCTTATTGCGACTGTAATCTTACTTGCCATCACATACACCCTTGTTGTACTGCTCATTTTGGCAGATATTTCTAACGAAGTGTTCGAAAGGTTGATGATTGCACTGTCTATTCTTTCGGCATTTGGCACTGTTGCCACCCCGCTTATGAGCAAATTAACAAAGACAACCAGCTAATAGAGTGCCGGTGTCCTTACGTGAGGTTCCACAATTTATCGTCATAAAAGTACTGAAGCCCCAGGTATAAGACCTCCTGAGAATTATTACGTATATACTGAAGAGATAATTGTTTCAGACTTGGTACATATTGATGTAAATATATTAAAAACTGTAACAATTACGTTCCACAAACCATAATTTTAGGAGAAAACAATTTATGAAAAAGTTTATGATTTTAACTGCACTTTTAGTATCAACTTTACTTTTTACAAGCTGTGATGTTAACATAGGCGGCACAGGCAATGTCTCTTTAGGCACTGTTGCCGGCAGCGGAGAGATGGTTTTAAGGGATTTTGCCCCGGGGGATTTTAATGCCATTGAAATAAGCGGCAGTTTTAGTGTAAGTTTTACCGAAGATTCCGCTGCCGCCTTAACTGTTAATATGCAGGAGAATTTGTTTGAACATCTTGAAGTTGATGTAAGAAGCAATACTTTGCATGTACGCTCTACTCGTACTTTTAATACAACTCCCAGTAACAGACCTCATATTTCAATCTACGCCCCTGCCCTTTCGGCAATAAGTTTTGCAGGGGCTGTCGATACGGTTGATTGGGATCATATAACCGGGCAAAGCTTTACCATAGACGCAGCAGGAGCTGCTAATGTTGAGCTTAGCTTAAATGTGGAAAACCTTGAAATAAGCATCGCCGGTGCATCCGATGTTAAGCTTACGGGAACGGCGGATACTGCGGATATTTCTATCGCCGGTGCAAGTTCGGTTTCAGCTTTGGAGCTTTTTACAAGAGATGCCGCAGTATCAATAGCCGGGGCAGGCAATGTAGATATTGCCGTGTCGGAACACTTAGATGCCTCTATTGCAGGAGCCGGGCGCATACGCTATTTAGGTGATCCTGCCGTGAGCCGGAGTATTGCGGGAGTTGGGACGATTAGACCGTATTAGGGATGATTTGAATAGGAATGACAAGCGGCAATCTTAGGTCAAGGAGAGTCGAACAATGAGCGGTTTTGCGGTGGAATTATATAGTAAAATAACCTCAAAACAGTAACAAAAACTTGTTATTTTTTGGTATCTTATCGTCAAAGGGAGAGCGACCG
>WRBA01000056.1 GCA_009779915.1 Defluviitaleaceae bacterium | reverse complement strand
TTTTTATGCTAAGATATAGTTTAAGTTCGCACCAAGTGCGAATTTAAACTTCAATAAGAGCATGAAAAACCCCAATGCTTCAATGTGGTTTTTTATGCTAAGATATAGTTTAAGTTCGCACCGAGTGCGAATTTAAACTTCAATAAAGCATGAAAAACCCCCATGCTTCAATGTGGTTTTTTATGCTAAGATATAGTTTAAGTTCGCACCGAGTGCAAACTTAAACTTCAATAAAGCATGAAAAACCCCCATGCTTCAATGTGGTTTTTTATGCTAAGATATAGTTTAAGTTCGCACCCACCATCGGACGGCATATTCCATAAACAGGGCAATATTTGCAATACCCTGAAACTATTCCCTTAGCTTTACTAAAATCAAAAGCCGCTATCTCTCTCACCAGCCTATCCGTCCGCTTTATCCCATCTTCGGCAAACTTATAGGATCCTGAGTCAAATTGAATATTAATCTTATTTATAATCCGGCTGACAAGGGCTGCCCTATCTGTATTTTCGTCATTTTTATCAAGTAAATTTATTATATCCGCGTAATGAACAGGCATTTTCCCTGCAGCTTTATCAAAATTAAGATAATGTATCCCTAAATCCCTTTGATAAAGCCGGTTTTTGCCCCTTTTTTTTATATGGATATCATAACCAAGTACAAGCTCATAACCATCTCCCCGCCAGTCTCTGGGCAGCACCCTTACAAAATCACAGTCCGCAAACTCCTTAAGTTTAACAGTCGCGGCACTCTTAGCCTCTTCCTTCTCATTTTCATTAAGAAAGTCAAAAAACCTAATATTCCTCTCAAAAATCTCATCTAAGCTGCCCTTCTCAAGCTCCCCAAGGCACTTTGCAAATATTATTGCCTGAAAATACAGCTTAAGATGAAATTTCCCTCTATACGCCGCACCTAAGCCTGTGTGCCGGTGAAAATACAACTTAGGGCACAGCTTAAATGTCCCAAGTTCATGAAGAGAATACCGGCTTTTAACCCCTATGCTAAAATCAGGCTCCTTAAACTCAAAAGCTGCCGGCTTTGCCTCATTCCCCTGCAAAACCTCACAAAAATAAGCCAAACTATTAGCCCTAACTTTTCGGATAGGATGGTATCTATACAAAGGGTCATTTTCAATTTCATTTTTTAGCCTTATTATATTCTCAAACTCTTCAATTTCTACGGCAATATTAAAAAAATCCTCAATTAACCTAAACTCCCCTAAATAAGGACTGCCGCTCTCAAATAACAGCCGCTTAAACCCTCTCGCGTCCATCATCTAAATATATAATGCTTGCGAACAGGCTTTGTAACTTTCCACACACAATTAAGCCCCTTGGGAAAAGTTACTAAATCTCCTATCCCAAAAGATACACTCCTGCCCTCATACAAAACCTCAACCTCCCCTTCAACTAACAGGCAAGTCTCCTCATTGTCATAATACCAGTCAAACTCCGACACCTCACATCCCCAAGTGGGCAATGTATAAGCAACGGTGCATAACCTTTTGTTGAAGCAATTTTTTAGAGCGGTACGAGGGCAAGCGAGTGTTTTGTGGTAATGATTTTTGCGTGGGTTTCGCAAAAATTGTTGAAGCAAAAAGTGATAGAAAAATTGACTGAAACGGGTTGTGCACCATTGCCTATACATCTCCGCTTTTTCCGCATCTGTGGCTTTTTTTACTGTAATATCCATATTATCCCCTCCTAAAAATCATGTATCTCCGCTATTTCTATCCCGTTTTCCTCCATAATCCTAACTGCCCCCTCATATTCCCCCTCACTCACTCTTAAAGCCAGCCCGCAGCTTGCCGAAACACTCCTTGGCACAGGTATAAGCCGCACTAAAAGCCCGGCACCCTTAAGAGTTTTCTCACTAAGCATAGCCTGATGTGTTGAGTTAAATGTGAATAGTTTGTATGTATCCATATATTGCTCCTTTGTATCTATGACATTATGTCGCATACGCACAATAGACAATAAAAGCCAGACCAAGTAGCCCAGCTTTTTTGTATTTATAAATTTCCTTAAAAACAATTTTCACTATTTTTGTATTTATAAATTTCCTTAAAAACAATTTTCATTATTTTTGTATTTATAAACTTTCATCATTCTTCCGTGCAAAAATAATAATATATTCTCCTAGTGCATATATTCTGTTTCTACTATATCCGGTAAGCTCAAATAACATATCTTTTTCAAGCATAGTTTTTAAAATTCTATCAATTGTAGTCTGCCTTAATGAAGTTTTATCCTGTAATTGCCTGCCTGTTAAAATAGGTTCATTAAAAAAAGCTTTAAGTATAGCTCGCTTATTTTCAGCTTTACCGGAAAATGGCAGCATTTGTTCTTCATAATTCTTCACCAATTCCACAACTTTCTTAAATTTATACTTTGCAGATTTAGCTGTATATATAACCGCTTTCAGAAAAAATTTTATCCAATTTGCTAAATCATTTTTCACCCTAACATTTTGCAACACATCATAATACTGTGTACGATTTTTTTCAAAAAAGTCAGATATATAAAAACACGGTTTATCTAAAATTTTCTTTTCCAAAAGATATAAAGGAATTATAAGCCGCCCTATTCTTCCATTTCCATCAAGAAAAGGGTGTATAGTTTCAAATTGATAATGAATAATAGCCGCCTTTATTAAATGGGGGATTTGCGCCTCATCATTGTGTATAAATTTTTCAAAATCCGAAAGCAACTCTTGCATATCAGCAACACTTGGAGGCACAAATACCGCATTTGACGGACTCGTACCGCCTATCCAATTCTGGCTGATTCTAAATTCCCCAGGGGTTTTACGCTCACCACGTACCCCTTGCATCAAAGTACTATGAAGTTCTCTTATCAACCTGGTCGTAAGAGGGAAATTATCGTTTTGTATACGATTTATACCATAGTTCATTGCCTCAATATAATTTCGCACTTCCTCATAGTCAGCACGTTTTTCCGGCGCAATATCTTCAATATCCATCAGTTCTTCTTCTATACTTGTTTTTGTGCCTTCAATTCTGCTGGATTTATTCGCCTCTGTTCTTATATGCATCTGGATATAAACATCAATATTGGGAATCAAATCCGAGAAAGAATTTAACCCTCCAAGTTCACGACTTGCTTGTTCAAGCAATATATTTATTTCAGGGTCTCTCCAATTCCACGACGTATTAATTTTAACAGGAAGAAAAGCCTTATATCCTCCTTGATTTATAAAATGACCTGACCCAAATTTGTCGATTTCCACTTACTCACCACCAATCAACAATTACCAATCCTACACATTAAACCTAAACAAAATCACATCCCCGTTTTTCACCACATACTCTTTCCCTTCAAGGCGCACAAGCCCTGCATCTTTTGCCGCATTGTAAGCCCCAAGACCGGTCAAATCATCAAAATGCACAACCTCAGCCCTAATAAAGCCCCGCTCAATATCCGAATGGATTTTGCCCGCTGCCTGCTGTGCTTTAGTACCTTCTGCTATAGTCCACGCCCTAACTTCCTTCGGCCCTGCCGTAAGGAAAGATATTAGCCCAAGTAAACTGTATCCCGCCTCTATAAGCCGCTCAAGACCTGTAGCTTTAATCCCAAGCTCCACTAAAAACTCCCGTTTTTCATCCTCTTCCATTTGCCCAATGTCTTGCTCCATTTTAGCGCAAATAGGAAAAGCTTCAGCACCCTCCCTCTTTGCAAGCTCTTCAACGGCACTTATATACTCATTCCCTGAAGGATCAAGTAAATCATCCTCAGAAATATTCATAGCGTAAATAACAGGCTTATCCGTAAGTAAATTGAAAGAGCGCAAAAGCTTCTTATCATCTTCTGATAACTCGGCACTTTTTATAGGCTGCCCCTCGTCAAGTACAGCCTTAAGCCGCCCTAAAAGCTCAAGCTCCGCCCCAAGGCTCTTGTCGGATTTAACCATTTTCTCCGTCTTTGTAAGACGCCGCTCCACTGTTTCCATGTCCGCAAAAATTAACTCTAAATTAAGTGTTTCGATATCTCTAAGAGGGTTTATATCCCCATCCACATGCATTATATTCTCATCTTCAAAACATCTCACCACATGAATAAGAGCGTCAACCTCCCTAATAAAGGAAAGAAACTGATTGCCAAGCCCCTCCCCCTTACTTGCGCCCTTGGCAAGACCTGCAATATCCACAAACTCAATAGTGGCATGGGTAATTTTCTTGGCGTTATATATTTTGTCAATCTCATAAAGCCTACCGTCAGGCACTTCCACAATCCCTGTATTAGGCGTAATTGTCGAATACATATAATTAGCCGCATCAGCCGCACTTTTTGTAAGGGCGTTAAATATGGTACTTTTACCAATATTTGGCAGCCCCACTATACCAAGTTTCATCTATTGTTCTCCTTATCTGTGCTTTCCTATTAAATACCCTATTACAATCCCCTTTAAAAAGGAGCCTGCAAGAGCCGCAAAGGCAATAATCAAAAGCTTTTCACATACACCGCCAAGCTCTTTTTCCTGCATAATTTCCTCTTTTTTCCTACGCACTGCTATCGACCTTTTTTTTCCTCTCATAATAAATACCTCCTTTGGTAAATTTAATCTTATCACAAATCCAAGCTAAGGAGAAGCCCCTATGAACTTAAAAACCATATTTTTTCTATTTTCCGCAATATTAATTATAAGTTTCGCCTCCATGAGTACATTTGGTCTAAGCCACCATGAATCCTGGAGCAATACCCTGGAAAAAACAGAAAAAGTCGCAAATAATCTTATGGAAATAGAGGGTATAGAAGCTGTATCCGTAGTTATAGTGGATAATTCTGCAATAATAGGTCTTGGTGTCGATAAAAACCTTGGGGAAGCCGCAATTACAGCACTTAAAACCCAAGCCGAAAGAAAAACCCTCGCCATCCCATCTATAGACCATGCCGCAATAACCGCCGCCCCTCACCTTGTTAAACAAATTAAAGAAAACGCTGATTTTACTACCGGCAAATAGTCTCCCATCGTCAACAAGGTTGCAGGCTTGACCCACAATCCAATTAAAATATTTCACCTTGGATAAGGTCTCTTCTCCTTCGTCCTATCCAAAAGATAATCTACCGAAGTACCATAAAAGTTTTCAAGCTTAATCAACATCTCATCTGTAAATGCTATTTTGCCAGTTTCATATTGCGAATATGTGTTTTGTGCAATACCTAAAACAGCGGCTAATTGCCGCTGCCTTATTTCATTATCTTCTCTTAGGGCAAGGAGAGTCGAACCTTGCGCGCCCATAGCGCAAAAAATTTGATTAATCTTTATTTTCGTCCTAGATGGGCTGTATGCCCACCGTCGTCCTCAAATTTTGCTATAGTGAATAAATTTTAAAGCACTAAATGAGCTTGCTCATTTTGCTGTTTTAAAGTTTATGAACGCCCCGAAACTCGTACATTTCTTTGAGTGCATCGTAGATGCAC
>WRBA01000055.1 GCA_009779915.1 Defluviitaleaceae bacterium | reverse complement strand
TATCACGCCAAGAAGCCCAAGAAATAGCCATTGCTCATGTAGGCGGCAACAACAGCCGTGCCAACCCTGCCAGTAGGGATTTTGAGAGATTCCAGAGGGTTTGGAGCGTTGAAGTGTTTTATGGTGGGCTTGTCCATGAAGTTTATGTCAGCATGAGAACAGGTGAGGTTGTTAGGATGGAAATTGATAGATTGGATTAGACATGTCGGTAGTCGATACAGAAAATTATTAACACTTGCAAAAACCACGAAAGCTCCCATATTACAAGGATTACACCTTGTAGTATAGTAATGAGTAGTTCTAATAACTCTATTGAGCATCAACTCCATAGGCTTTTAGGCGGCAGAGATTACGCAACTCTCGCAACAATAGGAGGCATTATAATCCTCTTTATTGGTCTTTTATTAATTTGTATACATTTCTCAAAAGAGAAAAACTAATAGGCTCGTGTAAAACCCATACGGCAGAACATATGGGTTTTACATAAACCCGACATATTTTAACAACCCCAATACATTTCCCTATTGCATACTCCTCCTCAATGCTTTAAAATTAAATTATAGTGAATCAAACTGAAAATACACACGCTTGCGTGTAGTTTTTTCAATTCTAATTAAAAGGGGTGCTTTCTATGCAGTATTTGCAATTGGACGATTTTAAGAACTACCGTTTTATCGACAATATGAAGCTATCACCTGGCGGCAAAAATATCGCGCTTTTAGGTCGCAAAACCAACAAAGAAAATGGCTATGACGTTGCCATCTTCGTGGATAAAGGCTGTGGATTTAAGCCTCTCACAAACCTTACGGGCAAAGTTGGGCAGTTTTTGTGGATGGATGATGAAACTATCCTTTTCTCCGAGGTTCGTGACAAAGCCGATAAGGAAAAAATTGAAAAAGGCTATGAACTTACCTGTTTTTACACCATAAACATCCACGGCGGCGAGGCTGAGCCAGCTTTTAAAGTAGATGCCGTTGTTGCAAAGCTTGAGGTTTTGGAGTGTGGTAAATTTATTGCCACAACTGTATTCGATAATGCCAGACCTGACTTTACGGGCAAGTCTGAGGCTGAAATCGCCGAGCATCTTAAGGAAATTAAAAAAGCAAAAGGCTACAAAGTTGTTGATGAGCTTCCTTTTTGGTTTAATGGCAAAGGTTTTACAAACAAAAAACGTGTCCGCTTAAATATTTTAACGGAAGAAGGGTTAAAGCCTATTACAGATAAGCTTACAAATGTAGCTGATTATAAGCTTTCGGACTGCAAGAAATACCTTGCTTACATAGGTGATCCGGCTCCGGCGGATATTCACAAATTAGAAAGCAATATCCATATCATAAACCTTGAAACTTTGGAAGAGACTCTGGCACTTGAAGAGCCTAAGAGGGTACGTTCCTTCGCTTTTTGGAAGGACAAAATTGTAACGTCCTATGCTGAACCTGTTGGACGTATACATGAACATGGGCATTTCTATATAGTCGATCCTAAAACCAAAAAAGCTGAAAAACTGGTTGAGTATGATTTGTCTATCGGTCAGCCAGGAGGCTCGGACTCTAAATTCGGCGGCGGTATCGTTAGTAAAGTAGTTGGGGACAGCTATTTCTTTGTTTCTCTCAAAGGCTATCATACGGATATATTTGAACTTAATTTAACATCCGGCGAAATTAAAAATGCGACAAACAGCAGCGGCAATATTGATTTCTTTGATATGGAAAACGGTCGCATAGTTATGGGCTTTATGCCGCCCGGACGTTTAATGGATGTTTTTGAGCTTAAAAACAGTAAGCTTGAAAAAATAAGCACCTTTAACGATGAACTTTTAGACAGCCGCAAATACTCTGCCCCTGAGCATTTTACATTTAAAGATGCCGATGGTGTGGAAATTGACGGGTGGGTGATAAAGCCTGTTGATTATGAAAAAGGCAAAAAATATCCCGCTATTTTGGAAATTCATGGCGGACCTAAAGCGGCGTATACTGAAAGCTATTTCCATGAAATGCAGCTTTTTGCTAACAGGGGTTATTTCGTAATGTTCTCAAACCCAAGAGGGGGCGACGGCAAAGGCAATGAATTTGCTGATATCCGAGGCAAATACGGCACTATAGATTACGATAACCTTATGCAATTTGTTGATGAATGTATCAAAAAATATCCTGATATCAATGAGGATAAAATGGCTGTTATGGGCGGTTCCTACGGTGGTTTTATGACTAACTGGATTGTTGGGCATAACAACCGTTTCAAGGCCGCTGTTACAATGCGCTGCATCTGTAATTGGGTATCCTTTGGCTTTATAAGTGATATTGGCTACTATTTTGGCAAAGACCAAATGGGCATCGAAGACCCTTGGGATGATGTGGAGAAATTGTGGTGGCATTCCCCTCTTAAGTACGCTAAAAATGTGAAAACTCCGACATTGGTACTTCACTCCGATGAGGACTTCCGCTGCTGGTCTCCGGAAGCTTTCCAATGGTATACGGCACTTAAGACTTTAGGCGTGGATACAAGACTTGTTTTATTCCACGGCGAAAACCATGAGTTGTCAAGGTCAGGTAAGCCTGATTTGAGAGAGAAAAGATTGCAAGAGATTATTGATTGGGTGGATAAATACCTTAAATAGCCTAATCAAAGTACCAATCATTCCTATTACAACCTGTTCCCATTTCTTCAAGTACTAAGATAATTTCTTCAATACAATGAAAGTCTGACAGGTCATCATTTTCAATGATGGCCTGTATTTTTTGCAGTGCTTTGAAAGATTGCATTTCGACTAATTTAGCTGTAATCTCAACCTCCAGATTAGGGAAAATTATATGAATCTCTTCATTTTTAAGAATTTTTGCTAAAATTTCTTTGAATAATTCCATAGTAATCACCTCTTTTTATGATTATGGCACTATATGAGCCATTTGTCAATGGTTCATATAGTGCTATTATAATTTGATATGGGTGATTTTAATGGAATATGAAAAAATACGCGAACTAAGAGAAGATAAAGGGTGGACACAGCAATACCTTGCCGATTTATTATTTGTAAACAGAAGAACCTATTCGAGTTACGAAACCGGAAATCGAACAATATCCCCTGATATTTTAATTGAATTATCTAAAGTTCATAATGTTAGTATTGATTACTTGCTTGGCTTAACTAATGAGAAAAAGCCCTACCCAAGGAAAAAATAGCATGCTTTTGATATATCATACAATTAATTACATAGGGGATAAACTATGATTGTTTTTGATAAATTATGGGAAACCATGAAAGATATAGGATTTTCATCATATACATTAAGAGAAAAATACAATATTGACAGTAGGACAATCAGAAGATTAAAGACAAAGCAAAATGTTACCACAGAAACTCTTAGCAAATTATGCAGTATTCTAAACTGTAATTTAGAAGATATTGCAACATATATAAGAGATTAAAAAAAGAGGTACATTCTTAATGCACCTCACAAAAATTACTGTATCTATGTCATATTCACTAAGCTCCAAAGTTTAACCTACTATTTCAAATGTAAACACTACAGGATTTTTAACATCCTCACTTAACGGAGATACATCAATGGATTTTATTTTCAGCTTTATCCCCAATGCTTTTTGGAGTTCATACAACCGCCCGCCTGCACACCTTTCAAAATACCCTAACACATTTACCGGCGGGGCGGTGTACGTTCCATCCCGCGCGCGTTTATAATATCCGTGAGAACATTTAAAAGTAAGTGTCAGCGTGTTATCGTCATTTAATACAGGCTTCCATCTTTTGAAAGTTTCCGCGAACAAAGTCATTCTCTCATCAAGACCGAGGTAAGCATAATCAGCGGCAAAACCCTTGCGCTCTTTGTCAGCACCCGCGCCGTTGCATCCTCCCTGTGTTTCGTACAATCTAAAGTGCTGCTCTCTCGTGAGATACTTGTCCATAGCTTGGCAAAACTCATCATCCCATTCGGGCTGTAAACACTTTAAACCTATTAAATTAGGTCCAAATTCATCCTTATATTTTTGTAAGATGCCCTCAAAAATAGGCAATACTTCTTCCGGAATACCGTTTTTCTTCTTTTGCATTGCGCTTATAATGCCAATAATCATATATCTTTCCCTTTCACAGTTGCGGTTTTGTTTACAAAATCCATGTAAATCAGGGTTTCGTTATGGTTTAAATTGATAATGCCGTTTGTTAAGCCAATTTTCAGGATACAGCAATTTTCACTATCCTCATTATTTGCCATATCATACCACTCTTCAAAAGCTTTGCGAAGTTTTGTCCTCATTTCAGCGTTTTCAGGCTTCATCACCCAGCCCATATTTTCGCCTACACCACTTGCATTAAACCATTCAAAATTTACAGCAATGGCAACTTCATTATTTTGTGCTATTTGCTGCATTTTTGCGGATTTACCGTATGTAACCACATAAAACGCGCCGTCTTCATAAAACGCATTCACATCACGTACAATAGGGCGCGGCTTGCCGTCTGTACTCGGTTCAAGAGCAATGGTTGCAAGCCCAAGTACATTATCTTTGCTGCTGCCAAACTTTTCTTCAAGAATTGTCATTCCTTTTGCGTACTTTTCCATTATAACCCTCCATTTTAATCGTTATTTTCCCGTTCTTTGAACGGAATCCACATTTCCATATAAGCGTGGTCTGCTTCTGGCAGGTTGTTGTAATAAATTTCGGGAAAAAATTCCTCTGCACGCAGTCCATGCTCTTTAAGCCAATATCGTGTAAACTTCATCATTTTGCCGAATGATGCCATGAGCCGGTCAAAATTCTCCGCTTCATACCGGCAAACTATATACTCCCTTGAAGGTAATACCCAGCTCGTAAAATGATGGTCAGCCCGGTCAAGCACAGCCGGTTCAACTTCCGCGCCCACAAAATAGGTGGAGTAACCCTTCCTTGCACTGCCCTGATAAGACACGCCAACCCGCCGTCCATAAGGTATACACACAATATCATCAAGCACCTTGTAAAACCTGTCCCAAATAGCGGCAGGTTCGGAAACGCCCGGTCTTTCACCAAGCATTTTGCCCGGTTTAAACCGCCATAAATCCTCAACACCAAGAAAGCAGACAGGGTTATCAAGGGTTTTGCGGTTATACTCCAATACAATCCCTTCGGTGATTAAAGGTACACCTTCGTCCACCATTACATAATTAAGCAACAGATTTGGCTTGTCAAAATTATTTAAGCCCACAGGCTTGTTTCTGTATTCCGACGGCGATAGCCCATATGTTTCCTTAAACGCTCTCGAAAATGTTTCACGGCTGCCAAAGCCATATTCCACCGCTATGTCTACGATGTGGTTATTCCCGTTTTCAAGACTTACTACAGCGTGAGCCAGCCGCCGCAGCTTGATATACTCCCGCACAGGCTTTTTGACAAGCCGCGTAAACAAGCGTTGAAAATAAAACAAAGACAGAGCCGCAATGTCTGCCAATTCCTCTATCTTAATTTCATCCCCAAGATTTTCTTCAATGAAGTCAAGGGTTTTTTGGATAGATGCCCATGCATGTATAGCTCATCACCCCGCAAAATAAGTATAGCATATGGAATTTGCCCTTGCGTGACCATGTCTGCTCTTTTGTAATTTATCCTATAAAAACTCCTGGCAATAGACCTGTAACGAAACAAAGCTAGGGTGTAGATTTTTCAAAATTAACAATACCCGAAATCAAGTTAAACCTAAGCAGAAGGCGTTTGCGATTGTTGCGATATTTTTCTGCAACAATCTT
>WRBA01000054.1 GCA_009779915.1 Defluviitaleaceae bacterium | reverse complement strand
TCATGCTTTATTGAAGTTTAAGTTTGCACTCGGTACAAACTTAAACTATATCTTAGCATAAAAAACCACATTGAACCATTGCAATTTTTCATGCTTTATTGAAGTTTAAGTTTGCACTCGGTAATATCCCTTGACAAAAATTAAAAACTAATATAGACTAAGCTAAATATCATAAAAGCTGTGAAAAAAGAGGAGTAACCGTATTATAACCTTAAAAGAGAACGAGTCCGATAGGCTGAAAGACTCTAAGGGAGTGTGCGGTGAAGGTGGCTTTTGAGCTTTCCTTAGAGCCTGTTTAGTATCTCCATTCCGATGTGCTTTTGGTAAATTTTCTGCCATGCTTTGTCAACACCTCCGACGGGGTCCCTGAAAAGCGAAGCTTTTTGGGGTGGCTTTACGTAATATCTTCGATTATGTGTCGTCGGTGTTTCCGCGCCTGACAAAAAATTTCCTCAAAAGCCCTTTGAAAGCGAGATATTAAACAGGCTCTTAAATGTGAACGTATTTTCTGCGTTAAAGAATTGAGTGCCTGTAGTATGTTGTGTTACAGGAATTAAGGTGGTACCGCGATAACTTTCGTCCTTTAGTGGATGGAAGTTTTTTTATTACAATTGTTTGAGGTGATTATTATGAAAAAAGAACTGGCAAAAACCTACGACCCAAAATCTATAGAAGAGCGGCTATACAACAGCTGGCTTGAAAAAAAGTACTTCCGTGCAACAGTCAATAAGGACAAAACACCCTATACCATTATGATGCCGCCCCCTAATATTACAGGGCAGCTTCATCTTGGGCATTGTATGTATACAATACAGGATATTATGATAAGGTTTAAGCGTATGCAGGGTTTTGAGGCATTATGGCTGCCCGGCACAGACCATGCAAGTATCTCAACGGAAGTACGCATAGTAAACGCCATGGCAAAAGAAGGACTCACCAAAGCCGACCTTGGCCGCGATGAGTTTTTACGCCGTGCCTGGGCTTGGAAAGATGAATACGGCGGGCGCATAGTCTCTCAGCTTAAGAAATTGGGGGCCTCCTGCGACTGGGACCGTGAACGGTTTACAATGGATGAAGGCTTATCCGATGCGGTTTTGGAGGTTTTTGTGCGCCTTTATGAAAAAGGCTGGATTTACCGCGGGGAAAAGCTTATAAACTGGTGTCCTCATTGCAAAACCACTATTTCCGACGCGGAAGTTGACCATGAGGATAAAAACGGTGCATTCTGGCATTTTAAATACCCTATTGACGGCACGGATGAGTTTTTAACCTTTGCCACAACCAGACCGGAAACCATGTTAGGAGACACTGCAATAGCCGTAAACCCTGATGATGAGCGGTATAAAAAATTCATAGGCAAAACTGTAACCGTGCCTATAGTTAAGCGCGAAATACCTATTATAGCCGATTCTTATGTTGACATAGAGTTCGGCACTGGAGTTGTAAAAATAACCCCAGCCCATGACCCTAACGATTTTGAAATCGGCATCAGGCACAATCTGCCAATCATAAATATCATGGACGATGATGGCAGTATGAATGAAAACGCTGCCACTTACAAGGGCTTAGACCGTTACGAGGCACGTAAAAAAATAATCGCTGAATTTAAGGATTTAGGGCTTTTCGTAAAAGAGGAGCCTATCACCCATTCCGTAGGGATACATGAGCGGTGTAATATAGTAATTGAGCCCCTTATAAAGCTGCAATGGTTTGTAAAAATGGAGGATATGGCAAAACCCGCCATAGATGTTATTAACCAAGGCAAATTGCGGATTTATCCTGAGCGGTTTACCAAAAACTATATGGGCTGGCTTGAAAATATAAGAGATTGGTGTATAAGCCGTCAGCTTTGGTGGGGGCATAGGATACCTGCTTATTATTGCGAGGATTGCGGCGAAATTACCGTATCAAAGACCGCCCCTGATAAATGTGCCAAATGCAAATCCACTACCCTCCGCCAAGATGAGGATACGCTGGATACTTGGTTTTCCTCGGCTTTATGGCCTTTCTCAACCTTAGGCTGGCCTAATGACAACGAGGATTTATCCTATTTCTACCCAACGGATACCCTTGTAACCGGCTATGATATTATCTTTTTCTGGGTTGTGCGGATGGTGTTTTCCGGTATGGAGCAAATGGGTGATATACCTTTCAAGGATGTTTTAATAAACGGGCTTATAAGGGATGAGCAAGGCCGCAAGCTAAGTAAATCCCTTGGTAACGGTGCCGACCCCTTGGAGGTTATCGATAAATACGGTGCCGATGCCCTGCGTTTTTGCCTTATAACCGGCAACGCACCGGGCAACGATATCCGCTTTAACTGGACAAAGGTAGAGTCCAGCCGCAATTTTATCAATAAAGTTTGGAATGCTACCCGCTTTATTATGATGAATATGACAGACGAGGAGATTGAAAATACACCGGATAATTTAACCGCCACAGACAAATGGATACTCACCAAAATGAATGAGATAGTGAAGGAAGTTACGGCAAATATCGAGGCCTACGAACTTGGCATTGCCGTACAAAAGATTTACGATTTTACTTGGGATGAATTTTGTGACTGGTATATTGAAATGGTTAAGCCAAGGTTGTATAATAAGGAAGATAAAACAAGGGATGCGGCTCTCTACACACTTAAGGCGGTGCTTATAAATATTTTAAAGCTTTTGCACCCTTATATACCCTTTGTTACAGAGGAGATTTTCCTGACTGTTCAAAACAAAGAGGAGACTATTATGCTCTCCCGCTGGCCCCGGTATGATGACGGGCTTCGCTTCGAGGCTGAGACTAATGAAATTGAGCTGGTTAAAGACGCTGTAAAAGCCATACGCAATATCCGTGGGGAAATGAATGTGCCGCCTGCTAAAAAAGTTAAGATTTTTGTTGTAAGCTCAGATGAAAAAATTGCCCAAAGCTTTAAGCGGGCTGAGAGTTATGTGAAAACCTTGGCGGGTTCGTCAGAAGTTTTCATACAATCAGACACTGCAGGCATCGACGATGGTGCCGTTAGTATAGTCATCCCGGGAGGAACGATTTACCTGCCCTTTGACGAGCTTGTAGATGTGGAAAAAGAAATCCTGCGGCTATCAGCAGAAGTTAAGAAATATGAGAATGAGATTGAGCGCGCCGAGAAAAAACTGGCTAATGAAGGCTTTGTGAAAAAAGCACCACAGGCTCTTATTGACGAGGAAAAAGGTAAAATTGAGAAGTATAAGGAAATGCTTAGAGGGGCTAAGGAACAGGTGGAGAGGCTAGGAACACATCATTAGATTTATAATAAAATACTAGCCAAATCAAAGAAAGGCAGCTATTATGTTCGACTTTACCACAAGAACCGAAATGATATACGGCAAAGAAGCAATGGAGAGGCTTAAAAACGCCAAAATAGCAATACTTGGAGTCGGCGGCGTCGGCTCCTATACTTTTGAAGCTCTTATAAGAAGCGGTATTGGGCATATAACCATCGTTGATAAAGATACGGTGGAAAAATCCAATATAAACCGCCAGCTTGTTGCGCTAAATTCCACCATAGGCGTGAAAAAGGTGGATGTAGCTAAGGGGCGGGCTAAGGATATTAATCCGGATGCGGCGGTTGAGGCACTTGATATATTTTATCTTAAAGAGGCGGATTTGGATTTTACAAAATTTGATTATGTAGTAGATGCGATTGACAATATAACAGGGAAAATTGCAATATCGGAAAGCTGCTATAAAGCAGGGGTACCTCTAATATCCGCAATGGCTTGCGGCAACAGGCTTTTCTCGTCAATGCTTAAAATAGGGGATATTTATGAAACAACTGTATGCCCAATATGTAAAATTATGCGAAAACAGCTTAAAGAGCGGGGCATACCAAAACTTAAAGTTGTATATTCGACGGAAAACTATATAAAACAGGACGGCAGGACTCCCGGTTCTACCCCATTTGTACCGGCAGCGGCAGGGCTTTTAATGGCAGGGGAGGTTGTGAATTTTCTCACAGAGGTTTAATCAGAGCAAACCCCTGAAGGGTTTGCCCGAGTACGAATTTAAACTTCCGTAAAGGTTTAGGATAGAGTTTAAATTCGTACCTTCGCCGAAATCAGGATTTCGGCGAGGAACTTAGGGCTAGGAGAGTCGAACAATGAGCGGTTTTGCAGTGGAATTTTAGCAATTATTTTTTTTCATGCCTCTGCCCTGGGGGTTTGACAGTTCGCTATTTATTTTTCGGTGATACTGTGGTAAAATATCCCTACTTAAAAAGTCAGCAAAGGAGCTTTGCCATGGGTTTTATTAAATATATTTTAATTGGCGCGGTTATTTTGGTTGTTTTGGCGTTTATTCTTTCAATACCTATTATTATTGCAGAGGTTATTTATAGCTACAGCCCATTACTTGGCTTGGCTCTGATTAGTATCCCTGCTCTTATTGGATTTATTGTGGAATATTGCCGCCGGCCTGTCACTAAATTTAATAAGGATATAATTGCGGCAAATGATGATGCTAAAATTACCGGGAACCTTGTGGGCTTAGCTAAAAACGAAGTCTACAGATGCCAAAAGGCTTTTGATGCCATTGCTGAAGAAGTTGCCAGGAGAAAAATTTGGACGCCTGGAGATGGTCCTTTTATCGAAAAATCGTCCATGAGTGCGGATATTATCCGTGCCCATAACTTATGTCTGGAAATAGAGGCTAAAATCAGGCAAGTTAAATCCGGCACCGAATATATTGCCGCCTCTATAGAAGCCAAGAAAGAAAAGGAAATTTTACAAGAGAGAATGCACAAGGCTTCAACTGCTATGCACGAGCGGCAAATGGCTATATATAGCACTAATCTGGAAAGGGCAAGAAATCATGACCAGTATGGGCGGGTTGACCGTGACACCTTACAAATGCTCAATGAAAGTGATCATAAATATTTAGAGCAAAAGGAAATCCATGACAGAAATAAAAGAGAAATTGAAGGAATAGATGCGCGCCTTGAAGCGAACTTTGGTCTTTCCCCTTTACGCGAATCTTTAGATAAAGCCTTAAAAACCGATAGGGAACTTAGGGAAAAACAAGATAGCTTGCCTTTTTTAAATCCTGAACTTGAGGCAAAATATACCGCTGCAAAAGATGAGCTTGAGGAGGCAAAAGGCATATTAGCCGAGTACGAACAAAAGATTAAGACTGCTAAGGATACCAATTTGCCTGAAACAATTAAAAAAGCCGAATCGGTCGAACGCAAAAAACGCATACCTTGGATATTAATCCAGATAGGGATATATATTGGGTTTTTATTTGTAACTTTTGAGATATATAACGATAATTATTGGGCAGGCACAGATATATGGTTATATGAAATGCTTAATCCGGCGTATATCAGGAACTTGTTAGTCCTTGATTTTGACAGCCCCTTATCAGGCTTTATGTGGCTGGGGATATTCTCCCTTGCAATGATTATACATACTTATTTTATGACAGTTTTTTGGAGCAAGAGTACATATAGGTTTTTGAAGGAAGTTTGGCTGATAATTTTTAGTATGTTCCTGGCAACGACACTTTATTTTTTCGCCGTAATCACATTGCCCGAAATTAGGAATCCCGGCGGGTTTGAACCTTTCGAGATTTTTCCTTTTGGGTTATTATTTATACTGCCCGCTGTGATTGTTTGTATAGTTTTAAGCACAGTGTTTTATGTACACAGATATAAATAATTTGTAACAGAAAAATTTAATATGATATACATGCACACAGCCCCCTGCCTCTACATATGATATAAAACGACGAGACGGGGGGATTTATGTGCTTTTTTTGATATTACAATTTTTGACAACAATATCTTATGTAGTCGGTGGAAATTCGTTTCCCGAAATACTTACTCCAGATGAAGAGGAAAAATACCTAAATGCCTATAGCGGAGGCGATAAAAATGCTAAAAATAAGCTTATTGAGCATAACTTGCGGCTGGTGGCTCATATAGCAAAAAAATATTCAAATCAAAACTTGGACAATACCAGCGATTTAATCTCCATAGGCACAATTGGCTTAATAAAAGGGGTAAACACTTATAAATTAGGGCATAAAACCAAGCTTGCCACTTATGCCGCAAAATGTATAGAGAATG
>WRBA01000053.1 GCA_009779915.1 Defluviitaleaceae bacterium | reverse complement strand
GCTGGTCGTCCGCTACGCGGACTGCTCGCCCAAGCGGCCCGGGTCAGCGGATTTCCCTCAGTCGAGCGAAGCCCGACTTGCGGATTAAAATTGGGAAACTCTTTGTTTCCCAAACCCTTCCCCACATGCAAATGGGGTTTGTCTACACTCTGAGTGGTTAGAGGGATACTCTAACCGCTTTTTTTATGTCACAAAAACCTTAATACAACCTTCCATTTACAAAAACCTACAAATAAATTATTCTAATAATATAGCAATATTTTCATGAAACAAACTATAAAATAATACGTCTATACTTTTATATAGTTTTATTGGGGAGAGTGATTAGCGATTAACATAGACCCTATAATATCTTTGAAAAATGTACGGAAAGTTTATAAAATGGGTGAGGAGCGTATTGTAGCTTTGGATAATATCTCCTTTGATTTTGAAAAAGGCAAGACTTACTGCCTTTTAGGCACTTCAGGCTCAGGAAAATCTACTCTTTTGAACCTAATAGCAGGTCTTGAAAAGCCTACGAAAGGTGAAATCATATTCAAAGGCGCTCATATAGAGAGGATGAATGAAAAACAGCTTGCTGATTATAGGCAAAAGTACATAGGCTTTGTTTTTCAGTCTTATAATTTATTATCGTCTTTGACGGCAATTGAAAATGTGACTATACCGCTCATATTTAAAAAAGTGCCTAAAAAGAAAAGGGTAGAGCGGGCAAAGTCGATGCTTAAAGCTGTTGGACTTGCGGAGCGGGAGAAACACAAGCCCTCTCAGCTATCCGGCGGGCAGCAGCAAAGGGTTTCAATAGCACGGGCTTTTATAAGTGACCCTCAAATAGTGTTTGCCGATGAGCCTACAGGCAATTTAGATACAAAAACTACCTTCGAGATGATGGAGCTTATAACAAAAATGACTAAAGAAAATGAGCAAACCTTAATCATAGTAACCCATGATTTGGAAATTGCCCATTATGCCAACACTATCATATATATACGTGATGGAAATATTGAAAAAATTGAGAGTACGGAGGGTATGGAAAATGAAAATTCTCACTAAGATAGCGGCAATTACTTTAGTGCTTTGTTTAAGCTTTGGCAATATGGTTATGGCCACCGGCTCTTTGCCGCCGGATAACAACGATAACAGCAATCTTCAAAACATTATAAACGACCTTATGAGAGAGAACGAGCAGCTTAGAAGGGATTTAGAAGAGGCGGAGCGAAACCCGATGTCAACTCTCCCAAGGCGGCCTGTAATACAAATAACTGATCCTCTTTTAGTTGAAATTGAGGCAGGGGGCAGCCGTACTGTATCATTTACTCTTGAAAACCTTACTAATCATGCGGCAACTTCCGTTGTTACCACTGTTGATTTAAGGGGTGCCCAAGGTGTTACAGGGCGTTTTACGGATAGAAGCAATAATATAGCCTCAATGGGCAACAGAAACCAGCGGACACTTACATATGAAATCAGTGTAAACGAAAACGCCGAGGAAGAGTTTCATACAATTGTATTTACTCATTCATTTTTAAATGAGCGTAATGCAACTTATACAAACGAAAGCCGTGTTATAGTCAGCGTTGTAAACCGTGACGACGGGCGGGTAATGCTTAGGGATATCCAGTCCTCCCTAAGCTCTGTAAATCCCGGTGGGAATTTTGATTTAACTGCCATAATTTACAATGAATCCCGCCATGATATGCGGGATATCTCCCTTACGATTACGGAAGGGATGGCTTCTGATGGGGTTTTCTTACGCGCATCTACAAATGTGGTTAATTTAGCCAATTTGCGGGGCGGCAGGAGCGAAAATATATCCATAGGCTTTAGTGCGTCCCCAAGGGCAAGGCGGGGGGCTTATCCTCTTACATTACAGCTTGCTTACACTGACCGTGCCGGCGAGCGGGTAACGAGAGATTACAGATTTTTCGTAAATGTCGGCGGGGTCGCTGGTGAAGACGGCTCAGAAGTTGTTGTAACAGGTATTTCCCACCCCAGCGGCAGTATAGGTATTGGGCAAGTATTTGAAATGGTTGTAACTTTGAGAAATACATCTGAGCATACCGCAAGAAATATAAGGGTTGATGCGGCAGCGGGTACAGGAGGCGAAGGGGCAATAGTGCCGCGTACCACAAGTATCGCTCAGGTGGCGCAATTAGAGCCTGGGGCGGAACGGAGACTAAGCTTCAGCTTTGCTCCAACATCAGCCGCAAGGAGCCAAAACTATGTCATAGGTTTTAGCGTAAGCTATGAAACAGGGCGAGAGGACGCCGACGGCGGGGATGAGGTTATCACATTCACCCAATACCAAGGGGTAAATGTTTATAATCCTGATGAGGAGGATGACGATGATAGAAATGTATCAATCCCCAGGATTATAGTAAGCGATTTCCGCTCCGACCCTATGATAGTACATGCGGGGCATGAGTTTGATTTGGAAATAACTTTCCTAAACACAAGTAACCGCGCCGTTAGAAATATAAGGATAAACCTTTCCGTAGAGGAAGGGGAGGTTACCCAAGGGAATGAGCGCAGGGGCTCCGTATTTACCCCTGTAGGGCGTTCAAATACCTTTTTCATTGACAGGATTGAGCCGAGAAGTGAGGTAACGGAGCATATAAGGTATTTTACTTTGCCTGACGCGCCGCCGAGAAATTATATAATCAATGTTGACTTCGATTATGAAGATGAGGATAATAACCGTTTTGAAGCACGGGAAAGTATCGGCATAAATGTTGCACAGGTAACACGCTTTGATACGTCGGAGATTTTTATACCGGAGTTTGCTCAAGCGTTTTCACCTATATTTGTAAGCTTTGAGATTTATAATACAGGCCGCGTTACTTTATCAAATCTTATGATACGAGTTGAAGGAGACGGCTTTAGCGCAAATCAGTCTTCGGTATTTTACGGCAGTTTAAATCCGGGAGCAATGGATTTTTACGACAATGTTATTACCCCAACGGAAGGGGGCTTACAGGAGCTTGCGATAATCATAACATTCGAGGATGATTCAGCCCAGCAGATAGAGGAGCGGCTGACTTTTACCGTGGATGTGGCACCTCCAATGGATTTTGATGATATGATGCTTGAAAGACCTCCTTTCCCCGGAGATGATATGGTTTGGGATGATAATTTGCAAATGTTTGTACCTGCTGCCGGTGGAGGGCTGCCTGTAGCAGCCATAGCCGGTGCGGGGCTTGGGGGCTTGGCACTTTGCGGCGGAGGTGCTTTTGCAATTATGCGTATACTTAAAAAACGCCGGGAAAGCATGGTGGATATAGATGAGTAGTATTGATATTATCGCTATGTCTTTTAGGAATTTGTTTAAGCGTAAGCTTCGTACTTTCCTTACTATACTTGGGGTTGTAGTCGGTACGGCAGCTATTATTGTTATGATTAGCTTAGGGCTTGCGGTTAATGCGAATTTTGAGGAAAGCCTTGCCCAAATGGGGGATATTAGGGTATTAACCGTAAGAGATCCCGGGACAGCCGGCGGCGGTGGTATGTTTGTATCATCAGGCGGCGGTGGTATGTTTGTATCATCAGGCGGCGGCGGGGTTATGATAGCTGGCGGACGGGGCGGTTCCGCCTCCCCCGGTCACGGTTCTGAGCAGGTGGAGCTTGATGATAATGCCGTAAACGCTTTTAAGCAAATCCCCAATGTCCAAGCTGTAACTCCTGTGGTGCAAATACAAATGTCGGCTGTAAGCGGCCGGTACTCACACACCTGGATGAATGTACGAGGTATATCTTTAGGGGCAATGGAGGATTTTGGTTACAGATTAAGTGAGGGAGACTTCCTAAAAGGGGATACTAACGGTATAGTTTTCGGCTCGGCTGTTGGCTATGAGTTTAGAAACCCTAATGACAGAAACTGGTGGCGCAATGTTGATTGGGATAATCGCACCGTACCCATTGACCTTATGAATGACAGGATTGAAATGAGCTTTGAAACAGGTTTCGGCTGGGGTAACGATAACCCATTGTGGCAGCAAAATCAGCCTGCTGATACAGGGCAAAGACCACGGCCGTACAGGCTGAGCGTTAACGGTATATTGGAGCCTATGGGCTGGGATACGGATTTTTCCGCTTTTATGGATATTGAGGAAGTGCTAAGGATACGAAGGGCACAGCAAAGATACCAGCAAAACGAGGGACAGCGTCAGCCGGGAGGTTCAAATGCTTCTCCAAACGTATTTGATTCCGTAATGGTAATGGCGGCGGATGTACGAAGTGTGGAAGGCGTAAGGGACGAGATAGTCGCAATGGGCTTTCATGTTGACAGCTGGTTTATAGATGTGTTAAATAATATGCAGGAAATGGCAAGGAGTTTGCAAATTTTCCTTGGGGCGATTGGTGCCGTGTCCCTGTTTGTGGCAGCGATTGGCATAGCTAACACTATGGTTATGGCTATTTATGAAAGAACAAGAGAAATAGGCATAATGAAGGTTATAGGGGCTTCTCTTAAAGATATTAAACGCCTATTTTTACTTGAGGCAGTGTTAATAGGGCTTATAGGAGGCGGCTTAGGAGTCCTTATCAGCCTGGGGATATCCTACTTGCTTAATAATGCAGGGGCAATGGTAGCCGGCGGTATGATGGGTATGGGCATGGGGGGCACAGTAAGCCTTATACCTCCTTGGCTTTGTGCCCTGGCACTTGGGTTTTCGTCACTTATCGGGCTTGTTTCAGGGTATTTTCCGGCAAGGCGGGCAATGAAATTATCGGCTTTGGCTGCTATTAGGACGGAGTAACTTTGTTGCAAATCTATGGTGAGGCTCTTAGGCTCGATACTCCTTAACAACCTCACCAACAGCCTTTTTACCCCATATGGCAAGGTCTGAGTCTTTCTCATTCCAATCGTAGGTGATAAGTGCTTTCCATAAGCACCAGCCTCTGGCGCGGTTTATGGTGTCATTATCAAAGCCCATTGCCGTAAAAAATACATTACGGCTTTTTTCATCCAAAAAATTCCATCCTATGACCAAATCACTTGAGGGGTCTCCAACACCCATTGTGCCAAAATCAATAACACCACATAACCTGCCGTTTTGTGAGAGCAAATTGCCTATAGCCACATCGCCATGTACCCACACAGGCTTATCTTTGTACTTTGTAGATAGAGCAAGCTCCCAAATCTCAGTTAGCAGCTTCTCATCCCACAAATCCCTGACATTTTTGATGGATTCCCTTGTCTGAAGGTCATAAACAGACAAATCGCCCCCACGGTGAAAGTTTTGTACACCGGCGGGAGTGCCTCCAAATACAGGCACACTCTCAAGCTCCTTAAGAAAACTTGCCAAATCAACGGCAAATTCACACAAGTCTGCTATATTACTGTATTCCACCGTATCCCCGGAAAGCCAACTGTTAACCGACCATGGAAGAGGATAATAATCCGTAGGTTTGCCCATGGCAAATGGCGTAGGAATAGGCAAAGAAACATGTTTTGCTAAAACAGGCAGCCATTTCGCCTCTTTTTCCACTGCCGCGGCGTATGCTGCATGGCTTGGCAGCCTTACAGTCATTTTATCCCCTAAATGAAAAGTCCTATTATCGTGACCGCTCTTTTTTACAGGCTTGATAGGAAGATTTCTCCACTCCGGAAATTGTGTGTCTATTAATTTTCTAACCAGCGATGCATTTATATCGAACATACTTTCTCCTTGCATAAAGAGAGCCTCGGCAAGTATTCCTGCCGAGGCTTATTAATTAAACTATACTGAAACCGAGGTTGGTGACATCCAATTATCAAACAGCTCCGTTACACGGTTAAAGGTGCGGCCTGAAATTTCAGGAAGTTCGCCGCCCCAAATCCTCTCAGCGTTAGCAAAACCGCGTTCAACGGCACCTCTTAAAAGCTCACCTCGCTCAGGGTCGCCGCCGGCAAGAGCATAGGCAAAGTCAAATATCCTTTGGGCAGTTTGCTCAACACCCCAAAATCCATCATCAGCAACAAGAGATTGCGCTTCAAGCCTTGTGGCGTCATCTATTTCTATCATATTAATATTAAATGCGTTGTTAAAGCTTTGACCTTGCTGCTGCAAAAGCCTTGTAACCAACTCACGAAGGCGGTCAGTACTTGAATTTACCGCATTTCTAATTTCATTTAAAGTTGTTGTGTCAGGTCTCCAATTTGAGTTGGTATTTGACCTTTCGTATACGGCAGCCGGATTGCTTTGGTTGTTATTAACAGCTGCAGTAGCGGCATTTTGCGTGTTTTTATTGGTGACATTGGCATTGGTATTTACAGGTTTTGGTACCCCATTAGTTAATCCATTAACTTTATTTATGCTCATAAAGCACACCTCCATGTAGTTGTTGAGTTGTTGCTGCTTTCTAAATATTATATCGGCAAGTTAGTTGGAAATATAATACTAAATTGCCACAAAAAATTCGAGCCTGCCAAAAGGCAAACCCGAACATTATTTTGTGTGGATTTCAGTATAAACGACAATTATATTACTGTACCCAACTCTTTAAACAGCTTTTTAAGAGCTTTTTTTTCAATCCGGGACACATAAGAGCGGGATATCCCCATCATTTTTGCAATCTCCCTCTGAGTTAATTCCTCGCAGCCTTTTAGACCGTACCTAAGAATAATCACCATTTGCTCCCGCTTTTTAAGAGTCCTGTGAAGCTTATCGTATAGAAGTGCCACTTTCATTTTAAGCTCAATCAAATCTTCCGTACTTTTATCACCATCCGCAAGCTTATCCTCTATCTTAACTTCGTTGCCGTCACCGTCTACACCTATAGTGTCTTGCAAGAACAAATCACCCGAATGTTTTTTCGATGAGCGGATGTGCATAAGTATTTCATT
>WRBA01000052.1 GCA_009779915.1 Defluviitaleaceae bacterium | reverse complement strand
GTATACTTATGTCAAAGGAAGCGAAATAGTGTATATCCGTTGTAATATGAGCCGCAGTAGCGGGCGGCACTTTAGTGCCGATTCCAGCCTAACACGCTTTAGTGTGTTGGTTGGAACTCTCCACTTGGTATTTACTACAAGTGGGCGGCAGGCGATTGGAAGGTACGAACTTCCTCACGCCTTGTAACGTGACTGTAGCTCACGTACACAAAGGGCAATTAAAAAACCCCTTACCACCTAACTTCATTATACGGCATTTTCCCCAAACAAGCAAGTCCTTTGCAAGACCTCCAATTATCAAAAAATCTTCACCGTTTCACCCGCCGTATTTTGCATAAGTCGAGGTGCCTGTGTGCGTTTAGTTAGCATACGTGGCACTTTTTTTCGTTTTCCTTGGGTTTACCCCCTGCCGGGACTGTTTTTTAATATGCTACAAGTGGGCGGCCCCGGCAGGATTTACCTTAAGGATTAATTATGGAAGGAAGAGTGACCGCCTAATGGCGGCTCATAGGTGGTTTTTTATGATAGATGAAACAAACAAAGAAATCGGTCGGCGTATACAAAATTTACGCAAATCCGCAGGTTTATCCGAGGATAGGCTTGCTGAGCTTTTGGAAATACCTGTAAGTTTTCTCGGATTTACCGAAGATGGGAAATGTAATCCCCCTATTAAAATCCTAATGGGGATAAGTAATATTTTAAATGTGTCCTTGGATTATATTGCCTTTGAGGAGAATGAGTAGTATCTGAGATTGCCGCGTCCTAACACGCTTTGCGTCTAATACGCTGTGCGTGTTGTCCTCGCAATGACGAGCAAAGAAGTTGATTTCGAGACAACTCTAATGACAGTGACAGTGCGTATAAACTATAGTGAAATGACCTCGAAACAGTAACAAAAAACGCAGAAATTTTTTCGTAGGTCTAGGTGCAAACTTAAACTATATTTTAAACCTGTGGAAGTTTAAGTTTGCACTCGGAGGCACAAATCCGCAGTACCCAAAGGGCTGGTCGTAAATGCTTCGCATTTACTGCTCGCCCAGGCAGCCCGGTACGAGCGGATTTGTGCCGACGAAGAAATACGGAAAAATCACAAGTTTTTGTTACTGGTTTGGGGTTATTTTGCTATAAAGCACAGACTTTGTCTTACCTTTAACACCGCTTAATGCAAGGGCTATTAAAAACACCTCTTGCGGGCAGCGGTAAGCCCCTTCTATTTCAAACCATTCATGAGTTGTATGGACGCCGCTTTCTTTACCCCCTCTGCCTATACAAATAGCGGGAACCCCAAGCCCCACAGGGATATTAGCGTTTGTACAGCCGTCTTTCATAAAAGCCGGCTCAACGCCTATATGCTTTATAGCGGCGTAAGTGGCTTCAACTATAGGGGCATTTATATCCTGCACCCCTGCAGGCACATCTACAAGGTATTTATAATCATGGGTAATTGTGTCCTTGCCCCAAAACTCGCTTTCCTCCTTGCAAGCTTCCTCGGCAGCGCGGAGTATATCCGCTTCAAGTTTATTAAGCTCATTAACCCCATTCGAGCGGAAGTTGATTTTGAAAGACGCATATTCAGTAATAGCATGAACCCCCGCGTCAGAGCCTGCGTGGAATTTAGAAACGGAATAAGTCGTCTTAGGCTCCCCGGGGACTTTAAGCTGGGCAATTTTAGCAACACAACGAGCCGCCGCGTGAAGAGGGTTTGCCACATTAGCAAAAGCCCCGAAAGCATGCCCTCCAATGCCGTAAAAATTAAACTCCATAGTTTTTATACCTGTGGCGTTATATACAATCCTATCAGCACCGCCGCCGTCTATGGTTATGGACGCGGCAATTTTGCCTTTATTATCCTCAAAAAAGCCCTTCATACCGCGAAAACCGCCCATACCCTCCTCCGCAGCCATGCCAGCAAAGTAAATATCACCGGAATGCTCCACTTTCGTCTCATTAAAAGCGCGGATGACGGAAAGTACGGCAGCCAAACCTCTCGTATCATCACAGATGCCGGGAGCGTGGATTTTGCCGTCTTTTATTACCGGCTTAATCTCCACCTCAAAAGGAAAAACCGTGTCAAGATGCCCTTCGATAACAATAGCCGAACCATCCCCCAAGCCTTTTTTAACGCCGATTACATTACAGTGGCTGTCGATATGTACATTTGTAAGCCCAAGTTCCTTAAACATTTCAGCATAACGTGCCGCCCGCTCCTGCTCATGAAAAGTAGGGGCCTTTATAACCACAAGCTCAAGCTGATCCTCAATTGCCTTATCGTGGTCGCTTTTAAGAAATTCAAGCCCTTCTGCGACTTCCTTAAGCTCTGTAAGCTTTGCAATAATTTCCAACGTGTTAGATGAAATCTTGTAATCCATAAGCTGCCTCCTTAAGTTGGTTTTAGAGTTTTCTTTTTCTATGATATTAATATGATTATACATTATAAAGTTGTATTTTGGAATAATTTATTATATAATCTAAACATTAAAATATCAATCATTATCAAGGAGGCTATATATGCGACTCGTTACAGCCAGGTTGAAAAAAGATAAGAAAGAAATAATAGGCATCGTAAACCCTGAAAGAACTCATATGGCGGAAATTAAGGCTCTTGGCTTTAATTTTAACTCTATGCTTGAGCTTATAGAGCAGATTACACCCGAAGACTTTGAAAAACTTGAGCAAATTGACTTTGGTGCAACTAAAAACCTGTTTTCCCTGGAGGATATTGAGTTTCTCTCACCAATCCCAAAGCCCAAGCACGATATAATTTGCCTTGGTGTAAATTATGCGGCCCACGCGGCTGAATTTGGGCGTGAAGCACCTCAGGTGCCTGTTTATTTCGGTAAACGCGCCACGGAAACCACAGGGCATTTAGGCGTACTTGACGGTCATTTAGATGTGGATGAATTTTTGGATTACGAAGTTGAACTTGCTGTTATAATAGGCAAAAAAGCCAAAAAAATAAAGCCTGAGGAAGTTGAGGATTATATTTTCGGCTACTCAGTATTTAATGATTTTACCTCCCGCACCCTGCAAAAAGGGCATATGCAATGGTTTTTAGGCAAAAGTACTGATGGTTTTGCGGCAATGGGTCCTTGGATTGTAACAAAAGATGAGCTTAAAATGCCTTTTACCGTAGATTTGGAGTGCCGCGTAAACGGTGAAGTACGCCAACAGTCCAATACGGATTTGATGGTACATGGGATTAATAAGGTAATAAGCCAAATGTCTCAAAATATCGCCCTTTATCCGGGGGATATAATAGCAACAGGCACCCCGTCCGGCGTTGGCATGGGCTTTGACCCTCCTAAAATGCTTAAAAAAGGCGATGTGGTTGAATGCGAAGTTGAAGGGTTAGGGATTTTGAAAAATACGATAGGGTAGATATGTCGTGAATAGTGTGAGCCAAAATAATATGGAAGGGTTCGGGAACCGATTGCCTTGCGTATACTGCATCTATTCTATTATTCATGCACCTAGCTCCCTTCAATGGAAAATGGAGCTAACCTACAGATATAGTATAGCATATTTAGCCCCAAGCTACAATGTTGCCGATGATTTTTATTTCTGTTTTGCATATTTTATAAACACATCATAAAGGCGTTTCTCAATTTCTTTCTTGCGCTGTTCCCTTTCTTTAGGGGAGAGTATAGGTGTCAGATTTTCGAGGGTAATCATTTTACCGCCAAGTGGGATTGTTTTTGTTTCACTGTAGTATTTAATGGCAGCTTGCATTTTCAATTCCTCCTTACAAAAACATAATGACTTTCAATCGAGACAGGAAGAAGGGCAGCACTAAAACCGCGCTGACCCTCTTCCTTTGTCCAGCTTCGAGCCGAAATGTCCCGAAGAGTTGAGGGAAACTATCGTGTTTGTTTGAATTGTCATTAGACAAAAATTATCTCTGGTTTAGTTCATCCCTCGTACTAAGAAGAAAATAAACTCTTCTCATATACCTGCTTCACTTTGATGGCAAATCGCAGGGCAATTTTGAAAATTATTTGAAAAATATTTTTTCATTGCCTTTAACCCACGGTCTATGCTTTCTTTTACGGAGCTTTCACTTACACCTTCTGATACAGCGATATCTTGTATGCTCTTGCCTTGAAGATAACGCGCATCAATCCTACGTCCCTGCACTTCTGGCAAAGAGTTTAAGGCTTGGCACAGTCGGCAATGTTTTTCCATCATTGTAAAAATATATTCCGGGTTGTCAGTGTGGCTGATGATGGCAGATGCTTCAATGCCGTCTTGTGCGTCAAGGGAATAAAATGCCATGTTGCGCCTTATACGCTGCTCGTGGGATTTTTGATAACGTTTATCAACAAAAAGTTCCTCTGCTGTTTCTTCTGATACTTCTATAAATTCATCATGGGTGTACCACGGATAAAAGTCTTTAAGATTGATAGCTGCCATTATAAATTGCCTCCATTCGATTTTTTTTGGGTTTGGAATCTGCAAAAATCGAATGTAAGGCGGCGAACGGCAGTTAGGTCTGCTGCTCACTCCGAGCCAAAAAGTCTCTAAGTGATAGAATAAAGTTGTCTTTTTCATAATCCTCCGTTTCTGCTTTTGAAGCTGAAACGAAGGTAAAAAAATAGAACATGACAAATAGCTTCAAAAGCTATCTGCCATGCTCCTAACTCTCCAACCCGCTGCTTTAGTTGCGTAGCGGAAGTCCTCCCGGCTTGCTTTGACCGTCTAAGTTTCGCTTCGCGAAACCGGCGCAGAAATTATTACTTGAACCATGTAATAATTTCTAAACGCGCCGCCCTCGTTCATCGGGTTCTTTACTTTACGGCTCTTGTCCGGCGGCTGGTGCTATGTGTCAGAAAAGTGTGGTATTATTGCCCGCAAGCGCAACCCTCACCGAGTATTTTTCTCAGTACTCTTATTTCTGTATTTAGTTTTTAATTATGCCTCTATTGCCAAAAGCCACAGTGCAGAGCAAGAGGGACATTTGACTTGAAGATAATTGACTTTATCGTTTGGGGGCGGTTTGCCACGCTTGGATGCAGCTATTTTGCCGTTGTGTGGTATAGTGCCAAGCTTACCACGGTTACATTTACGGCATATAACAGGCTTGTCCGATTTATAAGTTGATGTATTTTCGTGCATAACAATCATATATTTATCCGCTCCCTTCGACTTTGGGTTGTTATTTTAATGTTTCCAATCTTGAGAACAACATGGGTATAAAAAAGCCCTGTTTCGGCTTATATTAAATTATGCTCCTGCAAATAAATACCTATAGCCTGTTTAGATACCTCGAAAAGCTCCGCAAGTGTAGCGGTAGGGTCTGTAATTGTTTTACTTCTTACAGAGTATAACGCTTTCTTAACTTGCACTTTCGGCATGAGTAATAAAGTGGCTAGTTGGTTTGCTTGCCGCTCTACGATAGGGTTCTCCTCCGAACTTTTCTTTGGATTCCCAAGTGCTGCGGCTTGCCCTGTGCCTAAGTATATATCTTGATGTAACAGCCAGTGGGCTATCTCATGGGCGCAAGTAAAGCGCAACCGCCCATCATTACGACCTTTCAACAAGCTTTCATCCAGTATAATAGTTTTGCCCGACACTTCAATCAATGTGTATTCTCTTAAATCCCTAAAATAAACAGGTACAAGAGTATTATCATAAACCATTTCACCTAAAATCACGCCGTTTTTCCGTAGGCATTGATATTCAATGCAAAGTCCTAAATGTGCTGCTAACTTTTCAATAGGAATAGCACAAGGCTGCCCGGATAATAGGTCATCATCAAAGTTTTTCAATGTATTTCGTGCTATAGCTTCTAGTGCAGCATAGCTGCGGTATTTATAATCCATATATTTAGCCTCCGTTCCTACTTTTAGGCTTTATCTCTAACAATCCGCTTTTCCAGTTTGTTTATAAACTCCTGCCATTCCTCATCTGTGGCATCAACATCTTTAGCCGTCCTTAAAGCAACACGGACTATATCACGTTCATTGATATACTCTGGCAAGTCGGCGGCTACAAGGATAGATTTAGATTTTGCCGCAAGGTCAAAAAGTAAGGCTCTGTCCTCTTTGCCTAGAATAAGAACATTAGCAATTTTCTCTAGGGTCTCCTCTTGGTTCATAGGTCTGCGTCCTTTTTCAATATTACAAAGATAAACAGGGGATATACCTATCTCCCGCGCCACGCCTCGTAGGGTTTTATCCCGCTCTGTCCGCTTTTGTGTGATAAAGCTCCCTAATGTCTGTAGTTCATCCATGTGTGTAAGCCTCCTAAAATTTCCAATGATGGAAACGCTGTGGAATAATTATAACGGCTGTATGTTCGGTTTTCAAGACTTGTTTTTTAATTCAGGGGTTAATGTTCATATATGCACAATAAGGCGGTTTACGATGCTAGAAACTGCCTTATTATGGGATTCTTCCTCTGCAAAAGAAAAGAACAGCTATTAATCCATAGCTGCCCTTAACATATTTCTATAGCTTTCAACAACATCATTCGGTGCAGTTATTTTTATGCTACCTTCAAAGGTAAATACCCAAGCAAAGAATGTGGGACTTGTGGGTACGGACACAAAAGCCGCGAAATGTTCCTCATCCACTATCTTAGTTTCCACATCCTCCCCAAAGCGGTCAATAATATGTTTCATCATAGCATTTTTACAATGCAGAGTAACATCAACTACAGAGCCATCGTACATATTTATCACTGTGTCCGCATAAAAAGCCATGTCAAAATCTTTCGGTCTTGGTTCTGCGGGGATGCCTGTAAGCTTTGGCGCCGCTATTCTGTCTATTCGCAAAGTGATTATTTTACCGTGGCTGTCAGACCAGCCAACGGTATAGTAGCGGTCATTGTTCCATATCAATCCATAAGGGCTAAATTGATAGTCTTGCCGACCATGCTTATATACTTTCTTCTTATCCGCATCCCATTCAAAATACTTACATATGATTTTCTTGCCTGTGCTTTCGGCAGTGTGGAGTAAATCAACGGTTATGTATGCTTTATCGCTTACAGGGCGGGGCTGCTTGTCTGTATACAAAGAGCGGTGAAGCTCACCACTTTGATGGATACTTGCAAAGCCAGACAGTTTTTTGACGAGAGTATCAGCTTTCTTAGGTGGAATGAACCTTGAAGCCATTACAGCATCAACAAGTAATTTAAGTTCAGGTAGTTCAAAATGCCGCTCACCTATAAAATATTGATTGGGCTTGCCTGGGTTGCAGATGGTATCCAGCCCGGATTCGGTTAGTTGTTCAAGCTCCCGTACTATGGTGTAGCGGCTTGTTTTTATG
>WRBA01000051.1 GCA_009779915.1 Defluviitaleaceae bacterium | reverse complement strand
TGTTGCAGAAAAATATCGCAACAATCGCAAACGCCTTCTGCTTAGGTTTAACTTGATTTCGGGTATTGTTAATTTTGAAAAATCTACACCCTAGCTTTGTTTCGTTACAGGTCTATTGACGGTACTTGGCTCTCGTCATTGCGAGCGAAGCGAAGCAATCTCTTCATTCATTGTGCCTTAGGGCGTGTCGGCATAATATTTTACGAAAGCCCTTTCGGCTGATTTTCCGCCATTTTTCGTTGAGGACTCCTAGCAGATTAGCTAAAGCATATGCGTCGTCGCCCTCTCCTCAAATAGCTAAAAATCAGGCTCGAAAGCTCTTTTCGAAATATTATTTCGACACACCCTAGATTGCTTCAAACTTCACACCAAAATTGCAAGCACTTTTTACAACGCTTTCTCCTCTATCTCTCTCACAATCCTCCAAACAAACTCATTCGCATCTACAGCACCTTCGTCTCCCTCTCTGCTCCTAAGTGCCACAGTCTTATCCTCCTGCTCCCGCTCACCAACCACAAGCAAATACGGTATCCGCCTATTCCTTGCTTCTCTAATCTTATAGCCAATCTTTTCAGCCCTTGTATCAATCTCAGCCCGCACCCCGGCCTCATCAAGCATCTCATTAATACTCTCGGCATACTCTAAATATTTATCGCTTATAGGCAGCACTATAGCCTGTACCGGGCTGAGCCACACAGGAAAACTCCCTGCAAAATGCTCGATTAAAACCCCTATAAACCGCTCAATACTTCCAAGTAGAGTCCTATGAACCATAACCGGCCTGTGCTTATCCCCGTCAGCTCCCACATACTCCAGTTCAAACTTCTCCGGCAGTTGAAAATCAAGCTGTATCGTACCGCACTGCCAAGTCCGCCCTATGGAGTCCTCAATATGAAAATCAATCTTCGGCCCGTAGAACGCACCGTCCCCTTCGTTTATAACAAAAGGTACCTTAGCCTCTTCCAAAGCCTCCCTAAGAGCATCCGTAGCACGATCCCAATCTTCCACCGCACCCATAGCCTTCTCCGGTCTTGTAGATAATTCCACCCCATATTTAAGCCCAAAGACCGAATATACCTTGTCAAACAACTCAATAGCGCGGATAATCTCATCTTTAACCTGATTTTTTGTCATATATAAATGTGCGTCATCCTGTGTAAAACACCTGACTCTCATAAGCCCATGTAATGCACCGCTCCGCTCATGCCTATGCACAAGCCCAAGCTCACCCATCCTAAGAGGCAAATCCTTGTATGAGCGCGGCTCCGACTCGTATACCATCATACCCCCGGGGCAGTTCATAGGCTTTATGGCAAACTCCCGCTCATCAATCTCAGAGGTATACATATTCTCCGCATAATTCTCCCAATGCCCGCTCCGCTCCCAAAGCTGTTTATCCAGCATAAATGGGCTTCGTATCTCCACATAGCCCGCTTTTTTATGCTCTTCACGCCAAAACTGGGTCAGTTCATTCCAAATAACCATCCCTGCCGGCAGGAAAAACGGAAAACCCGGTCCCTCATCAGATAAAAGGAACAATTTAAGCTCTCTCCCCAATTTCCTGTGATCGCGCTTTTTTGCCTCTTCAATTTTAGTTAAATGAGCCTCCAAATCCGACGGCTTCGTAAACGCCGTGCCGTAAATCCGGCTCAGCATCTTGTTTTTCTCATCTCCCCGCCAATAAGCCCCGGCAATACTTGTAAGCTTTAACGCCTTTATCGCCTTAGTACTCATTACATGAGGCCCCGCACACAAATCCACAAATTCCCCTTGCTTATAAAAAGATATTATGGAGTCCGGGGGCAAATCTTCAATAAGCTCCACCTTATAAGGCTCATCCGCATCCTTAAACATCTTAATCGCCTCATCCCGTGGCAAATTAAAATGCTCCAAAGGTAAATCTTCCTTAATAATCTTTTTCATCTCAGCCTCAATAGCCTCAAGCTCATCATGTGTAAAGGGCGTCTCCTTATCAAAATCATAGTAAAACCCTTCAGCCGTTGCAGGCCCAATAGCAAATTTCACATCAGGAAAAAGCCGCTTAACCGCCTGTGCCAATATATGGGCTGCTGTATGCCTAAAAGCCCGCCGCCCTGCATCATCATCAAAGGTTAATATACTAACCTCCGCATCTTCGCTGAGTGCCTCCCTAAGGTCTTTCACCTCACCATTAACCATAGCACCCATAGCGGCACGCCCAAGCCCCTCGCTAATCTCCTTGGCAAGCCCAAGTACAGTTACCTCTTGCTCCATCTTCTTAACATCACCGTTTTTTAACTTAATTTCGTACATGATAAATCCTCCTATCGTCCTTGTAGGGACGCCATTTAGCTCAAGGAGAGCCGAACCTTGACCTATGGCAGACCCATTAAAAAAGCCCCAATTTCCGTGCGATTCTACGGAAAAAGGGGCGAGCATATACCCGCGGTTCCACCCTAATTTATAACTTAGTGTCAAAAAAACGCTCCGGGGTGGTTTTCAGCACTACCTATTGAAACTTTGTTTCAATAGGTTCCCGTTTCATTTGCCTAATCATCAAGTGCTCTCAGCCTAGGCACTTTTCTCTTTAAACTTTTGGCAAAGCCTACTGTCCCCATCAACGCATTATATGAAACAGTATAACAATTACTCCTCCTCTTGTCAAGACCCATTACACCCTAGACATTTCAACTTTATTTATCCCTATAATGTGTACCGCATTGGATAATCTCCACTTTCCCATCCTTAACACGGTAAACAATTCGGTTGCAATCATCAATTCTCCTGCTCCAATAGCCGGATAGATTTCCACTTAAAGGTTCAGGCTTCCCTATTCCGGAATAATGCGCTCTGTCGATATCTTTTAAAAGATTATTAATTCTCTTCAAAGTCTTCTTGTCTTGTGTCTGCCAATACAAATAATCAGCCCAAGCCTCATCATCCCAAGACTTAATCATCTTCTTCCACCTCAATCAACTTATGGACGGTTCCACCGGTTTTTTCCATACGCTCTGCAGCTCTTAACAAACGCTCTTGATTGGCTTCACTGTAAAATGGGTCTAATTGCAGCGCAAACGGTATGCCACGCTGCCTGATAGACTGTCTAAGAAACATATTCACAGCTGTTGTCATATCAAGCCCAAATTGAGCAAATAACTCCTGAGCCTCCTTTTTAACCTCACTATCCATACGGATATTCATGCTTGTATTCGGCATATTAATCCACTCCACATCATTCTTTTGGTATTGGTACTGGTATTGACATTTTAACATATAATGCACCTATCGTCAATACATCAGGCATATTATTGCTTCTAGATTTCTCTTGTCAAATCCCCAAAAGCCCCTTATAATATACCCATGACAACTTACACCCGCTCTATAAAAGACTCAGATTTCGACAAATGCATATGGATAGAGACCGGCGCGACTCCCGGTCTTAGCTACGTAGCCGATGTTTGGGACAGCTTTACAAAAGACCACCCAAACAACGGCGAGTTTTCCGCGGCTTTTTACGGCGACAACCTTGGCGGCATAGGCAAACTTACCCGTCTGTACGGCTCTTACGCCTGGCTTGAAACCCTCCGCGTCCACCCGGATTACCAAGGCAAAGGTTTGGGCAAAGCAATCTACAACCGCTATATGGAGCAAATGGAGGCACTAAACCTTAAAGCCGCCGGCATGTACACAAATTACGACAATATCATAAGCCGCAGCCTGGCAGAAAAGTACGGTCTCACTCTTCACACCCGCTTTAGTGAATATACTAAAAATGACTTTACCCCCCCGGATAAACCCTTGCCCCCAGCCACTCCAAAAGACCTAACTTTGCCAAACCTTCCCCCGTTTTTAGTACTAAACCGCACCTTTTATCCTACGGCGTCGAAGGACTCAAGACTACTTGTCGAAACTTTCACAAAAAACAATTGGATATACACATCGGACTATGGTATACTAATTATGGGCTATCGCTTTCAGCCAAAAAAAGCCCTCCACATTGCTTATATGGAAGGGGATAAGGCTAAGCTTCTGCCCCTTGCATACCAAAGAGCGGCTGAAATTGGCGCAGGCTCCGTAAATTTAATGATACCCTATAACAATATGGAATTGGCTGAATTTTTAATAACCCACGGCTTTATAAAAAACCCAATAGATTATATAACATTGTGGAGCGGTTTATAGCTGAAGGGTTCGGGAAACGAAGAGTTTCCCAAGTTAAAATCCGCAGATGCGGCTTTGCCGCATCGAGGGAAATCTGCTGTCCGCGGCAAATCCGCAAGCAGATTCATTCCGCAACTAAACTAAAAAATGGCAAAGCCATTTTTTAAATAACAGATTATATAACATTGTGGATTGGTTTATAAAATACAGGAGGTAATTATTTTATGCATTTCGAAGGTTTACCCGCCGACTTAGTAGCATACATAAACTATGAAGAAGGATTAAAACGTATCATGAACAACGCTAAAATCTATTCAAAGACCCTAAATATGTTTGCCGCCACTAAGGAATTTGACAATCTAAAACAAGCCCTTTCAGAAGGCGACATGGAAAAATGCACCCACTCGGCTCACGCCATAAAAGGTATGGCAGCAAACCTTTCTATCGCCAAAGTTTACGAAATAAGCTCCACCCTCCAGGATGAATTTGAAAAAGGCACCCTAAACAACGATAAAGTGTCCGAACTCTTCCAAGCCGCCGATAAAACCATTGAATATATTGCCCTTTTACAAGAGAAGATGGTGTAAACAACCACCAATTATGAAACGATTCCACCCCAAAACATATGACATTTGGGGTTTTTACTTTGCCGTATTTATTTATATAGTCAATAAACCCAAAAACCGATGAATATATCACTTGATAACTTTAATATTTTAGCGTATAATAAAGCAAAGCAGGGTAAACCCTACTTATATCTTGGAGGTGTATATTATGATATATAATACAGCAAAAGTTATGTCCAAAGGACAAATAACTCTCCCTATTGATATGCGTAAAAATATGAAACTAAATACCGGGGACCGTGTAGCTTTAATTTACGAAAACGACCGTGTAATTATGATGAATCCCGCCTTGCACGCTATGGAGGAGCTTCAAAAGACAATGGAAGGCGAAGGAGAAAAAACCGGGCTGGCAACCGAAAAGGACATCGCCCTACTTTGCCGTGAGATTAGAGATGAAGTCGAGGGTCGTAAATGATTAAAGTGCTAATAGATACAAATATACTTGTTTCGGCAATTTTGAACAATCAAAGCGTTCCAAACAAGGCGTTTCAAAAAGCTATGAACCCTCCTTATCACCCTTTGGTTAGTGAGCAAAATATCGAAGAATTAAGAAGGGTATTTGACCGCAAATTTCCAGATAAAATTGCAATGTTTGAAAGGTTTGTGGCAAAAATCCTCCCTCTTATTGAAACAATCACTATTCCCCAAAGCCCTCACGCTGACGAGAAAGAAATAAGAGATATAGACGACCGCCCAATATTACGAGCTGCTATCAAAGCTAATATTGATATTATCGTAACCGGCGACAAAGATTTTTTGGAATCGGGCTTGACTGCTCCAAAGGTAATGACAGCCTCAGAATTTGTAAAACCTTAAGGTGCCGCCTGGGCAATAGGGCTTTTTATCGTATTCTCTCACCCCAGCCATTGTCCCCAGCTAACGGTTTCCTCCCCATCAATCCCAATCACATTGTTAATAGCCCCTCTACTCTTTCTTCCGGTCATCACCAGCATATGCTCAGCCCTTGTCATTGCCACATACAAAATCCTTATCTCTTCCTCTAAATCCCTAATTCGTCTCCTCTCAAGCAGATCCACATACCGCTTGCTTACCTTGCCTCGCTTAATTATATCCCCAATCGCAAAAACTCCCGCCTCCCGCTCAATTATAAAATCCGGCGTAAAAAAATCTACAATCAGCTTTCTATCAATATTTGGCACAATTACCACAGGCAGCGACAACCCTTTCGCCTTATGGATAGTCATAACTGTTATGCCCTCAAACCGCGGCTCATAGGAGTCCGGCGGCTCAATTTCATCACCCTCCAGCATCTTCTCCAAATACTCAAAAAAATCAAGTGCATCCATACCGTAACATTCGGCCTTAAGTTTTGCTAAACTCTCCACATCTCCCAGGTTTTCAGCCTTTTCGTATATATACTCTATTATCTCTCCAACTCCTTTGCCTCCAAAAACCAGCCTTAACTCCTTCAAAGCCCCTTCATCCCCAAATATAAGCCCGCTAAAAACCTTGTATAGCGCGGTAATAGCCCCCTTGCCAGCCCCATTCCCTAAAAGCTTCGGCTCACCCCTTAGCTTTAGCTCATTAGACAGCTGCCAAACCTCATCATTAGTACGGCATAATATAAATATATCCTCAGGCTTTATAAATCTATCCCTAATTTTAATTTTCTCCTTTAATAAACCTTCCGCCACAGCTATAGGCTCCGCCTCATAATAAACCCTGAAAGGGTTCCCGCAAGCTCCCTCTAAAGCCTTCAACTCCTCAGTCTTAGTTAACGGCACCTGAGGAAAATTAAGTGCTTTCCCCTTATACATAAATTTTTTGTCAAAAACTTCATTTATCTTCTCAAGTAAAGGCCAGTCTGTCCTGAAATTCTCGTTAATATAAAAATCACCGTCAGCAGCCATAAGCCCTCCGACCTCTTTGGAACATTCAATATCGGCACCTCTAAAACCGTATATAGACTGCTTTTCATCCCCAATAAGAAACACCTTAACCCCTGCTTTTATAAACAATTTGACTATATCCAGCTGGCTCCTGTTTGTATCTTGAAATTCGTCAATAAACAAATACTTATATTTTCCGGCTGCACTTTTCAGCACGTTTTCATTTTCTAAAAGTTTAGCCGTTTTTGTTATCAAATCGTTTAAGGTAAGGGCTTGCTCCTCTTTTTTTATCTCCTCGATTTTTTCATAAATATTAACACACAAATTAAGGACAGCCCGCTCCAAATCCGCCCAAACCCTGTCCTCGGCTGTTTCTCGCACCAAATAATCCATTGATAAAACCTTGCCGTGGTTATAACACTCACCTAACATAGCTCTCACAAGATAATAAAGCCGCTCGTTATTAACCGCCTTAATAAGGGGCTCTTTTGTCCCATCTATAGCCTCCCATGTAAGAGCCGTAAGCTCCTTATCATAGGATTTTATCTCAAAATAAGGGGAAAGCCCCACAAACCCGCTGTATCTGCGAAGTATTTTATTGCAAAAACTATGTATGGTGGAAATATGGAAACTTTCCCCTGCTCCCTTTGTCATAGGTATCCCAAGCTCCCGGACACGCCTGTTAAGCCGCTCTTTCATTTCATTAGCCGCCTTATTTGTAAAGGTTATAACAGCAAACTCCTCCGGCTCCAAACCCGACCCGCCTTTAAGTAAATACACAATCTTATTAATTAAAACCTCAGTCTTGCCCGTCCCCGGTCCCGCCGTTAAATACCTTGGAAAATGTCCATCAGTTATAATACTCTGCTGCCGCTTAGTTGGCATTTTCATTTGGCACCTCCAAGTGCAAACTTAAACTTCCATAGGTTTAGAATATAGTTTAAGTTCGCACCAAGTGCGAATTTAAACTTCAATAAAGCATGAAAAACCGCAATGGTTCAATGTGGTTTTTTATGCTAAGATATAGTTTAAGTTCGCACCAAGTGCGAATTTAAACTTCAATAAGAGCATGAAAAACCCCAATGCTTCAATGTGGTTTTTTATGCTAAGATATAGTTTA
>WRBA01000050.1 GCA_009779915.1 Defluviitaleaceae bacterium | reverse complement strand
CCTCCATAATTATACGACATTTTTCCAAAATAATCAACCTCCGATTATCTATATTTACCGTCGTATTTTATAAGGTGCCTGTGTGCGTTTAGTTAGCATACGTGGCACTTTTTTCGTTTTCCTGAGGTTTACCCCCTGCCGGGACTATGTAACATTCAACAGGTGGGCTCCGGCAGGGCTTTACCTTAAGGACTCTAGATAATTGAGGTGTGTTAACATGATAGATAAAACAGGCAAAGAAATAGGTCAGCGTATACAAAACTTACGCAAATCCGCCGGCTTATCAGTTGATAGGCTTGCGGAGATTTTGGAAATAACCCCAAATTTTCTCACTCTTATCGAGAAAGGGGAATGTTATCCTACCCTTAAGGCCGTTATGGGGATAAGTAATATTTTAAATGTGTCAATGGATTATATTGTTTTTGAGGAGAGTGAGTAGTATTTTAGATTGCTTCAGGCTTCCGCTACCCGGGGGGCTTGGACGAGCAGGCTAACGTGCACAGCGTGTTGATAGCGTCCGACCAGCCCATTAAAGCTTTGCTTTAATGGGCTCCCGCTCGCCATCGCAATGACAATAAAATTACAATTTCACTACATCCTTAATGACGAGTAGATAAGTTAATTTTGTAACAAATCTTATGGGAATCACAGGTTGTAACAAGTCTGGCTACCAATTACCCTGTAAACGCTATAGCCTCAATCTCCAAAACAGCACCTTTCGGAAGCCCTGCAACGGCATAAGTACTTCTTGACGGGCAAGGGTCTTTAAAAAACTCCGCATAAACTTCATTTACCGCGGTAAAATCTTTCATATCCGTTAAAAACAAGGTCACTTTAACTACCTGATCCATTGTTGCGCCGCCGGCTTCAACAATAGCCTTAACATTGTTAAGTGCCGCCCTTGCGGCTGCTTTAGGCTCCGTAATCAAATCTTCCGATACGGACACATCAATAGGCAGCTGCCCTGATATAAACATTAAATTACATGCCTTAATCCCTTGAGAATATGGGCCTATTGCCCCCGGTGCTTTTTCTGTTTTAATTACTTGTTTCATTTGTATCCCTCCGTTTATTTAATATGTTTTTTTACCACAGCCGCCGCAACCTCCGGAAAATGGCTGTTTATATAAACATCCGCCCCTATCTCCAAGCCGGCAAAATTTTCAAGCCTTGGTATTAGCTCCATATAAAAATGGCTGGCTTTAAAATCGCCGTTGGGAGGGTGCTGGAAGCATATATTATAAGGAAACCAGGAAAACTCTGCCCTAAGTGCCTGTATAGATTTCTTAAACAGCTCAGCCATTGCTTCTATCTCTTCATTTTTAAGTGTAGAAGCGTTGGATATATGCCTAATAGGGGCTATATTTATACTGTAGCCGTAAGGTGCGGCATGGGGCATATAAGCAAAAGCATAGTTGTTTTCACAAACTATCAATTCTTTTTCGCCAAACAAATTTTCTATATAACTTTTCTTGTTTTTATTGTAATACTCTTCAAATTTAGTGTGTATAAGCCCTTGCTTTTTTGGCACAAAAGGCATAGAAACCGCCTGCCAATGGGAATGGGCAATACTTGCACCGCTTCCCGCTCCGTCATTTTTCAATACTTGCATATACATTATATTAAAGTCCGAATACATTGCCTCATACCTTGAAAACATGGTTTTAAAAGACTTGGCTATATCCCTTTCGGAAAATTGTGCAAACTCTTCCCCATGTCTATTAGTGTCGATAATAACCTCATGATAGCCGCTGCCTTCTCCAACTGCCGGATATTTATTAGGTAAAACAATTATACGCCCATCTTCCGATATTGAACTTATGCCGGAAAGTTCGTGGCGGTTTTCTACACAAAAAGGGCAAGCTCTTCTATCTTCAACAAATTTTCCCCTGGATTTAATAAGCAGCGGGCGGTTAGCGCGCTCGTCACTCATTAGGACTTGGGTTTCGCTAAGGTAATCTTGCCTTATTTCGAACATAGGCTGCTCCTTGTTTTTTAGGTTTTAGCGTCGCAGACCTATTGCGCCTTCGGCGCAATAATCCGCCGTAAACTCGTTAAAAGCTGCAAGAGGCGTAGCGCGCAGATTTTAACGAAACTAATTCACCCATTCTATCCGCCACTGTGCCACATTACTAAAAATATTATTTAAAACAGGTCTCATCTCCCCTGTTATTCTTGCGTCACTTAAAAGCGTTCTCCCTGTAAAGACTATAGGCACAACAGGCAGTTCGTAAGCCATGATTGCTTTAAATTCCCCCATTAAAGACCAAAGCTCATCCTCTGTTCTTGCCGTATCAAGCTGTTCTAAAAGCTCGTCTACCCTTTCAGAGCGGAAGGAAAAATGATTATACAAGCCAATATTACTTGAATGGAACAATGGCTTAAAATCAGGCTTTACAGAAAAATTAAAAGCCCCTAAAAACATATCAAAATTCCCGGCGGAAAGCCGCTCTAAATAAGTTTCAAAGTCATATATATCAAGATGTATAATCATACCAAACTCTTCTAAATTACTTTTTATATGCATTGCAGCCGCTATTCTCTCAGGGCTTTCCGCGTTTACTAAAAGCCTAAGCTCAAAGGGTAAATTAAGACCTGAAAGCTCTTTTGATAAAACCCCTTCCTGATGTCTTGCCCCGATTCTAAACAGTATGGTTCTAACCTCTTCCATATTAAACCCATGGGTCACTGTTCCCGCCCCCCCGGGATTATAAAGAAATGATATGGGATTTACCACTGTGGTTGCGGCACGAGCCCTGCCTAAATAAATACTTTCTTGTATAAACTCCTTGTCAATAGCATGGGCGATGGCTTCCCTAACATCTCTGTTATCCATAAGATGACTTCTGAAATTAAAGCCTAAAAATACAAAATTATTAGTATCATAAGCTGTGGTTGTTATAGCTCTCGCCCCTGAAAAGCGTCCAAAAGCCGTTGCTTCCGTATCTAAAATATTTATTATACCTTGTTCAAAAGCTGTAAAATCCGTCTGTTCGTTATCGGTTATAAGGATGGTTACCTGCTCTATATAGGGCCTTTGACCCATCATGCGGTTTTCATTAGGCACAAGATTAACCCTATGAGCGGATTCGAAAGAGTCAACCCTAAAAATACCGCTGCCCATTGGCATCATATTCCTATTAGATGAAAAGTTTATATGATTATCATAATAATGTCTGGGTATTGGCGGGAAATTAAGTGCATAGCTTATGCCCCCCTGAGGGTTTGAAAAACGCACGCGAAAATTAGAGCTGTCAATAATCTCGATAGTCGATATATCCCTGGTTATTGCCTGATAAATACTGCTGCCTAAAGGACTTCTTATAACACTTAGAGAAAAGGTCACATCCCCTGATGTAATCCTTGTCCCATCGCTCCAAAGGGCATCTTCACGTAAAGTGACTACAGCACTCATCCCATCAGCCGCAAAAACAATCCGTGAGGCTAAATTAGGGGTTGGGCGCATGTTTTCCCTTATTTCAACTAAAGGCTCAAATATAAGCTTTAAAACCCGGTCTACAGACCTGTCCTGATTAATAAGAGGGTTTAGAGTATGGGGATTTCGCATGGATAAATTAAGGCTTGTCCCAAAATGAGCAGCCCCCCTGCTTGTAAGGACAATATCTTCAACCTCCTCAGGCATACTGTCATAAGTCATAGCCTGAGAGCGCAAACTCACAAATTCATAGGCACAGCCTGTTGTAAAAATAAGTATACTAATGAGAATATATAATATTTTTTTCATACAACTACCTACGCACCCAAAGTAAAATTCTATAAACTTCCTGATAAGCCCTAACCCTTTGTACATAATTTCTCGTTTCGGGAAAAGGTATAGATTCTAAAGTAAAATCGCTGCTGCCTTGGTCACGAAGCCAATTAGAAACATTCCCTGACCCGGCGTTGTATGCGGCAAGAGCCGTGTCTAAATTATTGCCAAACTGACCTATAAGCCGGTTTATATACCAGGAGCCTATTTGTATATTTATATCCGGCTCAAAAATACGGCTGTAATCGTAGCCGGGTATGCCTATTTGCTCAGCTGCCCAATCGGCGGTCTGCTCCATAATCTGCATAAGCCCTGAGGCACCTCGGTGGCTTACGGCGTAGCGGTTAAAGCTGCTCTCAGCCCTTATTATAGCATATATAAGCTCAGGGGGAAGGTTGTATTTATCGGCATATACCGCTATCACATCGGAATATCTCATAGGAAAAAAACGCTGTATGCCCCAAACCCCAACAAAAGCACAGGCTGTGAAAGCTATGAGCAAAAAGGCGATTATAAGCCGTTTTCTATTTTTTCTCAAATTTATGGAAATGAACATAAACTCTCCTTGTGGATGATTGATGATTCGTATGAGATTGCTTCAGGCTTCCGCTACCCGGGGCGCTTGGGCGAGCAGGCTAATGCGCGAAGCGTGTTGGTAGCGTCCGACCAGCCCATTAAAGCTTTGCTTTAATGGGTTCCCGCTCGCCCTCGCAATGACGAAAGACGACCAAAAAAGTTAATAATGTGGACCGCATATTGGCGGCACTAACGAAGCAATCTCCTTCTCAAGCTCATCATAGCTCTTAGCATTTACAATTACTGTATCACATTTTTCTTTTAGTATATATGGAGGAGTTTGGCTTTTAAGCCTCGCTTTCGCGGCGTCATAATCAAGCCCATCCCGCTCCATAACCCGCTTAAGCTTAACTTCCTCAGGCGCGTCTACAACCCATGTTATATCACATATTTTATCAAGCCCCGACTCAAAAAGAAGGGGTACATCAAGGCAAATGATTTTATGGGACTTTTCCTTACATATACAAGCAATTTCCTCGTCTATTTGGTTCAGTACATACTTGTGAGTTGTGCCGTTTAACGCCTCCAGCTTAGCCTTATCGCTAAATACGATATTTGCAAGCTTAGCCCTGTCAATTTCGCCGTTTTCTTGTAAAATGCCGCGCCCAAAAAGCTCCACAGTCTCATTATAGCCTGCTCCGCCTATTAACAGTACATTTTTGGCAATTTTATCCGCATTTATAACATAAGCACCGTGCTTTTTAAGTATATTGGAAACCGTGGTTTTGCCGCTGCCGATATTGCCGGTAACCCCAATAATCATCACTTTTCCGTCATTTAGTATCATACCAAGTATTCCCCACACTCACCTCTGCAACCATAGGCACAGACAGGGCTGCAGCGTTTTCCATCTCTTCCCTTAAAAGTTCCTTAACTATTTCAACCTCATCCAAAGCCGCTTCCAACAGCAGCTCATCGTGTACTTGAAGTATTATTCTTGATTTTAAATTATTCGCAAGAAGCCGGTTATATACTTTAATCATTGCTAATTTCATAATATCAGCGGCGGAGCCTTGTATAGGCATATTCATGGCGGCACGCTCCCCAAAGGCACGGATGTTAAAATTAGGGTTTTTAAGCTCAATTATCTCCCGGCGTCTGCCAAAAAGGGTTTTGGCATAACCTGATGCTTTAGCTGATGACACTGAGTCCTCCATAAATTTCTTAACGCCGCTATACTTGTCAAGATAAGCGTTTATATAGTTTTCCGCCTCTTTGACTGATATGCCTAAATCCTCGGACAAGCTGAATGCGCCAATCCCATACACTATGCCAAAATTTACGGCTTTCGCCTCAGAGCGCATTTTTGGCGTAACTTCATCAATACTTATCCCATGAACCTGTGCCGCGGTACTTGTATGAATATCAGCACCAGCCTTAAATGCGGCAATCATACTTTCATCCCCTGCCATATGAGCCAATATCCTAAGCTCAATTTGGCTGTAGTCACAATCGGCAAATATAAAGCCCTCACTTGGTACAAAAACCTTCCTAAGCTGTCTGCCAAGGTCAGTGCGGATAGGGATATTCTGCAAATTAGGCTCAGTAGAGGACAACCTCCCTGTAGCTGTAACTGTTTGGTTAAATGTGGAATGGATTTTAGAGCTGTCCTCACACATAGCGTTTAACAGCCCGTCACAATAGGTGGATTTAAGCTTGGTTAAGCCTCTGTATGCCAGCACTTTTGGAACTACAGGATGCTTTGCTTTAAGTTTGTTAAGGACATCCACCGCAGTAGAATAGCCGGTTTTGGTTTTTTTGCCGCCTTTAAGTGCCAGTTTTTCAAACAAAACTTCTCCAAGCTGCTTAGGGGAATTTATATTAAAAACTTCACCGCTAAGTTCGTAAATCATTGCTTCCAAAAGGTCAATACGCCCGGATAAATCCCTCTCAAAGGCAATAATCGCCTCTTTATCCACTTTTATCCCGTAATTTTCCATTGATGCAAGGATTTTTGCCGTAGGCAGCTCTATCTGATAATACAGAAAATCCTGTTCATTTTCCGTAAGCTTTGTTTTCATGATTTCATAGGTTTTAAATGCAATATCAGCGTGACGGCAAGCGAAATTAAGAGCGTCCGGCTCGTCAATAGCTGTCATATTAAGCTTTGATTTGCCTTTGCCAAACAACTCCTCCTCGGATTTATATGCCGTACCTAAATAAGTCTCAGCGATACCTTCATAAGTATAAAGTGACTTGGCGGAGTCCAGTACATAAGCCCCTAAAACCGTGTCGAATAAAATATTAAGGGAGCCGATTCCTAATTTCAAAAGCTCGGCACGTAAAATTTTTGAATCAAAACAAATAAGCTCTGTGGCTAAACCCTCAAAAACCGTTGTAATATCAGCGGTGAAAGGGATGTAATAACCTATGCCGTCTATATAAAAACTCACACCCTCAGGCATATCACCTGTAGCTATAAGTGCAGCAGCGGCAGTTTTTGCCTTATCAAGGACTTGCCTAAGTTCCCTCCCTGTGATTTTCCTGTAATTTTCAGGTAAAGATGGCTCTGTACTTGCCTTTGCCCCCTTTGAGAGAAATGATTTAAATCCAAGCTCCTTAAACCGATCCATAACCTGTTGGGCGAACATATTTTCCTCTAATAAAATAGCCGGAAACTCCACATCCGCATCTATTATAATTGTAGCCAAATCCCTTGATAAATAAGCTAAGTCTTTATATGCAACTATATTTTCCGAGGCTTTTTTAGGCTTTATCAAATCCGCCGACTCAATTGCCGCCTCGATACTTTTATATTCCGTTATGATTTTTAATGCGGTCTTCTCCCCAATGCCGGGTACGCCGGGTATATTGTCCGACGCGTCTCCCATTAACGCTTTAACATCAATATATTCCTTAGGGGTTACGCCGTATTTTTCAAATACATCATTGGCGTAATAATCCTCTACAACCGTTGTATTGCCTTTGGTTTTAGGGATACGGATTTTGGTGTTATCAGAGGCTATCTGCAAAAGATCCCTGTCGCCGGAGATAATGACCACGTCCTTGCCGCTGTTTTCGGCAAGTTTCGCAAGGCTTCCAAGTATATCGTCAGCCTCCAGCCCTTCCCGCTCACAAACGGCAATACCCATATGTTTAAGTAAATCCTTAAGCATAGGCAGCTGAGGGCGCAGTAAATCCGGCATGGCAGAACGGTTAGCCTTATATTCAGCGTATTTTATATGCCTCACAGTAGGACTAGGCAAATCAAAGGCAACCAGCACATAATCCGGTCGCTCCTCCTCATACATTTTAAAGAAAATGCTCAAAAAGCCGTATACGCCGCCTGTCGGCTCCCCATTTGGGCTAGATAGTGCCGGAAGAGCAAAAAAAGCGCGGTTTATTATGGAATTACCGTCTATAAGCATTATTTTTTCAGCCAAAAGAGACCTCCGATGGAGTTAATAACCTAATTATAATAGTAACTCAAGTGAAAATAAAGACATTTCAAAAATATTAATAGAGTGTTAAGAGTCCAAGAGTGCTTGGCAACAGTGCATAACCTAAGTTGAAGCAATTTTTTGGAGCGGTACGAGGGTAAGCGAGTGTTTTGTGGTAATGATTTTTGCGTGGGTTTCGCAAAAGGGAGACTTCCGGCTAAAGCCGGAACCGAGCCTTGCGGCTCGTCCGCTACTGCGGGTCAAGGGAGACTTCCGGCTAAAGCCGGAACCGAGCCT
>WRBA01000049.1 GCA_009779915.1 Defluviitaleaceae bacterium | reverse complement strand
TGGCCGCCGTAGAATGAGAAACCGCTCCACAGCATCTGCTGATAGTATAGGGCTGTCAATACAAATCTAAACGAAAGGAAAGTATGATGAACCCTATGTTTTCATTATACAAGAATGAGTAGTGTTTGAGATTGCCTCGTCCTACACGCTTTACGTCTAACGCGCTGTGCGTCTAACACGCTGTGCGTGTTGTCCTCGCAATAGACTTGCAGCAAAATTGCGATAACCATATCTAAAAATGTAAATAAATTTATGTGCAAAATTATGATTGCAAATATTATTACGATAAATTTGACAAAATATAAGATGAAGACTATACTGTTCTTGAAGCTGGTGTAATGTCAGCTTTTTCATAATACTATATGAAGGAGTGCCTGCTAATGGTGAAGGAAATAATCTTTACTGTAAATGAATCCTTAGACGGAGGGTATGAAGCCCAAGCCGTTGGATACTCAATATTCACAGAATGTGATGAATATAGCGAACTGCCAAATATGCTGCGTGAGGCAGTCAAGTGTCACTTTGACGAAGATGAAAAACCTTCCTTAATCCGTATACATTTTGTTAGAGACGAAGTGATAGCAATATGAAAATCCCAAGAGATGTAAACGCAAGGGATTTGATTAAAGTTTTGGAAGGGTATGATTATACATTCATAAGACAGGAAGGCAGTCATATTAGAATGGCTAAGACATTTCAAAAGATTGCTAAAGAAATTTGTGTTTTTAACGGGCTGGATATAAATGATTTTTACGGCCAATTATAAAAAGCTGAGCCGGCGGATTCCGCTGGCTTTTTATTTATCTTTTTATTTATATAGTAAAATAATTTATGTAAATAATAAAATTTTATCATTTACTATTGGGAGTATAGTTGTTATAATATGAGTGATGTTTTTTGTTAAAAATTATACAAAAAAGAGTTATAGCGACAAGCGGCTCTGACAAGGAGGATTTGTTAAAATGGCAAAAGCACTAAAAAAGATGACAATGGACGGCAATACGGCTACTGCTCATGCGTCTTACGCCTTTACTGAGGTTGCGGGGATTTATCCTATTACCCCATCATCTAATATGGCTGAGTTTACTGATGAGTGGGCTGCCCATGGAAGGAAAAATATTTTCGGGCAGACTGTATCGGTTATTGAAATGCAATCGGAGGCAGGAGCTGCCGGTACTATGCACGGCTCTCTCCAAGCCGGCGCATTAACTACAAGCTACACTGCAAGCCAAGGGCTTTTACTTATGATACCTAATATGTACAAAATGGCAGGGGAACTTTTGCCGGGCGTACTTCACGTATCCGCAAGGGCTGTTGCAGGTCACGCATTGTCAATATTCGGCGACCATTCCGACGTTATGGCTTGCCGTCAAACGGGCTTTGCTATGCTCTCTGCCGCAAATGTGCAGGAAGCGATGGATATGGCTGCGGTTGCTCATCTTGCAGCTATTAAAGGGCGTGTGCCTTTCCTTCATTTCTTTGATGGATTTAGGACTTCTCATGAAGTGCAAAAAATTGAAGTGTTAGAATACGAAGATTTAGCTAAACTTGTGGATCATGACGCAATTGACGCTTTTAGAAAGCGTGCATTAAACCCTGATCGTCCGGAGCTTAGAGGTACGGCTCAAAACCCTGATATTTTCTTCCAGGCGAAGGAAAGCTCTAACGCTTATTATGACGCTCTTCCTGCTGTTGTTGAGGAGTATATGGGTGAGATTAACAAGCTTACAGGCCGTGATTACAAATTATTTAACTATTACGGTGCCGCTGACGCTGAGAGGGTTATTGTTTCCATGGGTTCCTCCTGTGACGCTATTGAGGAAGTTATTGATTATCTTATGGCTAAAGGTGAAAAAGTGGGTCTCGTAAAAGTACATCTTTACAGACCTTTCGTAGAGGAAAAACTCCTCGCCGCTTTCCCTAAATCTGTTAAGAAAATAGCTGTATTAGATCGTTGTAAAGAGCCGGGCGCACCGGGTGAGCCGTTGTATCTTGATGTTTGCTCTGCTTTCTTTAACGCTGAGATGAATGATAAGCCTTATATTACCGGCGGCCGTTACGGTCTTGGTTCTAAGGACGTGACACCGGCACAAATGCTTGCGGTATTTGAGCATCTTAAAGGGGACAAGCCCCGTAAAGAATTTACTGTTGGTATTATTGATGATTTGACTAATTTGTCTCTCCCTGTCGGTGATGAAATTGACGTTACGGCGGAAGGTACTATTAGCTGCAAATTCTGGGGTATCGGCGGTGATGGTACTGTTGGTGCCAACAAAAACTCTATCACTATTATCGGTGATTATACGGATATGTACGCACAGGCGTATTTTGGCTATGACTCCAAAAAATCATCCGGTGTTACGGTTAATCACCTTAGATTTGGTAAAAAGCCTATCCGTTCTACTTATTTTGTTAAAAAAGCCGGCTTTGTTGCTTGCCATCACCCATCTTATGTAAATAAATACGATATGCTTACCGATCTTGACAGCGGCGGTACTTTCTTACTTAACTGCCCATGGAGCGAGGCTGAGCTTTCGGAGCATTTACCTGGTGAGATGAAGAAATACTTGGCTGATAATAATATTAATTTCTATATTATGGACGCGACTAAAATTGCTCGTGAGCTTAATTTAGGCAACCGTATTAATACGGTGTTACAGTCCGCTTTCTTTAAACTTGCGGATATTATACCGATTGACGACGCGGTTAAATATATGAAAGACGCTAACGAGAAAACCTACGGCAAGCGGGGCGAAAAAGTTGTACAAATGAACAATTTAGCCGTTGATGCAGGGGCTGACCCTAAAAATGTTACTAAAATAGCAGTACCTGCTGACTGGGCTAACGCTAAGGCAACTGTACAAACTAAACTTGAAGTTGTTGACGAGCTTACTGATTTTGTTGAAAATGTGGCAAGACCTATTAACGCCCTTAAAGGTGAGCTTTTGCCGACAAGTACATTTAAAGGCCGTGAAGACGGTACTTTCCCACAAGGTACATCGGCTTTTGAAAAGCGCGGTGTTGCGGTTGAAGTGCCTGAGTGGATTGCTGAAAACTGTATACAATGTAACCAATGTTCATATGTTTGCCCTCATGCTTCTATCAGACCTTTCCTTCTTAATAAGGAAGAAGCGGATAAGGCACCTAAAGGCTATAAATCCGTAACCGGCATGAAAGGCTATGAGGAGTATCAATACTCTATCCAAGTGGATACCCTTGACTGCTACGGTTGTGAAAACTGTGCAAACCTTTGCCCGGCGGCAAAAACACCAAAGGGTACGGCACTTGTTATGAAGCCGATTGAAAGTCAAATGAAAGAAATGGACAATTGGTATTATTCACTTAAGCTGTCTGAAAAAGCTAATCCACTGGATAAACACACAGTTAAAGGCAGCCAGTTTGAAATGCCTTATCTTGAGTTTTCCGGTGCTTGTATGGGCTGCGGTGAGACCCCATATGCCAAGCTTATTACCCAGCTTTACGGTGATAGGATGTATATAGCCAATGCTACAGGCTGTTCGTCAATCTGGGGCGGATCGGCACCTTCTACGCCTTTCTGTAAGAATAAGAAAGGGCAAGGACCTGTGTGGGCTAACTCACTTTTCGAGGACAACGCGGAGTTTGGTTATGGTATGTTTATGGGTCTTAAGAAAATCCGTGAAAGAATGCATATGGAGCTTGAAAACCTTGCTAATATGGTATCTTGCGACAAGACCAAAAATGCTGTTAATAAATGGGTAGAAACTATGCATCACGGTGAAAATAATAAAGGGGCAACACTTGAGCTGGTAGCGGCACTTGAAGACTTAAATGCATCAGGCGAAGCCGCTGAAATTAAGCAAAGAGTACTTAAGGATAAGGAATACTTGTCTAAAAAGTCTGTTTGGTGCTTTGGCGGCGACGGATGGGCTTATGACATCGGTTTCGGCGGACTTGACCATGTAATAGCCTCAGGTGAGGATGTTAATTTACTTGTTATGGATACTGAAGTGTATTCGAACACCGGCGGGCAGTCATCTAAAGCTACACCGACAGGGGCTATTGCTAAATTTGCGGCGGCCGGCAAGCAAATCCGTAAAAAAGACCTTGGTATGATTGCTATGAGCTACGGTTACGTTTATGTGGCGCAAATTGGTATGGGTGCCAACCAAAATCAGGCGATTAAAGCCATAATTGAGGCGGAAAGCTATCCGGGACCATCTATTGTAATCGCTTACGCCCCATGTATCAGCCATGGTATTGCTATGAACGATACACAGCAAAAAACTAAAGACGCTGTTGAAGCGGGCTACTGGCATTTATACCGTTACAATCCACTCCTTGAGGATGAAGGTAAAAACCCATTTGTACTTGACTCGAAGGAGCCTACCATGTCCTTCCAAGACTTTATTGACTCGGAGACAAGGTACTCATCACTTAAGATGGCTTTCCCGAAAGAAGCGGGTGAGCTGTTTAAGCAGGCTGAGGTTGATTCGAAAAAGCGTTATGCCGCTTATAAGAGATTGGCAGAGGCGAAATATTAATATAGTGAATTAAGTTGAACGGCTTTATATTGTGAAAACGCGCTGTCCCAATGGGCGGCGCGTTTGTTTTAATATATAGATTTTCGATTATATTTCTTCAATTTTTCGGCATAAAAACTCTGCTATTAAGTGGCGATGACAGTCCTCCGGCGGCTTCTCATAGCATAGCAAAACAAGTGGCTTGTTACCATGTTCGCAGTAGATTTTTTCTAAGGTTTCAAGTGCCTTAGATTTATCAAGGGCACCAAGTATTTCCTCCTTATAGCGTGGCTCAAATACCGACCAGTTTTCTACCGGATGGCACTCTTTAAGCATTGCTTCGGTAGGGCCAAAAGATTCAGACAAGTCTACGTGAGGATAGTCGTTGACAAACCACTCAGGCGGTTCTTTACGGGATACACGGACAAATGTATAGGGATCTTTGCCAAGTTTAGGTGCATTATCATAATAGCTCGAAAAAATTTCCATTTAATATTTCCCCCTTTTTGCATTTATAAATGACAATGGTACATAACCTGTTTCAGTTAATTTTTCTATCGCTTTTTGCTTCAACAATTTTTGCGAAACCCACGCAAAAATCATTACCGCAAAACACTCGCTTACGCTCGTACCGCTCCAAAAAATTGCTTCAACTTAGGTTATGCACTGTTGCCACTTTTATGTGTTATGTGCCGGCGCAAAGCATAAAGGCAAATTACCCTTCTCTCTATGTGCGAGTACACAGGCACAACAGTGTTTATGTCTCTCACACTCTACATTTGGGCATGGACATTCTTTTACATTTTCACAACCTGCCATAATAATATTCCTCCTTAGATATATTTAATATTGCTAAATGCCAAGCTTTTTACATCCCTACAGTGCTAAATCTTTCAAGCTTACTCTGCATCACAAAGAAAATTTCACAAGATTATGCCGTCTGTGGTAATAGTAACGACATGGCATTGGATTGATATTTTGCTGGATTGGACAGCAGCCTTAACTGCACTTTCAATACCGGAGCAACAAGGTACTTCCATCCGGACAACTGTTATTGACTTAATATTATTCATTTGCATTATTGAAGTAAGCTTTTCAGTGTAATCGCAATCATCAAGTTTTGGGCAACCTATTACAGTTATATGGTTTTTCATAAATTCACTATGGAAATTCCCATAGGCATATGCGGTGCAATCAGCAGCGACAAGCAAATTTGCATCTTTAAAATAGGGCGCATTGGGGGGCACAAGCTTTATCTGGATAGGCCACTGATTAAGATGTGTTTTGGATGCCGTGCTGCATTCAGAAGAAGCCTCACACGCATCTACTCTGTTGATTGGCTTAGAATTTGTGCCGGGGCAGCCACAGGCTAAGGTTTCCGGCTGATTGTTAGCTTCTTTCGTTTCAAAAGTTATCGCATTTGATGGGCATGCTTGAAGGCAGTTTCCAAGCCCGTCACAATAATCCTCACGCAGTAGTTTTGCTTTCCCGTCAATAATACCGATAGCACTTTCTTTACAAGCCGATACGCATAAACCACATCCGCTGCACTTATTTTCGTCAATTTTTATAATATACCCGGACATATTTTATCCCTCTTTCATATTGACTTACTGGACATAGTTTGACATAATAAAAGCAACAAGTCAGTTGTAAATGCAACAAAAGGAGCTTTTATGAAAGAAATTTTTGAACGTGTAAAAACAAACCATTTATTTCAAGGCATTGCACTTAGTGACTTTTCACTTATGCTAAACTGTTTATCAGCAAAAACCCTCTGCTACAAAAAAGGCGATATAATTTTGTTGGCCGGTAATACAATAAATTTTGTAGGCCTAGTCTTATACGGAAGCGTTAAAGTGATAAAAGAAGATATAGATGGCCGCATTACAATATTAACAATCATTTCTGTTTCTGAAATATTCGGTGAAGTTTTTGCTTGCGCCGGGATAACGCAAAGTCCTATTACAATTCAGGCGGCGCAAGACACCAAAATTTTATATATTGACTATAAGAAAGTCATTACAATCTGCTCGGCAGCCTGTCCGTTCCATGCAACGCTTATAAAAAACATGTTGAAATTAATTGCTGATAAAAACTTAATTCTAACCCAAAAGAATGAGATACTTTCAAAACGTACAACAAGAGAAAAGCTGATGTGCTATTTCAATATGGAAAGAGGTGCTGCTATGCGGTTCAGCATACCTTTCAACCGGGAAGAGTTAGCGAATTACCTTTGTGTTGAGCGTAGTGCAATGTCAAAAGAACTATGCAAAATGCGTGATGAAGGGATAATTAGATTTAACAGAAACAATTTTGAAATTATTTCGTAATTCTAAAAACAAGCTATTAAAAATAAAGTAGAAAATAAAAAAGGTAAAATAGACTTCTTACGAAATCAGTTTTTCAGGCTCTCGGAAAATCACTGAAGCCTGATATTTCGCGCTAGCCCAGAAAAACTAAGTTGATTTCGAAAGAAGTCTAATGAATGCGCTATAGTACACTCTCCTTGACCCGAAATAGCGGACGAGCCGCAAGGCTCGGTTCCGGCTTTAGCCAGAAGTCTCCCTTGACCTATGACCTTTGACAATGGCGCGACGAAAGGCAGCAAGTGTGATTTACAAAACCACATCTCGGCTGCGTATCGGCTGCACTCTGTTCGGCTCGTCACTCATTAATAATATATATTTTGAAAACATTTCAAAAAAGGGTATAATTTTCTGATTTCGATACAATAATATGGGTGTAGAGTAGCTATAGCGCTCTATGGTGTTACTTACAGTAGATTATTATTGTAAAGGAGGAAGAAAACGGTGGATAAGAAAAACAACCAAGGCGGAAAAAGTTCCCCTGAGATGCATGTGGATAACGACAATAATAAAGGCAAAAACAAAGACAAACAGTAGTTTTTGCAAATAGTACAAAAGATAAGGGGAGCCTATATGGCTCCCTTTGGCTATGAGTCTTTGGTAGCGAAATTAACTTCTTTGCTCGTCATTGACTACCCTCGCTTTGCTTTACCGCTTATATGCTCCACATCCATAGCGATAACGTATAGGCGGGCAAGATCAGCCTCAGTGGTGGCAGCGTCAAAGGCGTGCATATCATTTGGAAAGTATTTTTTGGTGAGTATGTAGAGTGCCTCCTTAACTTCTTTCGGGTCTTTTAGGATATAGGCACTGCCGAAAACTATGGTGGACTCGAATATGGTTGAATAGCTGTTAGATTCAACTACGGGCTTGGTTTCGCCGACTACGGTGAAAACCACTTTTGGATTAGGATCCAGCTTCATATTGTCCAGCTTTTGCCCGGTTTTTGCCGCATGGAAATAGATTTTGTTATCATTTTCGTGGTAAATAAAGTTCATAGGGACAGCGTAGGGTGTGCCATCCGGATTAACTGTGGAGAGGACGCCGTATTCGGCGCGTTTTAGCAGCAGTATTGCTTCCTCCCGAGGGATTTGACGGTCTTTCCTTCTCATTTCGCGGTACATAAGTTGCCCTCCTATTTATTAAAGTATTTTTCGATTTTGATTTTAGAGGCAGTGACTTGACCGAAGGCGGTTCCCTTGCCGCCGCCTTTGCCGTTTAGCTTGGTGTTTAGGTCTTTTACATCGATAGTATCGGCACTTACCATATAGCGGTAACTTTGTGAGTCACAGCCGGAGAAAATGGCAATAAGGGGGGCTTTTTCAGCTAAATTTTCATAATAACGTTTCATCTCCTCTTGGGTTAAATCAGCCTCGAAGAGGAGGATATTGTCAGCCGGAAGGATTTCCTTCGATTTTATGTCGATAAGCTCATATTTGGCGCGGAGAAGGTCGAATTTCAGACTTTCCTTTTCCTCAAAAAGTTTGTGGACATAATCCGACACTTCATAGGGTTTAGCTGAGAGGAGGCTGCCGATTGCCGAGATATTATCCTCTTTAAGCCGGTAGTCTTTAAGGGCGCGGTGACCGCAAAGCATATAAAGGCGGCTGCCGGATTTGTATTTTACACAAGAGATTATTTTGACAATTCCGATTTCTCCGGTGGATTTAAGCTGAGTACCGGCACAGGCACATACATCGTAATCATCGATTGTGACTATTCGGATTATTCCAACAAGTTCTTTTTTGCTGCGGTAGCTGAAAGGGGGAGTATTATCGAAATATTCGACTTTTATGGGGAGGTTTTTAAAAATGGCTTCATTGGCTAAAAATTCGATATTTTCGATAGCTTTTTTATCCAGCTCTGTATTAAAATCAATGGTAACATACTGTTCGCCTATATTAAAGCCAACATTGTCGGCACCGTAGCGTTTATGTATTATGCCGGATACAAGATGCTCCGCCGAATGGTGCTGCATATGGTCAAAGCGGCGCGGCCAGTGGATATTGGCGTCATAAATTTCGCCGGTGTTAAGGGGCTTGTCCCCTATATGAGTGATAGTGCCGTTTTTTTCATAAACATGAGTAATAGAGGAGCAGCCGATTTGACCGGTATCAGAGGGCTGCCCGCCCCCTTCCGGGTAGAAAGGAGTTTTATCAAGCTGGATTTCGTAAATATCATCTTTTTTGGTACAGGAGCGGACAAGGGCTTTGAAAGACCGGGTGTAAGGCTCCGAATAGTATAGTTTAGCTGGCTGCATAGAAACCTCCAAGAATTTGCTAGGAACCCTTGACGAAAAGTGGCTTAAAATAAGCTGTAAAGACATGCATTGGCTTATTGAACACAGGTTCTTAGTATATCATAAACAAAAATTAGGAAAATTACAAGAGGGAGAGTGCGGCCGGCTCTGACATTTATACAAGCCATTAGATTTGTAAGGTCACTCCGGCACTCTTGTTAAAATTTCTTTGAATAATTCCGCATAAATCACCTCGTACAAAATTATATCTGTAATTCAGATAAAAATTAATATCTACATTACAGATATTGCATACTATAGCAAACGACTTTCGAAATCACGTTTCTCAATGTCGTTTGCTATATTGTTGGTGATTAAATGACATTCAAAAACATCAAAGCCCTAGGTCAAGGAGAGTCGAACAATGAGCGGTTTTGCGGTGGAATTTTAGCCCCGCCTTTGTCATTGTCCTTGCCTTACTGCGGTAAGG
>WRBA01000048.1 GCA_009779915.1 Defluviitaleaceae bacterium | reverse complement strand
ACTTGGACAATACCAGCGATTTAATCTCCATAGGCACAATTGGCTTAATAAAAGGGGTAAACACTTATAAATTAGGGCATAAAACCAAGCTTGCCACTTATGCCGCAAAATGTATAGAGAATGCTATGCTTAATTAGGGTTAAATAAATAGGCAGACAGAATAAAAATATTGCTAATATGGTAAAAATAACTTATAATGGGTCATCTTGTAAAATATCCCAAAACTTTAGATGAGGAGATTGTTTATGAAAATTATTGTTGACAGTTCTTGTGATTCGGACAATACTTTACTTAAAAAAGAGGATATGGAGCTAAATTATATTCCTTTCAGCCTTCTTTTAGATGATGAACATGTTATTGATGATGAAAGTTTTGAAATTAGTGCCTATATTGATAAGATGCGCCTGGCTAAGTCGGTTAAGACCGCTGCGCCAAGCCCTGAGCTTTATTTAGATGAAATGCGAGGGGGGCATGACAGTTTTGTAATCGCTATTTCGTCACCTTTAAGCGCGTCTTATAGCAATGCTATGATAGCTAAGCAGATGTATGAGGATGATGGGGGATTAGGTAAGGTTCATATTTTTGACTCCAGGAGCGCGTCGGCAGGACCAATACTTATCGCTATGAAAATCAACGAGATGATTAAGGAAAAAGTGAGCTTTGAGGATATTGTAAAAACTGTACAGGAGTATATTGACTCTATGAGTACCTATTTTGTGTTGGAGCGGTATGACAACCTTGTTAAAAACGGGCGTATAAACGCTGCCGTGGCAAAGGTTGCGTCAATGCTTAATTTAAAGCCTGTATGTGCCGAGGTTGACGGTAAACTTGCTATGGTTGACAAGGCTATGGGCAACAGCAAAGCCCTTGGAAAGATTGTTAAGCGTATAATGGAAGATAAAACTGTGGAGTTTGAGAAAAGGATACTTGCTATAGGTCATGTAAGGTGTAGGGATAAAGCTTTGCAGCTTAAAGATGAGATTTCGAAATATGTTAAGTTTAAAGATGTTGTGATTGTGGAGACAAGAGGGTTGTGTACCACATATGCAGATGACGGCGGGATAATAGTGTCGTACTGATTATAGGATATATGAAAAGCCTCTTAGTGATGATGTTTTACACTAAGAGGCTTAACTTTTTGATTTTCTATGGAAAAAAGTATTGGGATTTGTTATAATGATTATGGGTTTTTATGCTCATGTTTATATATGAAATGGTTAGCAGGGGGTGTTTTTTGTGGCTAATTTTACATTTGTTGATTTATTTGCCGGCATAGGAGGATTTCACCAGGCAGCTGCTGGACTTAGCGGCTTATGTGTTTTTGCAAGTGAGATAGACCATCATGCACAGCAAGCATATGCTGCAAACTATAACCTAATACCCCATGGCGATATTACTAAAATAGAAGCAAAAGATATACCTGACCATGATATCTTATTTGCAGGATTTCCTTGTCAGCCTTTTTCAATAATAGGTGATATGAAGGGCTTTGAAGATACAAGAGGGACATTGTTTTTTGATATTGCCCGCATATTGGAAGAAAAGAAACCAAAGGCATTTATACTTGAAAATGTAAAGCAGTTAAGTACACATAATAAGGGCAACACTCTCAAAACTATAATTAACACCCTTGAAGAACTTGAATATAAGGTATATTGGAAAGTCTTAAATGCTTTAGACTTTGGGCTTCCTCAAAAGCGTGAACGCACTATCATAGTGGGTTTTTTTGATAATAATGTTTTGTTTGAATTTCCAACCGGGGCAGGCACGGGAAGCTTGGGCGATATTTTAGAGTCTGATGAAGATGTTGACTCTAAATATTTTGCAAGTGAGCATATTGTAAATAAGCGTATGGAGCGTCATACAAGCAAGCACAATCCAAGTATTTGGCATGAAAACAAGGCGGGCAATATAACCAGTTATCCTTTTTCATGTGCTTTGAGAGCCGGGGCATCTTATAATTATCTTCTTGTAAACGGAAAGCGCAGACCAACGTTAAGGGAGTTATTGCGACTACAGGGGTTTCCAGACAGTTTTCAAATAGTTTGTAATGACAGCCAAACTCGCAAGCAAGCAGGAAATGCCGTTCCGGTTAATGTTATTAAATCCGTATTGCAGGAGGTTTTGTATGCAACGTCCACGGCTTAGAGATAACAAAGGCAAGCGTAAGTTTGAATTATATCCTCTGGGGCAAATACCAGTTCATATGATATGTGAAATGGGTAAATGGTTTACATACCAATATCTTGTAGGCAATAAAGACCTAACCGGCAGCGTATGGGGTGATATTTTTGCTGCCGGTATAGATGGGTCTCATTTGGATAGTCCCCTTGGGCTTGCAGATGTTATTTATGAAAGCCAATGTTGGAGTACAAAAACTGTAAAACATAATAATCCGCATACACAAGGAAAAGTGCGTGTAATTTCCGGACGTTGTTCTCCCGATTATTCTTACGGAATAACTGATCCTCATGAAAATATACAAAAAACGGGAACAGCTGTTTTATCGATTTATAATGAGCGCATAAATATAGCAAAAGATAAGTACGAACCCTTACGCGCTGTCATATTGATTAGAAACTTTGAAACTTTTGAGTTTGCTTTGTTTGAACATGATGTTTACAGGTATGTCACATCTGAATATGAGTGGCGTTCAAACAAAAATGGCAACCTCGAAGGGTTTGACGCTACAAACAAGCATTGTTTTACATGGCAGCCTCATGGTTCACAGTTTACGGTGTTGTATGATGTTCCAACATCGGCTGTTAAATTTTCAGTTAAACAACCGCCGGTTCTTGATTTTCAAAAAACTTTAGACCAAGTAGGCTTTGATGAAAGTTGGGTGACAATAGTCTAAGCTCAAATTGCGTCTGTCAGTAGGAATGCTTATACGTTCCCTATCATGTGCAGGTTATACCACTCCACAAACCCATCCGGATTCAAATACCCAAGTGCCACATACCAAATTAACAGCAGCAGCCCGCAAAGAGCAGCCACAGGCAGCTCTTTTTTTATAAAGAGCCGGATGCTGCAAAGGGTTATAACCGCCACAAGATATATTATAAACCAAGCGGATAAAAGCCTAAGCCATGTCATGCCGTATGCGTCAATATAAAGATTTAGGCGCACAGCACCGGATACAAGCATAATACCGGTCAGGGCTAAGAGACCTCCCAGAAGAGCCGTAAGCAGCTTCTGTCCCTTGCCCAGGCGCAAAAATACGGCAAATATCAATAAGTTAATGGCGCATACGGCAACAGTTTGAGCAAAACCTTCCCTTGCGTATTCGGAATAGGTCATACCGGCAGGAAGCCCTGCACCGGCAAAGAGATAAGTAAACTGCACGATACAAAACAGTATATATAAAAATATAACCGAACCTAAGGCAATGGATGAGATAATTATATCAACCGACCAACTTTCAGGGACGGAGAGGGTTTTATTTTCCCCAAAGCCAATATTCCATAAAAATGAGTAGAAAAGTGCTGTTATAATTATTATTGCTGTTGAGTGGAATATAAAAGTAAAAAAGCTGAGACCTGCAAACATCTGCTGTATATAGTAATTGAAAACCTGGTCAGCACCCATTAAAAGGGGTAGTATAAAAACCATCATAGCAAAGGCGATTACAACCCCTATAAATACACGTTTTGCCGTGGGCTTGTTATTATCGGATAAAAGCGAGCCTAAAGACCCAAATAAATGAGGCAGTGCCGAAAAAGGCTTGATTAAAAAGCCGCTAAGCCATGACATTATTATGCCTTCACTATTTTTAAGGGTATGCCCTGCCCCATTCCACATAGCATGTGCCATAAGGACGGCAGGAATGACAAGGAAAGTGATAGTATAAAACTCCGAATTGCCCTCACGGAATATGAAATTCCAAACACATAGGGCAATAGTACAGATAGCAACAAAATGCGCTGCATAATCATGCTTTAGCCGCTTCCAAAAAAACATATAGAAGATAGCAAGATAGCACAGCCAAAATATAGCGGATCGCAGCGGCGGCGATTGATGCCACTCATATGCAAAAGGTATATGAATAAGCCTGACAATTAAACGGTCGTATAATATACCTATTAGTAAGGCTATAGGCAGCAGCAGTTTTTCCATAAAACCGTACTCTCTCGGTGGGGCTTTTTTCTTGGGTTTTTCCATTGTAAGTTCAGATAACTGGTTTTCGCTAATGTACATTTTCATTTCCCTCCACAAATTCTAAAATATCTCCGGGCTGACACTCAAGGGTGCGGCACAATTTCTCTAATGTTGAAAAGCGTATGGCTTTCCCCTTGCCGTTTTTTAAGATAGAAAGGTTGGCTTGGGTTATATCCACTTTTTCCGCAAGGTCTGTAAGGTTTATTTTGCGCCTTGCCATCATTACATCAAGATTTATTATAATCATAGTGCCACCTCAAATCGTTAAGTCGTTTTCTTCACGAAATACGACAGACTGGCGGATAAGTGCCGCCAAAGTAAAGGAGAACAGCCCACAGCCGATAAATAGTAAAGTGCAGAACAAAGTTAGGACCGTTAAAAACATCAGGCATTTAACAATAAAGGCGGCGGCCAGTACGAAAAATAAGATACCGATACGGTATAATGCCGCTACATTACGCATAACAAAAGGTCCTTTTGGTATGGAGCGCATCATAAAAATCATTTCAAGTACTATCCATAAGCAAGGGATAGCGACAACCATTAAAAAGGGGAGTACAAAAGCGCGGTAAGCGGGGCTTAGTACGGTATTGCGAAGGATTGTGGTCTCGTAGATGTCCAGCATAAAGGGGAGTGTTGCCGTGCCTATGGCACCTATGACAAAGGCTAAGTATAAGGCATATCGCAGTATGCGGGAGAATAAGGGTTCTTTCATAAATTACCTCCGTAGGTGTGTGGGTTTGTGATAGGGAGATAATACAAGATTTGGAATTGAATATCAATATTTATTTATCGATATTCAATATATCTTAAGAAAAGAGACTGCAACCTCGTCATTAGAGCTGTTGGGACCGCAATCTATAAAAAAACCACCGAAAATTTACTTCACGGTGGGTTCTTGGTTGTCGTTTTTGAAAACTTCAATCATAAGCAATATCCCTAATCTTAATGCATAAGTAAACGTATCAAAACGGGCTATACTCTCAATCCCTGATTGCGCCTCATAATACTTTTCCAGTAGCTCTTTCTCCGAATCGCCTAAAGATGCCGCCAGTTTTTCCATACAATCGTGTTTTGTGCGGGCTGCCTTTACAAAGGCAGAGTCCTGTCCGTAATATTTAACATCATGGCGTATATTGCCGTGGTACAACTCTTCTAAAATACTTTGCATATGAACATCTCCTAACTCAAATTTATCAAAGGTGAGCAATATGAACACTCTTAGTTTTTTATATTATAGTGTACAATATGATCACTTGTCAAGTAATATATAGGAGGGTTTCTATGATTGGCGATATTCTCAATAAAACAAGAAAATCACAAGGGCTGACTGCCCAGCAAATGGCTGACTATCTAAGTATAAACTTGCGCTCTTATCGTGCTTATGAAAGTAATGACAGGCAACCCTCACTGCAAATGCTTATTAAGATAGCAAATAAGCTGAATGTGACCACAGACTATCTTCTTAACAGAACTCACGAACTCAACAGTGGTAATGAGATATAACTATTTTCTATAAATATGTCGGATTATGTTAGATATCCCTCCTTATCAGTATATCTTTTCTAAAATACTGGGCATATTATCACTCTCCCTTATTGATATTGATAACACCATGTTTTCATATTGATTATAGAATGTCAAATCTTTTATATAGTAAAATGGTAGCATAATGATAAAGGAGATTTTTGACATGTCTATAAAAAGAATCCAAACAGGTCTAAGACTTGAAGAAGAAGCCCTTGCTAAAATTACATTTATTGCCAAAAGGCAAAAACGGTCATTCAATAATCAAATTGAATTTCTTGTGCAGCAGTGTATTGAAAGCTATGAGGCTGAAAATGGCACTATTCCTATTAACCAAGAAATAGATTAAAGGATATTGCAAAACTTAGGTATTGAGGCGATAAACTTGAAATATCCCAGAATTAGAAACTTGAGAGAAGATAGAGATTTAAGGCAGCTTGATATTGCCAATTACTTGGGAGTAAAGCAAACAGCATACTCAAAGTATGAATTAGGGCGGCGAAATATGACGCCGGAAGTTTTAATTAGGCTTGCGAAGTTTCATAATACAAGTATTGATTATTTACTGGGATGTACTGATAATAAAGAGCCGTATGTATAAAGAAGATTGCGACCCCTTACGGCTCACAATGACGATGCAAGAGCTAATCTCGTTACAAACCTAATGACAATGAGGTATGTTGTGAGGTTGCAATTGTTAAACACCACACCAAGGACAGCAAAAGGCAACGCAAATGCGCTGCCTTTCCATGGTAAATTTGTCAGAAGAAAAAAGCCTAGCCTATTTGTCTCTTAAAAATACAGTAGCCTGTATCTCCCAGACCCAAAAAGCCTTTAGGGTCAACAATTTGAATAAGCTCCCACCCTTCTGCACCAAGTTCATTAAGAGCTTTTTCTAACTCTTCCGGTTTGCTAAGATTTATAGTAGTGTCGTTTTTAGACTGTAAAATTACATCTTTTGCAATTTTAAGGTTTTTGTATTCAAATTTCATACTATAATTATCCTCCAAACCCTACACTATCCTTGGCTTAACATGAGCCGGTATAGGATTCTCATAAGGCATTTTCTCCAGCACCTTATTAAGCTCTGCCTTAGCATTTTCAATAATTTTAGGGTCATTATAGGCTATAAGAGCCGTTGCCGCCATAATCTCCGCCGCTCTTACGGTTCCTTTATGGGCAATGCCGCTTTTACCTGAGCTTACCCATTGCCAAGTATGTGCTGAGGTGTTTTTTGGTGCTGTGGCACAGTAAAACTGAGCCGTTGGTATTACCCAGCTAACATCCCCAACGTCAGTTGAGCCGGGACTTGCGATATCCTTAAGCTCAGGATGATAGGTATGTATAAAAGTGGCAAGGGGCTCTTTATCATGTTTTTCTTCAAGTTCCTGCCAGTCGAGCTTATTATAGGTTTTGCCTACGGTCTTATTCCTCTCCCCTTCTGATAAGGTTGCCCTGAGTTTTTGTGCAAAGTCCATATCATCCTTATCAAATTCAGGGGCACCTAAATCCGTCATAACTTCATACAAAACATCGGACAGGGTAATATTTGCAAGGTAGTTGGAGCAGGCCTTGTCAAAGTCGATTGTAACCTCAGTTTCAGTCATAAGCGCGGCACCTTGGGCTATTTTGCATATGCGCTCGTAGATATTTTTGGCACCGTCCATCCTTGGGGCGCGCATTAAGTAAAGTACGGATGCCTCAGCCTGAACCACGTTAGGGGCTGAGCCGCCGGCGTTTACGATAGCATAATGCAGCCTTGAAGTAGTTGGCACATGCTCACGAAGATAATTACTTGCAACATTCATAAGCTCGACTGCGTCAAGGGCTGAGCGGCCGTTTTCAGGGGAACCTGCCGCGTGAGCCGAGCGGCCTTTAAAGTGAAAATAGCATTGAATATTGGCTAAAGAGCTGGTTGTAAGTACATTATTATCAGCCCCCGGATGCCATGTAAGACAAATATCCGTACCCTTAAAAACATCGGTACGGAGCATATAAGTTTTGCCGGAACCCCCTTCTTCCGCCGGGCAGCCGAAGAATTTAACAGTGCCTTTAAGCCCGTTTTCCTTCATATAATCCCTAAGCGCAACAGCAGCCATTAAAGCCCCTGCACCTAAAAGATGGTGACCGCAGCCTTGTCCGGGCTTCCCTTCCTCGATAGGTTTTTTAACGATTTCACCTGCTGCCTGACTAAGGTTTGCAAGGGCGTCATACTCACCCATAAAGCCGATTACGGGACTGCCTGCGCCCCAGGTGCCGATTACTGCCGTTTCCACATCACCTACACCGTGGACTACCTCAAAGCCTTCTTCTTCCAGTACTTTTGCTAAAAATTCCGCCGATTTGTACTCTACAAACCTTGTTTCCGCATAGTCCCATAACTGGTCGGAAACTTTGAGAAACTTATCCTTTTTACCGTCAATTAAAGTTTGGATACTTTTGTAGATAGCTGACTTATCTGGCATTTGCGTTCCTCCTTAGAATAGTATATAATCAAAGTATATCATACTAAGGGAGTGATTGTATATGGATTTTATTTTGAAGAGAGCGGCTGAAATTCAAGAGGAAATAGCAGCGCACAGACGGTATTTCCATGAAAATGCGGAAATACATAATGAATTGCCCTTAACCTGCGCCTATGTAATGGAAAAACTTAAAGAAATGGGCTACGAACCGAAACAAATTGCAAAAACCGGCGTAGTGGCTGTAGTTGGCAAAAAACCGGGCAAAACCTTCATGATACGAGCGGATATGGATGCTTTGCCAATGGGGGAGGAAACTGACGAGCCTTTTAAATCCAAAACTCCTCATATGCATTCCTGCGGGCACGATTTGCATACGGCAATGCTCCTTGGTGCCGCAAAGATTTTAAAGGAAAATGAGGACAAAATTAACGGTCAGATTAAGCTTATGTTCCAGCCGGCGGAGGAGACCCTTTGGGGTGCCAATGCCATGATACAAGATGGGCTAATGGAAAACCCCAAAGTTGACGCGGCAATGATGATACACGTAAGGACAGCGGCTGACGGGGATTTAGCTACGGGTGATATTTCTTTTTCAACTCCCGGTGTGTCAAACTCCTCATCTGATGGGTTTAGGGTGGATATTAAAGGCAAAGGCGGTCACGGGGCAAGACCTCAGGTGGCACTTGACCCTCTGACAACAGCGGCACATATACTTATTAACCTTCAAGAGATTTTGGCAAAGGAAATTGCCCCAACAGACGAAGCGGTTATTAACATCTGTCATATGGAAGGTGGTTCCGCAACCAATATAATCCCTGACACTGCTCTAATGCAAGGTACAATAAGGACTTTTGACCCTAATGTACGGGAGTTTATACTTAAGCGTGTGCCGGAAATTGTGGATTTAACGGCAAAACTTTTCCGTACTGAGGCGGAGCTTACTTGGCTTATGAGTACCCCATCGGTTATAAATGATGAAAAGCTGTTTTATGATCTGCTAGGTTATGCGAAAGAGACTTTCGGGGCTAATAAAGTGCTTAATATCAGCGAACTTAGACCAAAAGAGGCAAAAGGCGCAGGCTCGGAGGATTTTGCCTTTGTAAGTGCCCTTGTGCCTGCTGTAGCTTTGGGGCTTGTTGCAGGAACGGAGAAAGATGGCTATACCTACGGCGGACATCATCCAAAGGTGCGTTATGATGAGTCTGCCTTAAAGACAGGGGCGTCTATGTACGCGGTGTTTGCCATGAAGTGGTTAGAGGATAATTCGTGAAAATGCACTTCTCGCTACGCGAGCCCTGCATTCCCACGATGTACCGGCTGGCGAAACAAGCTGCGTTTTTTTGCTCTACATAAGTATAGCAAATGAAATACTTATGCACATCCGCTCATCGAAAAAACATTCGGGTGATTTGTTCTTGCAAGACACTATAGGTGTAGACGGTGACGGCAACGAAGTTAAGATAGAGGATAAGCTTGCGGATGGT
>WRBA01000047.1 GCA_009779915.1 Defluviitaleaceae bacterium | reverse complement strand
TCATACATATCTATTACTAACAAAGGGTATCCAAGGGCAATATTCCCCACATTATGGGCATCTAATAAAATATTTCTGAAAGTTGCGGTTCGGTGTTCATAGCAAAATACACACCATCCCCTTGCAGCTTTGCAGCAGGCGGTTAAGTCTTCGAAAAAATTCTCGATTGTACCAAATTGGATATTAAGTAATTTGGTCGTTTTTTCACAAGGGATGGCTGGCTTTCCAATGTTTTCAAAATAAAGCTCATGTAATATGCAGCCGTCTAAAGCAAAGCCCTCTGACTCCTTAAGCCCCCTATAGAGACTATAAGTAGAATTTGCGTCTTTTGCCCCGTTTTCATGGCTTTTAAGCTTATCTGTTATTTCGTTAACCTTATCCACATAGCCTTTATAAAGCTTGTAATGCTCATCAAATTGCTCCTTGGATAATGCCGTTATTCCATCATACTTAAAATCAACTGCTTTTATCACTTTACCACCTGCCATAGTTTTTGATATAATATATGCAAATTTAATCGCGAAAGGTGATAAATTATGGAATCGACTTATGTAAAAATAATAAAAGAAGTATGCAGCGAAGAGAATATAGAACTGTCCTGCTTTTCTTCTGACTGGGTTCTTATGCTGAAAAAAGAGGACAAGCTCAGATATATATTAGCCTACCAATTTGACTTAAACACTGCGGCTGCTCAGGCTATTTGTAAAGACAAATGCGCCGCATACGATGTTTTATCTTACTATGATACACCATGTGTAGAGCATAGTCTGTTCATGTCTGCCGCAACAGGCTATTCCCCTAAAAGCGGCAATTATAAATATATGTATGAAATGCTTAGTAAATATAAAAAAATAGTAGTTAAACCAAACGAAGGCGCCAGTGGAACAAATGTTTATGCTGTATCTAATGGTTCTGAGCTTGAATCGGCTGTGGATAAAATTTTTAAAACCGCTCAAAGCTTAGCTATAAGCCCTTATTATGAAATTAAAAAAGAGTTTCGTGTTATAGTTTTAAATGGCGAAGTAAAGCTGGTGTTTTCTAAGGAAATACCTTTTGTAGAAGGGGATGGCTGCCTTGCCCTGGGGGAGCTTATATCCAAAAGCCCTCACGGGACTCTGCCTGAGGAGCTTGGACCTATAAATCTTTCTCATGTTTTAAAAAAGGGGGAAATTTGGAAACTTGGATGGAAGCATAATTTAGCTCACGGTGCTTTGCCTCATCGGGTTACTGACGATACGCTTATAAAAGATTTAAGTAAGCTTGCCATAAAGGCTGCTGATATTTTAAATATTAAATTTGCCTCAATAGATATTATTCGAACTGAGGCTGATTATAAAATTCTTGAAGTAAACAGTGGTGTTATGATGGAATATTTTGCCGCATCGTCTGATTCGAATTATGAAATTGCAAAGAAAATATATAAAGAGGCAACTTTGCTTATGTTTTCTTAGGTCAAGGTTCGACTATCCTTGACCTCACTTGTGAAGCTTGGCTGAAATAGGGACATTCAAAACCAATATAGCTAGTGGATGAAGTCATGGAGGACAGCTCATTTAATGAGCATTTTCCGTCCAGTTGATATATACAACTATTGGTACAATTTATATCCATTTGCAGTCCTCCTATTAGACCTGTCCGCTAATCTCATTCCACCGCATTTTCGTCTTATTTTTCCTAAGACTTCGTCGAAGCCTCCTAACAAAAGCTTTGACTTTGCGTCGTCAGCTTCTTCTCGCTTAGCAAAAAAGCACTCGAAAATGTGGCGAAAGCAGATTAGCGGACAGGTCTATTTTACTGTTAACTTTTCTTCGACATATTCCGATATAAATTTGTTATGGCTGTTATAATTTACGATTGCTATAGCTATAGCTGTTTAATTTATATTAATCATTATTTCCACTAAAGATGAAAATAATGAATGACTAATTATGGAGGCACCTATGAGAAAAACCGTTTCATTTTTAACTTTTTTTTCAATAATATTCTTTTGCTTTAATATAGTATTTGCAAGTAATGTATATGGCAGTGCAATAAACTTGGTGGTAGACGGCAGCAAAGTTGAAAACCCTACCGCCCCCCCTGTTATATTGAATGATTTTACGATGGTTGGGGCAAGGGATGTGTTTGAGGGACTTGGTGCTCATGTGTCATGGAATGAGGCAATGAGACTTGTTTACATAGCTTACGGCAGAGACCTTGTTATACTTCAAATAGACAGTACTGTAGCTCATTTAAATGATGCGCCTATTATGATGGAAGTTGCTCCTCAGATTATAGACGGGTGGACGATGATACCCGTCCGTTTTGCTGCGGAGAATTTAGGGTTTATAGTAGGATGGGATCCTGATAGCCGGACGGTTTCCATTGATACGCCGAATCAGCCGCCAATAGTTACAATGCCGCCTGTTACGCCGCCTGCTTCCGGTGCCGGAGGGGAAAATCCTTCTAAACCGGGGAGCGGTGAGATTGTTTTAGCAAGGGATGTTTCACCCAATCCCCTTACGAATATGAATTTTCCGCAAACCAGTATCATAGCTATTAATATTATTGAAAGTTCGCGGCAAGCTATTGAGATTGTTGCCGCGTCGGAAATAAGTGTGGTAGAAACGACACTTTTGCCTGATAATAGACTTGTCATAGACTTCCATAATGCAGAAATGACCACTGACACTACGGAATTTATTCCTGGTACACGCTCTGCTTACAATCAAGTTCGTATAGCTCAATTTGAGGTAGAGCCTGTTAAAATAACAAGAGTAGTTGTAGAGCTTCAAAGCGGCATACATTACTCTATTACCATGCCTGAAGATAGAAGGTCTTTAAATATCGACTTTGAGAGAAATAATATAACAAATATAAGTCATAGAAGGGGATTTGACGCTGATTATATAACCATTACCGGGCTTAAAACTCCGGCTGTTAATATTAGCCATTTATCAAACCCTCAAAGATTGGTTATTGATATGCCTTTCTCTCAAATAAACCTTCATGAAATTTCCGTAAACAGCCCCCTTGTGGGAGCTGCCCGCCCTGGGCAATTTAACGAAGATACGGCCAGGGTCGTCCTGGATTTAGCTGACCGGGTAAGCTTTAGTGTAAGCACAGAGGGCAATTCGGTTACTATAAGAGTTACAGAGCCTACTTTTAGAAATATTTGGTATGATAATGACAATAGAGTGCTTAGGTTATCAAGAGGTCAATTAAACGCAAGTTCTATAGTTAAAAATGATATGTATTTAAGCCGCCGGTATGAATTTATCCTGACCGGCAATTTCTCAGAGGAATACGGCTTTGGTCGTTATGAAATAAATGATTCTAATATGAGTTTTATTGATATTGAAACGATAGACGGTATAACACGCCTTACAGCTAATACACGTAATATTATGGCAGCTACTATTACTGAGGATAATAATTATATCTACATATCTTTTAGAAATCCAAGAGAAGTCTATGATAGAATTGTTGTGATAGACCCGGGGCACGGCGGTGCTCAGCCTGGCACAACTGCAGGACCGATTCATGAAAAATATCTTGTTCTTGATGTGGCTATGATGCTGTATGAAATGTTTAATAATAGCAATAGCGGTATAAGAGTATATTCTACAAGGCTTTCTGATGTAACGGTTTCACTGCCTGCACGGGCTGCCCTTGCCAATGAAATAGGGGATATATTCGTATCTATACATATGAATTCGGTTTATCCAAACAGGGCACCTCATGGCACGGAAACTTTCTACCATTCCCGTGAGGCAAGTTTTTATAATGGCTTTACCTCCGGGCAATTAGCTGAAATTTTCCAAAGACATATGCTTGAGCGTCTTGGCACAAATGACAGAGGGGTTAAGAGAGGTGCTTTTGATGTTTTAGTATTCTCTCAAGTGCCTGCTATATTATGTGAAATAGGCTTTTTAAGTAACCCTTATGAGGCTGCAAGACTCCAAGATCCTGTTTTTCAGCGTATGGCGGCTGAGGCTTTGTATAATGCTACACTTGAAGCCTTTTCCGTTTATACTCCAAGGAGATAAGGGCTTATCTGAAAGGGAATGATATGATAGCCTTAATAATTATATTAATTATTGTTATAGCGGTAATTCAGGTTAGGTTTATTGAAAGTGCCTTTAAAAATGTCAAATATGATTGTAATTTTTCAAAACATCTTGTTGAACCTGGAGAAGAGTTTGAAATTACTATCACCATTACCAATCAGGGTCGGGTTTTTATACCATTTATAAAGATTGAATGGACCCTCCCCAGTGAACTTATGCTAAAAGGGCTGACAGTTAGTAAAACCGCTGTACCTAAAGCTTATATACATCATGTATCAACCCTTTATTTAATGCCTCGCAGTAAATATGTAAAGCGTGTAAAAGCAAGCTTTTTAGAGCGCGGCCGTTATATTTTTCCTGGTGCTTATGTTAGGGTTGGGGATTTTTTGGCACTGGGGGATAAGGTTAAAAAGCAGGAGTTTAAACAACAGGAAGTTGTGGTATACCCAAAATCAGCCGGTAAAGATGATATAGAGACTTTTAGAGGCAGCATAATGGGGGATATTTCCATTAGAAGATTTGTTGCACCGGATCCTATAATGATAATCGGTTTTAGAGAATACACCGGGCTGGAGCCTATGAAAGCTATATCTTGGAATCATAGTGCCAAAACGGGGAAGTTTATGGTAAAACAGTTTGACTATACTGTTGAGCCGGTTATTTCCATCGTTTTAGATGTTGAAGGCAGTGGCTTTTCTGGGGATGCTGATAAAAAAGAGCTTGCATTCAGCTATACAAGGAGCCTTTGTGAGTTACTTGAAAAGCGGGGCATAAAATACGATTTTTTAACAAACGCCACCACAGCGGATGCTTCCGGCAGGTGGTCATATATACCTGAAGGTACTGGAGGGCGTCATTTCTCTGTAATTATGGAAGGGTTGGGGCGTGCCTCTCATATTCATGTGGAGACATTGAATACTATAATAGAAAAATTTGTACAAAAGAAAAATTATGATCGTTTAGGTCAAGGACTATGCCTATTAATAACTGTAAAAGCCAGTGCTTTAGTGGATGCGGCTTATATAGAGAAGAATAATGGCGGGAAGGTATATGTCATAAGCATGGAGGAGTTAGCATATGAAGCTGGTATACTCTCTGAAACTGCTGTCTGATTTGCTATTATATATGACATTTGCAGGGCTTACAATGGCACTTGCAGGTGGGGAAAGTATGTTTAGCTATCTTAGGTTTTTTATACCTGCTGCCATGCTTTTGGGTTTTTTGGCAAACAAAGGCAAGCTTAGGTTTTTAGCCCTTATATTTCTTGTGCCGGTTTTATTTCCTGGGTTTTCCGGCAGGCTGCAGTTTGCTCTAACGGCTCCGGCACTTGCCTATATTGTTTATTATGCCAATAAACTCCCTTATGATATAAAAATTATTAATTATCCCGGAGTGTTTAAGTTTTATACGGCGTTAAATTTGGTTGCGGCTTTTGTTTTATTTACTTGGATTCCTGTTTGGGCGTGGGCAATAAGTGCCGTAACAATACCTTATGTTATTATGTTTAGTGTCTCGGCCGTAATTATGATGCATATGGTTCGTCATGAGCGGGAAGTCCTTTCTCATACCAAGTTTAAGGCTATGAGTATTTTATCTGTTACAGGTGTATTTTTGATGGGATTTATATTAAGCTCTGAGTGGCTTATAGAGGCTGTACTCGGTTTTATGGGGGATGTGCAAATACTTATCTTTGGGGCTTTAGCACTGTTTTTGGTGCTGTTTGTCCTAATAGGCTTTGTTAAATATGATTTTAGCAGGCTAAAAGGGCAGCTGCCAAAGATATTAGGCGCACTTGTGCTTATAGCAATTGTTTTACTTCCCTTGTTTTTGATACTGGAAGAAGGAGGGGAAATACAGGAATTTGGGGCGGCTGTTTTAGATATAGAGCAAGGTCTAAATATTTGGCTTTTAATCCTCCTTGGTTTTATATCATTGATACTACTGCTGATGGCAGCAGCTTTGATTAGACTTTTGTATGAGTTTGTGCTGATGCTGTATAATTTTTTGACAGAAAAACAGCCGAAAAATGAACCTTCGCCGGAGTTTGAGCGGTTAATATTAGAAGGTGATGAGATTGGTATTAGAAAAAAGGAAAAAGGCAAAGTAAGCAACCCTATAAGACGGATTTACAGGAAGTTTTTGAAGCTGTGCAAAGTGCGTGGAGTTGTAATAGAAAAAAGTCAAACCACAGCAGATATAGCGGTTAGTTTTGGAAATGCTGTTGGTGAACATGAAGGGGCTTTTGCCTTGCGAGATATTTATGCAGAGAGCAGGTATGGGGAAAAGGAGCCGAAAATTGAGGATATAAAAGAATGTAGAGAACTTTATAATAAGCTTAAGAAACAACTGCCAAACAGGTAATAGATAAAATTGGTAGTTGTTTTTTATATTGACAATTAGAAATACATGAGATATAATCAATATACATATACCCCCTATATGTATATTTGGAAAGGAACTGTATAAACTATGGATATTGAAAAAACTACCTTACGTGAGGAAGAATTGCAAAAAGCCCTTATATCCCGCCTAAATCGTATCGAAGGGCAGGTTAGGGGCATAAAAGGTATGATTGAAAAAGACAGCTATTGCGATGATGTGCTAAACCAAATAACAGCTGCCAGAGCGGCTCTTAACGCTGTAGGGGTACTTGTCCTTGAAAATCATATGAGACAGTGCTTTGTGGAAAAAATAAGAAATGGTGAAGATGAAATTGTAGATGAACTTATGACAACAATTAATAAAATACTTTGATTTAATTGAGTTTGTTAAAGGAGTGAGTAATATGATGAAAGAAATCCTTTTAATAAGAGGCATGACTTGTACGGCTTGTGCCGCCGCCGTTGAAGATACTGTTAAAAAACTGGAAGGCACCATATCAGCTACAATTAATTTTGCAGCGGAAAAGCTTGCTGTTGAATATGATGAAAACTTGCTAAATATAAAAGATATACAAAAAGTAATTGTAAAACTCGGCTATGGCGCAGTTTTGGAGGCACCTTCAAATAAGAGTGAAGTGATAATACCAATTGGGGGTATGACTTGCACATCATGTTCCGGGGGACTTGAGAAAGCACTTAGTAAAACGGGTGGTATATTAAATGCCTCTGTAAATTTTGCTACGGAAAAAGCGACGATAACCTACAATCCCGGTCTTATAAGGCTTTCTGGCATTCGTCATGTAATCGAAAAAGCCGGCTTTAAACCCTTGGAAATAGAGAAAAAAGCCGATGCCCTAGACGAAGACAGACTTAGAAAAGAAAAAGAGGCACGTACTCTTTGGTATAAATTTATTATATCGGTTATTTTTTGTGTGCCTCTGTTTTATATTGCTATGGCTCCAATGGTGCCGGGGGTGTATTTGCCGTATCCTACGGCTATTTTGCCTATGCGATACCCTTTGCATAACGCTCTCACGCAGCTTATACTAACAATCCCCATTGTAATTGCGGGGCATAAGTTCTATACGGTAGGCTTTCGCGCTCTTTGGAATCGGCGCCCTAATATGGACTCGTTGATAGCTTTGGGAACAACAGCGGCTATTATATACAGCTTTTACTCCTTTTATCTCATCTTAACAGGTGCCACAACAGGGAATTTTATGGCTGTAATGTATCTATACTTTGAAACGGCAGGAGTTATTGTAACGCTGATTTTATTAGGCAAATTCCTTGAGTCTGTCACGAAAGGCAAAACCTCCGAGGCGATTAAAAAGCTTATGGGGCTTGCCCCTAAAACGGCAATTGTCATACAAGACGGCAAGGAAATTGAAATGCCTATTGATGAGGTTGACATAGGAGATATTATCTTAGTAAAACCGGGAGATAAGATACCTGTGGATGGTATGGTAATATATGGTCACACAGCAATTGATGAGTCAATGCTAACAGGTGAGAGTATGCCTATAGATAAAAAAGCCGGCGATAAAGTGTATGCCGCCTCTATCAACAAAAATGGCATGATTCATTTTAAAGCGGAAAAAGTTGGCTCGGATACTGCTCTGGCGCAGATTATTAAACTTGTTGAAGATGCACAAGGGTCAAAAGCACCTATTGCCTCTCTTGGGGATACAGTTTCTCTTTATTTCGTTCCGGCGGCGTGTTTTGTGGCTATCTTTTCGTTTTTGGCGTGGACGGTTGCAGGGCAGCCTATAACTTTTGGACTTATGACCTTTGTTGCGGTGTTAATCATTGCCTGCCCTTGCGCCTTGGGGCTTGCAACCCCAACGGCTATTATGGTTGGTACAGGTAAAGGTGCGGAACACGGCATTTTAATCAAAAGCGGCGAAGCTCTTGAAATTACCCATAAAATACAAACAATCGTCTTTGACAAAACAGGTACCATTACCGAAGGCAAGCCGGAGGTTACAGATATTATAACCGCTGATGTTATCACACGGGATAGGCTTTTGCAAATTGCCGCCTCTTGTGAGAAAGGGTCGGAGCATCCTTTGGGAGAGGCCATTGTAAAATGTGCTGAAAATGAAAATATGGAGTTTTTGGAAGTGATGAAATTTGAAGCCATACCCGGACATGGTATAGAAGTCGAGTTAACCGGCGTGCAAGCTCTCATTGGCAACCGAAAACTTATGGATGAGAGGGGCATTTCCTTAGGTGAACTGACAGAAGAAGCCGACAGACTTGCGGAGGAAGGCAAAACGCCAATGTTTGCAGCAGTAGACGGACAAATCGCAGGGATAATCGCCGTTGCTGATGTTGTGAAAAAATCCAGCCTTGACGCTATAAAATCTTTGCGTAAAATAGGGATAGAAGTTGCTATGATTACGGGAGACAACAAAAAAACCGCCGCTGCAATTGCCAAACAAGTAGGTATTGACAGGGTTTTGGCTGAAGTTTTGCCTCAAGATAAAGCGGCAGAGGTTAAAAAGCTCCAAGACGAAGGTAAAAAAGTGGCAATGGTTGGGGATGGGATAAACGATGCTCCTGCCTTGGCACAGGCTGATGTTGGTATAGCAATAGGTTCCGGCACGGATGTTGCAATGGAGTCCGCCGATATTATACTAATGAGAAGTGATCTTATGAGCGTATCCGCCGCAATACAGCTTTCCAAAAGTACTATACGAAATATTAAGCAAAATTTGTTTTGGGCGTTTTTATATAATACATTATTAATTCCTATGGCGGCAGGACTTTTGTTTGCCTTTGGAGGGCCACTGTTAAACCCTATGTTTGCGGCGGTTGCCATGAGTTTAAGTTCGGTATCGGTTTTGTCGAATGCACTAAGGCTTAAGAGATTTAAGCCGCAGAAGGTGTAGAGGGGGATCAATGATGAGAAAAATATATTTTGCAGTTTGTTTGGCTATGATGTTACTCCTCACTTCCTGTGCCTCTTGGGATTTGATAGGGATAGGGGCAGTGGAGGCTTTTGATAGGGTTATAAATTCTGAGAATGTAAGGGTTGAAAATACAGACATCGGCTGGGTTCTTAATATGCCTGATGGAAATGCTTCACTTTCACTGGATAGAGATGGGAGTACAAGCCGGATTTCTTTTCAAGAGTACACAGTTAGGCTTATAGACGGGAACGTGCTGTGGATGGGAGCAAGTTTTGAATTTAATACAACCGAATATGAAACTGAAATGACTCCCCTTACTATTTTTAAGCAAATACTCCACTATCGCCCTGAATTTATCGGCTATCACGACACAGGACATCACTATATGCTCCACTTTGGCGATTCAGGCAATATGCTTATGTTCGCGAGAGATATAGCATCTCAAGAAGCCGGTGTAGTATTTATGCTAAACCCTGAGCAGTTTATAGAAGCGGGAGTTGATGTTCACAATATTGACGGCTGGCACTTTGGTCCTCATGAGACTATGACTATCCGCGGTCAGACGGTTACAAGGGATTTTCTTGTAAAAACTTTCGATTTGAGGTAAACTTATTTCCACAAAGGAGTGATTAAATGTATCGTATAAAAAGGCAAGATGACCCGGAGAAAAACTATCAGCTTATGGCTTATATGGCAAAGCGCGTACTTGAAGACGATAAAGATGTGATTGCCAGCCTTGCTAATGTATCGGCAGTAATAAACGGATATATGGATAAGATAAATTGGGTAGGATTTTATATTATGCGGGACGGGGAACTTGTGCTTGGACCGTTTCAGGGCTTGCCGGCATGTATTCGCATACAAGTTGGCAAAGGGGTTTGCGGTACAGCAGTTAAGGAAGGTAAAACTCAAATAATACCTGATGTGCATAAATTCCCTGGGCATATCGCCTGCGACTCGGCATCTAATTCGGAAATTGTGATACCAATATACAAAAACGGTGAAGTATTTGGGGTGCTGGATGTTGACAGCCCTGAATTTGACCGTTTTGGAGAGCTTGAGAGTAAGTATTTGCAAGAAATTTGTGATGCTTTGGATAAACAGTTGGGAGTAGGGTAATAAATGAATATCAAGATCAAGTAGCCTAATGCACAAAGTGCGTTAGCGACGCGGCAATCTAAGGCATATTACGTGATAAGATTGCTTCGCCTCTGGCTCGCAATAGACTTGTTACGAAACAAGATACAAGCTATAATAGAAATTATGAAAACAACAAAGTACGAAAACCTAAAAAACTACAACGAAGCTGACTTTCGCACAGTAACTGGAGTAACTC
>WRBA01000046.1 GCA_009779915.1 Defluviitaleaceae bacterium | reverse complement strand
ATGGCTTCAAAGGTTCCTCGACTTACACCCGTTACCACTCGGAATTCCGTTTCTTTTAACTTTTTGATGTTTTCGTATTTACTCATGATTTTGTATCTCTTTCTTTGTTTCGTTACAAGTCTAGTGCGAGGAGTCTAACGCGGATTGCATGTTGGCACAAAGTGCGTTAGCGACGGGTATCTCATTTCGCATACGACAAATGACGGTGGAGGGGCATCAAAAAAGCCCCTATTAATTTTAATGTTAATAAGAGGCAGATTAGTCATGGTTAAAATATTAAGTTGTATGTAAAAACTATTCATGATTATTTTATTTGCTTGATGCCGCTGCCGTCAGGCATTTCAGCGTTTATTTGGTTGAATTTCAGGCGGTTTAACTCGTCATCCGGGATATTTATGGGGGTACAGTTTGCACAGCCTGCCGTGTGATTAATAGATACATCCTCTAACATACAGTGGAGCTCATAATTGTAAATACAAAGTTTAAAATCACAGTTCAATTTAATCATCCCTTCTTTAGCTGTCTTGTAGATAAATGTTTGTTTTTGATAATAATTGTAAATAAGTATACCACATTATACTTTAAAAGTCCAAATAAATATTGACTTTTTTTTTGGAGGGCGTTATAATGCTTAGGCGTGCGGTGTAAAATGCGCGTGGTATATATAAAGACAGATTTTTAGGCAGAAATGTAGAATAAGGAGGTGTAAAAATGCCGACATTTAACCAACTTGTAAGAAATGGGAGAAAAGACCTTAAGAAAAAGTCAGCGTCGCCTGCTCTTGGGAAGAATCTTAATACCTTGAGAAAAAAGATGACAGATGCCAACAGCCCGCAGAAACGCGGTGTTTGTACGTCTGTTAAGACAGCTACTCCCAAGAAGCCTAACTCGGCTCTTCGTAAGATTGCTCGTGTGCGTTTGTCAAATGGGATGGAGGTTACAGCCTATATTCCCGGCGAAGGGCACAACTTGCAGGAGCATAGCGTGGTCCTTATAAGAGGCGGCAGGGTTAAAGATATCCCTGGGGTACGTTATCATATTGTTAGAGGGGTCTTGGATACCGCTGGTGTAGCCAATCGTAAGCAGGCTAGGTCTAAGTATGGAGCTAAGCGGGCTAAGAAGTAGTTAATCTTTTATTAAGGCTGTTAAGAAAAATTTAAGAATTTGCCTAACACTTGTTTTACAAATCTGCCGTATATAAGGGAGAGTTCCGACCAACACGCTAAAGCGCGTTAGGTCGGAATCGCGCGTTCGCGCGCCCGCCTATGGGCGGCTCATAGATAGATAGGGAATCAAGGAATTTAGGCATGGCACGCTATCTTAAAGGGTAGCGAGTACCGAGGATTTAATATGAGAGACTTCCGCTATGCGGGTCGTGATTAAGGAGGGAAGAATCGTGCCAAGAAAAGGTCATGTCCCTAAGAGGGACGTTTTGCCGGATCCAATGTACAATTCGAAGATAGTTACAAAGCTTATAAACGCTTTGATGTATGATGGTAAGAGAGGTATTTCTCAAAGGATAGTTTATGACGCCTTTGCTAAGGTTAAAGAGCAGAAGGGCAAAGACGCGCTGGAATCTTTTGAGGAAGCTTTGGGTAATATAATGCCTATAGTTGAAGTTAAAGCGAGAAGGGTTGGAGGGGCAACGTACCAGGTGCCTATTGAAATCCGACCGGACAGAAGGCAGGCACTTGGTCTTCGCTGGCTTGTCCAGTTTTCGCGGAGACGCTCTGAGCGCAAAATGGGAGACAGACTGGCGGGAGAAATTATGGATGCCTTAAACTCTTCCGGCGGTGCGGTTAAGAGAAAAGAAGAGACCCATAGAATGGCTGAGGCTAATAGGGCGTTTTCTAGTTATAAGTGGTAGCAACTGTTGAGCTTAGTCAACGGTTTTCGTTGAAATGCTTCTCCCGCTTCGCAGGTTAATCATTTCAACGATGTACGGTAGGAAAAATCAGCTTGCGGCTTTGTCGCGGACAGCTGATTTTCCTCGAGGGGGCAAAGCCCCTCTGCGGATTAGAGTCTGCGACGCTAGATTGCGGTCTCGTGCTGCACGCGCGACCCACTTCCTCCCAATGATGGGAGGGACGTGATGAGGCAGGCGCATAAATTCCGCAGGATGGGCTGTGTCCATCCGAGGAGAATTAGCGGTCACGCCATTTAGGGCGCAGCTAATTCATACCACAAGTAAAACTCGGTTAAAGCACTCGTCGCGAAGCGGCAGATTTAATCGACACTGAAGGAGGTTATTACGTGTCTGGAAGGGCTTTTCCACTTGAGAAAACCAGAAATATTGGCATAATGGCCCATATTGACGCGGGTAAGACGACTCTGACTGAAAGAATACTGTACTACACCGGCCGGACGTATAAATTGGGAGATACCCATGACGGTACGGCCACTATGGACTGGATGGAACAGGAGCAGGAAAGAGGCATTACCATTACATCCGCGGCAACCACCACACAGTGGAATGACAATAGGATTAATATTATCGACACACCGGGGCACGTGGACTTCACCGTTGAAGTTGAGCGTTCTTTGCGTGTGTTGGATGGTGCTATTGGTGTTTTCTGTGCTAAAGGCGGGGTTGAGCCCCAATCGGAGACGGTTTGGCGTCAAGCGGATAAATATGAAGTTCCCAGAATGGCATTTGTTAATAAAATGGACATTATGGGAGCGGATTTTTTTAATGTAGTCGATATGATTAAAGATAGACTTGGGGCAAACGCTGTCCCTGTGCAGATTCCAATAGGGGCTGAGGATACTTTTAAGGGTATTATTGACCTGATGGAGATGAAGGCGTATATTTTCGAAGGGGATAAAGGGGAGAATGTTGAAATAACCGATATACCCGCGGATTTACTTGAAAAAGCCGAGGAAATGCGCGCGGCAATGATTGAATCCATTGTGGAGTCTGACGACGAGCTGATGGAGAAGTATTTTGCCGGTGAGGAAGTGAGTATAGAGGAGCTTAAGCAGGCTCTTAGGATTGCTTGTGTATCAACGGCTGCGACTCCTGTGTTTTGCGGCTCGGCATATAAAAATAAGGGTGTGCAAAAGCTTCTTGACGCGGTGGTAGAATATTTGCCGGCGCCGACGGATATTGCGGCCATTAAAGGGATTGACCCAAATACTGAGAAGGAAGTGGAAAGAAAATCCTCTGATGAGGAGCCGTTTTCCGCCCTTGCTTTTAAGATAATGAATGACCCATTTGTTGGGAAGCTGGCGTTTTTTAGGGTGTATTCAGGTGTACTTGATTCGGGTTCTTATGTGTATAATTCCACAAAAGGGAAGAAAGAACGGATTGGGCGTATACTTTTAATGCATGCTAATCACAGGGAAGAGACGGATAAGGTATATGCAGGGGATATTGCCGCTGCTGTCGGACTGAAATTAACTACTACAGGTGATACACTTTGTTTCGAGAAAAACGAGGTTATACTTGAGTCCATGAATTTCCCTGAGCCGGTTATTGATGTTTCAATCGAGCCTAAAACCAAGGCGGGACGGGATAAAATGGGGGTTGCACTTGCGAAATTGTCGGAAGAAGACCCTACTTTTAGGACTCATACTAATGTGGATACAGGGCAGACCATAATTTCCGGCATGGGTGAATTACACTTAGAGATTATAGTTGACAGGCTCCTTAGGGAGTTTAAGGTTGAGGCGAATGTTGGCAAGCCTCAGGTGGCTTATAAAGAGACTTTCAGGAAGGCTGTGGATGTGGAAGGCAAGTATGTGCGACAATCCGGCGGACGTGGGCAGTACGGTCATTGTAAAGTTAAATTTGAGCCGATGGATGCCAATGACCCTGAAAAAAGCTATGAATTTGTTAATGCCGTAGTTGGCGGGGTTATACCGAAAGAGTATATACCTGCAATTGACCAAGGGATTAGGGAAGCTATGTTGTCGGGGGTTATCGGCGGTTATCCGGTACTTGGAGTTAGAGCGACTGTTTATGACGGCTCGTATCATGATGTGGATTCATCTGAGATGGCGTTTAAAATTGCCGGCTCTGTTGCTTTTAAGGATGCTATGAGAAAAGGGGATCCGGTGCTTTTGGAGCCTATTATGAAGGTTGATGTGACTGTACCTGAGGATTATATGGGGGATGTAATCGGTGACATTAACTCACGCCGGGGCAAAATAGACGGCATGGAAGCCAGAGGGAACGCACAGGTGATACATGCATTTGTGCCGCTGGCTGAGATGTTTGGATATGCTACGGATTTACGCTCGAAAACTCAGGGCAGGGGTGTGTTTAATATGGAAGTACACCATTTTGACCCTGTGCCGAAGTCGATACAAGATAAATTAGGGTCGTAGAGCAAGCGACATTGAGAAACGTGATTGGGCAAGGGCGGTCAAAAAGCAGTTGGGGTAGGTGCTTTCGAAAGTCGTTTGTTATAGAGCCTGTTGATTGAAGCTGTGTGAAGGGATAAGGGGGGCGCGGTGGGCGTATGCCCACCTGTGCCGCCGGAGGCGGTACTGACGCGCAGCGGGCGCCCCCCCCCCGACCTTCAGGATAACGAGTGAGTGTATTTAAAAAAACACTTGCAATTGTTGGATAAAATAAATATAATATTGGTACTATGTATTTTTAAAGGGAGAGTTCCTGTCTTCGATGGGAATCGGCGCAAGTGCCGCCCGTCTAATAACGGCTCCCATAATCTTTAATTTTGCTAGGGAGGAAAAAGAAAAATGGCTAAGGCTAAATTTGTTAGAAACAAACCACATGTTAATGTTGGTACAATCGGTCATGTTGACCATGGTAAAACTACTACAACTGCTGCAATAACCAAGGTTCTTCACAAGACTTACGGTCTTGGCGAAATTACTGACTTTGATAAAATTGACAAGGCGCCTGAAGAGAGAGAGCGCGGTATTACTATTAACTCGGCTCACGTTGAGTATGAGACGCCTAACCGTCACTATGCTCATGTTGACTGCCCCGGTCATGCTGACTATGTTAAAAATATGATTACCGGTGCTGCTCAAATGGACGGCGCGATTTTAGTTGTTGCCGCTACTGACGGTCCTATGGCTCAAACTCGTGAGCATATCCTTTTAAGCCGCCAAGTTGGTGTACCCAAAATGGTTGTTTGGATGAATAAATGCGATATGGTTGAAGACGAAGAGCTTTTAGACCTTGTTGAAATGGAAATCAGGGAGCTTCTTTCTGAGTACAATTTCCCCGGAGATGATATCCCTGTTATACGCGGCGGCGGCTTGCCTGCACTTGAAGGTGATCCTGTTTGGGAAGCTAAAATTATTGAGCTTATGGAAGCGGTTGATAATTATATCCCCCTTCCTGTCCGTGAAACTGATAAGCCTTTCCTTATGCCTGTTGAGGACGTTTTCTCTATTACAGGCCGCGGTACTGTTGCTACAGGTCGTGTTGAGCGTGGTACTGTTAAGGTTCAGGACGAAGTTGAAATCGTTGGTTTTACTGAAGAATCAAGGAAAGTTGTTTGTACAGGCGTTGAAATGTTCCATAAGCTTCTTGACCAAGCGGAAGCAGGGGACAATATCGGCGCACTCCTTCGTGGTGTAAACAGAACGGATATTGAGCGTGGGCAAGTTTTGGCTAAGCCCGGTTCTATCACTCCGCACACTAAGTTTACGGCGCAAGTTTACGTTTTGACCCAAGAAGAGGGTGGTCGTCATAAGCCTTTCTTTAATAATTACCGTCCGCAGTTCTATTTTAGAACAACTGACGTTACCGGTGTTATCAATTTGCCTGAAGGCACTGAAATGTGTATGCCTGGGGATAATATTGAGATGACTATTGAGCTTATTACACCGATTGCTATGGAGCAGGGGCTTACTTTCTCTATTAGAGAAGGCGGAAGAACTGTTGGCGCAGGTAATGTTGCGACTATTATCCAATAATAATTTAATTAAAATGCCCGGCTCTGTGAGTCGGGCATTTTAGTTAGCTTTAGGTCAAGGTTCGACTCTCCTTGACCTACGGTTAGCTGATTTTCTTCGAAGGAGTAAAGCTCGTTTTGCGGATTTATGTACCCTTCGGGTGTTATCTGCGATGTTTAAAAAATGAGGTTCCTGCTTTGGTGGGGGCTTTTTTGTGGTGTTCTTCGTTAAAAATAAATTATTGTTGACTAGGGATAGAGGGTGTGTTAAAATTTTGGCGATTATAAGCCGTTAATAGACTTGTATAGAAATTGAATTTTGGTCGTCATTCGTCATTGCGAGGACAACACGCTTTAGGCTCCTCGCAATGACGAGCAAAAAATCTAATTTCGCTGCAACTCTAATAGGCGGAATTTAAGCTATGGAGGGGTTTTTAAGTGAAAATTGAGAAAAAGTTGGAAGAAATGGGTATTGTGTTACCTGAGCCGAGGCAATCTGCGGCGTTATTATTGCCGGTTAAGCAGATGGGCAATACTTTGTATGTGTCCGGGCAGCTGCCTATGAAAGATGGGGAGCTTGTGTACAAGGGCAAGGTGAGCGAAAAATGTACTATCGAAGAAGGGCAGGAGGCGGCTAGGCTTTGTGCTATTAATGCTATTGGGGCGATTAAGAATTACCTTGGAGATTTGGATAAGGTAAAAAACATAGTAAAGCTTTTGATTTTTGTAAATAGTAGTGATGGGTTTATTGACCAGCCGGCTGTGGGTAATGGGGCGTCACAGGTTTTTATTGATGTATTTGGGGAGGCTGGGCGTCATGCCAGGAGTGCTGTTGGGGTTTATCAGCTGCCTAGAGATGCCAGTGTAGAGATTGAGGTTATAGTTGAGGTGTAGGTATTATAGGTGTAGGTATTATAGGTGTAACTCTTTGGGTCTCTTTGAGACGCTGGATTTTAGGGATATGCCGTGGTATGTGTTGTGGTATGGGGGGCGCGCCCGCGCGTATGCGCGGGGCAGCCCCTAAGAGGGCGGGTAACCGCCTCTTAGGGGCGTAGGTGGGCGGAGCCCACGCGCGCCCCCCTCTTTTTTTGGAAGTATAAAAAAGCTGATGGCTAATGGCTATCGGCTTTTTTAGTTATTTCTGCGTTTTTTGTTACTGTTTCGAGACCATTTCACTAGGTAACAGTACATAACCTAAGATGAAGCAATTTTTTGGAATGTAAAATCTTTAGTGTTTGTACATATTTTTTTGTAAAAATTCAATGCAAATGTATCAAAAGTAATAAAAGTATGATATACTGTACGTGAAATCTACAAAATATGACAGATTTCGAGGAAGACATAAGACCATCCAAAGCTTAAAGAAGTTAAGCTTAATGCCTGTGGTCAGTGGATTTCTTTTACTTAAATGATCCTGCACGTGCTGATTATAAAAATTCATACAAAGGAGATTATTATGAAAAAATACAATAGCAGCAAGGCTTTGCTTGTACAATTGTACGAAGCTTTGTTAAGTGCAGGCAACTTCAAAGACGAGGAAGAGTTAATCGTGTTTCTTACTAAGTTCCACAATGAAATCCTTATTGCGTTCGATGAATTTCAAAAGGATTTCGATTTGAGGAGCTAGGTCTTTAGCCGGGTCGATTAGCCCCATTTTTTCAAGAGTTATAGCAAGTTTAAGGGCCTCTTTTTCCAGGGGCTCTTTTTTTTGGGAAAACTCCTCTAATCCTAAGAGATAGTCTGTTGTGACGCCGAATAAACGGGCTAATTCGTTAATATTGTCCGAATCCGGTTTAGAGTCCCCCCCTTCCCATTTGGCAATGGCTTGCTGGGTTAGATTTAGTTTTTGGGCAATGGCTTGCTGTGAGAGGTTATTTTCTAGGCGAAGTTGCTTTATGCGCTGGGGTAGCATGGCTTTGCCTCCTATTAACTATCCTTTAATATACTGATAGTATATCACTATATATTTTTTTTGTAAACATCATTGACAACAACCAACAGTTGTGATAAATTTTAATAAAAAACAACTAATGGTTGTGAAAAAGGAGAGAGATGAGATATGTTTATACCAATTGACTGCTGCGGGCGTTATCCTCATGATTACAGGTGTCCTTATTATACTGACAAGGAGAATTATGGCTAAGCAATATGTGATGATTTATTATGATTTCCTTGAAATTATTGAGCCTCTTAGTAATGCTGAGCGTGGGCGGCTTTTGACGGCAATTTTACAATATGGGAAAAATGGGGTTGCTAAGGAGCTTTCAGGAAATGAGCGATTTGTATTTCCTGTGATTAAGGCGCAAATTGAGCGGGATAACAAGGCTTATGAGGAAAAATGCCGGATTTCTGCTATAAATGGGAAGTTGGGAGGCAGACCAAGGAAAGAACCGGCAGGTTTATCGAAAAACCATGAGGTTTTAGGTGAAAGCCGAAAAAGCCAAGAAGATGATGAAGAAAAAGAAGATGATAAAAATAAAAATAAAGATGAGACTGCTTCGTTCCGGTTTGCCCCAGAGTGTGACGCTGAAGTGCCGCCACTGCCTCAAAATAGTGAAGAGGCTGTGACTAGTCTTTTACTTAGCGATAAAACAGAGTATGAAATCACTAAAAGTCATATTAATGAATGGGCTTTATTGTATCCTGCTGTTGATATTGTCCAGCAGCTTAGGAATATGAAAGGCTGGATTTTGGCGAATCCTGCTAAGGCGAAGAGCAGGCAGGGGATACTGCGTTTTATTAACGGATGGCTTGTAAGGGAGCAAAATAAATTGCCGGAGACAGAGGATAAAATGATGATTAAACCTAAGAGAAAAAATAGATTTAATAATTTTGAATCTCATAATAGGGATTGGGACGAAATTGAAAAACTAGAGCTTGAGCGGCTGCAAAGGCACTTCCAGGATAAGTTGCTGAAAGGGGTTAATGATAATGCCTAGTAAACGCGATTTAATTCTTTCTGAATATGGGATTTCTAAGTTTCGCTACAGGGAGTTATATTATTTTTGCTTACAATATGAGGAAATGGTGAAGGAGAAGGAAAATTGCTATGATTTAAGGGAAAAAATTATGGATGGAATGCCTAAAGCTGCATCAAAGTCGGATCAGACAGGGAATAAGGCAGTGCGGGCTGTAGTATTGGGGGAGCGTCTTAAAATGATTGAGGATTGTGCCATGGAATCCAGTGGGGAGCTGTATCCATGGGTTTTAGACGCGGTGATTACCGGACGAAATTATGACGAGATTTGCCCTCCTTGCCATGAGAAAAAATTCAGAAATATGCGGCGGAAGTTTTATCAAATTTTAAATAGCCGTTTATAGGACGTCTGGGTGTGATATTATGATATTGTTCAAGGAGCTGCTCCTCTTGCTTTTGGGCTGGAAATGCGGTATGCTATTGGCAGCTGATAATAGCGAAAGCGAGGTGTCTAATATGTCTGCGAAGGTTTTGAGGGGGCAGTTATGAATCCTATAGAGTTAATAGCGTTATTTTCAGCACTTTCAAAATTATGTGATACAGAGAATTTTGAAGGAGTGAAAGAGGTAATTAACGAGGTTTTAGAAGAAGCCAGAAAGAAAGACCGATAAATAAGCGACAAAAAAATTGTCTGAAACTAGTTATGCACCATTGCCAAATGGTAACGGTTAAAGAAAAGCTGCCTATTCATAGGCGGCTTTTTTATATAAAAAGAGTCTCTAAAACTGGCTCAAGAAAGTGAGGTATATGATAAAAAAGCGTATTAAAGACACATTAAAAGTTATTATGAAATCCGTACCAGAGCTTACTGAGGCGGAGATTGCTGAATTTAGGCGAAAGGGGGCTAATATTGATGAGCTTAGTAATGAGGCTTTGGTGGCAATGGCACTTTTAGAGAAGGCACTTGGGGGAAATATTTCAGCGATTGAGTATATTGATAAGCGGCTGGGGCTTCATCCGGAGACGAATTTGAAGGAGCGTAAACTTTCCCTCACTGAGAAAGAGGTTAACGGAGAGGACAAGCAGGCTGATAGAGAGGCACTTAGGGAGATACTAAAAGCAGTGGAGGAAACAGAACAAAATGGCATTGGGGTTGAATCAGAGGAAGTTAATGGGGCTTAAGCTGCCCAGGATGACTATAGTTTACGGTTGTATATCCAGCGGAAAAACGTGGGTTTGCAACCATAAGGCGATTAAGCATATTGTGGATAATTATGAGGGCAAGGGGCTTATTTTTTTTATTGGCAGGACATTAAAAACCTTGGAGCGCAATGTGTTGGAGCCTCTTGCCCTACAGTATAAAGGAGATTTTGATTACAGCCTAAACCAGAAGAAGGCTACTATAGCAGGGATTAAAATTGAGCTGGAAGGCTGTAATGATGAAATGGCTGAGACGAAAATACGAGGCTCCACGGCTGAGTTTATTTATGGTGACGAGCTGACATTATGGAACAGGGCGTTTTTGGTGCGGTGTATGGGATCTCTTAGGACTTCTAATGCGGTGTTTTTAGGGACAACAAATCCTGATGGGCCTATGAATTTTGTTAAAACAGATTATATTGACCGTGGTGAAGAGTTAGGGCTGTTAAATTTAAAGTTTACTATGAGTGACAATCCATCTTTGACCAAAGAGTATATAGACCAAGTGTCTAAAGAGTATACGGGAGTGTTTCATGACAGGTTTATTAAGGGGTTGTGGGTTGCGGCTGAGGGGCTTGTGTATCCGGGTTTTGATGAAGACAAACATGTAGTAATGGATTATAATATGCCGGAGAGTTATGAGAAATACTGGGCAGGGGTGGATTATGGCATGGTAAACCCTATGGCGATGGGGCTTTGGGGGCTTAAAGATGGGATTTATTATTGTATACGGGAGTATTATCATTCAGGCAAGGATGGGGCTTTGACTGATGAGGATTATTATAATGCATTAGAAGTACTTGTTGGAAAAATGCCTATAAGTAGTGTTGTAGTTGACCCTTCGGCAAAGTCCTTTATTAATTTGATTAGAAAAAAAGGGCGGTTTATTGTTAAAGGGGCTAAAAATGACGTGCTGCCGGGGATTTCTGAATGCGGTATGGCACTTAATCAAGGGATTATTAAAATAAACGAAAGCTGTGTAAATTTTATTAAAGAATTTGGGATGTATGCTTGGGATATGAACTCGGCACTAGATAAGCCAATAAAAGAAGCCGACCATATGATGGATCAGTTTAGGTATGTTGTATATACCTTAGGATGGGTCAGAGGGAAGAGCAGGCTGATTGGGATGTAGGGAAAGGCAAACCCATGAAGAGTTTGCCTTTCGCCGAAATCAGGATTTCGGCGAGGAACTTAAGGTGAGTTTGCAAAGTTCCTACGAAACTTTGCAAACTTTTGCGATTTGACGGAAGTGAACTTTCGCCAAATCGATTTAAATCTGCGATGCAAAGATTACAGATCTTATAGCAAACGACATTGAGAAACGTGATTTGGAAAGTGCTGTCCAAAAACAGTTGGGGTAGGTGTTTTTGGGTAAAACCGAAGGTTTTAGCGCGAAGGCAGTTCGCTATTTTGAAAGTCGTTTGCTATATTAAAATATGTGTTGGCAATTGTTATAGAGCTGCCGGCTCTTTTTTTTATTGCAAAAACCAAAAAGGGAGAGATGATTTTATGATATTTACGTACCAGGATTTTTTAAAGGCGAAAGAAGAAGGAGCTTTGGAAGAGTTTATTAGACATTGCGTAGATGGATATATTGGAAGTTATACTTATAGGCAAATTTTAATGAATGAGGCGTATTTTAGAGGAGAAAATCCTACGTTAATGGCTTATTTTGCGGCTGTGAATACGGAGAAGGGTTCTATGGATATGTTTCCTAAAATAAGGGTGCCAAGTGGTGTATTTGCCAGGATTGTGACTTTGCAGGTTAATAGGCTGTGGTACAACGGTGTCACCTTAGATGATGGGGATAAAAAGCGTGCCCTTGGGGAGGATTTTGATAAAGTGGCAAAAGATATAGCCACAAACGCGGCTGTACACGGGGTTTGCTACGGTTTTTGGAATTATGACACCCTGCAAATGTTTAGTGCGAAGGAGTATTTTCCGTTAGTGGACGAGCGGAGCGGCGAGCATAGAGGGGGCGTGCGGTTTTTCTCTATAGGTGAGGGTAAGCCGTGGGTGATACAGCTTTATGAGGAAGATGGGTGGAGTGAGTTTTCGTGGGAGACGGGGGAGCCGTTGGTATTAGCCCGGGAGAAGGAAAGCTACAGGCTGTCTATCCGCTCGGACGCTTTAGGTGAGGAGATTGTTGGGCACTATAATTACACATCGTATCCTGTATTGCCGGTTTATGCCAACTCAAGAAAAAGCTCGGAGCTTACGGCGTCAATTAAGGCAAAAGTGGATTTATTTGACGCCATAATGACAACTTTTGGGGATACAATGCTTAAAACAAAGGCAATTTACTGGATTTTTGAGGGTATGTCAGGTGCTATCGAGTCATTGGTTGAAGCGAAAGAGACTATTGAACGGCTGGGGATTATCGCCTGGGCAGATGACACAAAGGCGCGGCCGGAGTCCGTCAGCCTGCCTTATGAGGCAACAATGGGATTTTTAGCTGAGCTTGAAAAGGGAATTTTTAGGGATGCCATGGTAACAAACCCTCAGGAGATAATGGGGGGACATTTGACGGCAACGGCTATAAAAGCCTCATATCATGCGGAGAAATTGAAAGTTTCCGACATGGAGTGGCAAGCGTGGGATTTTATCAGGCGGCTGTTACTAATTGTTGGTATTGAAAACGAAATAATTAGATTTAAACATGAGACGGTATCTAATGATATGGAAGTTACTCAAAGGCTTAATATGTACACTAACTTACCGATAGAAACCAAGGTTAAACTTGACCCGCTGTTTCCTGAAGAGATTGAGGAAATGGTGGTTGAGGAGGTAAAAGAGGGGGAGGAAAGTGGATATATTTAAGTGGCAACAGTGCATAACCTAAGATGAAGCAATTATTTGGAGGGGTACGAGGGTAGGTCAAGGAGAGTGTTTTGCGGTAATGATTTTTGCGTGGGTTTCGCAAAAGGGAGACTTCCGGCTAAAGCCGGAACCGAGCCTTGCGGCTCGTCCGCTACTGCGGGTCAAGGGAGACTTCCGGCTAAAGCCGGAACCGAGCCT
>WRBA01000045.1 GCA_009779915.1 Defluviitaleaceae bacterium | reverse complement strand
TGACCCGCAGTAGCGGACGAGCCGCAAGGCTCGGTTCCGGCTTTAGCCGGAAGTCTCCCTTGACCCGCAGTAGCGGACGAGCCGCAAGGCTCGGTTCCGGCTTTAGCCGGAAGTCTCCCTTTTCCAAAAACCATGGAAAAATCATAGTCGCAAAACACTCGCTTGCCCTCGTACCGCTCCAAAAAATTGCTTCAACTTAGGTTATGCACTGTTGCCTAATCATTATCAAACTTCATAATTACCGCCCCAAGAGGGGGCAAGCTTAACTCTATACTATGCTTTTTATTATCGTAAGGGACAGGCTCAGACTTGATAATATTTGTATTTAAAACTCCCGAACCGCCGTATTTCAAATCGTCCGTATTAAGAACTTCTTTGTAACTGCCTTTATGAGTTACCCCTACTTTGAAATTATGCCTAACAACAGGGGTAAAGTTAAGGATAAATATAAGAAGTTCCCCGTCAGTGCTGCCGCGTCTAATAAAGCTTATAATGCTTAAATCCGGCCGCTCGCAATTAATCCATTCAAAACCCATATAATCAAAGTCATTATACCAAAGGCTGTTGTTTTCAAGGTAAAAATGGTTAAGATCTCTCACAAAGTCCTTAATTTGGATGTGGTGATCATAATTAAGCATAAACCATTCAAGGCTCTCCGCTTCAGTCCATTCTCTAAACTGAGCGAACTCCCCGCCCATAAACAAAAGTTTCTTACCGGGATGACCGAACATAAAAGCGTATGCAAGTCTTAAATTTGCACATTTCTGCCAAATATCTCCAGGCATTTTGTTTATTAACGACTTTTTCCCATGAACCACTTCATCATGAGAGAAGGGGAGGATATAATTTTCGCTGTAATTATACATCATACTGAAAGTTATATTGTTGTTGAAATACTTACGGTTTAAAGGGTCTTGTGACATATATTCCAAAAAGTCGTTCATCCACCCTAAATTCCATTTATATACAAAACCAAGCCCGCCGCCCTCAGGAGGCAAAGTTACGCCTGGCCAAGCGGTAGATTCTTCCGCTATCATAAGGATATTGGGATTTCTTTTGAGTATGACGGAGTTCATATGCTTAATAAATTCAACAGCGTCATAGTCCTCACGCCCCCCGTATTTATTGGGGATATAAGTCTGTCTGTTTGCGCCGTAGTCAAGGTATAGCATACTTGCCACCGCGTCAACCCGAAGTCCGTCAATATGGTATTTTTCAACCCAATACAGAGCATTGGCAATAAGGAAATTTCTAACCTCATTCCTGCCGTAGTTGAATATATAAGTACCCCAGTCGGGGTGGTCGCCTTGGAGAGGATGCTCATGCTCATAAAGTGCCGTGCCGTCAAAACGCCCAAGCCCATTCATATCCTTGGGAAAATGAGCGGGAACCCAGTCCAGTATAACCCCAAGCCCTGCCTCGTGGCATTTATCCACAAAATACATAAATTCAGCCGGGCTGCCATAGCGGCTTGTAGGGGCAAAATATCCTGTTATCTGATAGCCCCATGAGCCGTCAAAAGGATATTCCATTACAGGCATAAGCTCAATATGAGTATAACCCATTTCCTTAACATAAGGGATAAGCTCATTAGCAAGCTCTACATAGCTTAGGAAGCGGTTGTAGTCATTTTCCTCCCGCTTCCAGCCTCCTAAATGGACTTCGTAGATATTTACAGGGCTTCTAAATGGGTCAAAATCCTTCCGTGATTCAAGCCACTTGCTGTCTTTCCATTCATATTTATCAATATCATAAATATGAGCGGCTGCACTTGGTCTAAGCTCAAAAAAGCTGCCGTAAGGGTCACTTTTTTCAAATGTGCGACCATCAGGTGTTCTTATTTCAAATTTATATTTATCAAGCTCCGCAAGCCCCGGAATAAATATCTCCCACACGCCGGAATGGTTTAAATTACGCATAGGATAGCGCCGCCCATCCCATTTATTAAAATCACCAATCACACTGACCCTGGAAGCGTTAGGTGCCCAAACTCCTATTGCCGCACCCCAAACACCGTCAATCTCCTGTATATGCGCCCCTAGTTTATTATATATTTCATAATGAGTACCTCGGTTAAAAAGGTAAATATCAAACTCGCTGATAATGGGCTTAAAAGAGTAAGCGTCATAAATACTCCAATTACTCCCGTCGTGTCCTTCGATTTCTAACATATATTTAAACCAATTTTTCTTATCAAAAATCAACCCTTCAAAAAATCCGGATGTATGAATCCGCTCAAGAGTATAGCGGGTATTATCGCTTACACAAATGCAGGTTATATACTTTGCATCAGGCACAAAAACCCTTATAGCAAGTGCCGGCTTATCAGCAACAACGATTTCATGAAGCCCAAGTATACTATGGGGATCCATATGTCTGGCCTCTATTATTAAATTAACATCGAACAAACTTAGCGGTAAGTTCATTATAAATCCCCCTAATCTAGAAGCACCATTGCCTAGAGTGAAAAATGCCTAGGCAATGGTGCATAACTAGTCTAAAAAATTACTTCAACTTAGGTTATGCACTGTTGCCCCCAGTATATGATGGATTATAAGGCTTTAGGAGGATTTAGTCAAGGAGTATTAGTTGCCGTTTTCTATAAGTCTTTTTTCAAACTCTAAAAATTGACGCTCTTTTTCAGCTTCGAGTAAATACTCATCTAAGTTTACCATGATGCAATCGTCGCACATACCTATAGAATCAAGGTTTATCTCATCTAAAATGCACTCAAATCTACGGTTGTAAATACAGTAAATATTTGCACAGTTCATTATTTAATTCCTCCCGTTAGTGGTATACCGTTAATATTATAACACATTTATTTCGTTCGTGGAATACCAAGAAAGGAATTACTAGATATAACTTAAGATAAATTAGTGGAATATCACTAATTAGGAGGGTAAACTATGGATACACAAGAAGCGGTTGCTTTTAGAATAAGTCAATTATGCAAAGAAAAAGGATTTTCAATACATGGGATTGCCATTTATGCAGCGGTTCCGCCTGCTACAATAAGAGACATACTCGTTGGCAAAACCAAAAACCCCGGAGTCACCACCATAAAAAAGCTTTGTGACGGACTCGGTATTACTTTAGGTGAGTTTTTTAGTACACCTGAATTTGATAATTTAGAGCAGGAAATAAGGTGAAGTTACTATATATAGGAGCATTTAGATATTACGGCAATTTCTTGGCAGTTCTTTTTATATCATTGAAATATTTTTACTGATATGTCATAATACTAAGGTGTGTCACCCTAGATAAAGAGCCTAGATATTGTGAGAAAGGGGTATAGTATGGATTTTTTTATTAAAATGATATGGGATAGCGAAGTTAAAAGATGGGCAGCTGTAGGCAGTGCCGGTATGGGGCTGGTGCTTGAATCAGACTCATTTGACATATTGATTGAAAGAGTCAAATTAGCTGCTCCGGAAATGATAGAGCTTAATTTCAAATATAAAGGACCTATAAACTTGCATTTTATTACCGAACGTGTGGAACATTTAGAATCGGTGAGCTGATGGGAGATTATACAAGGAAAGTTAAAAAAATTCTTTCGGAAAATGGATATAAGTTTGAAAGGCGCGGAAAAGGAGATCATGAAATCTGGTATAATCCTAATACTAAAAAATCTGTCTCAGTAGATGGTGAAATAAAGCTTCGTACATCAGCAAGCGAGCTTCTAAAAGACGCAGGACTGGGAAAGAGGTTCTAAGCTGTATAGAAAGTGGCAAAGCCACTTTCTATACAGCTTAGAACAAAATCTTATACAACTCTTGTGCCTCTTCTTTCCTGGGGTTCTCTTTTACTCCGATTACTTCAAATTTCGTCACTTTATCACCAAACTTTATTTCCACTACATCCCCTATTTTTACCTCATAGCCGGCTTTGACTACTTTGCCGCCCACTGACACTCTTCCGGCGTCGCAGGCTTCGTTTGCCACAGTACGCCTTTTTATTATACGGGAAATTTTTAAATATTTATCCAGCCGCAAAACATCACTTCCTTATTAATTGTTTTAAAAAAAGGCACCCATAACGGATGCCCTAGTTTTTGATTTATTTATTAACAGCGTCTTTTAAAGCTTTGCCAACTTTAAATCTAACTGCTTTCGAAGCAGGGATAACCATAGTTTCATTAGTTCTTGGGTTTCTACCTTCTCTTTGTTTTCTTTCCGCAACTTCCAAAGTCATAAAGCCAACAAGTTGAACTTTGCCGCCGTTTGCTAATTCTTCAGAAACAACTTCCTCAAAAGATTTCAAAAATTTCTCAATATCCTTTTTAGTCAAATCTGATTTTTTTTGGATTGCTGATACTAATTCTGTTTTGTTCATCAAAACGTCCTCCTTAAATATTAAATCCTTAAGAGTTTAATTTACAAAAACCAGCTATATAGCTTATGGTTTTTTAATGTCTCAAACATATTTATATATGTTTTATCGCTATTTGTCAAGGAAAATTAAGCATTTTATTAAAATATATGCAATTTTATACTACAACTTTTCTAAATTATCAAGAACTATACGGCAATTCCTCTTAATAACCCCATTTCCGCGCCAAAACAGGTTTGAATTTTTAAATTTTTCTTCAAACTGTTTACTATCCATATTAAGAATTTCTCTTAAAACTTTTTCCGACACTTCCTTTTGATTTTGTGAAGGAGTATGTGAATTATGAGGGCATATATTTTGGCATATATCACAGCCATAGATAGATAGACCTATTAAAGCCATTTCATCCTCTGTAAGGTCATCTCTTTTTTGTGTCAGATAGGAAATACACCTATTGTAGTTAAATTTATTGTTTTGACCTAAAGCCCCTGTAGGGCAGCTAATTAGGCATAGATCACAATCCTCACAACTTAAAAAACCGGATGAACAGGTAAGCTCAATTTCTATATCAACTACAATTAATGCTATATTAAAAAAACTTCCAAACTCAGGGCTTATAAGGCAATTGTTTTTTCCAATAAAGCCAAGCCCCGCTTTGGCAGCGAATTTTTTTTCGATTAAAGGGCCTGAATCCACTTGTATCCTAAAATTAAAATCGGCACACTCAAGCATCTTAGATGTTAATTCTTTGGCAATGCCTTCTAAGTGCTTATGATAATCCACACCGCTTAGGGACGGTGCCATAATTTGATCCAGCCCTTCAAAAAGGGGTGTTTGATCGGCTTTTACCCCCAGTACAATAACTGATTTTGCCCCATGCAAAAAAATGCGGGGGCTAATCCGCTCATAAATATCCCCTTTGAAAAACGGGATGTTTACAATGCTTTCGTCCAGCCCTTCCAGGGTTTTAGCATCACAAATGCCGTAAATTATTCCTTTTGAGCGCGCATATTCATTAATTACATTGTTCATTTGCCAAATCGCTCCTGTGCATCTTGGTAACTTTCAAGGGTACCAATATCAATTATTTCCCCCTGTATCTTATAAGCATAAACCTCTTTTATCTTGTGAAGCCATTGAAGAAAATAGCCTGGAGCGTCAGGAGGGTTTCCACATGCCAAATACTCACTAAACATACGGACAGTATCTTTTTTATAAATATATATGGCGTATACACCTAAATTTGATTTAGGTTCAGGTGCTTTTTCAACCAGTTCTTTTATAATCCCTCTCTCATCTAAAAAAGCCGTTGCAAAGCCCTTTAAAAGTTCAAAATCGTCAACTTCATCTACGCAAACACAATCGTGACCGGTTTTTATATGAAAGTCGTAGAACTCTTTTAAGGGGAAGATGGCAAAACTGTCACCAGCTATGATTAGAAGGTCTTCGTCTATGTTTTTTTCTCTTATTACAAAATCGATATCGCCGATTGCGCCTAATCTATTATCATTATCAGTTGTGCCGTCGCTTAGAATTTCGACATTTTCGAGCTTTTCTAAAATCTTCCAATTATTAAAATCTTTATAAAATCTATCATTTGTTATAACAAATATTTTATCAATGGCGCTTATTTCTCTTAAAGAGTTGACTATATGTCCTATTATAGGCTTGCCTGCAATAGGCAGAAGAGCCTTAGACTTATCTTTTGTAAGAGGATAAAGTCTTTGGGCATATCCTGCGGCTAAAATTATAGCTTTCATATTAACCCTCCAAAAAATTTGCCACGATAATATATAAAATCCTCAGGAGGCGCGGCTTCGAAAACTATGCCGTTAATCTCCGCAAGTTCATTTTCAAGACCCAAAAAGCTAATGCTTGTACTATGCAGCATTTGATACTTGGGGGAGGGTTCCGCTTTGCTGCCGTATTTTTCATCTCCAAATATAGGGTGTCCGATGCCTGCTAAATGGGCACGGATTTGATGACTTCGCCCGGTCAGCAGCTTAACTTTTAAAAGAGAGTGACTGCTGCTAACTGCTATAGGCATGTATTCGGTTAGGACCGATTTCCCTTCAACCGATGTGCTTATGGATACTTTGTTACTTGCGGCATCCTTTGTATGATAGCCCTCTAAAAGCCCCCCTGAACTAACTTTCCCAATAACGATAGCTAAGTAATACTTTTCGGACTTACCCTCGGCAATAGCTTTATTTAGCTGTTGTGAGGCATTTAATGTTTTAGCGCATAAAATAATGCCTGTAGTGTTTCTATCCAGCCTATTGCATAAACCGGGGGTAAACACCGACTCAGCGGAAATATCGTAGTCACCCTTTTTATGGAGATAGGCTAGGGCACGGCTAAGGACAGTATCCTGCTCATGGGAGGAGCTTGGCTGGCTAAGTAACCCCCTGGGTTTATTGATTATAAGTACGTGTTCGTTTTCGTATACAATATCAATTTCTCTGGCGTTTATGTCAATTTTTTTGACTGCTCGAAATTCGTCGATAATTTTATCTGATATATAAATTTGCAATACATCATTTTCAGCCAAAATTTCAGACCCGACAGCTTTTTTGCCGTTTAATTTGATATTTTTCTTACGTATCATTTTGTAAATAAAACTTTTAGGTGCCGTATTTAGGTATTTGCTAAGAAATTTGTCTAATCGCTGATTTTTAGTATCTGCCGCAATAATTATCTCCTTCAAATCAGAACTCCCCTGACTTTACTTGGCTTACCAAATACGCGTTAATAAAATCATCTATAGCCCCGTCCATAACGGCTGACACATTGCCGGCCTCATAGTTAGTCCTATGGTCTTTAACCAAATTATAAGGATGGAAAGTGTAGGAGCGGATTTGACTGCCAAAGCCGATTTCTTTAACTTCCCCTCTGAGTCCTTTGTAAAGCTGAGCTTTCTTCTCCATTTCAAGCTCAAACAGCTTTGATTTAAGCATTTTCATTGCGTAGTCTTTGTTTTTATGTTGAGAGCGCTGATCTTGGCACTGTACAACGATACCTGTGGGCAAATGTGTTATCCTTATTGCGGACTCAGTCTTATTTACATGCTGTCCTCCTGCACCGCTTGCACGATAAGTATCGATACGCAAATCTTCCGTGTTTATATCAAAGTCTATCGTATCGTCAATTTCAGGCATAATATCGCAAGAGGCAAAGGAGGTATGCCGCCGCCCTGAAGAGTCAAAAGGAGAAATACGAATAAGCCTATGAACGCCTTTTTCACTTTTTAAAAAGCCATAGGCGTTTAGACCGCTAATTCCCAAGGTTATTGATTTTGTGCCGGCTTCGTCACCAGGGAGGCTGTCCATAATTTCAACAGCAAAGCCCCGCCGCTCAGACCATCGTATATACATTCGGCTAAGCATATCCACCCAGTCGCAGGCTTCAGTGCCGCCAGCCCCTGCGTGAAGGCTCATTATTACATTGTTAGCATCGTATTCGCCGCTTAGTAAAGTGGCTAAATTCATCTGCTCAAAATGGCTTATAAAAGCCCTAAATTGCTTTTGAACATCGCTAAAGACCTGCTTGTCCTCTTCCTCATTGCCAAGCTCAGCCATAAGGCAAATATCTTCATATTCGCCGTATAAATTTTCGTATTCGTCAATTTTATTATTAAGCATTTTAATCCGCTGCAAAATTTTTTGTGAATTTTGCAAATCATTCCAAAAATCAGGCTTTGCGGATTCGGCTTCTAAGGCTGCCACCTCTTTTTTCAAAGAAGCGCAGTCAAAGTGAAGCCCCCATTTCCTCTAATTTAGCCTTGTAAGGCACCATTTCTTGTATTAATTGTTCAAATTCAAGCACATCCAACCCACCTTTTACCCATTTATGCCACAGCAATGTTTATATTTTTTACCACTTCCGCAAGTGCAAGGATCATTGCGCCCGACTTTTTTCGACGTCCGCTTTTTAGGTCCGCTTTTTACGGATGTATCCATATTAGTAAACATATCCTTAGAAACCTGCTCGCGTTTTTCAGGCGCCATAGCCATACGCACGTTAAATATACTTTTAATGGTATCATTTTGTATATTATTGGAAAGCTCCTCAAACATATCAAAACTTAGGAACTTATATTCGATTATAGGATCCCGTTGGGCGTAGGCTCTGAGGGAGATACCTTGGCGCATTTGATCCATATCATCAATATGGTCTGTCCATTTTTGGTCTATAACACGAAGCAGTATAACCCGCTCAACTTCCCGCATTGCTTCGCCGATTTCTTCTTCCTTTTTGTTATAAAGGGCGGCAGCTTCATTAAACAGGCTTTCCTGGGCATCCTCTTTAGAGGCTTTAGGATTTGCATCGCTAAGTACAGGGCGTCTAAAAATAGGCATAAGCTGGTCGTTAATACCTGTTAAATCCCATTCCTCAAAAGAAAGCTCCCCTGCATAAGTATCAACTGTGCGGTCAATAAAGTTTTTAAGCATAGTGATAATATGCTCTTTCATATCCTCGCCGCGTAAGACCTTATTCCGCTCGGCGTATATAATTTCCCTCTGTTCATTATTTACCCTGTCATAATCCAATAAATGCTTACGTATGCCGAAGTTATTGCCTTCAACCTTCTTTTGGGCACCTTCAATGGCTTTGGAAAGCATATTGTGATGAATAGGCTCGTCCTCGTCAATTGAAGCTTTAAACATACCCATAAGCTTTTCAGAGCCGAAAAGCCTCATAAGGTCATCTTCCAAGGAGATGTAGAAGCAAGATTCACCCGGGTCGCCCTGCCTTCCGGCACGACCGCGAAGCTGGTTATCGATACGGCGCGATTCATGGCGTTCGGTACCTATTATTTTAAGCCCTCCAATCTCCTTAACACCTTCCCCAAGCTTAATATCCGTACCACGACCTGCCATATTGGTGGCTATGGTGACAGCATTCATTTGCCCGGCTAAGGCTACAATTTCAGCCTCTTTTTCATGGTATTTGGCGTTAAGAACCTGATGGGGGACGCCTTCCCTTTTAAGCAATGTGCTAAGTTCTTCAGATTTTTCGATTGTAATAGTACCTATTAGAACAGGCTGACCGATTTTTGAACTCTCTACAACTTCTCGCACAACAGCACGAGTTTTAGCTTTCTCAGTTCCGAAAACCTTATCAGCTAAATCTTTACGAATCATAGGCATATTTGTAGGAATCTCAACTACGTCCATGCCGTAAATTTCCCTAAATTCCCCTTCTTCCGTCATGGCGGTACCTGTCATACCGGCTTTTTTCACATATTTATTGAAGAAATTTTGGAAGGTTATAGTTGCGAGGGTTTTTGACTCTCTCTTAACATTAACATTCTCTTTTGCCTCAATAGCCTGATGAAGCCCGTCGGAGTAACGCCTGCCGGGCATAAGACGCCCGGTAAATTCATCAACAATTACAATTTCATCATCTTGTACAACATAATTTTGATCCCTAAACATATTAAAATTTGCTTTAAGAGCGTTGTTTACATGATGTTGTATTTCAAGGTTTTCCGGGTCGGATAAGTTTTCAATACCAAAAAAACGTTCGGCTTTTGCTGCCCCTTCTTGAGTTAAGGTTACCGATTTGCCTTTTTCGTCAACTACAAAATCCCCTTCCTCCTCAATATCCTGGCGCATGAGAGGGTTAAGAGCTTCCTTCTCATTTAACACTCGTCCTTTTTTCAAGGTCTTGGCGAAACCATCGGCAACTTTGTACAACTGGGTACTTTTGCCTGACGAGCCGGAGATTATAAGAGGCGTCCTTGCCTCGTCAACCAAAACCGAGTCAACTTCGTCGATTATAGCAAAATGCAAGTCTCGCTGGACAAGATTATCCTCATAAACTGCCATATTATCCCTAAGATAATCAAAGCCAAGTTCATTATTTGTGGCATAAGTAATATCGCAAGCATATGCTGCCTGGCGCTCCTCAGGGGTCATATCATGGAGTATAACCCCAACGGAAAGCCCCAAAAACTCGTGTACTTGTCCCATCCATTCCGAGTCACGCTTAGCAAGATAATCATTAACAGTAACGACATGCACACCTTTGCCTTCGAGGGCATTTAAATAAGCCGGCAAGGTAGATGTAAGGGTCTTTCCTTCCCCTGTACGCATCTCAGAAATCCTGCCCATATGAAGTATTATACCGCCAATAAGCTGCACATAGTAATGACGCTGCCCCAAAACCCTAATTGCCGCCTCACGGACAGCAGCATAGGCTTCCGGCAAGATATTATCCAAAGTTTCGCCATTTGCCAGGCGGTCTTTAAACTGAGCGGTTTTACCTCTAAGCTCTTCGTCACTCAAACTTTTAAAAGACGGCTCAAGGCTTTCAACTTTATCAGCCAAAGGCTTTATTCTCTTAATTTCTCTATCGCTGTACGAGCCGAATAATTTTTTAAACATTTAGGCACCTCTTATTTCATTCGTTTAATAGTGATACTGATGCCATACAAAAATATAGCCAAAAAACGTGTCAATATTTTTATATGGATATGGAGCTATGCTTGCACTGCAGCACTCATTCAAATAACACAGCCAGTTAGTGAGCAAGCTCGCAACTGTCTATATTATTTGAATGAATCAGTATTAATACACTATAGTTTAACAATTATTGCCTTTGTATGCAATATTATTTTTGCGACAAAGGCTGGGGAGAGGAAGAAAAGTAAAAAAATGACGAAAAGTGGAAATTCAATATTGACAAAATTGGAGAAAACAGTATAACGGGAACATACAGCATGAAATCAACTGAGACTTATGGTAAAGTTAATATGCAAATAAAGATTTAAAGACTGAAGATTGAAGAGTGAAGATTGGTGGTGGTTTTATGGAAGTGGAAGAATGGTTTGAAATATTAGTTTGAATGCAGTATAATATTAACCAAGAAAGGATATTAGTGCCAATGAATATGCTTTGTGAGGTGTCGGTTGTGGATATCTAGATAAAGAAAGGCAAAAAGCCATGAACTGCCATGTCATAAGCAGTAGCTATTGTTAACTAACGACAAGGAGGGCTTAAAATGAACAAAAGAATTATAAGTGTTTTACTAACCATTATTTTAACGATTTCTCTCGCAACACCAGCAGTCGCTCAAGAAGTTTATAGGGATGATCTTGCATACACTCAAGCCCGCGCAATGTTTGAAGCAAATATTGCACAAGAGTTTGGGGTTGAGTTTGCACACAACTATGTTAGGGCTAGAGAAGTGGCTGATAGGCTAATAGGCTCGTTTCCTGTAGATAGGGTGGGTAATTTTATTTTCCCGGCTGATTTTGGTGGTGCATTTATAGACAGTAATGGAAAATTGAATTTGCTGGTAGTAGGCACCGGGGCAGATAATTTTTCTGGTTCAAACAGTTTTTTTACTATAAATCAAAGAGATGATAGCCTAATCGTAGGTGAAGCGAGGTTTTCTTACAACGAATTAAGGGAAGTTATGAAGACGCTAAATGACCTGATACCTAGGAAGTTCGAATCGGTATTAGCTGTCGGTAATGTTACAAGCTTGTATGTGGATGTAATAAATAATAGAGTTGTAGTTAATTTAGTCGACTTTTCGGATGAAATGATTGAACTCTTTAGGAATAGTGTTTTTGATTCTCCTGTGCTAAGTTTTGGGCAATCGGAAAGAATGGGTGAAATGCCAATACCTCATGAAGAGTTGTATGCCTCAGATGAGCCAGCAGCATACTTTTCCGAGGATATGGAAAGCCGAAACACTGTTTGGATTAGCCCAGGGAGTCCAGATAGACCTATAACAGTTCGCCGTAATGGACAACCTATTAGCGGTAGTTTTGCTATAGGGTACTTAGCCAGTATGGGTACAACACGCGGATTTGTGACTGTTGCACACGGACCTTGGAGAGAAGGGTTTCATCTTCAAACAAATGATAGCATATATCAAAGCGGTGCTCGGATTGGCACAGTAACATCTTTCCAGCTTAATGGTATTGATGCTGCTTTTGTAAGAACTGATTTTCATGTAATGTTTGATGTTAATACGCCGGATGGTCGCCGTACAGTTGGTCTCAGACATAACTTATTAGTTGGGAATACTGTAATGATGACCTCCACACTTGGCACTCGCTCCGGGCAAATTACATCATTAGATTATATAGAAATATTCACAAATCGTTTTGGCGGAGCGTTTTCTGCTAATAGGCTTATTGCCACTAATTATCCATCCACTCTTGGAGATAGCGGCGGGATTGTATATTTCCCTCAATTTAACCCTAGAGGGTTTTTAGAATCCGGTGTGGTTGGAATACATATAGGCAGATCTCAAACCGGTCGCGGTCTTGTATCTACAACTACTGAAATTAATCGCATACTAGGGTTAACTACATTGCTATAAGTACGGAACTACCCCACAGTTTTACTGTGGGGTAGTTTATCATTTCTTAAAATTTAATTTTCTCCGCAATAAAGTTGTTGCGAAATTAGCGTTCACATCGTCATTAAGGTTGTAACGAAATTGAATTTTATCGTCATTGCGAGGAGGCTAATGCGCGTTGAGCATCGAGGTCGCAATCTCATCACGTAATACGACTTAGATTGCTTCGCCTCCGGCTCGCAATGACGGTGCGAGAGCTAATTTCGCTACAACTCTAATGACAACCAAATTGCTGTTTCATTACAACTCTAATGATATCTAGATCAAAGAAGGTGAAAGCCATAAACCGCAAAATATTGATATGTA
>WRBA01000044.1 GCA_009779915.1 Defluviitaleaceae bacterium | reverse complement strand
CATAAAACACTTCAACGCTCCAAACCCTCTGGAATCTCTCAAAATCCCTACTGGCAGGGTTGGCACGGCTGTTGTTGCCGCCTACATGAGCAATGGCTATTTCTTGGGCTTCTTGGCGTGATACATTTGCAGGCCACAACATGAATGTTGCCACGGCTGCCAATATCAGCACAAGTGGTATGATTATTAGTTTCTTTTTACTTTTCCTTCCTGCCGGCAATTCGGCAATCTCGTTGTTCGAGTTGCGCCCGGAGTCAATATTTGATGACATATTTCATGCTCCTTTTTGTAATGCGAGTTTTTTAATCATCCCACTCGAACTTGACGATATTGCCGTTGTCTACATTAATGTAATATTCAATAAACGGCATCCTTTCGCCTTGCGTTATAAACAGCAATTCCCATACCCATTGCCCACGCTCTAGGCTCATGCCAGAGTTAGAATGGTATGTGGCGTTAATGCCACGGGCGGCAAGGTCGGCATAAGCTATTTCTATAGCTCTTTGCAATGAAATTGTTGGGTTGGACGGTCTATTTCCCTGCCCACTACCGGGTGATGGGCTAATTTGTGGTGAGGGCGTTGTTGTTATCGGTGGAACAGCCGGCATTGGTGCAGGGCTAATTTGTGGTGCTTTCAAAAATGCCCCTGTGTTTACATCAACGTAAAATTCAAAACTTCTGCCTTGTCCGTCAAACTCAACGCTCCAAACCCATGTGTTTCCTTCTCTATCCATATAGATATAATCAAATCTTGCACTTGTTACACCTATGGAAATGAGGTAGTCACGAGCCAATTCAACCGCTCTGCGAGCGGTGATTGTCGGGTTTGTTGGTCCGCCTGTTCTTGAAGGGGGTCTTGGGGTTATTGTATCAGGAATAGTTATGCTGCCCTGCTGTTGTCCTGACTGGTGCGGTGGATAATTCGGCACAGCATTTGTGTTTGTGCGTGATCTTAAATGCACTGTGTTTGTAGCGTTATCCCATGTAACATCAAAGCCCATAGCATCAGCTACATCACGCACAGGCAAATACGTTCTGCCTTGAAATATAAATGGCTCGTATTCTGTCTGCACTTGCCGCCCGTCTACGGCGATTCGGATGTTGTTGAAATTCACCGTGATTGTTTCTTGTGCTACTCTTGCAAAAGCTGGTACGGCAGTCATTATTATCAATGTGAGAATCACACCGAGTGCAGCACCTTTTAACTTTTCAAAACGCTTTTCTTTTTTCATTTTGATTTCGCTCCCTTCTTTAATCGTCCCATTCAAATTTAACGATATTGCCGTTGTCTACATTGATATAAAATTCGATAATCGGCATACGTTCGCCATGTGTTCTAAATTCTAACTCCCAAACCCATTGTCCTCTCTCCCAACTCATCCCCGAATCCGTGCGGAATGTGGCGTTTATACCACGAGCGGCTATGTCGGCGTATGCTATTTCAATGGCTCTATCCAACGAGATTACAGGATTAGCGGGTCTGTTGCCTTGACTGCTGACTGGTGCTTGTGGAGGTGTAGGGTCGGGTGTAGTTTGTGGTGTCGGCTCCGTGTTATTTGTTTCTGATATGGTTTGCTCCGCCCCTGTATCATCTGTATAACTGGATAGGTTGATTACATTGCCATTCACGCCGTTTATCTGCACAACATACCTTACAGCTCCCTGCCTTATTTCCACTTCAAAATTCAGAATGCCATCCTCGGTAAATGCCCTAATGTCATGCACCGTTCCATATCCTACAAACTGGGCAGCAATTTCCCTTGCTCTCTGACTTGTGATTTGCTCTGTGCCTTGCTGTTGCGAATTATCAAGCGGTGGCTGAAAAACTGGATATTGCGGCTCTTGTGATGGCAGCTCTGATGGTGTTTGACTGCCAAAGGCAAAGATTGAGCCTGTAAAAATAATCATCAAAGCCAAAACTGCAAGAGCAGAAAACGCAACTTTCTTCACGCCGACCGATGCGTTCATAATAGCTTCCATCCGTTTTTTTATGCCGTTCTTGCTCCCATAAAAACAAGTGGAAAGTGCTGTGCCGCCCGCTCTTTTGCTCCCTATCATATCCATTACAATTTCGGCGTAAAATTGCTTGTTTTCGCCGCCGACATCAGCGATAACAGCCTCATCACAAGATGCCTCGCAATCGGCCCCAATTGCCGCACTCATCAAGTAAACGGCAGGGTTAAACCAATTAAGCGACACAGCGATTACTGACAACAATTTTATGAACAAGTCACCACGCTTGTAGTGGATTAGTTCATGGCGAAAAATCAACTCCAGCTCGTCAGCATCAAACATCTTGTCGGGCAGTAGTATTATGGGATTAAGAAATCCAACAATCATTGAAGTAGAAACGAAGTCACATTTTTTTAGTTCGATTTTTTTATTAGCAATACCTTTTTCAGATTGTATAGTCTGTAAGACGGACAATGTGTCCTCGTCTTTTACCGCAACACCCCAACGTCTTATTAGCTTTTTGAAACCGATATAACGCCATACATGGTAGGTTAAAATGGCAAGTGCCACAGCCGCCCACGCTATCACCAAAATGTGTATGGTAGAGAGTGTTTGCCACATAGATTGAACAGCAGGCTCGTAAATGGTTATACTTTGCCCCACGTCACCAATTATCGGCGGCTCGGTTGTGATGTTTCCGACTTTATTTGCTTGCCTTTCGCTTTCGGCAGTAGTAGCATACGGCATATCAAATGTTATCAGCCCGTTGCCAAACATAGGTCTGAAAGGAATTATCAAACCAATGAGAATTACTACCCAAGCCGCATAGCGAAGTTTTGGAGAAAACACTTTTGGCAACAATACACTAAGGGTTACTATGGCGAGGATTATTAAACCCATGAATAGCGATGTTGTTAAAAATGAAAACATATATTGTGCCATATCAACCTTCCTTTTCTTTGAGCCATTTTTTAAGTTCGGTCAATTCTTCCTCTGTTAAATCTTTTCCGTCATACATGGTTTTTACCAAGCTGCCAATAGAGTTGCCTCGATACCGAAACATAAACTCGCCTGTTTCTAAACTCATGTATTCCGATTCAGATATGATTGGCGTGTAGTTCCGTTCTTTACCCACACGCTCACTTGACAGAAAGCCTTTTTCAATCAGCCGCACAAGCATGGTCAAAACCGTCTGCGGTTTCCAGTTCACGCTATCACCCAACTCTTGAATTATCCTTGCGGTGGTTACAGGCGGCTTATGCTGCCATATAATCCGCATCAATTCAAACTCTGTGTCGGGCAATCTCTTGAAGTCAGCCATAGGCTCCCTCCCTCCCCAAAAGTCATTCTACAATAGTCTTGCATTATCATTCTACAATAGTCTTGGATGAATGTCAACACCTTTTTGAATTTTTTTTGATGGTCATACAAATGCTTTAGACAATAATACACAGAGCGGTATTTCTACCGTTATCAAGGCAGCAAAATAAAAAGGGGCAAGAGATAATTCTCTTGCCCCTTTAGTTAGTATAGGCTATTTTATTAACTTTTCAAATATTTATCCATCCATCCCGTTATCTCCTTAAGCCTTCTTGCCCTGTAATCCGGTTTGCCAGAGCGGGGCATTTCATGATTTTCGCCGTGGAAGATTACAAGTCTTGTCTCAACCCCATGGAGCTTAAGTGCCGTATACCATTGGTATGCCTCGGGAATACAGCAGCGGAAATCCTCACAAGAGTGGAGGACTAAAGTTGGAGTTTTCACATTTGGTGCATATTTAAGAGGGGAATGCCACCATAGCTTATCAACATTAGTCCAAGGATCGGCTTTCATTTGGTCACTGCCGTAATAATAGCCAATATCGCTAATACAGTAGAAAGACACCCAATTAGATATAGAACATTGAGAAACAGCGGCTTTAAAGCGGTTAGTATGTCCTACAATCCAGCTTGTCATAAAGCCGCCGTAGGAGCCGCCTGTAACTCCAAGGTTATTTTCATCAATGCCAGGATATCGTTTTATAGACTCATCTACAAGCTGCATAAGATTATCATAATCTATCGTGCCGTATTTACCGCTGATATCCGCGAATTCGTTACCTTTACCGTCGGAGCCTCTTGGATTGCCAAATATTACAAAGTAATTTTGGCTTGCCCAATATTGCATTTCATGATAATAGCTGTCAGTATAAGCACATTTAGGACCGCCGTGGATATTGAGTATGGCAGGATATTTCTTACCTTTCTCATAATCGATAGGCTTTATTACCCAGCCGTCTATTTCAGAGCCTTCGGCATCTTTAAAAGTAAAATGCTCAGGAGGTGAGTATTTACGAGTGCTTAAAAGCTCGGTGTTGAATGAGCTTAGCCCTTCTAATTTTCCATCTTTTAGCTCAAATACATCCACTAAACGGCAAGGCTGCATAACGCCTGCAACTACTCGTCCGTTTTTTATATCAAAATACTCTACAGTAGCTTTAGAATTAGTAATATTACTGATTTTGCCACTGTTTAAGTTAAGTTCAAAAATATCTGTATAATAACCTGAAAGGGAGGTAAAGAAATAGCTGTCCCCTACCACTTTGCTGGTAATACCGCAGCAAAATTTAGAGTCTGATTCACCGGATTCCCCTAAAGACAGGTCAAACTTGGCAAGTTCCTTAGTTTGTTTGGACTTAGGGTCAACTATATAAAAGGGACCGTGTTCATACCTTCTCTGCCCGGGCTGGGCAAATGCAACAACCATTTTATCCCCCCAGAAATCGAAAGCGCGGATTCTCTTAGGCTCCTCCAAAACCTCTTTTTCCTCAAAAGTTTCAAGATTGACAATATGGATATTACATTCTAAACTGCGAATTTCCGCCGGAGCAGGGTCACATATATAAGCCGCGTATTTTTTACAGGGAGACAGCTTATAATCCACAACATTTGTGAGTTTGCGGGTAATAGGCTTAAGCCCTTCTTCGGTTAATATATTTAAGCGAATTCTCTTTTTATTTGTAATCCCTCTGCCGTCAGCCCAGAAAGGGAGCTCATCAATTACTTGGAAATGCGTTTCCTTCTTAAGCTCTAAAAGGATTTCATTTATCTCATGTTCAGATTTTCCTTCAAAGCATGGTCTTGCATTGTCAAAAATCGTGACAGCAAGAAAATTACCATTCTCAAGAGGCATAAGATTTATTACTACGGCATTAACTTTAAAAGCCGGCACTGCCTCGCCTTTATGAATATTTATACTGTAATAGCAAGTTAGCTCATAACCTTTTTCAATTTTTGCCCTGTCTTCTTCACTGCGGACTTCACAAAAAAGAATATTCTCATCATCTATCCATAAAAACTGCTCGACTTTTCCTTCAAGACCGGTTAAAGGCTCAAAGCCGCTGCCCTTATCTACAAATATAGCTACATCATAATCATTGTCTTTATTGGCTTTGCGGCCAAGTAAAGCTATATTTTTGCCATTTGGCGAAAGTGTTAAATTGTCAATAAAACAATAGTTCTTAAAATCATCTAACTGCAAAGATTGCATAAAAATCACCCCTGTTGTAGTAAAACTTTTGTAAGCTACTATATTAGACCTGCCCGCTAACCTCATCCTACCATTTTTTCGGCATATATTCCATTCTGCTGTGTCGACACGCCCTAGCAAAAGCTTTGGCTTTGCGTCGTCAACCTTTCCTTGCACAATAAAAAATATGCTCGAAAATCTGACAAAAGCAGGTTAGTGGACAGGTCTATTCTAAAGGATTTTTGAATTCTATGCAATAGTGGAATTGTAACAAATAGAGATGGTAATTATTGGAATTAAATGTAGCCTTGCAATACCATTACCCAAAGTATACAGGTCAATATAGCAAAGCCCGAACCTACTATGATGCCTATGTTTATTTTGCCCTTGACAGTTGTTTCAGGTGCCGGCATTAAGTTAGAGGCTTGAAGTGCTGATTTTATCGGCTTATAAAGAAGCAGAGTAAAAGCGGCGTTTAAAGTATTGCTAATCAAATTAAAAGGAAGAAAAGCCGACAGTAAAAGCCCAACGACTGCTTGGCGCGGCACATCCATAAAAATAGGTGTGATTATATAGTTCCAAAGCATCATTACAATGGTTGCGAAAAGTGTTGCCACTGCAAGCCCTATAACGGCGCCGCTCATAGTACGTTTCTTTTTGTAGATAAAAGCTGCCGTACAGCAAAAAGCGGCAGAGGCAATAATATTCATCAAAAGACCAATAGGACCTGTTTGACTGACCGTAAACATTTGCACCACAGCAACCACTACAGCAACCATAAGAGCAGCCATGGGTCCGTATAGAAAGCCGGCGATTGCGATAACCACATCTTTAGGGTCATACCTTAAAAATAAAACCACAGGTACACGTACAATTGCAGCAAGAATAAAAGCTACGGCACATATCATTGCCAGGACACAGAGTTTCTTTGTTGTTTGGTTCATAAAAAAGCCCTCCTATAAGCAAGTAATGGTTTTAGGGACAAAAAAAGCCCCATATACCGGGGCATAAAAACAAGTCCAAAATAAAAAACCAGCACAAAAAGGACTTGATATATCTTCTCTCATCCGGACTTTAACCGTCGGCACCGGAATCTAACCGGTTCAGCAAACCTTACAGTATGCTCGCGGGCTTATATTACCGCCGATAGGGAATTTCACCCAACCCCGAAGTATATCAAGTTTACTTTATCATTTTTTTCGTAGGATGTCAATACATCGTATACGACTCTATTGCGTATGTTATTCCTCCGGCAATTACCTCAGCCATTTCAAAGACATTGCCAAGTCTTGTGCTTTGAAGTATTGTAAGGCTTTCAATACTTGGCATCCAATTTACTACCCCTGTTATATAAAAATGCCCTACATTTGGCAAACTTTTGCCTACGGACGACCCGGGCTTTAGAGAACCAATCCCCGTATTAAGCCGCCCTATATGAGATGGAGATTTAGAGAGTGCCGCGTCCACAGCTATAATAAAAGGGTTTTGGTTTTCAGTATAAATTTTCTCGAGTGTACTCTGAAGATTGACCGCATGAGCCGGGGTTCTTAAATTTCCATAAATTTTTATAGGGCTTAGTGATAAAGCACTTTGAAGCATTTGACCAACAATAGGACCTAAACTGTCACCGGTGGCTCTGTCGGACCCTATACACAATACGCAAATTTCCGAAAAGTCTTTCATAGCTTCGTCCAGAGCAAAGCTAATATTTCTGCCAATTTCCTCACGGGCTTTATAATCATTGGCATAAATATATGTTTCGGTGCATTTCATATAACCCCTCCGCTGTTTTCCGGTGATATTATTACTCCACCAACTAAACCCTGCCAAGTCTTTGCTGTCATTTTGTCGCAGTACTGCGTCAGTGCCGCTTGCTCATACCACTGTGGGTATTGCTGTGCGGCACTTCCTTGTCCTGCAACAAAATTTCGCGCAAATCTTTTAACAAGGTTTAGTTGGTGGAGTATTAGATAAATTTATAATTTCCAGCCTACTTTGATTCTATTACAAACTTTTATTAATTCATCGACAGAGTTCACGTTTTTATGCTTATTGCTTATGATACGATACCGATACTATAAATCCAGAAATTTAAGGAGGACAAGCTATGGATAAGATCGAGCTGCCAACAAACGTCAGGCAAATAGGCTCTATTGATGCAACAGGTCTTCGCATTTATGTTGAGGATTATGTCGCTACATTTGTACAGCAGTATACACAAGCCCATTCCGGCAGCGAGAAGCTTGGAATTTTGGTGGGACGCTATATAGAGGCTGAGCCAAACCCGATACTTTTTATAAGCGGTGCGGTTGAGGGCAAATATAGTGCCGAGGGAGACAATGGAATCGAGTTTTCAAAAAAAACAAATGACTATGTTACGGATATATTGGACAAGTATTTTCCGGGTCTTAAAATTGTTGGATGGCTTCAATCCCAGCCAGGTTATGGAACTTACTTAAGCAGCAAAAACTATAGTTATCATAAAGAAAACTTTACTGAAAATTATCAGGTTTTTTTTGTGACGGATCCTGTCCAAAGGCTTGATGTATTTTATGCCTATAATGAAGAAAATGAGCTGTGCGAATGCAAAGGCTATTTTGTTTATTATGATAAAAACAAGCCCATGCATGAATATATGATAGATAATAGGGTTCAAAGTTCTGCGTCAGTAGCGGCCAAGCGGCTTAGTCTTGATAAATCGGAAGAGTTGGAAGAATCGGTAGAATCGGCAGATGAAGATATCATTACTTTTCCTATATCTAAAAGGCGGCAAAGAGAGCTTAGAGAGTCGAGCGCAGTAAGTGATAACAAAAGTAAAAAGCGTGACTATACCGTGAGACAAACAAGGCAGCCTACCGGAGGCGGTGCAGGTCAGAGGAGGCTTGTTAGTATGCTGGGCGGACTTTGCGCGGTAATGTTTTTGGTGAGCTTTATAATGGGGGCGGGGCTTATAAGAAGTGATGAAAGAATAAATGTTTTGGAACAAAATCTCGCATCTTTAAATACGGCATATAGAGACCTTGTGGCAATTATGAACAGAGATGCAAATGTTCCGGTTTTTGCCACAGAAGCACCGGAAGTAATGGCTGAGATAGGGTTGGTTGTCACTGAAGATGGAAACAGACTTTTAGCCGAGGAAAATTATAGAGCATCCGGCGAAGTGGCTGGAGCCTCGGAGATTCCAAGCGGTACAGAAACAGCTTTTGCGCCTATACCTGCTGAAACGGCTGCTATCCCAGACAATATTAATATTCCGGCTACTTATATGGTTCAAGCCGGAGACAATTTACTAAGTATAAGCCAAAGAATATATGGAACGCCGGAAATGGTTGAGCGTATTATGGAAGTCAATAATATTGAAGATGCTGATAGGATATTTTTTGGGCAAGTGCTTATACTTCCACAGCCATAGAAGCTGTGGTTTTATAGTCACTTAATTAAGCGGAAGGGAAACATCCATATGGAAAATCAAGCCTTAGAAGAAATAGCAGCGGCCATAGCTCATGAAGTAAAAAATCCTTTAACTTTGGTTAGCTTTAACTTAGATATTTTAGAGTCTTCAGACGAGCGGCTGGAAACTCATAAAAACTATGCTATGATACGTAAAGAGCTTAAGAAAATTAATGATATAATCATGGACTTTATATATTTGACAGGGAACTACTCTGATGAAAAAGATACTGTATATATAGTCAATATCCTTAATGAATTTAAAGAAGATTTAGCTGTTTCAATACCTGACATTAATGTCAGTATTACATATGATTGCAAGAATATGGCTATATATGGATATGAAAGCGGCATAAGAACTATTTTTGGTAATATAATAAAAAATGCCGCCGAGGCGATGAATTTTGCAGGGGAACTTCAAATAAAGGCAGGGAAAATAGAAAACCGCATAAATATAAGCTTTAAAGACAGCGGTACAGGACTTGATGAGAAGGTGAGAGATAAAATTTTTAAAGAACAGTTTACCACAAAGCCTATGGGTTCGGGATTGGGACTGTCTATATGTAAAAAAATAGCCGGAGAGCATAATGGTGATTTCACTTTAGTGGAAAGTCCGGATGGAGGGTGTGTAGCAATTGTAGAATTGCCTGTCGTAAATGATTAAAAGCTATAGAAGAAACATCGAAAAACCACCGTATGCTTGTCATACGGTGGTTTAAAGATTCAAAAGAATCGATTGTTTTGAAAATACAGAGAGGATTATTCCTCGTCTTCTTCATCTTCCTCGACTTCCTCATCTTCTTCGTCTTCTACTACTTCTTCATCTTCTTCAACTACGTCCACTACTTCTTCATCTTCTACTTCCTCATCTTCAATTACAGGAAGAGGAGCAGAATCATTGAGAAGAAGTATTTCAACGCCGAGAAGCTCAGTAAAGAAAGAAACTGGAACATACATGGTACCATCAAGATTTACAGGAGCAATTTCAAGCTCAAACTCGTCACCAAGATCATTAATTGCAACTATAGAACCGGCAGCAAGGCTGAATGAAAGTACGCCGTCAGAAACTGTTACTCTAGCTGTTTCAGCATTCCAGCTAACATCAAAACCAGCTTCTTCAGCAGTAGCTCTTAATGGAATAAGGATAATTTCTACGACTTCGAATTCAACTTCTTCGCCATTCTCTTCATCTACTTCCTCAAGCTCATCAAGAAGTGCTTCAAGTGCTTCTAATTCAGCATCAAGCATAGCTGTAAACTGAGCAGCAGTAAGTTCTGCATTATTAGCTTTGTCTATGTAGAGAGTACGAATAGCAACAGGTTGAAGGTTCATGTTAAGCGCAGTAATTTCTACTATTGCAGTTGTAAACGTTTCTTCAACAGTAAAGTCGAAAGTTAAAATACCAGTAAATACACCCGGACGTGTATTAGTGTTGATCATATCTTGGTAGGCATCGGATATAAAGTTAGAAACATTAAGAGTGAGAGCAGCTTGACCTGGGAATGCAGGAACTCTACCAGTTACTAAACCACCACTACCAATAAAATCTACTGCTGTTAAGTTTAAAGGAACATTATCCAAAACAGCAGCTTCCTCGTCAGCAAAAACCATTACAGATGAACCAAAAGCTAAAGCGGCAGCAAGAATCAGCGCCATTAATTTCTTCATTAAATTTCCTCCTTAAAAGTATTTGAAATTCATAATAAGAGTCCAAAATTTTCACTTAAAACTCTTTCGTTATATTTTTACACGAAAACGTTTAAAAATCAATAACAAAATTGTTACAAAATCGAATGGTTTGCAAATGAGTATTTTTTTGATATACTCATAGGTAGCAAAAATAGGACAAATTAATAGTCAGAGAGGTTTTAATAATTATGGATATACAAAAAAAACTTGTAGAGCAGTTTAGTATTTCGGCTATTCATATGGAAAATATAATAAAGCTTATTGATGAGGGCAATACTATACCATTTATTGCCAGATACCGCAAGGAGATGACAGGCTCCGTTGATGACCAGCTGCTAAGGGAGATAAGTGACAAGCTTATATATCTTAGGAATTTAGAGGAGCGCAAATCCCTTGTAATAAACCAAATAGAAGAGCAGGGCAAAATGACTGATGAAATATTGGAAGCGTTGACTAAAGCTGCTACCATGACAGAGGTAGAGGATATTTATAGACCTTATAAGCCGAAACGGCGAACCCGTGCTACAATTGCCAAAGAAAAAGGGCTTGAGCCGCTGGCTCTTTTAATTTGGGGACAGGATGTAAGTGAAGATATAAGACTCTTGGCAAAAGAGTATATAGATGGGGAAAAAGGTGTTGAAACTGTAGAAGAGGCTATGGAAGGCGCAATGGATATTATCGCTGAAATAATTTCGGATGAGGCTAAAATCAGAGCTGTTGTCCGTCAAAAAGCTGTTACAAAGGGGTATTTTACAACTAGAGCCATTGATTCGGAGAAAGAATCTGTATACGAAATGTATTATGACTTTACAGAACCTGTTAATAAGGTAGCTTCTCATAGGGTTTTGGCAGCTAATAGGGGTGAAAGCGAGGATTTTCTGAGTGTGAAAATCGAAGCCCCTGATGATGAAATTCTAAGTGCGGCAGTTGCGCTTATTGATAAAGGCAATAGATTTACAAGTAATTTTTTAAATGATGCATCAAATGATTCCTACAAAAGACTTATTTGGCCTTCTATTGAGCGTGAAATCAGAAATGATTTAACCGAAAAAGCAGAAGAAGGCGCAATGAAAGTGTTTTCAGAGAATTTGCGGCAGCTTCTGCTTGCGCCGCCTATTAAAAATAAGGTTGTACTTGCCCTTGATCCGGGTTTTAGGACAGGCTGCAAGTTTTCGATAATAGATGGTACAGGTAAGGTTTTAGAGACCGGAGTAGTATACCCTACGCCTCCAAATAATAAAATTGACCAGTCTAAAAAAACTCTCATGCCCCTTATGGATAAGCATAATGTGGAAATTGTGGCAATAGGAAATGGCACGGCCTCAAGAGAAACAGAGAGCTTCACCGCTGATATGATTAAAGAAATGAACAAACCTGTAAGCTATATCATAGTCAATGAAGCAGGGGCATCGGTATATTCGGCTTCAAAACTTGGGGCAGAAGAATTTCCTGATTTTGATGTGGCGCTGCGCTCTGCCGTGTCAATTGGCAGACGTATGCAGGACCCCCTTGCGGAGCTTGTAAAAATTGACCCTAAAAGCATTGGTGTAGGTCAATATCAGCATGATATGAATCAAAAACGCCTTGGAGAAACCTTGGGAGGTGTTGTTGAGGGCTGTGTAAACAGTGTGGGTGTGGATTTGAATACAGCAAGTCCTTCCCTTCTTTCCTATGTTTCGGGCATATCAGGGGCTTTGGCTAAAAATATATTAGAGTATAGAGAAGAAAATGGGCGGTTTTTATCCCGGAAAGAGCTTCTTAAAGTGAAGAAGCTTGGACCTAAAGCTTTTGAGCAATGCGCCGGTTTTCTTCGCATATCTAAAGGTGAATGTAAGAATCTGTTAGACTCAACAGGCGTTCACCCTGAAAGCTATGAAGCGGCGGAAAAACTACTTGAAATATGCGGACTGAAAAAAGACGATATAGGCAGCGAGAAAATACGAGATATCTCAAAGAAGATACTCGATTTAGGTGAAGCCGCAAAGGAACTGGGTGTTGGAGCACTAACCTTGAAAGATATTATTAAAGAGCTTGAAAAGCCCGGTCGAGACCCAAGAGAGGATATGCCTGAGCAAATTCTTAGAAGCGACGTACTCTCCATGGAAGATTTGCAGGAAGGGATGATACTTACAGGCACAGTGCGGAATGTTATTGATTTTGGAGTATTTGTTGATATTGGTGTCCACCAGGATGGGCTTGTGCATATTTCACAAATTTCCGACAAATTTATAAAACATCCCTTGGAAGCAGTAAGCGTCGGAGATATAGTTACAGTCAAGGTTTTAGGGATTGATTTGAATAAAAAGCGAATATCTTTGACAATGAAAATGCCAAAGTGATTATTGTTGATAAAGTTTTCGTGAAAACGACTTGACAGTTTATAATAGCTATGATAGACTATGATTTGCGCCTCTGGGAAGGGGTGCGGAGGTAGAGAGTAAGTAAGGTAAGAAAATAAGGAATAATCGAACCATACCAACTGAAT
>WRBA01000043.1 GCA_009779915.1 Defluviitaleaceae bacterium | reverse complement strand
TAAAATTGTTGCGGAGAAATACCGCAATCAATTGAAGCACTTGCTGCTTAGGGTTAACCTTGTTTGCGGTATTGTTAATTTTGAGAAGTTGGGCACTCTTGTTTCGTAACAGGTCTAATGACAACCAAAATTCAATTCGCCACGGCACCACGCACGGCAAAAAACCCGCTCTGGGCGGGCTATATTAGCAACTGAGCAGCTACAGCTCCTAATACTCATCCAAATTATCAGCCTCAATCACCGAAATAAACTCATTCCGGTTAATCAGCTCCTCATCACTCGCTCTTGCCGCAGAAACTTTTAGCTTACCTGCCGACATTTCAGCCACTGCAAGGCTTACGGCTTTGTCTGTGTCCGCTTTTGCAAGGGCTTCCTGCCCGTCTATAATTTGCCTGGCACGTTTGGCAATAGCCATAACTATAGTATAGCGGCTGGTAATTTCGTTATCCTCTGTCTCATTTACATCATTTAATAAGTTCATCAATTCTGAGTATGAAGGACGCAACATCAAATTCATCTCCTTTAAAGTCTTCTACCAAGCCCGGATTACGGTGAGGTTTTAAAAATTCAGCCCCAACAATGGTGTTTATCCTATCCACCGCAAGGTCGACCTCCTCATTTAAAACCACATAATCATATCGGCTTATGTATTTAATTTCATTTTTGGCACGGTTAAGGCGCTGTTCTATAGTCATTTTATCCTCGGTTTGCCTGTTAAATAAACGCCTGCCAAGTTCGTCAATATCAGGAGGCATAAGGAAAATGAGTACAGCATCAGGAAATTTTTCCCGTATTTGCAAAGCTCCTTCAACCTCAATTTCCAAAACAACGATTTTACCCCGGGCTATTTCATCATCAACATACCTTCTTGGGGTGCCGTAAAGATTGCCTACAAAAACAGCATGCTCCAAAAGCCCATTGGTATCCCTTGTGGCAATAAATTCCTCTTCTGAGACAAAGAAATAATCCCTGCCGTATTCCTCGCCGGGGCGCGGCTCTCTCGTTGTCATAGAGACAGAAAGGGCGTAGCCTTTATCCGGATCCAGCCTTTTTACAACAGTGCCCTTGCCTGAACCGGAAGGACCTGATATTATAACCAGCATACCTTTTGGAGTGTTCATAAGTCAGCTTTCCTCGTTAGAAATCCTGCCTGCAATCGTTTCAGGCTGTATTGATGATAATATTATATGTTTGCAGTCCGTTATGATAACTGCCCTTGTACGCCTGCCGTAAGTGGCGTCTATAAGGAGCTTATCCTCCCTGGCCTCGCCTATAAGACGCTTTATTGGCGCCGACTCAGGGCTTATTACAGCTACTATTCTATTTGCTAAAACAATATTGCCAAAGCCTACATTCACAATTTTACTCAATATTTTGCACCTGTTCTCTTATTTTTTCAATTTCAGCCTTTAAATCCACTACAATTTGGGTTATTTCCGTATCGTGAGCCTTAGAACCTATTGTATTTACCTCCCTGTTCATTTCCTGAACAAGAAAATCCAGCTTGCGCCCTATAGATTCAGGTGTTTCAAGTATTTGTCTCATTTGCTCCAAATGAGATGAAAGCCGCGTAAGCTCCTCATCAACACAAGCCCGGTCCGAAAAAATGGCTATTTCCATTAAAAGCCTTGCCTCATCAATTTCCACGCCAATGTTTTTTAGATTATCCGATATTCGCTCTCTAAATTTTTCTTTGTAAGCTTCAACTGCTTCAGGGGCTTTTTTGGCGATTTTGCCGCTCATATGTGCTATGATACTAAGTTTATCCAAGATATCGGATTTTAGTGCAGTGCCCTCATTTTCCCGCATGGATATCAGGCTGTTTAGTGCCCCATTAACGGCCTCGAAAAGGACTTCCCTAAGTTCTGCCATGGCTTCCTCCCCATCGACGCCTTTACCTGTGGAAATTACATCAGGAAAACGGCTGATGGAAGAAATCGATATTTTATCATCTAAGCTGTAACGCTCTTTAATCGCCGAAAGGACTGCCATATAGCTGTCCGCAAGCTCAGCATTAAAAGAGATATTTACATCTACATCACCAAGGGCTTCATAATTTACAAAAACATCAGTTTTACCGCGGCTTATATGGGCTTGAAGGGTTTTTCTAACCGCGTCCTCAAGACCGGATAAAATCCTTGGGAGTTTTACGGAAATATCGTTATATCTATGGTTTACAGACTTTATTTCAACAACAAATTTGCGGTTATATTTGCTATATTCGCCCCGACCGTAGCCGGTCATACTTTTTACCATAGCTTACCTCTCTCAAATGAGCCTAATTAAATTAGTATACACCATTAATACGCCTGTTGTCAAATCTTAGAAAAACAGGTATAATTAGTATGGCAACAATGCATAACCTAAGTTGAAGCAAAAAGCGGCATAGTCGTTTAAGACCAAAATGGTCTGTAACTAGTTATGCACCATTGCCGTATTAATAATAATGTTTTCTTACAAAAATATTAAAAACTATAAGGATATATTATGCCATTAGACGGAATTGTTTTATCAAATATAGCCAAGGAAATTGAAGATACTGCTTTAGGCTTAAGGATAGATAAAATCCATCAGCCTGAGAGGGATGAGGTGGTGCTTTTACTTAGGAGTCACCGGCTGCTCCTTTCGGCAAACCCTACAAGTCCGAAAGTATGTTTTGCAGACACCGCAGGTGAGAATCCTATGCAAGCCCCTCTTTTTTGCATGGTTTTGCGTAAACATTTAGCAGGGGGAAAGATTGTTCGTATAAATCAGCCTGGCTTTGAGCGGATATTGGAAGTCAGTATCGAATCTATAAACGAAATGGGTGATTTGTCTAAAAAACAGCTTATAATCGAAATTATGGGCAAACACTCCAATATTATACTGGTTGACGAAAAAGGTGTTATTATTGACTCGGTTAAGCGGGTTTCACTGGATAAAAGCTCTGTGCGCCAAGTCCTGCCCGGGATGGCTTATGTTTACCCTCCGGGACAGGATAAGCTGGATCCAAGAAGTACTGTGAAAGAGGATTTTTTGGCTAAAATAGGGACTTTAACCGCCATGAAAGCAGGGGAAGCGATTTATAAATCCTACAGCGGGATAAGCCCTCTTGCGGCTAGTGAAATATGTATACGAGGGAATATAAATCCATCGGATTTTGTCGGGACAGTGGATTTAGGAGTCCTTTATGAAGCATTTAATAAAATCTTTGCTGATATAAAAAATCATATCTACTATCCTAAAATTTATATGGAGGATGGCGGGAAAATAAAGGATTTCAGCTCTATTGACTTAAAGATGTGGCATGGTCTTGAAAATACCGGTTACAACAGTATCTCAAAGCTTATAAACGATTTTTACCGGCAGAAAGATGCATATTACAAACGAAGTCAAAAAACACAGGACTTAAAAAAGCTTGTGGCAAACCATGTGGAGCGGTTATCAAAAAAGAAGGAAGTGTTGTTAAACACCCTTGAGGAGATTAAAAACAGGGACGAGATTAAACGCAAGGGTGAGCTTATAACTGCCAATATTTATGCCATCAAACAGGGGCAGACAACGGTTTCTCTCATCAATTTTTATGAAGATGAAGCACCTCTGGTCGAAATTGCCTTAGACGCTGCTAAAACTCCCGCGGAGAATGCCCAAAGTTACTTTAAAAAATATAACAAGCAAAAACGTACCTTTGAAGCGGCAAATGAGCAGCTTATAGTGGCTGATGAGGATTTGTACTACCTTGAATCTATATTAAACGGCTTAAATACTAATCTTTTGGCACAAGATATAGAAGATATCCGCCAGGAGCTTAGGGAGCAAGGCTTTATTAAGAAAAATCCTGCTCCACTTAAAAAACCCAAGCAGCAGGCAAAAAAGTCAGCCCCAATGCGCTTTAAATCAAGTGACGGCTTCGAAATTTATGTAGGCAAAAGCAATAAGCAAAATGATGAGCTTACTATGGAGTTTGCTCAGGGAAGTGATTTGTGGCTCCATACTAAGAATATTCCCGGTTCTCATGTTATTGTGCGGACGGAGGGAGCGGCTTTGCCTGACAAAACAATAGAGGAAGCGGCGCATTTAGCCGCATATTTTTCCAAGGGGAGAGGGGCAAATCTTGTCCCAGTGGACTATACCAATCGTAAAAATGTGAAGAAGCCGGGAGGAGCAAAGCCGGGTATGGTGATTTATAATACCTATAATACAGCATATATCACACCGGATATTGCTGTAATTGATAGGATTAATGAGTATAATGAAGTTTATTAAATTATGGGAGGTAGCAAAATGGTAAAAATCGGTAATCTCTATATGTTAGATGTTAAAGGACCCGGGACAAATCCCTACAATGTTGTCCTTATTGACAACAACGGTGAGCTGATAATGGTTGACGCAGGGCTTCCAAGCCTTACTGACTGTTTGAAAAAAGAAATTGAGGCTTGTGGGTTTGATATTTCCAAAGTTGAAAAAATTATCATAACCCACCAAGACCTTGACCATGTAGGCTCACTAAAGGACATTAAGGTGATTAATCCAAATGTGGAAATAATAAGCCATGAAACCGAGGCAGCGTATATCGATTGGAGTAAGGAACCTGTTAAACTTACTCAAAGAAAAGCCGGCTACGGACAAATGAGCGATGAAGAAAAAGAAGAATTTGACAATTTTTACAAAACTTGGGAGGGATGCAAAATCCCTGTAGACAAAGTGACAGGGGACAATGCAACAGTGGGTAAAGGGGATAATATACTCCTTATACATATCCCAGGTCACACTCCCGGTCATGTTTGCGTATATGTAAAGAGCGAAAAAGCCTTGATAACAGGGGACGCCATACGAGGTGAAAACGGCACTCTCCTTGGTCCCAACCCAATATTTACACAATATATGGACATGGCTTACGAATCCCTTAAAAAACTCCATAATTTGGATATAGAGAAGATACTCTGCTACCACGGCGGACTTGTGGACAAAGATGCTCTAAAACAGCTTAAGGAGTTAAAATACGAGGCATAACAATGAGGTATAAAATGACTAAAATAGCTTTTTTATCAGAAGGACGTATTAATATTTTGGAGATTTTAGATGGAGATACTTCTCCACAGCTTTTAAATTGTATGATTGCCGATAAATACAAGGAGCGCGAACGGGAAATCCGCCTTAAAAACGAGTGGAAGCATAGTGGTGCCGGTGCTATGTTCACCGGCTCATACCTCCCTGATATGCCTGATTCGGATATGATGCGCCTTGCCATAACAGGACTCTCAAAAGGGGTTGATGAGCGGCTTATTTACGCCATAAATTTTGAAAACGGCGGCGGGGTTTATTTTAAGCCAATAGATCAAGAGGAGCTTGAAACCCCTATACTTGTTAATATGAAGACCCGTTTTTACGAGCTTGACATAAACCCCTCAGGCAATATTGCCGTATCCTGTGCCGAGGGTTATTTTGAACGGCATATAGCACTCCTAAAAATCGAAGGCAATGACCTGCGGATTATCACCGAAGGGGACAGTTCCGACTGTAACCCTAAATGGTCTAAAAAAGATGGGGATAAATTGTATTACGACAGCGCAGGCATTGCATTTGACAATGCCGGTAATTTTGCAGGCTATGGCCCTCGCAGCATTTACTCACTACATACAAAAACCGGGGATTTTGAGGAAATTTTGACAGGGGACAAATACGATTATTCAAGCCCTTTTGAGGATAAAAACGGGTACTTGTACTATATCCGCCGCCCTTACAAGCAAAGTAGAGACAAAATGAGCTTTAAAGATTTTGTACTTGCGCCATTTAGGATATTACGGGCTTTTGGTGCCATGCTTGATTTATTTACCCGCCGCTATACAGGGGAATCCTTGAAAACATCAGGTGCTAATCCGGCTAAGCTGGACACAAAATCCCCTCAGCAAATTTTTATAGACGGCAACTTATATGAAGCGGACAAAATCCTTAAAGAAAACGCCGCCGCAGGGGATAAAAACCCGGGCTACGCCCCAAGGAGCTGGGAGCTTGTTAAAAGGACGCCGGAAGGGGAAGAGCAAGTGGTGCAAAAGTCTGTTATGAGCTATATGGTGACGGATGCCGGGATAGTTTATTCAAATGGCAAATATATTATTTCGGATACAGGAGCGGTTAAGGTGCATTTAGCAGGGAAGATTTGCGAGGTGTAGTATGGAAATTAGAAAAGCAAAGCCTGCGGATATAGGTCTAGGAGAGTCGAACCTTGAACGCTCCTAGACCTAAGTAGGAATGCTGTGGGATTTTATGAGAAAATGGGGTTTATAATTGATTGTGAGCAAGAGCATGAAAAAGATGATGAGATTGTGTGGATGAGTTGTTTTATATCTTAGAATTAAAATACTCCTTTGCAACTTTTAGCTGTTTATGCAGTATTATATGCCAAAGTTTTCCTTTTATCTCTCCACTTCCTTTGGAGACTTTGGTAAATTTTGGTGTACCATCTTCGCTGTCTTTGCGGTAGAAATAGTGGTCTGTGTCTTTATACAGTTCCCAGCCGTCTCGTTCACAAAATCGCCTTAAATCTCTCCACGACGGCATTCTATTAAGTCTCCTATTTTTTGAGGATCATTTAAAATCAAGACCTTAAACACATAGGGGATATGTCCTTGCCTGTCACCTCTTGACCAAAAAGCAAAGTCATTATAATAGTCTTCGGCGTATTCAAGGATAGTGTGTGCCAGTTTTAATAAAGCCTCCCGCTCATTAGTACCGTTTTCAACTAAATCAATTTCATCTAAGGTTATGGTAATCGAGCCGTCATCTTCACCCAATATCTCAGCGTGAAACTTGTAAACAGATAAGATATTTTCAAGAACCCCCAAATCAGCAAGAAACATATAATCTCTGGTTCTTTTGATAAACTGCGGTCTTTCACGAATTACGGAATCGACAACGGCACTCCATTCATTACGTACCTGAGTAGCATTTATTGCAACCATTTTATTCACCTTCCTTACTACACCTCCATTATAACATAAAAGCGTACACTTTGGCAATAGTGTACGCAAATATTATATGGAATGTAATTAGTAATTATTCAAACCTCAAAGGTTGATACCACGACTATTAACTTATTTGCTTTAAATAATCGCTCAATGAAATTACTTTACCTGGAAAATGCTTATTAACTTTCTTGAATAAACGATCATCGCTTGTGATTAAAGTGCAATGGCATCTTATGGCGGCTTCAGCTATTATTGAATCGTTAATATATTTAGCCTTATAGTTGTAAATATCAATATACATATCACCTTTGGCTCCTGATGTTTCTGGAATTAGCATACTTCCATCTAATCTCCAATGTTTAGGACGAAGGGTTGCAAAACTAGAAATGAGCTTAATATCTAGTTTCTCAATAATATTAAGCACCTCATCAGCGTTGTCAGGTCGCTCTCATGCTTTAGGATTTTCGTAAAGTGAGCATAGCTCATCGGATTTGCTGGAATCGGCTAAATCGCTTAACACATTCGTATCCAATCCCACCCCAAAAAAGCCACTAATTCTTTGTGACCTTACTTGATTGGTTTTAACAACAAACTACCTACCCCGCGTCGTCAGCAGTGCCTCTTTAAGTTCCGTCTCAATTTTCTCAAGTTCGGTTGTAGCCGCAGCCCGTTCTGCCTTACCTTTTTCTTGTATATCAATTATACCGTAAATCGTGTCCAGTAAATCCTGATTAGTTTTCTTAATTGTATCGATAGACACAATGCTGCGCTCAGATTCCCGTGCAACTTCAAGGGAGCCTTGCTTAAGCATTTCACTGTTTTTACGAAGGAGGTCGTTGGTAACATCGGTTACACGTTTTTGCGCCTCAAGTGCGGTCTTTGAATTAGCTAAGCCCAGGGCAATAACCATCTGATTTTTCCAAAGAGGGATGGAATTTACGATAGATGACTGTATTTTATCCACAAGCTGGGCAGCATTGTTTTGGATAAGCCTTATTTGGGGTGCCATTTGGAGAGATATTGTACGGGTCAGGGTTAAATCGTGTATCTTTTTTTCAAAACGGTTGGCGGCGTTTAGGGTATCGTTGTATTTTTGGGCGTCAATTTCCGCGCCGGAATCTTCCGCTTTTGCCTTCATTGCAGGGAGGGTTATTTCGTTTATTTCCTTAATTTTTTCATTGCCGGCTATGATGTATAGGCTTAATTCTTTAAAATAATTGTAATTATTTTCATACATTGCGTCAAATATTTCAATATCTTTAAGAAGTGTGCGCTGCTGCCCCTCCAATGAGCCTACGATTTTATCGATATTAGTCTCAGCCTTTGAATAATTTGCAACCGCCTTGTCAAAAGATTTTTTAGGACCTGAAAAAAGCTTGGCAAGCCCTTTTTTTTCATGTTCCCCATCATCAACATTTTTTATCTCAACCACTAAATCCGAAAGAAGTTTCCCTGCCATGCCTAAGTCTTTAGTACGTACAGTATTAAGTACAGAATCAGAAAACTGGGCAATCTTATTTTGAGGTGCTAAACCGTAGGTTATAACCATATTAGAGTCGGTAATATCGATTTTTTGCACAAAATCCCTAACCATTGCCTGCTGCTCAGCTGTGAGAGAAGAAACAGCTAAAGAGGTATCAACATCTTTTTGCGTGTCTTCCAAGGTACACTTAAGCTCCTCTTCCTTAACTTCTTTATCAATATTTTCAGCAGATGGGAAAAGTTCTAATTTTATTTCGTCCATATTTGACCTCCATTTGTGGTTGGAGATTGCTTCGCCTACGTCCCGCAATAGGCTTGTAACGAAAGGGCAGTTTGGTCGTCATTGCGAGGACAACACGCAAAGCATGTTAGGACGAAGCAATCTAAAAACATAATTGTAAACATTATAACTCATTTAATATCTCTTGACAATGATTTATAGTATGTTGTATCATGTTGTAAATGCTATGATGGTGCAAAAGGGTTGTATCGCCCTTTCTCAGAGAGGGGTACAGACAAATTTAGTTCATTAGAACTAAATTTCTCTAGGCTGTGAATACCCCAAAGGGTACAGTTCCTATTTTCACACCGGAGCTTTCGTGTTGAGATGGTTTATTGCTTCACCGATTAAATATTAGACAAATATTGACAAAGCTTTTATCTAAAATTACCGTCAATATTGGTTGATATTTAGTTGGGGTAAGCAATTGTTAGGCACGGACGGATAAGGCACGTTACAGCCTTTATGAGCGGCGTTTGTCAAAAACGCAATCAGGGTGGTACCGCGGAAAAATCTTAACTTCGCCCCTATTTAGGGCGGAGTTTTTTGTATGGAGGAATTTTATGAAAGATGTACTTGAAAAAATTAAGGCGGAAGCACTAAGTGTAGCTGAGGATTTAAAAGATTTAAAGGGCTTGGATGAACTTAGGGTTAAGCTTCTGGGCAAAAAAGGCTCCCTAACAGCAGCCCTTAAAAGCCTTGGAGGGCTTTCAGCGGAAGAACGTCCCGCAATGGGTCAGATGATTAATGAAGTCCGTGCCGAAATTGAAACACTCCTTAGTAAAAAGCAGGAGGAGCTTGGCTCACTTGCAATGAACCTGGCTTTAAAATCCGAAAAGCTTGATGTTACTATGCCCGGCACACGCCCTTACGAACTTGGCAAAAAGCATCCAATGACTTTAGTTACAGATGAGCTTAAGGATATTTTTATAGGGCTTGGTTACGAAGTTGCGGAAGGACCTGAAATAGAGGAAGAATACTATAGTTTTGACGCCCTAAACACCCCTAAGCACCATCCGGCAAGGGATGAACAAGATACTTTTTATGTGGAAGCTGCCAGCCCATGCTGCTTCGTCCTTCGTACTCAAACCTCACCTGTACAAGTCCGCACAATGGAGAGCAGAAAGCCCCCTATTAAAATAATCGCCCCCGGCCGGGTGTTTCGCAAAGATGAGGTGGACGCCACTCACTCCCCTGTTTTTCATCAGTTAGAGGGGCTTGTTGTGGATAAAGGCATAACAATGGGGGATTTAAAAGGGGCACTGTCTCTCTTCGCTAAGGAGTTATTTGGCGGTAGCGTAAAAACCCGCTTTAGACCTCATTATTTTCCATTTACCGAGCCTTCGGCTGAGATGGATGTATCCTGCTTCGCTTGTGAAGGTAGGGGCTGTCGTATTTGCAAAGGCAGCGGCTGGATTGAGCTTTTAGGCTGCGGCATGGTTCACCCTAAAGTCCTTTCTATGAGTGGGATTGACCCGCAAATTTATACCGGCTTTGCCTTTGGTATGGGTCTTGAGCGGGTTGCTATGCAGCGTTACAATATTACGGATATGCGCCTGTTGTATGAAAACGATGTGCGTTTTTTGAAGCAGTTCTAAGGGGGGATTAAAATGAATATACCGATAAATTGGCTTAAAGACTATGTTGATATTGACTTGGAAACCGATGAAATTGCTGAGGGGCTTACCATGTCCGGTACCAAAGTTGAGGCAGTTGAATATAGAGGCAAGGATTTCCGCAATGTTGTTACAGGCAAGATTACAAAAATTGAAAAACACCCGGATGCCGATAAACTGGTGGTTTGCCAGGTCGATATTGGTAAAGGAAAGGCAGTACAAATAGTCACAGGTGCTACTAATGTAGCCGTTGGGGATTTTGTCCCCGCCGCACTTGATGGTGCAATTTTAGCCGAAGGTAAAAAGATTAAAAACTCGGCACTGCGCGGGGTGGAGTCCCAAGGCATGCTTTGCTCTATTGAGGAGCTGGGCTATACAAAAGCGGACTATCCTGAAGCCCCGGAGGATGGCATTTATATCTTCCAAAACGAGGTGGAGCTTGGTGTTTGTGCCCTTGAACTCCTCCAAATAAAAGAGGATATAATTGAGTTTGAAATAACCGGTAACCGTCCGGACTGTTTTTCTGTTATAGGAATAGGGAGAGAAATCGCCGCAGCCTTCGATAAAAAGCTGAAATACCCTGAGATTACAGTGGATGAAGTAAAAGGCGAGGGAGCCGCTGATTACGTAAATATTGAAATAAACTCACCGGATTTATGCCCGCGTTACGCCGCAAGGGTGGTTAAAAATGTTAAAATTGAGGAAAGCCCCCTGTGGCTTAGGCATAAGCTTTCCTGCTCAGGGATACGCCCCGTAAATAACATAGTCGATATTACCAATTACGTTATGCTGGAGCTTGGGCAGCCATTACACGCCTTTGATTTAACAGGTGTTGCTGATGGTAAAATCATAGTACGCAACGCCGCTGACGGGGAGATGATTACGACCCTTGACGGTGTAGAGCGCAAGCTGGACTCCTCTATGCTTGTAATTGCTGACCCGGTAAAAGCTATAGCTGTTGCAGGGGTTATGGGGGGCGAAAACTCCATGATTTTAGGCAATTCCGCCGCGGTTATATTTGAATCCGCTAATTTTAACGGTCCCAATATACGCCAAACCTCCAAAAAATTGGGCATCCGCACGGACGCTTCAAGTAAATATGAAAAAGGGCTTGACCCAAATATCTCTATGGATGCGCTTAACAGATGCGCCCAGCTTGTAAACTTGCTTGGCTGTGGTGAGGTAATAGAAGGAGTTGTTGACTGCTACCCACAGCCCCGTCATGAGCGGCAAGTTGGCTTCGACCCGGCACGGATAAACGCTCTCTTAGGCACAAATATCTCCGAGAAGGATATGTATGCTTATTTAGGAAGACTTGGCATATCCGCGGCAGATAAAAAAGCAGCTATACCTACATTCCGTGCCGATTTAGAGATGGAGGCGGATATAGCCGAGGAAATAGGGCGTATTTACGGCTATAATAATATCGAAACCACTTTAGGCAGCGGCGGGCAGACAGCCGGTAAACTTAATCAAAAACAGCATATAGAGCGGCTTATTAAAACAAATATGACCGCTATGGGATTTTCAGAAGCTATGGGTTATTCATTTGAAAGCCCTAAGGTCTTTGATATGCTTAGGCTTCCTGCTGACTCAAAGCTTAGGGAATCGGCTGTTGTTAGAAATCCTTTAGGTGAAGATTTTAGTGTAATGCGTACTACGACTTTAAATAACATGCTTAAAAGTCTATCAACTAACTATAACAGACGAGTTGATGAGGCTATGTTATTTGAGCTGTCAAAGGTGTATCTGCCAAAGGCTTTGCCGCTCACAGAGCTGCCTGACGAGGTTGATATGCTGAGTATAGCATTCTATTCAAAAGATAAAAAGAAGGATTTTTACTATCTTAAAGGGGTTTGCGAAGCTTTCTTTGAGGCGGTTGGAATTGGAAACAAGATCCAAGTTGAACCTGAGATAAATCTACCTTTCATGCACCCTGGCAGATGTGCTGTCCTTAGTGCTTTTGGAGGTGGAATTGGCTTTTTAGGCGAAGTTCATCCTGAGGTGTTAAAAACCTATGAAATAGGTCAAAAAGTGTATCTTGCGGCTATTGTGTGTGATATGATATACGAAAAAGCTAATTTAACAAAAGCTTATAAACCTCTGCCTAAATATCCGGCTATAACCCGTGATATTGCTATGGTTGTAGGGGATGATACCCTTTCAAGCCAAGTTGAGAATATTATAAGAAAACGTGGGGGCAAGCTGTTAGAGTCCGTTAAATTATTTGATGTATATAAAGGTGAGCAAGTAGGTGAAGGGTTGAAATCCATGGCTTATTCCATAGCTTTCCGCGCTGCTGATAAAACTTTGACCGATGATGAAGTTGGGGAGAAAATGGAGACAATACTTACATCCCTTGAGAAAGAGTTAAAGGCTAATTTAAGAGACAAATAAGATTTTTACTTGACCGCAATCCCTTTGCATGATACTCTAAAGAAAAAATAATATATATGGAGGAATATTATGCCACTTATTCATGTACGTGCTTACGCGGGAAGAGATTTAGAAACCAAGAAAAAAGCAGCCGACGCAATGGTTAAAGCTGCTTGTGAGGCTATGGGCGCACCTGAAACCTCATTTACCGTAATCTATGAAGATATTGAGAAAGAATCGTGGGAGGAAGTTGTAACAAAGCCGGTAATCGAGCCTTTACGCGATAAAATGCTTATTGAGCGCGGGGTAGCTGTTAAGTAAAAAAGATTACGGTCATTGGGCCGACGAGCGGGAACCCATTAAAGCAAAGCTTTAATGGGCTGGTCGTTCGCTACCAACACGCTTCGCGCATTAGCCTGCCCGCCCAAGCACCCCGGGTAGCGGAAGCCTGAAGCAATCTCAGATACTACTCATTCTCCTCAAAAACAATATATTGCATAGACACGTTTAAAATATTGCTTATCCCCATAACGACCTTAAGAGTAGGATAACATTCCCCTTCCTCGATAAGAGTGAGAAAATTTGGGGTTATTTCCAAAAGCTCCGCAAGCCTATCCACTGATAAGCCTGCGGAT
>WRBA01000042.1 GCA_009779915.1 Defluviitaleaceae bacterium | reverse complement strand
TGCAAAGCTAATCTGCTACGGCTGGCAACTTTTGTTTCTTAGTGAAACAAAAGTGCATGGACAACGACAAGTGGCTTAAAATAAGCCGAAAAGCAGGTTTGCTGCTTATTGACCGCTGGTTCTAATATACTTATCCAATAAATCATATATGTAAGTGCTTATATTGGGGAATTTATGCCCAATCTTCTCAGCTATACTTAAATCCAAGCTATAATCAGTAAAGTCATTAAATGGAGCTTGCTCGCCATCACTTGAAAAAATTGCTTTGACCGAAGCCTTTTCTTCTACATAGCTAATTATTTCTGACAGAGCTATACTACCGCAATTTCCCGCATTAATACTCCCACAAAATTCTTTATCACCAAGCCATGCAAGAAATTTTCCGGCTTCATGGGACATAATAAACGCCATTTTTGTGTTAAGATTGTCAATAGCCATGGGCTGAGATTTAACTATATGCTCTACATAAAAATATAACCGCTTTGTATAATCATCTTCGCCTATTACAAGAGGGAAACGTACAGCTATAGATTTGATATGACTGTACTTTTGAAATACAGCACACTCCACCTGTCTTTTAATTTCATCATATTCAAAATCATCTCTTGCACACCATTTCAAAGGGTACTTAGCCGGCTCAAAATCAGATTCAGGCATTAGGAGCCTAAAATTAGGATAATAAACCGACGCCGTTGATGTTACAATATATTTCCCGCAATTTACTGCTTCCAAAAGATACTCCACTTCGTTAGACGAGTTTGCTTGAGAATCATACACAATATCATAAGACTTCCCCTTAAGTACGTTGGAGATACTTTCCTTATCAGTCCGCTCTAAAATAATCCGCTTAACTGTATCGCCAAATCCATCTTTGGCTATGCCTCGTGTTGCGATTGTAACTTCATGCCCGAAAGACAATAATTCCTTTACTAAGTGAATGCCTGCAAACCGCGTTCCGCCAACTACTAAAATCTTCATCCTAAGTTACTCTCTTCCTTCCAATTTTTGAATCCATAGCCAAATGACCTCAAAACAATAGCAAAAACTTGTTATTATTATTTAAGGGCATTTGCCTATAGGTCAAGGAGAGTCGAACCTTGAACGCCCATAGCACAAAAAATTTGATTAATCTTCATTTTCGTCCTAGGTGGGCTGAGTGCCCACCGTCGTCCTCAAATTTTGCTAAATGCAAATTTTTTGTGGCTATGGGTCTTCGAGTTTTGCGGATGGAATTTTTGAAACCACCGCGAAAGAGGACGCTGCCTTACCCACAGTAAGGCAAGGATAATGACAATGGCGGGGCTAAAATTCCATCCGCAAAACCGCTCATTGTTCGACTCTCCTTGACCTAGCATAACACGACCAACAACAGCCCTACAAGCAAAACCTTTTAAAATTTATTTCCATATATGTATATTTCTAACTAAAAGGTTAACCCTAATTCCAAAGAAAACAACAATACTTAAGGAGGATATATATGGATTTAAAGAAAATCACGACCCTTATGCTTTGCGTGGGGCTTATATTTAACCTGGCTTTTTCATGGGGAGTTTATGGCAGCCATGTTGTAGTAGTCTCCCCTACTCTTGCCCAGCATGACCCTACTCCCTCTTTTACCGTTAATGCAAGGGCTGCTATACTAATGGAACCTTTGACAGGGAAAGTAATATTGGAGTATAACTCACAGGAGGCGTTCCCTCCGGCCAGTATAACAAAGATAATGACACTTCTCTTAATTTATGAAGCCATCGAACAAGGCAGAATCAAATGGGATGATATCGTCACCACAAGTGAATATGCCGCAAAAAGAGGAGGCTCCCAAATTTATCTTGAGGCGGGAGAACAGCAGACCGTCAGAGACTTGACAAAGGCAATCGCTGTAGCGTCTGCTAATGACGCGGCTGTGGCAATGGCGGAGTTCTTGGCAGGCAGCGAAGAAGGCTTCATTATAAACATGAATGCTAAAGCGGCGGATTTAGGCATGAGAAGTACTAACTTTGTCAACTCCTGCGGCTTGCCTGCGGAGGGGCACATTATGAGTGCCTATGATATTGCAATTATGAGCAGGGCACTTATTACCAAATATCCGGAAATACACGAACTTGCCACTATATGGATGGATACGATAACCCACAGGACAGCCCGAGGTGTGGAGGAATTTGGGCTTACTAATACAAACAGGATGATTAGGACTTATCAGGGTGCTAATGGGTTAAAAACCGGCTATACAAGCCAAGCAGGACATTGTATCAGCGCAACAGCCAATAGAGACGGGCTTACTTTAATTGCGGTTATATTAGGCGCACCTGACTCCGCTACACGATTTGATGAGGCACGTAAACTTTTGGACTATGGTTTTGCTAATTATACAATTGCAAGCGGCGACCCTGCAGGAATGGACAGGGGGCAGGTAAGAGTTAATAAAGGCAGTATGGATAGCGTAGGTGTAGTTGTCAGAGAGCAAGTTAGTGTAGTAATGCCTAAGGGTAATCATGTACAGTTAGATTCAAGGGTTGAGCTTTTAGACTCTTTAAATGCCCCTGTTGCTGCCGGTACAAAAGCCGGCGAGGTTATATATATATCCGAAGGTAAAGAAGTTGGCAGAAGCGACCTGATTACAAGAGAAGATGTGCCAAGAGCTGATTTATGGCATATGATGGGAAGGCTTCTTGACAGATGGTTTCAGTAAAAGATATGGATTATTTTAAATAGGTGCGAATTTAAACTATATTCTAACCCTAAAGAAGTTTAAATTCGCACTCGGGCAAGCGTTTTGCGCGCTTGCCCTTGTTTTTAGGGTAAACGTATGAAAAAATAATTGCTAAGCTTCAGAAATCTTTGCATCGCAGATTTTAATCGATTTGTCGAAGTTCACTTCCGTCAAATTGCCCTTATTTTATACTCTTGACAATACACTTATTTCATGCTAAGCTTATATTGTTAATTTTTGCACAGATTTATATACAGTACTATCTGAGCAGGCAATAAGCCTTTTTAATTTAAGGTTTATGGAGCCGGGCCATCATGGCAGCAGAAGCCTATAGGCACATCTGCGGGACAGTGTACGTTCATGTTCCGTAAGGTGTGTTTTTTTGTTTCTTACGGATACTGTGCTTTATAAAAAATAAAAAACCTGGAGGTATTTTTTATGAAGAAAACTAATGAACAACTTGCCGTAAGAGCATCTTTTATCACAATCAGCTTTGATATAGTTTTAACTATCTTCAAGCTTTTTGCGGGGATAATCGGAAATTCCACTGCTATGATAGCCGACGCTGCACATTCGTTTTCTGATATGTATACGACCATTATTGTAATGATTGGCGTCAAAATGTCAAATAAGAAAGCTGATAAAGATCATCATTACGGACACGAACGTTTTGAATGTGTTGCAGCTATTATTCTATCTGTTGTACTTGTTTTTACAGGTGCCGGCATAGGCTGGTCAGGATTATCTCAAATAATAGCAATGGATTTTGAGGAGATTGTTGTACCCGGAATAATTGCCCTTATAGCGGCGCTTACAAACATTGTCGTAAAAGGAATAATGTATATTTATAAGCGTGGAGTTGCAAAAAAAATCAATTCCGGCGCCCTCATGGCTGATGCTTGGCATCATCTTTCGGACTCTTTGTCATCTATCGGCAGTTTTTTGGGCATATTGGGAGCCAGAATGGGCTTTCCTATCCTTGACCCTATAGCTGCTGTTGTAATTTGTCTATTTATTTTCAAAGTGGCTCTTGATATTTTTCGTGACGCTATTTCCAAAATGACCGATAGAGCTTGCGACGAAGAGACGGAAACTAAAATTCGCACAACAATTTTATCACATGAGCATGTTACAGGTATTGACCTGCTTAGAACTCGATTATTTGGGGATAGAATTTATGTTGAAGCGGAAATTAGTATGGATCCAAATATGTCATTACACGAAGCTCATGAGGTTGCTCATCAGGTACATGACACTATTGAATCAGAGTTTGAGAAAGTTAAACATTGCAGCATCCATATAAATCCCACCAAGCCAATAGATGTTATTGATGAATAGCTTGACTAAGGAAAAATTATCCCCTATAATATTTAACTATAGGTAAGTAAGCTTTAAAATTATCAAGCTTAGCTTGAAACAATTTTAAAGTTATATATAACCAAAAATTCTTATAACGGAGTTGGATATTGATGGAAACATATGTTGTTTTAACTGCCGCCGCAGGCAATACAGTAATTTACGGCGGGCAAGGAGTACCTGCCCAAGCAACCGGCACTGAAATAGGGGCGCAGGCTCCTCCTGCTGAGCCTGCCGGATTGTTTGGTGCAATAGGCTGGAACTGGATATTAATTTATATTGCTATATTCGGCGGATATATATGGTTCATGATGCGAAATAATAGGAAAAAACAGCAAAAACTTACACAAATGCGCGACTCTCTTAAGGTTGGGGATGATGTTTGTACAACCGGCGGTTTATTTGGCAAAATTGTAGGCGTTGAAGAAAATGCGTTTGTAGTCGAGTTTGGCTTAAATAAAGGGATACGCATACCTGTTCTAAAGTCAGAGGTAGTCGGAGGTCCAGGACCTGAACTTAAAGATACTAAAATCGAAAAAGAGTAGTCACGTACCGGAGGGTGAAAATGGCAATAAAACTGGTTATTTTTGATATGGACGGGCTTATGTTTGACACAGAAGCCGTATCCTACAGGCTTTGGGCAAAAAAAATAAAAGAAATGGGCTATGAGCCCTCTGTTCAGGTTTTCGCCAGAAGTATGGGAGGACACAGTGCCGGTATAGAGGAGCATTACGAAAAACTCCTAGGCAGAAAAGTTTCTATTGATGAAATAGACGGGCTTTTTAGGAGTTCTCATGGAGATTTCTTGGAAATTTTGGAAAAAGAAGGAGTAGGTGTAAAAGAAGGGCTGCTTACTCTTCTTGATTGGCTGGAAGAAAATGGCATAAAAAAAGTAATCGGAAGCTCATCCTCTCAATCTACCATAAGGAAATACTTATCCTGGACAAATATTTCACCGGATCGCTTTGATTACATAATGAGCGGTGATATGGCTAAAAACTTAAAGCCCGACCCTGAAATATTTTTAACCGCCTGTGAAAAGGTTGGTATTGCGACTTCTGAGGCAATAGTCCTTGAGGATTCCAGAAACGGACTATATGCTGCTTGTGCCGCCAAGATTCCGTGTATATTTGTGCCTGATATGCTTGCACCTGATGAAGATATTGAAAATAAAGCCTTTAAAATAGCTGACAATTTGCTTTTAGTCATCGATATTCTGAAAGGGATTATGTAGTATCGTGATTTATATATGTTTTATGCCCATGAATATTTAGCATGGGCAGTTTTTTTCTAGGGAAAGGAGAGGAGTGCAAGTGAAAAAATTATGGGCTGGACGTATACAAACGGAAACTAATGATTTGGTTAATGACTTTAATGAATCCCTGTCTGTAGATTTTCGTATGTACAAGCAGGATATAGAAGGCAGCATGGCTCACGCTGTTATGCTGGGTGCTCAGCGGATTATCTCGCAAAAAGATGTAGAAGCTATATTGGACGGCTTACAAAGCATTTTGCAAGATATCGAAAACGGCGAAGTTGAGCTTAGTACCGACGCCGAAGACATACATATGAATATAGAAGTCCTTTTAACTGAGAGGATTGGGGATGCCGGCCGCCGCCTGCATACTGCCCGCTCCAGAAATGACCAGGTTGCATTAGATATGCGATTATATGTTATGGAGGAAGTCCGCAGGCTAATTAAACTTACTCTGGGTTTCCAAAGAGTATTAATAGACCGGGCACAGGATCATTTACATACTATTATGCCCGGATATACTCATTTGCAGCGCGCTCAGCCTGTAACTTTGGGGCATTATTTAATGGCTTACGCTGAAATGTTCTCCAGGGACATTACCCGCCTTGAAGACTGCCTTAAACGGATGGATTTCTGCCCTTTAGGTGCCGGTGCCTTGGCTGCCACCACTTATCCAATAGATCGTAAAATGGTGGCTAAGAAGCTTGGCTTTAGCAAAATAACAGCCAACAGCTTAGACGCCGTAAGTGACCGCGACTTTTGCTTGGAGCTTTTATCGGCATTATCTATTATGATGATGCATCTTTCAAGATTGTCTGAAGAAATTATATTCTGGTGCTCTTGGGAGTGTGGCTTTGCGGAACCAAATGATGCTTTTGCCACAGGCTCTTCCATAATGCCTCAAAAGAAAAACCCTGATGTTGCGGAACTTACAAGAGGTAAAACAGGTCGGGTTTATGGCAGCTTAATAGCTCTTTTAACTGTGATGAAAGGGCTTCCACTGGCTTATAATAAAGATATGCAAGAGGATAAGGAGCCGGTTTTTGATGCCATTGATACAGTTGTGCAGTGCCTTGCCGTATTTACCCCAATGATGGAAACTATGATTTTTAAGCCTGATAATATGCGAAAAGCCGCCGCAAAAGGCTTTTTAAACGCCACTGACTGTGCCGATTATCTTGTAAAAAAAGGGATGCCTTTTAGAGATGCTTACGGAATTGTAGGACAGCTTGTGCGGGAGTCTATAAACAAAGGCTGCACCTTGGAGGATTTGCCGCTTTCCGAGTATCAAGCCATTTGCCCGGAATTTGGTCCTTATATTTATGAAGCAATCGCTTTGGAAAACTGCGTTAATGCAAGAAGTGTTCCCGGAGGACCTGCGCCGGACGCAGTTGCCGCTCATATTGAAGCCCTGGGGAAATTCCAAAAAGACAGAATATAGAATTGTATATAATCGTCAATATTTTTGTATATTTCATTAAAACAATGTATATTGTATCGAAATATTGTATATTTATGATTTTTTTGTTGACTTTGCAATATTTTTAATGTATACTGTAAATTGTTTAACAAAAGCGTTTATTAGGTGATGCGAGCGTAATCATATAATAAACGCTTTTGTTGGTATTAATTTTTTTCAATTCTTTTAAAGGAGATAATATTATGAAAATGAAAAAAGCTTTAAGTATGCTGCTTATCGGTGCTTTGTTGGTCGGTACTTTAAGTGCTTGTACTCCTGCTCAGCAAGTACAGCCGGTTACACCTCAGCCTGAGCCGGCGGCACCTGTGACTCCTGCTGCTCCGGCACTTGAAACCCCTGCTCCTGCTCCGGAAGAAGGTGCAACAGGCAGTCTCATTATCGCTACTGAAAATGAAACTCCCTCGATTGCCCCTGCCAGACATGCTTCAACAGCTGCCGCTTTTAAAAATTCTATGACGCACAATGGTCTCTTTAGGGTTGATTATGACACTTTAGAACCCCTTCCAGATTTAATCGAAAGCTGGAGAGCAATTAGTGATGTATTATTTGAATTTACCCTCCGTCAGGATATTTACTTCCATAACGGTGACCATATGACTGCTGAAGATGTTGTGGCATCTCTGTATTATGTTAAAAACTACCCTGAGGCCGCTCTGGCACAGCGTAGTATTGTAAGGGCTGAGGTTGTTGATACATATACTCTTACAATCTATACTGAAACACCTAACTCCATACTGTTTTTTGATTTGGCTCATCAAGGAAACTCTATTATGCCCCTGTCTTTAATAGAATCAGGTCATGATTTTACCGCAAACCCTGTTGGTTCCGGTCCTTTCATATTTCAAGAGTGGAGATCCGGGGATTCTTTGACCTTCACAGCTTTTGACAATTATTTTGATACAGCCCGCGCCTCAAGAATCCGGGATATAACTTGGAGAGTTATACCGGAAGGCGCTTCAAGGACTATAGCTTTAGAAATGGGCGAAGTTGACTATATTGTGGAAGTTGCTACGATGGACATCCCTAGACTTGAGGCGGAGCCGGGTATTGATGTTTTTATGAGAACAGCTACGCAGCATAACGCCCTTCTGATTAATAACGAAAACCCAATTTTTTCGGATATTAATATAAGAAGAGCACTTGATATGGCTATTGATAAAGATGCTGTGGTAGAGGTTGGCATGGCAGGATTTGCAATTCCTATTTACAATCAAGTGCCTATAAACTTCCCGGGGGTGTCTTTTGAAAATGAAAACAGCTTCGACCCGGAAGGTGCCAAAGCTTTACTTGCTGAATCCGGCATAAATCCTGGAGATATTTCTTTTAGTATTATTGCTTCAAATGATGCAAGGGCACGTATGGTTGAAGTTATACAATCTAACCTTGCTGATATTGGTATTGATGTTTATGTTGTAAGAATGGATTTAGCTTCATTCCTTGCCATAACATCTGAGGGAGATTACGAAGCCGCAATAGGCAATTTCGCACCGACTAACCTCCTTGCTTATATGGTAGGAATGTTACATTCTGGTGCCATTGGCGGACAAAACAGGAACCGTATAGATCATCCTGAAATGACAGCACTCATTGACCAGGCTGTCGTTACAATCGATGCAGATGCAAGACTTGCCCTTTTTGAAGAGATTACAAAGCTTGCAAATGAACATACAGGCATGGTTCCACTTTTCCAAGGTATGATTATCAGGGCATTTAACTCAAACCTTGCAGTGCCTGAAACCAGCCCTGCCGGTGCCCTCCATATAAATATGATGTATTGGCAATAAAGCTCATACTTGAACTATCCCGCCCAAAAGGCAGGGCATCACGGAAATAAAAATGTGCCGTTTGTTTTTGCAAACGGCACGTTTATTGAATACAAGTTCTTAAACTGTACCCTAAGGCTTATTTTTCAGCATAACAATTCCAGTCATTCCAAGCCCTCCGTGAGCCGTAATAGTCACTCCTATATGCCCAATTCCCATCAGAGGGATGATGCCCTTTGCTTTAACGTAACTTTCTATCTCTTTAGCATCATTTTCACAGCGATTATGTAATACCTTTACACGATATTCATTTTCTTTCCCTTTTAAAAATTCAGCACTAAGCTCTACTACTTCATTAAGAGCTTTTTTACGGCCACGTACTTTGGAGTGAGGGGTAATTCCGCCATCTTTAAATTTAATTATAGGCTTTATATTTAAAATACCTCCTGCAAAGGCAGATGCTTTCCCGATTCTGCCGCCTTTTTCAAGATATTCAAGGGTATCCAAAGTAAGGTAAATTAAGTTTTCATTTTTATAGGATTCAACCAAATTATATACTTCATCTATGTTCTTGCCTTGGCTGCGGTACTCCCCAATATCCATTACAAGAAGACCTTGTAAAAATGTCACTGCGCGGGAGTCCATGATTTTAATATTCCGATCCGGATACTCTTCCAAAAGCATCTCAGCCGCATTTACCGCACTCCCATAAGAACCTGAAAACTCGGAAGTCAAGCAAATACATAAAATATCCTGCCCTTCTTCAAGATAGGGTTTAAACTTATCCGCATAATCTTGTATAGAAGGCAGCGAAGTTTTAGGAAATACTCCCTTCACTGAAATTTTATCATAAAACTCCTCAATTGTAATATCTACCCCTTCTTTCAAATAATTTACACCATCAAAGGTAATCTTGAAAGGAACCAGCCCAATGTCATACTTCTCTATAATGTCATTTGTTAAATCACATGAGGTATCTGATATTATCTTGAAATTATTCATAAAATCCTCCTAAAATCTTTGACAATATATGTATATTCTAATATCCTTTTATTATACTTGTCAATATAATCGAAAGGAAGAGTTCCGGCTCTTGGATAGTTTAAAATGGGAAAAATTTTAATTATAGCGGAAAAACCTTCGGTGGCAAGAGATATTGCCGCTGTACTAAAAGTAAAAGGTAAAGGTGATAATTGTTTAATTAGCGACGAATATATTATTTCCTGGGCAATCGGTCATTTGGTGGGGCTTTCGGACCCTGATGCTTATAATCCGGCTTACAAAAAATGGGACATGGCACATCTGCCAATAATTCCTGATGAAATGGCACTTTCTGCTATGCCTAAGACAAAAACTCAGCTTGGAATACTTAAAAAGCTTATGAATTCCAAAGAAATTGACTATATAGTATGTGCTACTGACAGTGGCCGCGAAGGTGAGCTTATATTTCGCTATATCTATAATTATGTTAAATGCAGCAAGCCGGTTAAAAGACTTTGGATATCCAGCATGACTGCCGAAGCTATAAAATCAGGCTTTGAAAAACTTAAACCTTCTGAAGAATACGATAATTTATATGAAAGTGCCAAATGCCGCTCCGAAGCTGATTGGCTTGTAGGCATAAACGCCTCAAGGGCATATACAATAAATTACGGAGTACTCCTTAGTATTGGGCGGGTACAAACCCCTACTTTAAATATTTTAGTCCGGCGGCAAAAAGAAATCGAAGCCCATATCCCTAAGGATTATTGGCAGATAAAAGCAGATTTTGACTTATACAGCGGCCTTTGGATAGATTTGAAAGAAAATGAAAACAAAATATTTGAGGAAGAGCGAGCAGCTGCAATACATAACAAAATAAAAGGTCAAACGGGGACAGTGGAGTCTATCAAAATCGAGCGTAAAGGTCAGATACCGGGGCTTTTGTATGATCTTACCCTTTTACAGCGGGAGTGTAATAGGCGATTTTCCTATTCAGCTAAAACCACATTGCAAATCGCCCAAGATTTGTACGAAAAGCGTAAGCTTATAACATACCCACGCACGGATTCTCAGCATCTGCCTAATGATATGAAAGCTAAAGTATTGGATATAATTAAAAGCCTGCCCTCGGAGCCTTATGGGGAGTATGTCGATTATTTGACATCCCTCCCTAAACTTCCTATGGGTAAACGTATGTTTGATAACGGAAAAGTTTCCGATCACCATGCTATAATCCCTACAGGTAAAAAAGCTAATCTATCCTCCTTAAGTGATAGTGAGAAAAATATATATGATATGATTATCCGTAAATTTTTAGCCGCATTTTACCCACCTTATATTTATGAAGTTACAAAAATAATAACTGAAGTTTGCGAAGAGAGCTTTTTAACTACAGGTATTTCTGTGGTGGATATGGGCTGGAAGGCACTGTATACATCGGATAAAAGCGATGAAGAAGAACTTCTCCCAAATATATCGGAATGGGATGAACCAAAGTTAATAAATGCCGATTTAATAAAAAAGAAAACCGAGCCTCCAAAACCTTATACAGAAGGCGAGCTTTTAAATGCCATGGAAAACGCCGGCCGCTTTATTGAGGAGGAGGAGATAAAACATCAGCTAAAGGATTCGGGCATAGGCACACCAGCCACCAGAGCCTCTATAATCGAGCGTATAATAGATGTTGGCTATGTAATTAGGAAAGGCAAAGTACTCTTGCCTACGGATAAAGGGGTAAAGCTTATAGAGGTACTGCCTGATGAGCTTAAATCCCCTGAAACTACGGGTAAATGGGAAAAGGGGCTCTCTTCCATAGCAAAGGGCAATATGGACAGCACAAAATTTATGGAAAGTATAGGACGATTTACAGGATTTATAGTTGAAAGCTCGAATAAAAAGCTGTCTGTGGAGTTTGATAAGGAAGAAAGAACGCGAGGTAAAAAAACAAAGTCAGCTAAATCATTTAAGAAACTCGGCAGCTGCCCTATTTGCGAAGGGGGTGCTGTTTTAGAAAACCGCAAAGCCTTCTACTGTGACAGATGGAAGGACGGCTGCAAGTTTAGCGTTTGGAAAAATTTTCTAAATGCTTATGAAGTTGATATTGATGCGGTTTTTATGGAAAAATTGCTTAAATCCGGTAAAATAGAGAAAATAAATATGTATCTTCCTCAAACAAAGGAAAAATGCACCGGAGATGTAGTAATAGATAGGACAAGAGAGAGTATTATTCAGGTAATTAACATTAACCGGCTATAAATATGTACATACTGACAGCTTATTTCATACTATGTACTAGCACTACCTATAAATAAGCTTATGAAAAAAGCCGGATCCACTCGGATAAAGAGTGAGTCCGGCTAGATTATTTCTCTATACTTTCCTAAACCGCATTTGGTTCCATTACATCTTCTTTAGGCAGTTTTCTCACATACCATCTAAGCCATATGAATATCCAAGTCCCTCTTAGTATCGCCCCTATAGTCAGTGCCCACCATATACCATCTAATCCCATTGCTGTCTGTGCCAGGAAAAATGCTGCAAACATACGTACAGTATTAATGGAAACACTGACTATCGATGGAGGCACCGTTTTCCCAAGCCCGCGGAATGTACCTGCAGTAACCCCTTCAAGACATCCTAAGATTTGAGCCGCCGCAAGAATACGCATATAATTTGCCCCCATTGCAATTACTTCAAGCTCGCCAGGCATAAATATGCTAAATAACGATCCGCCGGCAAAAAATAGTATACAGGTAACAATTACACCCCAAATTCCCATTATAATAGCTGAAAGCTTATAACCTTCCCGTATCCTTGACCATTTGCCTGCACCAAAATTCTGCCCGGTAAAAGCTGAAATAGCTGATGCAAACCCTGCACCAATAAGCCATGACAAACTTTCTATCTGGCTGCCTATACGTTGTGCAGCCATTGCCTCTGTGCCAAATTGCGCTACAAAGCGGGCCACAAGCATTGTAAGGAACGTAAAGAAAAAGCTCTCAATAGCTATCGGTGTTACCCATTTAAAGATTTGCTTTAAGGTTTTTTTATTAGCAATACCCAAAAGCTTAAGCTCTTTAAATGGTCTGTTTTTATGGAATTTTATATGCCAAATAGCTACAGAAATAGAAATGGATTGGGCTATCACCGTAGCAATTGCCGCTCCTTCAACTCCAAGACCTGCGGGAAATATTAAAATAGGGCTTAAAATCATATTAATGATAATACCTGTGGCTTGAAAATAAAAGGGCGTTCTCGCATTACCGCTGCCGCTGTATATACCCATCCCCGCACCGCCAAGGTAAAAAAAAGGCATTGCAAAGCCTGTTATCATCAAATAATTCTCAGCGTGATTTACTACCTGAGGATCTTGAATATCAAAAAAACCTATAAGGTAGCGGCGGCCGAAAATCATTACGAGTCCGTATAAAATACCTAGTATGAGATTTAGGGTAAAGGCTGTCCCGGCAAAGCCTTTTGCCGCCTCTTCATCCCCGCGGCCAAGGTTTTGGGATACACCAATCTCCGAACCCATTCGCCCAAAACTTTGAAATGCCATAGACATCCACATTAGAAGCCCGACAGCACCTACTGCCGCTACTGCCGCCGGTGCCCCATCCCCCAGCCTGCCAAGCCAAAACATATCTGTCAAATTGTATATCATACCCATAAGCATACCCCCTGTTAGAGGGGCAGCAATGGATATAAGTTTCCCAAATATAGGACCTTCGGTTAAATTATGCTTTGAAGACCTTGCCACAAAAACACTCCTTATACTATAGTATACGTATCATTGATAGATTTTCTTTTTGAGTAAATCCTAATCGTTCATAAAACAATTTTGCGCGGGAGTTAGAAGGGGTTACTTCCAAACTAATTGCTGTACTTTCAGGGAAAATACCGGGCATATCTCCTATAGTACGACTGCCAATTCCAAGGCTGCGAAAGGCTTCTTTTATATAAATTTCATCAAGACAAAGTATATTGCCCCCATACTCATTGCTCCAAAAAAACACGATTAGCGCATACCCTGCAAGTTCTCCCCCATACCAGATGGTGAGAAGCTTTACCTTTTCAGGATGCCGCGTACACTCAAGAATAGTGGCATTAATCTTATTGCAATCAATACCTAGTCCTGCCGGGTCTTCCTGGTAAAGTGACAGCATCATCTTTTCTATCTGCGAGCGAAACTGCTTTTGATATGGTATGTAATCAACTTTCATGCTCCGAGCCTGCTTAATACCTTCATATTGTCGTATTTTTGGTAATTTTCTCGCCATACTTTGTCAGTGCCTCCTGGCGTAATATCTTCGATTATGCGTCGCCCGCTACCCGGGATGCATGGCGAGCAGTAAATGCGAAGCATTTACGACCAGCCGGGACGCATGGCGAGCAGTAAATGCGAAGCATTTACGACCAGCCGGGACGCATGGCGAGCAGTAAATGCGAAGCATTTACGACC
>WRBA01000041.1 GCA_009779915.1 Defluviitaleaceae bacterium | reverse complement strand
TGTAAGTGCGGTAACGTATTCAGCTGAGCAGTACTAATTGACCGAGGGCTTGTCCTTACTATTTCTATCTTTTCTTCTATATCTTTCTTCTTCCTTATTTTGTTTTCGTGACTTCCGTTTGTCCACTTTTAACATCACACCATACAAACACCCCCCTGTGTATTGCTCAGGGGGGTGTTTGTTTTACCTATCTATCGTATATTGCATTAAATTATGCAGATTAACGTTTTATAAAACTCTTAACTTGGTTTATAGACTATCTCCAAAATCTTTGCGAAATTGCTCGATTAATTCATGTGTCCAATTCCCAATCGGCTTCAAGCGTCCGAAAAAGAAACGAAGCACTTTTGGTTCTTCAGTAAACTCAAGCCCGCCGATTAGGTGACGATTGTTAAATAACCATGCAATGCGGTCAGCTGTGTATTTTACTTGTGACAATGTAAACACACGTTTTGGAACGGCAAGCCGTAGTAATTCCATTTCCGAAAATTGTTCGCTTCCATCGTCATTGCGTTGTTCACTCATCGTACCACGTTCCATTCCCCTTACGCCACTTGCAATGAATGTAGCCGCAGCCAATGCCCCTGCGCGGTATTGTGTTTGTGGGATATGAGAACAGAATTGAGTTGCATCCACATGACAGCCAAGACCACCTGGAGGGGTCACAACAGGAATCCCTTTTGACAATAATTCATTACATAACGCTTCTACAAAAATTGGTGTTTGGCTGATTACATCAATATCAAGTGTTTCCTGCATACCAACTGTCATCGCTTCCATTTCGCGCACTGACATACCGCCATAAGTTAGGAAGCCTTCAAAAAGCGGCACAAGCTCACGCATTTTTAGAAATAACTTTTCATCAGACAAAAGCATGCCACCGCCGCGAGCCGAGCCTAACTTACGGGCTGAGAAATAAACTACATCCATGAGAGAAGCTATTTCGCGTGTGATTTCCTTAATATCAATATTTTTGTATTTTTTGTCTCGTACTTTAATGAAGTACAGATTATCACTTAAAAGGCTTGCATCATACACAAGAGGTATTCCGTTTTCTCGGCATATTCGTGATACTTCACGCATATTACTCATGGATACAGGTTGGCCGCCAACAAGATTAGTACCTGCCTCAATTCGCATAAATGCAATTTTTTCTTTTCCAAGTCGTGTTATCGCCTCATTCAGTTTGCAGATGTCAACATCACCTTTAAACAGCGCATTGCTTTGGATTTTTAACCCTTCATCACTGATGATTTCCTCAACATTACCACCCATCAAAGTGATGTGTGCTTTAGTCGTGGTAAAGTGAAAATTCATCAATGCGGTTGTTCCCGGCTTTACCATAGTTTGTGCAATAATATTTTCACATGCGCGCCCTTGATGCGTGGGCAAAAAATACTTCATACCGAAGATGTCTTGCAGAGTGGATTCTAAGCGATAGAATGTTTCCGACCCTGCGTAGCTGTCGTCAGCCTGCATCATAGCGGCGTATTGGTTTTCGCTCATTGCATTCACCCCACTGTCGGTAAGCATATCGAGGAAGACATCTCGGTTTTTCAACAAAAAAGTGTTGAATCCAGCTTCTTTCATACATTGCAAGCGTTTCTCGATAGGCAACAGATTGATTTTTTGCACCATACGTACTTTGTGCATTTCGAGTGGTATGTTTTCTCCTGATAGGAATGTTACGTTGGACATAGCAATTCTCCTTTTTTACTTTTTTCTTGCTCAAAATAAAAGTCCCTGAGCAAGTTAGGACTTGCTCAGGGACGAGAAAATACAATATTCCCGCGGTACCACCCTGATTACGGCATAAATAGCTGTCACTCATCGGAATCAAACAATCCCTGCCCTTATGACGGTGGGCTTTCCGTATGTTCCTACGTAACTACTTATTTCAGAACATCAGCTCAGAAGTGTATTTACATATCCGTCAGCACCTGCTTTCACCAACCGCAGTATCTCTAATCGCCGACATTTACATCGGACATGCTGAGTGAGGATATCTTTCTCTCCGTCATAGCCTTTAATGCTAATCATAATATCATAATCATTTAACAATGTCAATATTTTTTGCAATTTGTACACGGCAAACGCATGAAGGGTTTGCCCTTCGCCGAAATCAGAATTTTGGCGAGGAACTTTAAGTAAGTTTGTACGAAATTTTGCAAACTAATATGGAAAAAATATGCGAATTGCGATTTATCCAGCATGACTTAGGTAGTTGCGGTTTTTTGCAAGGCGTTTTCAATGTTTTAAGGTAACTGAGATATCTTTAAGTTGAACAAATGTTATAAAGACCCTCTTACGCCCTCACTCTTATTTAACTAAATCATATATCCGCATAATAGTAACAATACTCTGTTCCCTTGTATATTCGCTATTGGGTGAAAATATATTTTCACCGATTCCACTCATGATGCCAAGTAAAGTTATATCCCGGACAGCGTCATACGCCCAGTCTGATATGGTTTCCATATCGGCATAAAGGATTTTGGGCTGGGCGTCTATAGATGCTATCTGCTCAAATTTTGCGGCTAAATCTGACTGCGGCAGTTCATCTGTCAGTAAACGAGCAAGGCGGGCAAGGATAACAGCAGCCTGCTCTCTTGTTAATTTACCTTCCGGATTGAAGTTGCCATCTCCAACGCCTGTTACTACTCCCAAGCTGCCCATTTTTTGCACATTAATATCTGTCGTGTCATTGAAGGTCATATGGTAAGGGATTTCCCTGGCTGTTACCATTTCGTAAAGGGCAGCTGCAAGAGCGGTAAATTCGGCGCGGGTGATGGGGGAAGTGTAGCTGCCGATTAACTGCGGCGGGGCAATACTGACAATTATTGCTTCGTTTATAATATCTGCTGCCCAACCGGATGGAGACTCAAATGTTTCAAATGGATGGTTTTCCTCTCCTACCGCTATAATAAACCAATCATCGGGTCCTTCTTGTCTGTACACTATATATACACCCGATTCGAGAACAAAAGTTGTGCCTACAGGCATTGGTATGAATATCGGCTGCCCTTCGGAGTCGGTCGAAAGCGCAAACCGGCTGCCTCTTATAGGCTCCATGCTCTCTCTTGCCTGCCAGCCGGCTGTGCCTAAGAAAGAGCCAAAATTATCATAGGAAAGCCCCGGCACAAGAAAAACCTCGGCACTGACAGCCTCCATCACTTCAAGAGTGGCAGGAGCGGTCGCAAACCAATACATTACGCCATTACTGCTGACTTCTTCGGAAATCCGTTCCATATAAAAATTCAGCCATAATCTTCTAAAGACATCTACATAGAAATATGGTTCGGGAGGTTCAACAAGCTCACGTGAAGGTCGGAAACTTATGGTTAATTGTTCCTCTTGTGTGAGGGCGTTGAACCATTCAAACCAATCTTCAGTTGAAAGCACGTTATTATTATCTGTGACGTTAGAGATTTCCAACAATTGAGCATAGGCTATATTTGATGGAAATAACACAATAATAGATAAGAACAATGCCGCTATGAATATCCCTAAAAAATAATGCTTGCTCATAAGAAATCCTCCAAATTTTTGTTTTATAGGCACTACATTACCGCGTCAAATTAAAATTAGTGAACAACCACTCTCCATCTATGAGTTCGTAAACAAAATCATAGACTTCGGTATCAACTACCCTTGAAAGAGTATCTATATCAAGTACATCAACGCTTACACGGTAAATTATCCTTTGGTCGCTTTCTCTTATAATTTCGTGAACTTCATCGCCTTTGGTTAGGTCGCCGCCGCGGTCTCCCCCCATAGTATGTAAAGCTCCATCAAAGTCACGATACATTTGATGAGGTAAAAAAGCATTAAATAACTCATTTACTATATCCGGGACAAAAATACTATAAAGATGGGCTTCCAAATCTGCCAAGGTGCTTATATTATCATGTATTACCCTCATATATACATTGCCGTTTTCGTCTGTTACTTGATTCTCCCAGTCAGCAGGCATTGTGGATTTATTAAACCATGTGAAAGCTTCAACAGCTCTTTGGTAAGCTGCCTCTATTTCTGTATCTGCCGACACTTGAATATAAGAAACCGGGGATGTTGTTTCCTGGTTACAAGCTGTGAGTGAAAATAACACAGTCATAACTAAAGCTAAAGCATATTTTTTCATAAAATTCTCCTTATGCTTCCATAATAATTTTTGTATCACATATTTGAATGGAAGGTTCCCTATGAGATATTACAATAATAGTTTTATCTTTGTCAATGCTTTTGGCAGGCAGTATGCATTTCACTTAACAGCATTCGGCAATATCTCATAATACATAGCAAATATAAGTAAATCCTTTATTCTCATATTCCGCATATGATTAGAAGCGCGCGGTTACAAGAACAGTCCATTTGGCATGGCATAACATTACAGTGTGTGTCAAACGCGCAAAGCGTCTAAACACTTGCCATCCTTGTAAAGAGGCTTGTATGCCGGTGGCAGCTTTTGCCGCGCTGTCTCTATAGAAAACATTTTTACTCACTGCAGATATGCATAATCCGCTCAGCCGCAAAATATACTGGAATAGACTATTTTCAGCATATACTAAGCACTGATTAAAACCAATTTTTTTTACGGCTAAAATCACCTCTAAACGCCTTTGCTTCGGCGTTTTGGGACACCGTTCAAACTTTTGGTTTTAATCTGGAGTTAGTATTATAAGGAGGTATAGCATGACAAATGAACTGGTTAAGCAAAAGTTAGTTCTAGACCAGAGTGTGGGCACAGAGCTTACACAAATATTACTGGAAGGTGATATAATAGTTCCAGACATAAAGCCTGATATGGCAATAATGCTTCAGGCTGACGCGAAGCTTGCTATTGAGCGAACAGAAATTTTGGCTGATCGGGTCAACTTCGTAGGCAAGCTCTACATACAAGTATTATATTTAGCCAGGGGCGAGGAAAAGCGGGTACACAGCATTTCTCTAAGCTCACCCGTCGATGATTTTATAAACATTGACGGAATTGCATCTGATATGTGGGTTGATATTAAGCCTGATATTGCAACTTTGGATTTTCGCATGATAAACGATAGAAAAATCAATTATAAAGCTATAGTTGAGGTAAGTGTTAAAGCCGAGACCACTCAAGTTTTCGAGGTTGTGGTGGATATAGCGGATCTGCCCTCAAATCAGCAGCTTAAAAACAATCTAACTTTGAACAAGTCTGTGACCAATAAAGCCGATAGGTTTGTAATTAAGGATAATATTGCAACGCCTCAGGGCAAAGCAAATATCCGTGAAATACTTCAAACCAATATCGAAGTAGGCAACCAGGATGTAAGGGTGCAAAATGGAAAAGTTAATATTTTCGGAGATTTACTTGTGACAACACTGTACAAGGGTGAAAACGACGAAAATATTATCGAGTTTATGGAGCATGAGATTCCGTTTAACGGAAATATTGAAATTGCTGAATGTAGGGAGGATATGTTTGCCGATTGCATATTCAGCCTTTCAGACCAGCATGTGCAAATAAAACCGGATGAGGATGGGGAAGACAGGCTCGTTGAAATTGAGGTTGCTGTAAGTGTAAATTGTAAGGTAAGTGCCACTATAAGTATTGAGGTTTTAGAAGATGCTCATATGATAAATAAGCAGCTTGATATGGCCAGAACCCTTGTAAAATACAACAAACTCATAAGCCGCAATAAAAATCAGTCTACGATAAAAGAAGTTATATCCCTTGCCGAAAATTGTCCGGATATATTACAAATTTTTAGGGTCAAAGGCAAAGTATCCACAGATGATGTAAAGATTTTAAGCGATAAGGTAGTTGTGGAAGGGGCTATTGAGACTGACATACTCTATATAGCCGAAAGCGATGATACCCCGCTATACAGTCATAAAGCTATGATACCTTTCAGGCAAATTATTGAGATGAAAGGTGCGACAGCAGATATGTTTGTAAATTTGACCGCTTCTGTAGATCATGTTGGCTTTAATATGCTTTCAGACAGGGAGGTTGAGCTTAGGTTTTTAATAAGTTTTAACGCCAGCGTATCTAAGGGCATGGAAGCTTCAATGGTAAGTGATATAGTATTTAACGATATGGAGAGATATGTCCTTGATTCTATGCCTGGTATTATACTGTATGTGGTCCAAAATGGAGATAGTCTTTGGAAAATTGCCAAAGATTACAATACTAGTATTGACGAAATCTCGGCCATAAACGAAATTGAAAATCCTGATAAAATTTTTCCGGGACAAAAGCTTTTGATACTTAAAAAAGCTGCTATGGAGTAAAAAACCATTAAAGTGCGCGGTTCGCTTGTGAGCCGCGCATTTGACTTTTTGGGTTGATTAGCAGATAACCTTACGTGATATGCGACTTCCCAGTTTTACAATGACCCATACAATAAATTCTAAAAAAATCAGATATATACATGCAAAAATCAATACTAACAGAAATGGAGGCGTTAAGCTAATGAAGCCGCCGCCCCACCGATTAGGGAGCATAAAATAGCTTATTGAAAATATTAGGACAAACGCTGCTTTACTAAGGAGCCAGTACCGGAATTTATCGAAACCCATTGACATGGTGAAACCAATTATCAGCAGTGTCACAACACTGGGGATCCAGCTGTGATAAGCTGATAGACCTACATGAGCCCCGCCGTATACTATAAGTATTATAATCTGGGGCAAGAGAAATATTGTTGATACGCCCCAATTTTTTTTAGGCACCGGTGTTTTGCATAATTGCTTTCGATACAAGTGCATAATAAGCAAAAACCAACCTAAAGATATGGTAAAAGCAACGAAAACATAATTATTTGTAATATTAAAAGGGTGCGTATACCAAGTGTCACTACGAAAGCTAAGTTGCTGCAATACAAATAATAAAAAACAGGCAAGAAATTGTACTATCATGGGTATGATAATGTTAGCTTTTGAATTTTTCCAAATATTAATATCTGTTTCTGCCAATTTGATGCTCAATTGCTATCCACCTCTTCAAAAATTATACAATCCAGTATAGCATAGTGCCGTAGTACCTGCAAGCACAATCGTTTGCCCTGAGGGGTTGCACACCACTGTTTAAACTCATCCAATAAAACTTATTTTTTGATTACAACCCGGCATCGTCTCTGTTTACAATTCAATTCATAAACTTTACATTATTTGTATTGGAATTTTTGGAATTGATGTGTTATACTATATAAAACTTTACAATTCAACACAGCAAAAAGGAGGTAATTGTAATGAAATTAGTCATGGCTATAATACATGATGAGGATGCTTTTCATATTATGGACGTCCTTAATGAAAAAGGATATTCAGTAACCAAATTAGCTACTACAGGGGGCTTTTTAAGGGCCGGTAATACGACCCTTATTTGCGGTGTTCAAGATGATAAGCTTGAAGATTTGGTTTCCATTATAGAGAAGAAATGTAAAGGACGCAGGCAGATAACTTCTATCAACTCTTCTCATATGAGTGCTACGGAGAGCTATGTACCTTATCCTGTTGAGGTTACAGTGGGCGGGGCTACTATATTCGTTCTTAATGTAGAAGAGTTTAGAAAAGTTTAATACAAGCCGATATAAGATACAGTGAGTAATACTGTATAGAGCGAGGAGCATAATTATATGGACATTCGCGTATCGGAAATTTTGGGCGCACATTTAAATCCGGCTGCGGCAAAAATTAAGGACAGACCCCCTCATGAGGATTTTAGTTTTACTTTGAGTAAACTTAGTGAGGAAGGGCTTGTTAGACGGCTTTCCGGGCTTATTGATGAAATTTCTCTCCAGGGAGATAAACTTTCTAAGCATATGGATATAAACGACCTTAAAGAGTATAAAAGCTTAATAGGGGAGTTTATTAATGAAGTTGTTACTAACTCCCATGAGTTTTCGAGGGATAATTTCCTTGACAGGCGCGGCAGGCACAGGGTTTTCGGCATTGTGCGTCAAGTCAATCAAGCAGTGGATGAGCTTGGGCAGGAGCTTTTAAAAAGTCAGAAGGATAATTTAGCAATATTGGAGAAAACTGGCATGATTCGGGGGCTTTTGCTCGATATTTTAATATAGAGAATCAACGTATAAACGGATGCATAACTTTTCAGATATTTGTGGACATGAAGCTATTATATTGAGCCTTCAAAAATCCCTTGGGTTAGGAAATCACTCTCACGCCTATATATTTGACGGGATAGAGGGCGTTGGCAAAGGATTACTAGCTGGGGTATTTGCTAAGGCTTTGCAATGTGAAGAAAACTACAAGCCTTGTAATGAATGTATTTCATGCAAGGCTTTTGGTGCGTCTAACCATCCGGATATTATATATGTAGCACCTAAAGGTACCTCCTCTTTAGGTGTGGATGATATTAGAGAGCAGATAAATCAGGCAGCCCATATAAGACCTTACAAATATAAATACAAAATTTTTATACTGGACAATGCAGATAAAATGACCCCTCAGGCTCAGAATGCGTTGTTAAAAACATTGGAAGAGCCGCCTTCTTACGCGGTTTTTTTGCTTGTATCGGAAAATTTTCATAATTTTTTGCCTACAATAATATCAAGATGTGTTATTTTGCGGCTTAAGCCCATTAATATTAAAAAAGTTGAAGCTTATTTAGCTGATTTAGGCTATGGTTTTTCGGATGCCCATCCGGCGGCTGTAGTAAGCAGCGGCAGTATTGGAGCTGCCCTTATGCTTGTAAATGATGAAAATTTTAAAGAAGACCGAAAAGAAATTGGAGATATACTAAATAGCTTGCCTGATTCGAATTTATGGGATATACTTTTATTGGCAAAGAAACTTGAGAAATTTAAGGATAATTCAGTGCGTATGCTTAATTTTATGCATTCATGGTATAGGGATGCACTGGTGCATAAAGCTACAGGTGAGACAGACTATTTTATACAGACAGATTTATCGGATAATATAAAATTATTTAGTGACCAAATGTCTTTTAAAAAGCTGGTTTGCGGCGTAGATTCGATTTTGGGTGCCGGTTATAGTCTTAAATCAAATGGGAATTATTTACTTACAATGGAAGTCATGTTAATGAAAATGGCTGGGTTTTAAGGAGTGTTATAAATGATAGAAGTAGTAGGTGTTAGATTTAAGCAAGTAGGCAAGATATATTATTTCGATCCGGACGGCGAAAATATTACCCAGGGTCAAAATGTTATAGTTGAGACCAGCCGGGGGGTAGAGTACGGCATGGTTGAGATAGCGAACCGAAAAGTGCCGGATGAGGAAGTGGTGATGCCTCTTAAAAAGGTTATGCGGATAGCCACCCATGGGGATGCGCTCCAGCTTGCTAAAAATAAAGAGAGAGAGAAAGAAGCATTTGTAATATGCCAAAAAAAGGTAGAAGAGCATAGCCTTGATATGAACCTTGTGGATACGGAACTTACCTTTGACTGTAATAAAATTATTTTTTATTTTACATCGGAAGGGCGAGTTGATTTTAGGGAGCTTGTAAGAGATCTTGCCGGCGTATTTCGTATGCGTATTGAGCTTAGGCAAATTGGCGTTAGGGATGAGGCTAAGCTTTTAAACGGCATGGGAATTTGTGGAAGAAGCCTATGCTGTGCTTCATTTTTAGGGGATTTTCAGCCGGTGTCGATTAAAATGGCTAAGGAACAGAATTTATCGCTTAATCCTACTAAAATATCAGGGGTTTGCGGCAGGCTCATGTGCTGTTTGAAATATGAGGAGGAGACTTATGAGGCAATAAATAAGACTTTACCTCATGAAGGGGATATTGTAAAAACTCCTGACGGAACGGGGGAAGTTCTTTCTGTATCTATACTTAGAGGTATTATAAAAGTCGCCGTCAGAAAAAAAGATACGGATATACCTAATATAGGATTTTATAAGGCTACGGAACTTAAGATTATCAACCGCAAAAAAAGCAAAGATACAGAACCTAGCGATAACAGCCCTGAGCTTAAGGAAATTTTAGATGGACAAGGTTAAAATTAATGATAACGAGCGGTTGGATGATTTGCATAGAAGTGGTTATATGATAATCCAAAACCCTAAGTATTTTTGTTTTGGTATCGATGCTGTACTTTTAAGCGGGTTTGCTACGGTTAATAAAGATGAGACAGTTTTGGATTTAGGTACAGGCAGCGGTGTAATTCCTATACTTCTAAGTGCCAAGACAGAGGCTAAGCATTTATCAGGTATTGAAATCCAAGAAGATAGTGCTAATATGGCTGCGAGAAGTGTTGAATATAACGCTCTTGGCAATAAAATTGCTATCATTCATGGTGATGTAAAAGAGATTAAAACTCTTGTGAAGCCGCATTCTTTCGAGGTTGTAACGGCAAATCCTCCTTATATGGAGGCTGGCAGTGGTTTGCTTGGCGCATATTCCTCAAAAGCTATAGCTCGCCATGAGGTTTTACTTAGCTTAGATGATGTAATTTATGCTGCATCTTATTCTCTTAAGTGGAGAGGGCGCTTTTATATGGTTCACAGACCTTCACGGCTTACGGATATAATCTGCACTTTAAGAAAGCATAAGTTAGAACCGAAACAGATGCGCTTTGTGCAGCCATATGGGGATAAAGAGCCTAATTTAGTGCTGATAGAAGCACTTTACGGCGGCGGCAAAGAACTTAAAGTTATGCCTCCTCTTGTAATATATGATTCGGAAGGTAATTACACTAAGGAGTGTTGTGAAATTTATTATGGATAAAGGAACCCTCTACATCTGCGGCACGCCCATAGGGAATTTGGAAGATATTACCATTCGCCAGCTTAATATATTTAAGCTGGTTGATTTTATTGCCTGTGAAGATACAAGACATACATTGAAACTTTTGAACAGATACGAGATAAAGGCGAAGCTTATTAGTTTTCATGAACATAATTATAAGAAAAAAAGCGATGAGATAGTCAGGCTTCTTTTAGAAGGGAAGAATATCGCTTTGGTGAGTGATGCAGGTATGCCAATTATATCAGACCCTGGGGATGGAATAGTACCAAGATGCAGGGAAGAAGGCATAAAATGTACCACGGTGCCAGGTCCTACGGCACTTATAAGCGGATTTATTTTATCAGGTATAAGCAGCGAGGGCTTTATTTTTGGCGGCTTTTTTCCGAAGGGTTCAAAGGGGCAAAAGAAGGAGATAGATAGGCTTAAGCATGAAAGTAGAGCTTCAATTTATTACGAGGCCCCCCATAGGTTGAAAAAGACCCTAAGCTTTCTTGAAAAAAACTTAGGTGCCCAGCACCATGCTGCTGTAGTTCGCGAAATTACTAAGGTTTATGAGGAGAGTATATATGATACCTTAGGAGAGCTTGTAGAGTATTTTGATAAAAATGAGCCGCGAGGTGAGATTGTAATTGTGCTGGAAGGCGTATCGGAAAGCATAATTTTAGATGTATATAAAGATATTTCTATCAAAGAACATATGGAGATATATTTGGAGAAAGGGCTTGACAGCAAGGACGCCATGAAATCTGTGGCAAAGGATAGAGGAGTGTCAAAACGTGAGATATATGCTATCCTACAAAAAGATAAATAGGAATCCTCTCCATTTTTGTACAAATTTTCAGGAAGAATCAGCCGATATGATTATAAGGGTATTTGTATATAGGGGAAGGGGCAGTATACATGGATGTAAACTTACTTGGTCTTGGCAGGAGAAATCCGCAGGGTTTATCAAACTTATTTGGCAATGAATCGGCTGCGGTGGAAAAATTTAACACAAAAGCACAGATAATGGAGCTTTTAGATTATTTTGAAAGCTGGCTGAAAAATAATGAAATACATTTTGATGAAAGAGAATTTGATAGGATGCGCTCATTTCTTGAAGAGTTGGCAAAAGTGAGCGAAGCCAACAGGAAAGCCAGGGAGCAGCTGGAGAGAGATATCATTCAGATGAAAAAGCGTCTTGTACAGGGGATGCTTGATATGATTCGGGGGCTTAATTCCAGGATGTTTACAAAAGACAGTTGGAGAAGGGCTATGCGTGATGTTGAAAAAGGGGCAAGGATGTATTCGGGGAACCTTGAGCCTACCCGTAGACAGTTAGACACGGTGCTGCGGTATTTAAGATCGGCAATAGGAAAGCTCGAACCGGCCAGGGGGGACTCGGCAAGAGGGAGAAATAGAGACAGAGAAGGCGCTCTTTCCAGGCTTAAGAGAGCCGGTGAAGAAGGCGAAAATGAGTTGGAAAAATTGGGGATAAAGACATCTGCCCCCGGCTCTAATATTGATGTTGCCGTAGGGGGCGAAGTGGATGTTGCGGCAAGCTCTGTAGTTGTTGAGTCGGTTTAGTCCTTGGCACGATACAATTCATTTTTCCAATTCTCAATATGTGCTTTTATAGCAGCAAAGCTTTGCTCGCTCATAGTATGTTCCATTTTACAAGCATCAGCTACAGCAGTATTGTTATCCACACCTAAGAAAATAAGCCAGTCCGAGATGAGCATATGCCGCTCATACATGGATTTGGCTATTTTTTGACCACTTTCTGTGAGCGTTATATACCCATCAGTACCTACACTTATATAGCCCTTTTCGCCTAACTTTTTCATAGCAACACTTACACTGGGCTTAGAATATTCAAGCTCTGTGGCTATGTCAATGCTGCGGACAGGCGCACCTGAGAGGCTAAGGATAAATATAGTTTCTAAATAATTTTCTGCCGATTCTTGTAATTTCAAAGCTTTACCTCCATATAGGGTTATAAATATCTCAAATAAATAAACTTATTTAGACTGTTTGAAAGTTAAATTAACTATACTAACAGAATTATACCATAGATTTAAATTTAAAGCAATATTTTACCAGGGCAGACGTATGAAAAAATAATTGCTAAGATTTGTAATCTTTTCATCGCAGATTTGTTCCTCGCTGAAGGGCAAACGCTTCATGCGTTTGCCTTGAATATTTTACTGTCGATACTTGACAAAATTTGTTTACTGTGATAGTATTACGGATAGAATTGTTAGTTACAACTAACATAAATGCAAATTTGCACGGGAGGAGATATTATGGAAATATTGGCATTAACTGCACTTGCCGGAATAGTTGGTATGGGGCTTGGTGGTTTAGTTTCAGGGTTGCTGGGCAATGTTTCACCGAAGGTAATGTGCTGGATGCTTAGCTTTGCTGGAGGAGTTATGGTTTCAGTAGTGTGTTTTGAGCTTATACCTGAGAGTGTTGAGCTTGGAGGCATGAATATGGCTATGCTTGGCTTGATTATTGGGGTTTTAATTGTTCTTTTTCTAAATCAGATTGTGGATAAGTTTACCATAAACGACAGAGACAGCTTTGAGAAACATATGACCAAAGCCGGTCTTTATCATGAGAATAAGCTTATTGCAAATCCGGCTCTTTTGCGTTCAGGGATTATAATGCTGATTGCAATAGGGCTCCATAATTTGCCTGAAGGCATGGCAATCGGCGCAGCAGGTGTTCATGATATGCAGCTTGGTATGATGCTTGCATTCATAATTATGCTTCACTGTATACCGGAAGGGATGGCTGTGGCGTCGCCTTTAATCGCCGGAGGGGTAAGTAAGAAAAAAGCCGTAACACTTACGGCTCTATCCGGTGCGCCTACTATATTAGGCGGTGCTATAGGTATGTTTATCGGCAGTATTTCTGATGGGGCACTGGCTCTTGCCCTTGCAAGTGCCGGTGGTGCTATGCTTTATGTTGTTTTTGGTGAGATATTGCCTCAATCTACTATTCAAGCGAAAAGCAGATTTACATCTCTTGCTGCCTTATTGGGTATTTTGGTAGGGCTTTTAATTACTTCGATTCATTATTAATTATTTCGATGACCATGACCAAAAGCAATGTTCTTTTTGCGGCTATGGGTCTTCGAGTTTTGAGGATGGAAATTTTGAAACCGCCGTGAAAGAGGACGCAGCCTTACCGCAGTAAGGCAAGGACAATGACAAAGGCGGGGCTATAGTGAAATTACTTCAAAATGGTAACAGAAAAACGCAGGTATTTTTTTGTAGATTGAGGAAACGGGTTCCCGGCATACCCAAAGGTATGGCGGGGTTCCTGAGCCGCCATAGC
>WRBA01000040.1 GCA_009779915.1 Defluviitaleaceae bacterium | reverse complement strand
TGGAATCGGCACTAAAGTGCCGCCCGCTACTGCGGCTCAGATTAATGGCGGATACACTATATTTATCGCTTCCTTTGACATAAGTATACAATATAATTTATAGATTTACAAGAGTTTTTTGAATTAATATAGATTGTAGATTGCGAGGAAGTGTGTAGCACTGAGGTCACAATCTATTTTGTATTACATGTGAGATTGCTTCGTCGATGCTTTGCATCTGACTTGCAATGACGACCAAATTACCGTTTCGGTACAAGTCTATTGAGAAGGCATGTACGTACACCGTCATTAATACCGCCTATACCTATAATGCAGTCTTTTATCGCCCTTTCTGTTATCAAACATCTTCCTTCGCTTTTTACGCCTTATAAGCCTTAAAATCCACCTAAGTATCAGTAAAAACACAATCCCTGCCCCAATCCAAATAGGTATCGCGCCCCTGGAGCCTATAAATTCAAAAAACCTTCCACGATAAAAGTAAAAATCCGTCTCCATAGTCCGGGGCATGGCTGTCATAGTTGCCACAATATCAGCCCTAAAAATCTCGGCACCGTTTAAGGTGTATATAATCTCCCCTAAAACGTCACCTTCCTCCACAGGGAGTATCAGGCGCGGACCGGGGTCCGGGTCATCCCCCTCTCCTTCAAGCTCCTCCTCTGTAGGGGTGTGAAACAAGCTCATCCGGTAATTAATCGTAGGTATAACCCTATCAAACTCCCTAATTTGCAAAATCTGTGTATAATCCCCAACAACTTTAACATCCATATGAGTAATTTCCCCAAGCATAGGGTTGTGGAAGGCTATATTATCAATCACAGTCCCGTCCCGCTGGATTTGAGTAAACCCAAAATTGTCAAATCCGAAATTAAACATAGCAATACTATCCCTAAACCTTACATCAATCCTGGACTGGAAAGCAGCGGCAATAAGGTCAAACCCGTCCTTGGACGCTGAAGACACTAAAGCGTGGTTAGCGTGGTTATGAAAGCCTGTCCGCATCCCTGTAGCATAGGGGAAAAAATGTGCGTTATCCTCCACCAAAAGCATATTACCGGTTGTCCAATTATAATTACTAACCCGCATCCCCTCAGGAATCTCGCCGGTAACCCCAGGCCCCTCATAATAACTTTCCGCAAAAATTTGCCTAAGTAAAGGGTCAGAAAGTGCGGCACGTGCAATAACAGCCATATCCATAGCCGTTGAAAAATGCTGTTCATGATGAAAGCCGTGGGCATTCATAAAATTTGAATTGTAAGCCCCAAGCTCACGAGCCTTTTCATTCATCAAATCCACAAAAATGCGCTCCGCCTCATCAAAGAGCATATAAGCATTCCCTGATACCCTTCTCGCAACCTCTGCCGCTATAACATTAGAGGTATCGTTGCCGGAAGTAACTATTATCCCCCTAAGTAAATTTATCCCTGAAATATAGCTGCCCTCACTTAAAAACGCCCTGCTGGAACCGGGAGGGGTCATATTAACCTCAGGGCCTATCAGTATAATCTCCTCAGGCCCAATATGCTCTCTCATAACAATAGCTGTAAGTATCTTTGTCGTACTTGCCGGAAAAATCCTAACCCCCGGATTTACATCAAATAAAACCGTCCCTGTACTTTGCTCCATGAGAATAAGGCTCCTGCCCTCTACCTCAGGCATAGCAAGAGCTGATGTATAAAGAGGGGCAAAGCCGCTTAGCAGTATTATTGTTAAAAAAATAAAAGTGATTAAAGTTTTCATGAGACAATTATAATATACATTTTTTACCTATGGCAATCAATAATTTATTAAATTTCATAAACCAGCTTTACACACGTGTAAACACGTGTTATAATTCTTATAAGAAACGGGGGAAAATATGAAAACATCTGAGTTCATACGCCAGCTTAAAAAACAAGGTATCAAATTCCTTAAGCATGGCACAAATCACGATTGGTATATCAACCCTGAAAATAATAAAGTAGCACAAATAGGCAGACATGGCGCAAAAGATTTAAAAAAGGGCACAATGAATGCTATACTAAAAGACTTGGGGTTATAGTCAATAGGAGGTAGTTTTATGAAATATGTTTATCCGGCTGTGTTTGTACCTGAGTCAGACAAGGGCTATAGCATATATTTTCCAGATATTCCAATGGGGGCGACTCAAGGTGAATGTTTAGTTGAGTCTATGGACGCGGCAGAGAAGTTTTTAGGCGATGCCCTTTGCTTTATAGAAGATGAAAAAAGAGAAATCCCAAAGCCATCTGCAACCGTTGACCTTGAGATAAATGATGGCGATGTAGTTACCCTCGTTTCCGTTGACACTATGGAATATCGTAAAAAACACGAAAATAAAGCAGTTAAAAAAACACTAACTATACCATCATGGCTTAATGTTGCCGCTGAGGCGGCTGATATTAATTTCTCTCAAATACTGCAAAAAGCCTTGAAAGAAGAATTGCAAATCTCAGAGTAATATCATCGTTTAATTTTTAAGCCTTGGATCCAGCGCGTCCCTAAGCCCATCCCCAAACAAATTCAGCGACAGGGCAATAAGTGCAATAGTAAGCCCCGGAAAAATAACCATATTAGGGGAATGGCGCATAAACTCACGCCCGTCGGAGAGCATTGAGCCAAGCTCCGGCGCAGGCGGCGCAATCCCAAGCCCAAGATAGCTAAGGGCCGCTATACTTAAAATCGTTGTGGATACAGCCATAGTGGCTTGTACAATTATAACCCCAATAGCGTTAGGCAAAATATGCTGATAAATAATCTCCGCATCGTTGGAGCCGTAGGATTTAGCTGCCTCAATATATTCCTGCCCGACGATATTTAAAATTGCCGAGCGGGTGATACGGGTAAAGCTTGGCACCTGTGATATAGTCATGGCAAGGACTAAATTTCCGCCGCCGGGGCCTAATGAGGCTGATATTGCTATGGCAAGTAATATCATAGGCAGCCCCATAAACATATCAAGTATACGCATTATAAAACTGTCCAAAAGCCCGCCGTAAAATGCCGCTATAGAACCGACTACAATAGCGATTAAAAGGGACGCTGCCGTAGCGGAAAGTGCCATAGATAAGGAATTTCGCATGCCAAATATAACCCTTGTAAAAATATCACGCCCAAATTCATCCGTCCCAAAGAAATTATCCATAGAAGGCTGCTGCAAACGGTTTTGGGAGTTATGATGGATTGCCCTTGTATCATAATCCGATATAAAGTCGGCAAATATGGCAAAAAACAAAAGTATGCACAGCATCAAAAGACCGCCTACGGCTGTCTTATTTTTTTTGAACCGATGCCAAATATCGGCTATTATACTACGTTTTTTCTTCCTAGGCTCCAACAGTTTTCACCTTCTTTTGCGTCATATACTTTGAACGTATCCGCGGGTCAATATAAGCGTACAATACATCTACAACCAACATCATAATTACATATATAAAAGCCAGAAACAGCACCGACGCCGTAGTCTGAGGGATATCCATAGTCCTGATAGAGTTAATGGTCAAAGTCCCAACTCCCGGTATAGCAAAAATCGCTTCAATCAGTACAGTGCCCCCTAAAAGGAAGCCAAAGTTTATGCCAATAGTAGTAATAACAGGCATCATAGCATTTCTAAATCCATGTTTCATAATTACATTAAACTCCGACGCGCCTTTAGCACGTGCCGTCCTTATATAATCCTGCCGTATAATTTCAAGCATGGTTGTCCGTGTCAGCCTTATTATATTTGCGGCTGTCGGCAAAGATAAAGTCACCACAGGCATAATATAATGCCTGTAAGTATCAATCCCTGTCGAAGGCAGCAGCCCCAAATGCAGGGAAAACACAAGTATCGCCATCAGCGCAAGCCAAAACTGAGGCACGCTCGCCATAAACATAGCAACAACAGTGCCGGTTATATCAAATATGGAATACTGCTTAACAGCAGACACCACCCCAATAGGTATACCAATAATTATGGCAAGTATAATAGCACCTATAGCAATCCTAAGAGTCGTTGGAAAACGGGCAAATATCTCATCAAAAACCGGCTGACGGGTACGGAAAGAGCTGCCAAAATCAAGTTCCGTCACTATACCGCGAATATAATTACCATATCTTACCAAAAAGGGGTCAAAATGCCCAAGCTCACGGTTTAGCCGCTCAATATCCTCCGCCGAGGCACCTGTGCCAAGTATAGCCGTTGCCGGATCCCCGGGAGTAAATGACATAATTGTAAACACAATAAAAGAAACACCCAGTAACACAGGGAACAATAATAGTATTCTTTTAAGTATGAATTTTAGCATATTGTTCCCTCCTGTTGCTCCGATATAGCTATTTGTGTAAAGTTGTAGTGAAACATAGATTAACCCGTCGCTAACACGCTACTCGTGTTAGGCTCCTCCCAATGACGAGCAAAAATCTAATTTCACTATAGCATCGCAGATTAAATTCCGCAAGGGCGGCTTTGCCGCCCTGAGGGAAATCGGCGACCAACGCGCTTTAGCGCGTAAGCCGATTCATTCCGACCGTAACATCGTTAAAATGCAAGATCCGCGAAGCGGACATTGCATTTTAACGAAAGCATAGCGCTGTTTATCTCCAGCTCATATCAATAACCCGTGAAAAACCGCTTGGGTAGGCTCTTGATATTTCCAAATCCCTATGATAAACACAAGGTATAACGCGCCAGTAAATCGGTATTACAATAGCTTCCTCATTAACAACCCGCTCGATTACAGCATAAGTGTCAATCCGCTCATGTCTGTCAAGTATCGATGAGCCTCTGTCAAAAGCGTCGTCAACTTCAGGTCTGTTAAGTCTTGGGAAGTTGAAATTGCCGATATTTGATGAATGAAGCACTCTCTCCCAATAATCCACATCTAAATCGAAGGTAAACACCACTGTGGATATCTCGAAATTACCGTTTCTCATATCAGTAACCCAAGCATTGGTTTCCATCATGGCAACCTCAATATCCACGCCGATTTCTCTAAGCTGTTCTTGTACAAGAAGGGTAATTCTCCTATACATTTCCATGCCGACTCTAAAATGCAAGGTTTCACCGGCATAGCTTGATCTCTCAAGATATTCACGTGCCAAATCAAGGTCGAAAGTTGCCGCCGGATATCTTCCTGAGTAGCCTTCAAAACGCTCATCCCAAAGGGCGTAAGCAGGTATTGCCATACCTTCCATGCCAATCTCCGCAATGGCTTGCCTGTCAATTGCGTGAGCAAAAGCACGGCGGAAATATACATCGTCAAAGGGTGGCTGCTCTAAATTAAAGAGTATAAAACCACTGCCTGTAGTGGAATTTCTCCTAAAATTAATGGCATCGGAAGCTTCAAGCCTCGCCGCTTCAATAGGAGGTATAGAGTAGGAAAGATCCACATCCCCGGCCTCAACAGCCATAAGAGCTGATGAAGGGTCAATAATAATATTAAACACAGCGTGAGTTATAGGCACTGCACCCCCATGCCAGTAATCGTTGGCAATAAGTGTGAGCCTTTGTCCCGGCTCGAAGCTTACAAAACGGTAAGGCCCGGTACCAATCGGCTCAAAGCCTACATTATCCCCGGATGCCACAACCGCCGCCTCATTCATTATAGGCACTCCCGCAATAACAGCCTGCAAAAACGGAATATAAGGCTCCGACAAAGTTATGACCACATTATGATCATCAACTGCCACAACAGATTCAATCGACGCTGTCATAGAAGCAAACGAAACCGAATCCTGTGCCCTTGTCATAGAAAACACCACATCAGCCGCCGTAAAAGGCTCACCATTATGGAAGCGCACATCTTGTCTAAGGCTGATTTCGTAAGTTAAGCCGTCAGGGGTGATACTATAGTCTGTGGCTAAAACTCTTTCAAATTGTCCGTCGTAAAAATTCAACAATGTGTCAAAAATATTCTTATACACAACTTGGTCTAGGGTCATGCCGCTGTTCATTGGATCAAATATGTTTAAATCCGTATGAAGTGCCATCCTAACTGTGTCTCTGCCTTCTGCCGCCGGGGCTGTATCCCCGCCGGCCGCTCCCTGCTGGGTACCCCCTGCAGGTGCCGTACCTGTACCTGTAGGGGCAGCAGGTGCACAGCCTGCAATCATAATTAAAACTATAGCAAACGCTATGATTCTTTTCATCTTTCATCCTCCTTTTAATAGATTGCTTCGTACCTAACGCGCAAAGTGTGTTGCGAAGCAAGCTCATCATTAATACAAAATACATTGTACAAAATGCCCTTTGGACACCTCTTTAAACTCTACCTCCCCTTTGGTACACCCCTCCTGCACGTAAGGGCACCTGGGGGCAAAACGACACCCCGGCTTCGGGTCAATAGGCGAGGTGATTTCACCTTTTATTATCTTTCTATCTCGACCCCCTTTTAAAACAGGGGTTGGAATAGCGTTTAAAAGTGCCTGAGTGTAAGGATGCAAAGGGTTTTTAAACAACTCCTTACTCTCACATTTTTCAACACATTGCCCTAAATACATAACAGCAATCTCATCTGAAATATGCTTAACAACAGACAAGTTATGAGTGATAAACATATACGTCAAGCCCATTTTATCCTGTAAATCCATCATAAGATTTAATATCTGTGCCTGAATAGACACATCCAAAGCGGAAACCGGCTCGTCACAGACAATAAACTCAGGGTTTAGGGACAAAGCCCGGGCAATCCCTATCCGCTGCCGCCGCCCGCCGTCAAGTTCATGGGGGTAGGAGTTTTCGTAGCGTGGAGCAAGCCCCACAGTCTCCATAAGCTCTTCCACCCGCAGGAGTATATCTTTATTATTATCATAAATCTTATTGATTTTCATAGGCTGGGCAATAGTTTGGCTAATAGTCATCCTGGGGTTTAAGGATGCGTAAGGATCCTGGAAAATCATTTGCATCTTTTGTCTAAACTTCTTCGTTTCAGCTTTGTTAAGGGCGAATATATTTTGGTCATTGAAATAAGCCTCGCCCCCCGTAGGCTCCAAAAGCCGCACTAAAAGCCGCCCTAAAGTGGATTTACCGCAGCCGGATTCCCCAACTACCCCTAAAGTGCTGCCCTTTTTAATCTCCATATTAATCCCGTCCACGGCATGTACCATACCTGAACTGGTCTGAAAGTATTTTTTTAAATTGCTCATCCGCACTAATGTTTCCACTGGTTTACCTCGTTTATCTAAACAAATGACACTTTATTTTGTGCCCTGTACTTACTTCGTATTCATCCGGTATCTCACTTTTACAAATCTCCATACAATCCGGGCAGCGAGGGTGGAATTTACAGCCAGCCGGCAGCTCAGCCGGGTCAGGCATAAGCCCGTCTATAGGGTTTAATCTATCCGTATCCACCTCTAAATTAGGGATGGAGTTAAAAAGCCCAATGGTATATGGATGATGGCTCTCGGACTCGTAAATATCCTCTGCCGTACCCATCTCCACAATCTCGCCGGCATACATAATTGCCACATAATCACAAAACTCAGCCACAACCCCTAAATCATGGGTAATAAGGATTATTGCCGTATTAAGCTTTTTCTTCAAATCGTCCATCATATCAAGTATTTGGGACTGTATGGTAACATCCAAAGCCGTTGTAGGCTCGTCCGCCAGTAAAAGCATAGGGTCACAGGCAAGGGCAATTGCAATAACCACCCGCTGTTTCATCCCTCCTGAGAATTGGTGTGGATACTCGTTTTTCCTAAGGGCCGGTATGCCTACAAGTTCCAATATCTCATCAACCCTAGCCTCAACCCCAGCCTTGTCCAGCTTCATATGGAGCTTAATAGCCTCGCTGATTTGATCCCCAACAGTGAGTACAGGGTTTAAACTGGTCATCGGATCCTGGAAAATCATGGATATCATGGCACCGCGGATGACTCTCATATCAGCCTCCGATGCCTTAACAATATCCTTGTTATTAAAAAGGATTTCCCCATCTGTAATTTTGCCTGATACCTTAGGTAAAAGCTGCATGATACTAAGGGCTGTGGTGGTTTTACCTGCACCGGTCTCCCCAACAATACCAAGGGTTTTACCTGCAAACAAAGAAAAGGAAATGCCGTTAACCGCGCTAATTTCCTGCCCGTCTGTAAAATATTTAACCCATAGGTTTTTAACGTCGATGATTTTGTCTTCGGGGTTCATCTTGCTCTCCGTAATATAGTCAAGTTAATAAAACAAGTTAATAAGATTTTACTATTTTACCCATAACTCTGTCAATATACCCTAAGTTTTTACGATTTTGTAGCAAAATGACCAAAATTATAACTCAAAGTGCGAATTTAAACTTCTGCAGGTTTAGGATATAGTTTAAATTCGCACCAAGTGCGAATTTAGTCAAGGATTTTTAATCTTCAGAGATTATGTTGTATCTAAGCTAATTTCTTGATATACTATACAAAAGGAGTTGATATCATGAATATAAGTATTGATAACCTAGTATCAATATCTGAAGCAAACCAAAATTTTTCAAAGGTTGCACGCCTTGTTGATGAAAAAGGAACAGCTGTAATTTTGAAAAATAATGCTCCTCGATATGTCCTATTGGATTTTAGCTTGCTTAGAGAAGATAATACTGCAAACGATACAGACGTTAATGCTATAGCTTCACGCATTTTGAAAAAGCATATAAAGGCTTTTGAGGAATTGTCAAAATGATTTCACTTAGCAAGGAGCAGATAAAAAGACTTCATAAAGATATGATAATTGCAACTGGTGGTTCAGATGGAATCCGCGATGAATCTTTATTGGATTCTGCGATATCTGCTCCTTACCAAACATTTGACGGAGTTGAGTTATACCCCTCAGCCGCGGCAAAAATAGCGCGAATCACATATAGCCTTGTTTGCAACCACTCATTTGTAGATGGAAACAAGCGTATAGGCACATACGCTATGTTGGTGTTGTTGGAATTGAATAATATTGAAGTAAACTTTACAGATGAGGATATTGTTTTCATTGGTTTAGGACTTGCTTCTGGTGAAATTGATTTCAAACAATTGTTCGATTTAATTTTGGAGCACATAAAATAGCAATGGGGCTGTAAAATCAAGTGTATACTTGATTTCTATAGTAAGTCATGTGACATTTATTATTAAAAATTTGTTTAAGATAATTTAAGTTCCTACCCTCTACAAATAATGAGGAGTCTTAGGTGTCAAAACCTCGCAGCCCTTATCGGTCACCAGCACCATATCCTCAATATTAAAGCCCCCAAGACCTTTTATATAACAGGGCAGCTCTATGGCAAGTATCATGCAAGGCTCTAATGGCCGCTTCTCTAAGGCATTTATAAAAGGTGCCTCCGCGGTCTGAGGTCCCATGCTGATACTATGACCTAAATGCCCCCGGCGGTAACTTGGAAATTCCTTTGCCACATAATCAAATCCCAGCCGGTACAGCTCATTTATAGGCACTCCGGGCTTAATCCTTTCTATTACAAGCCTCTGCGCCTCGTACAGCCTGTCCTTAAGCCTGTGAATCAACGGATCAGCCTGCCCGGCAATCCAGCCTCTTGAGGTATCCGTTGTATAAAAATCAAACTCAGCATTTACTCCTGCGTCAAACTTAATTATATTCCCATTTTTTGCCCGTGCATCTGTAGGGAGCCCAAGTTTCGCGGAATTTGCCCCTACAGCAAACATAGACCAGCTGCTTGGCACACAAATACCTGATTCTATCACACAGTGCCTGAATAGCTGGCTCATCTCCCTTTCACAAACCCCAATTTGCGCGATTTTGCTTACCTCTAAAAAAGCTTCATCAGCTGTTTTACACAAAAGGCGAAACATTTCAATTTCCTCAGGGGTTTTTACACTTCTGGCATATATAAACAGTTGGGAAATATTGACAAACTCAGCCGCCGGAAACAAATCTTTAAGCTTTTCATAAAAACTCAGAGGCACAAAATCCACCTCAATGCCTATGGTTTTATCCTCTAGATCAAGCTCCTTAACCGACTCTAAAAGTACATCAAAATAAGTTGACATATTGGTTTTGTCCGCAATCTTAAGGCCACTGCTAAACTCATCCCAATCCCTTGCCCCAACCCAAGTATCATAAGCCCGCACCTGTATTTTGCTGCCTAAAGCTTTCTCTATAAACACAGCCGCCTCAAAATCCATGGTTATGGCAAAAACCGGCTCATTATCAGCATCGGACAGTACAGCCCCCGCAAAATTAGCCTGCCTGGACACTGTATGCTGATGTGCGGCAAAACCGCATATATAATGAAAATTCTCCGGGGAGGAGACGATGGCACCATCTATACCTCGCTCCCTTAATAACTTCTTGATAATATTCATCTTTGGCTGCATATTATTCCCTCCGTATTAAATTAAATAAAAATCGACCGTAGTAAAAGTATCACCCCAAATATAAACAAGGGTATACCTATCACAGACCCTAATATAGTCGCTGTAAGTATCAACCCAACCACCATAAACACAAGCCCAAGTACGGCACAAATCAGCCGCCCTGTTAAATTAAGCACAAGTTCAAGTAAAAACCAAATCAGCCTAAAAGGCAGTAAAATTATCCTCATCATATAAACACCTCGCTCCTATAAATCTTATTCCCTAATACATACGAGGTTTTTGGGATATGTATTCATGGCAAACCTCATATCATATTGACTTTAGATAACAAATATGTTATCATAATAAAGCACGGAGGAATAAGATGTATAAAGTAAAGTTTTATCGTGACAAAATCCTTGCATATATTGGTGCTTTAGAGCAGTATGGAACCCGTGTAGGTGAGCCGATAGTAAAACATATAGACGGCAATATATGGGAACTGCGCCCTTTATCAAACCGTATATTTTTCTTTTATTGGAAGTACAATAACTTTGTACTGCTTCATCATTTTACCAAGAAAACACGAAAAACTCCACAAAAAGAAATAGAACTTGCCAGGGCAAGAATGAATGACTTCATTGAAAGGCATGGTGAATAATATGGAGAATGAAAAGCATATAGATACATTTTCGGATTATATGAATGATGAAACAAGGGTAAGCCCCGTGGAACGTGAGCGTATTAATTTTGAAATATCCTTAATAGGCAAGATGATTGAAGCAAGGGAGGAAAAAGGTATCTCCCAAAGAGAGCTTGCGGAAATATCCGGTGTAAAACAACCTGCTATAGCCCGCCTTGAAAACCTAAAAGTCACACCACAGATTGATACTCTTTTTAAGATTTTATACCCCCTCGGATATACAATGGATATTGTTCCCCTTAACAATAAACAGACAAAACAAAGTTAGGTCAAGGACAATAGACTTGTACCTAAATTAACTATAGTGAAATGACCTCGATACTATACAACCTGCCAGGAGACCGTTGATTTTAGCCGCGGTCTCTACTTCCGCCCGGCAAGCAGCAAAAACATAGGCCGCCTAAGCTCATCTTTCATATCCGGGTCTTCTTTTAACGCCTTTTCATCAGGCATAGGCTCCACAAAACCTGTCAGCTCAAAGCCTGTGTCCAGTAAGGCTCCTACATAATCCGTAAGGCTCCTGTGATATTTAATCACTTTTTCCCCTAAAAACACCGTGTTTCTAAGACCCGGCTCAAAATAACGGTCAAGAGGCCAATGGGCAAGGTTCCCCGCCTCATTATACACCCATTTTTGTGTCCCCTCAGCCGTAAATATGGGATGCTCCACGGAAAACACAAAACTGCCCCCATCCGTAAGGTATTTATACACTTTCTCACAAATACCCAAAAAATCCGGCGAATAATGGAGGGCTAAGGAGCTTATTACCACATCAAAAGCCCCGTTCTCAAAATCAATATCCTCCATAGGCATAATCTTGTATTCAACATTAGGGGCTGTGGTCTTTTCGCGGGCTGTCTTAATCATATTCTCGGAAATATCAAGACCTAAAACATAAGCTGCCCCTAAAGAAGCGGCATAATTACAATGCCAGCCAAAGCCGCAGCCAATATCCAGCACTTTCTTACCTAAAAAATCCGGCAAAAGTCTCTTAAAAAACTCCCATTCCCCTGCGGCATTAAGCCCGTGCAGTGAGCGGGACATATTGCTGTATTCTTTGAAAAAATTATCATCATCATATTTATTTTCCTTCATCATTAACCACCTCAGCTCTGTTATACCCTAATCTAGATCTTTCGTCAAGCCAGTAAATATCACTATACCTCTCGTCCACATATGATGTATTACCCCAATATAAAAGGAGGATGTATATGAAAGAACCACCAAAAGAGCAGCTATCCCTTGTCGGCTTTTCCCGTAACACAGCCGACCCCACAGATAAGGAAGTTTGCGATATGATAGACGAGGTTATATTCCAAACCCTTGGTTTGGGAGGACTTAGAAGGATTATAAAGCCCGGCGATAAAGTGGTTATAAAAGTTAACCTTGTAGGCCCTTATATGGGCGAGCGAGGGGAAAAAGGCCGCGCTATCATCACCGACCCTCGTGTTGCACGCTATGTAGCGGAGCTTGTTAGAGAAATTATAGGCTTTAACAATGGGGCAAGCCTTAAACTGGTGGATGCCGTAATGTACCCTTACCATGACCCTTCTATGAAAGCTATGAGAAGCAGCTTCCACTGGGCAAAGCTGGAGCGCACGGGAGATAACGCCGTAGACCCGGAAGATTTCTGCTACGATTTTGACGCCGATGGCATATTAGACGGCAAATCCCTTGCGGAACTTGTAAATTTAGACTCCCTCGGTGCTGAGGATCGCCAGCTTTTTAAAGTCCCTATGAAAAGCGGCAATGTGGTATCGGTATCTTTCCCTAAATTTTTACGCACAAAAGAGCAGGCGGAAAAAACCAGCAGCCCCAATGAATATACTGATGTATTCATCGGTTTGCCGGTGTTTAAAAGCCACAGTATCGAAGGTATAACAGGGGCGCTTAAACTCCACTACGGTCTCCGCTCAAGATACGGTATGCCGGGAGACCCCGGCCGTTTCGGCCACAACGGCATGTATTACGATGAAAAAGGTAATCACAATGTTGGGATGCTGACCGAGTATCTATTAGCCCAGCACAAAGTCAGAAGCTACGATTACGCCATCACAGATTGTATTACAGCAAACAGGAAAGGCCCAACTTTGCCCGAAGGCGGCATTTCCTACCTGCCTACTAAAGACCAAAAAACAGATTATATAATAACAAGCGCGATGATTGCCTCACTTGACCCGGTAGCACTTGACACGGCTCATGCCGCCCTTGCAGGTTATGAGCTGTCCTCAATCCCTATCCTCGAACCGGCTCATGAGGAAGGTCTTGGTCAATGCCGCCCTTCTCATATTGTAATCGCCGATGATGAATATTTTACACTCCACCGGCGGTTTTTATGGGATTTATACAAAGGCTGCCCAAGAAGGTACCCTCTTGAAAACGGCTGGGGCGGCGCAAAAGCCCTTACTACCGTAACCCCCGGCTACACTGTATTTGCGGCTGTGCCTCAAAAAATATCTAAACATAAATACAAAATCTATTACCTCATAATTAGAAACAAGGAGCAAAAACCGAGAGGCATCGTCCGTGCCGAGCTTACTATAGGCTCCGGGGTTGTGGATTTTAAAACCCAGGGCAATCTTGAGTCAGGCTCATTTATACTTGATTTAGACAAATACCCTGAGTTTTTAAACACAGATATTGCATACAATATACTAGTATGGGACGATACCTTTAATTGTGTAAGTTCTATTGAAAGATTTATTTTTGCATAAAAAAAACCTTGTAAATTTACAAGGTATGCTGTATACTTATGTCAAAGGAAGCGAAAAATATAGTGTATCCGTCGAAGTCTCTTGGTATTTACTTGCAACACTTACCAGGTGGGCGGCAGGCGATTGGAAGCCGCAAACTTCCTCACGCCTTGTAACGTGACTCACACTCACGTACACAAAGGGCAATTAAAAAACCCCTTACCACACCATCCATAATTATACGACATTTTCCCAAAATAATCAACCTCCGATTATCTGTTTTTACCGTCGTATTTTACAGAAGGTGCCGTGTACGTCTGTTAAGCGTACGTGGCACTTTTTTCGTCTTCCTTGGGTTTCTCCCCTGCCGGGACTATG
>WRBA01000039.1 GCA_009779915.1 Defluviitaleaceae bacterium | reverse complement strand
TGGCCGCCGTAGAATGAGAAACCGCTCCACAGCATCTGCTGATAGTATAGGGCTGTCAATACAAATCTAAACGAAAGGAAAGTATGATGAACCCTATGTTTTCATTATACAAGAATGAGTAGTATCTGTATCTGAGATTGCTTCAGGCTTCCGCTACCCGGGGCGCTTGGGCGAGCAGGCTAATGCGCGAAGCGTGTTGGTAGCGTCCGACCAGCCGGGACGCATGGCGAGCAGGTTCCGAAGGAACCGACCAGCCCATTAAAGCTTTGCTTTAATGGGTTCCCCCTCGCCCTCGCAATACAACCAAATTACATTTCAGCTATACTTCCTCACCATAAATAATTTTCCCATCAAACACAGTCATTTCAACTTCCGTCTCCAATATCTCTTCGTGTTTCACTTCAAAAATATTCTTACTCAAAACCGCTATATCACCGTACATACCTGCTTTTATCCTGCCCTTTACATCCTCTTCGTAAGATGCATAAGCCGAGTCCGCCGTATAAGCATACACTGCCTCGTAAACGCTAAGTGCTTCATGAGGATTATATCCCCCCTCAGGCTGCCCGTGCAAATCTTTCCTGGTTACAGCACAATAAATATTCTTAAACGGGTCAAATCCTTCTACAGGGCAATCAGTGCCTAAAGGTATATAAACCCCCAAATCCTTAAGGGTTTTAAAGGCGTAACTGGTACGTGCCTTGGCTTCCCCCACTCTATCAGCCACAACGCCCCAGTCCGCATGGATGAAAATAGGCTGTATATAGGCAATCACATTATTAGCCTTAAACTCCCTTAAAAGCTCCTCATCGGTTATCTGGCAATGTATAATCCCATGGCGCAAACCGGGCTTAGGGTTTGCCTTTTGCACTCTCTTAACCGCGTCAATACACCATTGCATAATAGCGTCCCCTATGGCATGTATTGCCACCGGACGGTCTTTCTCATGGCAGAGATCGACTATGGCGTCAAACTCCTCTTTCCCGTATATTGGTATGCCTTTATTGCCCGGCTGGTCGTAATAATCTTCTTTCATAAAAGCTGTACGCCCGCCTAATGAGCCGTCCGCCAATATTTTTACAGGCCCCAGCTTAAAATAGGCTGCCACATCTTTATCCACTTGCTTAAGCTCCAGCATTTTCTTATAATTTTCAAGTCCTGAGGCCCGGCATTGCTCGTTTACGCGGAAAGTCATCTTTTTTGCCTTAGCAAGGTTTACATAAGCCTCGTAAACCGCTCCAAAAGGTGTCCGCGGAGTAAAATCATCGCTTTGTACCGATGTTATACCCATACTTGCCAAATTTGGCATAGCTTTTAACACCAATGCCTTAATCTCTTCAGCGTCAAGGACTTTATCTTTTTTAACAAGACTCATTGCCGTCTCGTTAAATATGCCTATAGGCTCGCCGCTTTGCTCTCTTACTATTTCACCTCCCGAAACCTCAGGGGTATTTTTATCAATACCATAACCTTCAAGCAAAGTACTGTTTACAACCGCCACATGATGACAAGCCCTCGTAGCATATATAGGATGAGCTGTGGAAACTTTATCCAAATCATATTTTGTCGGATTTCTCTGTTCACCTTCAAACAAGTTTTGATTCCAGCCAAAGCCTCTAACCTCCTGCCCAGCCGGAATATTATTATCCTTAATAAATGCTTTAAATCGCTCTATCATCTCGTCTATTGACTTAACCCCATTCAAATCCAGCATACTAAGCCCTATGGCATAGCCTAAAAGATGGCAATGGGAGTCGTTAAAAGCAGGGATAGCCGTCTTGCCTTTTAAGTCAATTACTTTTGTATGCTCACTTTTAAGGGCAAGTATATCCCCATCACTGCCAAGAGCCGCAATCAGACCGTCTTTTAGTGCCACCGCCTGGGCTTTTTCTTTTTCTTTATCCATAGTATACAAATTTCCGTTATAAAGTATTAAATCCATTTTTCTATCTCCTCTCTGTTTTTAACAATTTTATTAACCGCGTCAATTGCGTATTTAATCTCATTTTCTGTATTAAAATAGCCAAAACTTGCCCTTAAAGCACCTGTAGGGTAAGTCCCGATAGACTTATGTGCCAAAGGCGAGCAATGAAGCCCTGAGCGGGTTCCTATCCCAAATTTGTTTTGTAAAACCCCCTCTAAAATCCCGTTATCCACCCCTTCGATATTAAAACAAACTATAGGCACCCGCACTTTGGGGCCGTATATATAAACCCCATCTTGTTTTATGCCCTCAATAAACATATTGGTAAGTTTAACCTCATGGTTCCAAATATTATTAATACCAGCCTCCATAATATAAGAAACAGACGCGCCAAGCCCTAAAATCCCCAATGTATTAGGCGTCCCTGCACTAAACTTGTCCGGCATAAAATCAGGCTGCAAAAGAGAGTGAGAATTGCTCCCTGTACCGCCGGATATAATAGGCTCCAGTGCCTGTGCCGCCTCAGATTTAAGTATAATCCCCCCTGTACCTGTTGGCCCCATAAGGGTTTTGTGACCTGTAAAGACAAAAGCATCCATATCCGAGCGCTCAAAGTCAATATCAATAATCCCTGCGGTTTGGGCACCGTCTAAAACAAAGAGCAGCCCATATTCCTTGGCTATTTTAGCGCAAGCTGCGTAATCAAGTATGGCACCTGATACGTTTGAGGCATGGGTCATCACCATAAGTTTCGTATTTGGCTTAATATGGTTTTTTATAACGGATGGCTCAAAGCCTTCCCCATTTTCGCAAGGTAAATAGGTAACCGTAACCCCTTGTTTTTGAGACAAAAGCTCAAGGGGCCTTGATACGGCATTATGCTCAAGGCTTGTACTAAGTACATGATCCCCAGGCTTTAGGGCACCTGATATAATCATATTTAAGGCAAAAGTGGCGTTTTGGGTAAATATTATATTTTCCGTTTTCTTCACATTAAAAAGTTTGCCGAGGGCCGTGCGCGCCTCAAACTCAATAAAGTCCGCATCCCCGCCCCGTCCTGTGCTTTTAAAGTTGTTGGCAGCAAGGTAATTGCACATACTATCAATCGCCTTCTGAGGTTTTTTATTTGAAGTTGCCGCATAGTTTAAATTAATTTCATCCATAGGCTGCTCCTTAAAAGGAAATAGTTACTGTTTCGAGGTCATTTCACTATATCTTATATCACTCTTTGTTATTTTTCAATTGATTTTATTAAATTACTGTAAAAACTATTGTAATGATACCTCTCTTTCATTATAATAGTTAAAGTTTATCCCATGACACAAAGAGCCAAGGTGAAAATATGGACGTTTTTATGCGCTCTGTAGGCTTTACCCGTGTAAAGTTTTTTGAAAATATTAATCAAATAAAGAAAGAAATAGCACAATCCCCTGATAAAAGGATAGTCCTTGGCTATGGCAGCGAGGGGCTGTTTGTCGAGTGCTACAAGCTCTATGGTAATGGTATTGGCATCCTGGCAAGAGGGGTTATGGATGATAAAGATGTTGTTACAATTGAAAGCTGCGAGGCATTCGCTGTTTCTGAGGATATTTATATAAACAAATATGTGGTGGAATTTGCTAAAAACCACCCTCTCATAGTTTTTGAAGACATATATACTAATAACGAACTTGTGTTCGCCCTTCAAAATAGAATAGATTATATAAAAGATGAACAGAAATTTATTAACCACGGCCGGTCGGTTACATATTCCAAAGATATGGGCATAATAAAGCGTAAGGTTAATTATACTGCATTTTCTGTATATGGCTCTATAATACTTCCTGTCTATAAAACAGACGATGATGAGGATTTTTCTGGCTGGGACGAGGATGATACCGATTTCGCGCCAAAAACCCTTAGATTTGGGGAAAACGAGGACGACGCGCTAAACCTTATACAAACCTACGCCGAGGTAATCGTCCAAGATATAGAGGAACGGCTCTTAGATGAAGATTTGTTATCGGTAGTCGAAGGCTTCTTTTTACCTATGGATGAAAATGAGACGGATTATTCATTACTTGGAGAAATTGAGGCGGTTGAACATATTCAAAACGAGTATACTAAGGAAAAGGTCGTGCGCTTGTCTCTAAATGTAACAGGCACTAAACTGGCACTTGTAATAAATAAGAGAGACTTAATAGGGCATCCGTCAGTGGGCATGAGGTTTATGGGTACGTGCAGGTTAAGAGGGACTGTGATTATATAGACACCATGCCTTCGGCGCAGTAGACTTTGATTTCAAAATAAGGAGATATTAATTATGACAACCTTAATGAAAGGCAAGGAAATAGCCGGCCATTTACGATTAGAAATAGAAAAAGACATTGAATTTTTGACAAGTAAAGGTATAAAATGCGCCATGGCTGCTATACGTGTGGGGGAGCGTCCTGACGCGGTAAGTTATGAAAAAGCAACTATGAAATGGCTTGACAAGCTCGGTATCGCTTGTGAGGCTTTCACTTATCCTGAAAATATAAGTAAAACTGATTTTTTTGCCGAAATTGAGAAAATAAATAATATGCCTAATATCCATGGGATGCTTTTATTTAGGCCTATGCCTAAAGAGCTTGATACCGGGGAAGTTGAATATATTATCTCCCCCGAAAAAGACATCGACGGTATGAATCCTGTGAATTTTGGTAAAATATGCGGCTCCGATGATACAGGTTACGCACCTTGTACCGCCAAAGCTGTTATGGAGATTTTGAAATATCATAATATTGATTTATCGGGCAAAAAAGCCGTGGTTATCGGCCGCTCTATGGTTATCGGTCGTCCGGTTTCAATGATGCTTTTAAATGAAAACGCGACTGTAACCATCTGCCACAGCCGCACTAAGGATTTAGCCGCGGTTTGCCGTGAGGCTGATATCTTAGTCGCGGCAATAGGCAAAGCGGGCTTTGTAACAGCGGACTTTATAAAAGAAGGTGCCGTGGTTGTTGACGTTGGCATAAATGTAACTGATGAAGGCAAAGTCGTAGGGGATGTGGATTTTGACGGGGTTTCGCCAAAATGCTCCTATATCACCCCTGTTCCCGGAGGCGTTGGCTCTGTAACAAATGCGGTTTTAGCACGGCATATTGTTAAGGCTGCGAAGCAGTTAAATGGATTCTAGTGTTTCTGCTGTAATCCTTGCGGGAGGCAGTGGGACGAGACTTTCCGCTAATATCCCTAAACAATATTTAAACATAGGGGATAAGCCTGTTTTGGCTTATTCCCTTGATGTGTTTAATACGCTTTCCTTCGTGGGAGAGATAATTGTAGTCGCTGCGGAAGATATGCTCGATTATTGTCGAAATAATATAATCGAACTTTTTTGCAGCAAAAAACCTGTTAAACTTGTTAAAGGCGGTGCCTTCCGTCAGGAATCTTCCTTTAAAGGCGTCATTGCCGCATCTTCTCCCTATGTTATGGTACATGATGGGGCAAGACCTTTCGCTGCGGCAGATGATATAACCCGGCTCTATAAAACGATGCTGGTAAACAATAGTGCCATTTTAGCCGCTCCCGTTACGGATACTATAAAAGAAACCACACAGGATGCTCAAATAATGAGGACTATAGAAAGAGACAATCTTTGGGCAGCCGCAACCCCTCAGGCTTTTTTGCGGGAGACTTTGATAAAAGCGCATAAGATGGCTTTAGATACAAACTTTGTAGGCACTGACGATGCCTCTCTTTTGGAATTTATAGGGGAGAAGGTTACTATTGTCGAATGCAGCAGCCGCAATATTAAAATAACCACCAGTGAAGACTTGGTTTTTGCTGACTTTTTGGTAAGGCTAGGAGAGCACAAGTTATGAAAACCGTTAAAATATATACTGACGGAGCCTGTTCCGGCAATCCCGGGCCCGGTGGTCTTGGGGTAGTTCTTTTATATGGCAGTGCAAGGAAAGAACTCTCCAAAGGCTTTGAACTTACTACCAACAACCGTATGGAGATACTGGCGGCTATTGAGGGGCTAAAAGCCCTTAAAGAGCCTTGTACAATCAAACTTTACTCCGACTCAAAGTATCTAGTGGATGCCATAAACAAAAACTGGGTAAAAAAATGGCAGGAAAATAATTGGATGCGAAACAAAAAAGATAAAGCCCTTAATATTGACCTTTGGATAAAGCTTACGGAGCTCTTGGAAATTCATAATGTCGAATTTATTTGGGTAAAAGGTCATGCCGATAATGAAGAAAATAACCGCTGTGATCAATTAGCAAGAGAAGCCGCCGCTGCCGATAATAAGGAATCTGACTCTAATTACACAGAAATGTTGAAAGAAATTTAGCAAATATACTAAAAAATATACCATAAATTTGTAATTGTCGTATTTTTTGACAAATGCTCTAAAAACTTATTTCAAATACCTTAAAATTTTGTTAAAGTTTTATGAATTAAATCGTTGACGTGTAATTTTTTTTGTGATATTGTATCTATTGTAACTTTTCTTATTTTTTATTTTTGCTAGGAGGAATTTTTTTAATGAAAACAGGTATTGTAAAATGGTTTAACGCAGAAAAAGGTTTTGGTTTTATCTCTATTGAAGGTGAAGATGATGTGTTCGTTCATTTTTCTGCAATCAATTCTGACGGCTTCAAAACCTTAGAAGAAGGACAAGAAGTTCAGTTCGATGTAGTTGAAGGTGCTAAAGGTCCTCAAGCCGCTAACGTAGTTAAGGCATAATCCTATTTGATAATAGCGTATTAATTATGCGATTTGATTATAGCATGACCTCATAACAACTAACTTGTGAAACCAAACTAACCTCCTGTATTTGTATAGGGGGTTTTTTCCTGTTATTTATAAAAAGCCCAATATGCTATGCTCCGCATATTAGGCTTTTTATATTAGCTTGCTTGGCTTTATCTCTAACTAAGATCAGCCGAAAATGCCCATGCGGTACGTGTACCTTGAGGACCGCCTGCGCCGTCAGGCTGAATATCTACCCTAATCAAATTAACACCGGTCACATCAAGATCAATATTGCGGGGCATGTCATGCTGTGAAAGCTCAAATGTCAGTAAAACCGTGCCATCTCCTGTAATTGTTACAACTACATCCGCAGGAGTTCCCACACCGTCAACACGACCGAAAACACCGGCTAACCTGTCAAAGTTCCCGGAAAGATTGTGTTGTGAATACACGGCATTCCTTGCAAAGGCGTTATATTGTACAACATTTGTATGTGCTGTGCCAAGGATGTTTAGCGTATCGTCAACCCTTGCAAAGTTAGAGCCTGTTGTACCTGTAAAAAATGTATCCGCAAATCTTGTTGCGGCAGGTGCGGGAGGCGGCGTTAAAGGTGGATGCACAGGCGGTGTAGGAGTGCCTCCCCTTTGTAATATAACCGTTTCCGTTGCTCCGTCCCAATCAACATTTAAGCCTAAACTATCCGCCAATGCTCTAACCGGCAGGAAAGTACGCCCATCGATAATAACAGGCCGGTCTTCCTCTGCAAGATTTAAATTTACACCGTCTAAGCTAATCGTAATATTGCCCCTTATTGCTTGCAAAATTTGAGGGTTTGCAAATACTGTCGTAGCAGAAAGTATCATAACCCACACTAAAGATGTTGCTATAATAGTTTTGAAATTACTGAAAGTTCCTGATTTATTAGTTCTCATTTACTTTTTTTGCCTCCTTTTTGTCATAATATTTTTGCCATAATATCTTACTATATATTTATAATCATTTCAAGTTTTTTACACGGAAATCAATTTTTAGACTTTAGCGTCGCAGACTCTACTGCGCCGAAGGCGTGGTGTCCACAAGGCGGACTCGACCTACGCAAATGTCATTGAAGCCTGACATTTGCTGCGTCCGAGTACATACTTTGCCCGCCTGAGGAGAATTTTTAGTGGTTTTTACTAAAAACTCATTCCTAAAGTAACTCATTAAAACTCGAAAGAGTTTTAATGACAAGGAAATCAATTTTCAATTGATTTCCTTGAGTTTTTCACAAATAATTTGTCAAGCACTCAATTATATGATAAACTAGATAGGTTGCTTTTATGCACACACTAATACTAAGGCAGGTTAAAATGTCAATTAAAAGAGAAGATATACGGAATGTAGCAATCATAGCCCATGTAGATCATGGCAAAACTACCCTTGTAGACGAGCTTTTGAAACAAAGCGGCACTTTTCGCAAAAATCAAGCTATTGTGGAGCGGGTTATGGACTCGGGAGATATTGAAAGAGAGCGTGGCATAACCATTTTATCAAAAAATACCTCCATCAGGTATAATGATGTTAAAATAAATATTGTTGACACCCCGGGTCATGCTGATTTTGGCGGCGAGGTTGAGCGGGTACTTAAAATGGTAAACGGCGTAATTTTAGTGGTTGATGCCTTTGAAGGTCCCATGCCTCAAACTAAATTTGTGCTAAAAAACGCCTTGGAGCTGGAACTTTTCGTAGTTGTATGTGTCAACAAAATCGATAGACCGGAGGCACGTGCCAAAGAGGTTACCGACGAGGTTTTGGAGCTGTTTTTAGAACTTGGCGCAACAGACGAGCAGTTGGATTCCCCTTTTGTATACGCATCAGCTAAAAAGGGCTTTGCCTCTTTTGAAGCAGATGGCAAAGGCAGCGATATGCAGCCTCTTTTCGATACGATTATAAACCATATCCCTGCCCCTCTGGGGGATAGGGTCGCGCCCTTTAAACTCCTTATTTCAACCATTGATTATAATGAATATGTAGGGCGTATCGGCATCGGTAAGATTGAAAACGGTGCTATAAGCGTAAATGACGAAGCTGTACTTACCAATATCCACGACATTGAAAAAGCCCAAAAAGTAAAAATTTCAAAACTTTATGAGTTTGAAGGGCTAAACCGTGCAGAGGCAAATACCTGCGATTTTGGTGATATTGTAGCGGTATCAGGGATTGACAACCTGCAAATTGGCGATACTATTTGTAGCCCCCTTGACCCTAGCCCCCTTCCTTTCGTTAAAATATCGGAGCCAACTCTTGCTATGAATTTTTCCGTAAACGACAGCCCTTTTGCAGGGCTTGACGGCAAGTTTGTAACAAGCCGCCAAATTAGGGAGCGGCTTTTTAGGGAGCTTAATACGGACGCCAGCCTTAGGGTGGAGCTTACTGATTCTACCGAGAGCTTTAAAGTATCCGGCAGGGGTGAGCTGCATTTATCCATATTAATCGAAACTATGCGTAGGGAAGGCTATGAGTTTCAAGTATCCAAGCCGGAGGTTTTGTATAAAGAAATAGGCGGAGAGCGTCATGAACCTATGGAAAACGTGACTATAGACGTGCCGGAGGATTTAGTAGGCATTGTAATTGAAAAACTTGGCAGCCGTAAGGGTGAGATTGCCTCATTGTCCCCATTCGGTGCCGGTGTACGCCTTATTATGACCATCCCCGCCAGAGGGCTTATAGGCTACCGTACGGAGTTTTTGACGGATACGAGAGGCAATGGGATTATAAACACCCTCTTCGACGGCTACGCCCCATATAAAGGTGATATACCTAAACGCCCTCAAGGCTCGTTAATCGCCTTTGAGCCGGGGGAAGCAATGGGTTACGGCTTAACCGGCGCGCAGGAGCGTGGGGAGCTTTTTATCGCTCCGGGTGAGAAGGTTTACGCCGGCATGATAGTTGGCAAAAACTCCCGCGCAGGGGATATGGAAGTAAATGTCTGCAAAAGAAAACAGCTTACTAATATGCGTGCCTCAGGCTCTGACGATAATTTGCGCCTAAGCCCCCCTATAATTATGAGCCTTGAACAGTATTTGGAATTTATTGAAGGTGATGAGCTTTTAGAAATAACACCAAAGAATTTGCGCCTTAGAAAGAAGATATTAGATGCAAACATGAGGAAAAAAGCCGCTAAGGTGGAGAATAAGTAGATTGCTGCTCCTCGCAATGACGAGCAAAAAATCTAATTTCGCTACTACTCTAATGACGACCAAAATTCAATTTCGCTGCAAGCCTAATGACAGGGCTTCTGGCTGTTTCGCTGCAACTCTATTGACGAAACGATATATTGAGTGAACCCATGGAAGAAAATTACGAAAACCAAGACCAAAACAACAGAAATTCATCCTTTGTAGCCCAGGCGGCAATTTTAGCCTCTGCCGGGCTTATTTCTCGTGTGATTGGTTTTGCTTACAAGCTTCCTATGCAAGCAATGATAGGGGACAAAGGCATGGGTATTTACAACCAAGGACATACTATATACAATTTTCTGCTCATACTATCCTCGGCCGGGCTTCCTGCGGCAATATCTAAAATGGTTAGTACCCGCCTTGCCTTTAATCAAGCCAAAAATGCTCACCAAGTATTTTTAGTATCACTTAAATTCGCGATTTGCATAGGGCTTATGGGGAGTTTATTCCTATTTTTCGGCGCAAGGCTGTTTAGTAATATGCTAAATACGCCGGAAGTGTTTTTAAGTATCCGTGCCCTTGCACCAACAGTTTTTATATTTGCTATACTAAGCGTTTTCCGCGGCTATTTTCAAGGGATGAATAATTCCGTCCCTACCGCCTTAAGCCAAATTATTGAACAAATTTTAAACGCAATAACCAGCATACTCTTGGTTTTTCTCCTCTTTCGTGTAAATATATCCTACGCCGCCGCCGGCGGCAATGCCGCAACAGGTATCGGTGCTTTTGTCGGACTTTTTGTACTCATGTTTATATACAAAAAAAAGCGCCCCCAGATTCATAAGAATATTAAGCGCAATGAAGCTTTTGCCACAACTGAAAGCGAAAGCTCTATTTTATCGGAGCTTATTAGAACGTCTTTTCCTATAATCGCAGGGACCGCAATATTTAGCGGTGCTTCCTTAATCGATAATTATATGGTAATGGATCGTATTGCATTAAGCGGCGAATTTACTCATAATGAAATACTTGCCATGTACGGACAGCTAACGGCAAAATTTATGGCACTAACCACATTGCCCGTAACCATTGCCACAAGTATGGGCACAGCCGCAATTCCCGGCATATCCGCTGCTGTTGCAAAGCGTGATATGAAATCCGTTACATCAAGGATAAATATGGCTATACGCCTTGCAATGGTAGTTTGTGTCCCTGCCGCCTTTGGGATAGGGCTTTTTGCTGATGAAATACTGATCCTTTTATTCCCTACATCTCCTGAGGGCGGGCATTTACTGCGTATAGGCTTTGTCAGCGTAATTTTTCTGGCACTTAACCAAATCTCCACAGGGGTACTCCAAGGGGTGGGACAGGTTAAAATACCGGCTTTTGCGGCACTTTTAGGCTGTATCGGCAAGATTATTACTAACCATATACTTTTGCCTATCCCATCTATAAATATTATGGGTGCAGTTATCGGTACGGTGGTATGCTACGCTATTGCCGCCCCTGTAAATGTCTATTTTGCTTATAAACTTACAGGTGCCAGACCGGATTTTGGGGGCATGCTGTTTAAGCCAATATTTGGCGCAATATTTATGAGCGCGGTATGTTTTGTAGTATATCACGCCTTGTTTTTACTATTGTCCTCAAATGCTTTTGCACTGCTTATTTCCATTGGAGTCGGGGTATGCGTCTACTTTGTTGTAATGATTGTAATAGGCGGTCTTAGGCGGGGTGATCTTGTGTCATTGCCTATGGGTATCAAAGTTATCGAGTTTTTAGGGCAATTTGGTATTATCGTTAAGGAGTAGGCTGCGCTTCCACCATTTGTATAAGGATTGCTCCCCCTAAAATTCCCGGTCTTGATGTAAGTATCACGCCGCTGAAAGTAATATCCACAACAGCCCCCTGGGGTATATGCTCAAACAGCATAGGCTCACCGTTTATGTCAAGTACAGCAAGGAAATCGTTATCCACTATATACATTGGCTCTCTAATCGGTCGGCGGGGATTTTCTGCACCCCAAAGAGGGGTAATAGTGTATATCAGCAGGGAAGGACCTAACCGCCCTCTCCATTCTAAAAGACTGTTAACATCCTCATAAACCTCTGCCCTAAAAGTATCTGCCCCTTCAAAAGGATTATAACCCCATATATAAGGATGAGGTCTGGGCACACCGTCCACTTCAAATTCCACATACATATCCCGCTCTATCCGCTCTCCATACTCAGTATAATGCCAAAAGCTTTTTTCAATACGATACTGCCCGTCCTCAATCTCCCCATGAAGCCAGCCCCAGTTTTTAACCACCCTGCGGGTCTGCCTCCTGCTTACAAAATGCTCATCATCAGGGAAAAATCTTGTGGTTAATTCAGGTACGCATTGCCACACACCGTCTATATTTTTGAGTAAGCTATAATGTCTGTCAAAATACATCCGTGTATCTGCGCTACCATTTGTAAGCATAATCACAGCCCCTTGTGGGTCAGCCATAGTAATTTCCATAATAAAATCATCTATATCAGGGGCGATTTCATTATCTTCTATAAGAAATTCCACATACAGCTCGTGTTCTTCCCCGCTTATGGTAATGGTTTTTGTCAAGCGAAACTCCCCCGGCCAGAAATGAACCCCATCACCGAAGCGTATCTCAAAGCTATGACCTCCAGGCAGGCGAATCTGCTCCGAGCCTATGTACCACGCGCCCATGCCGCTTAATCTACTATCCATCATATGACTAAAGTCATATCCGTTACTATATGTTATCACATCATCCGTATTATTTGTTATGAGAAGTAAAACCTCCGAGTCGGAAATACTTAATATCTCTAAAGTAACACCAGTATCAATATCAATATCTTCTGTTAAAGGCTCTTGTATTTCGTATTCATATATTTCATATGCAGCTTCCTCAAATAAGTCCACCGCCGCTACCGGAGCGCAGGAGGTGAAAAAGATAAGGGGCAAGGCTGCCAGTAGTACGAATAAGCATATCTTTTTGAAAGTCATACAATCTCCATTTGCTGTAAAATTAAACTTCATGGCAAACCCTCTAATTTTAAAAATGAGCTGCCTGAAAAATCAGACAGCCCAAACATACAGGGGTAGAAGGATTTGAACCCTCACGGACGGTTTTGGAGACCGGAATGCTACCGTTACATTATACCCCTAAGATAACTTAAATAACTCCTATACCATTATACTCATTTCGCGAAAAAAGTCAAGTAAAATGTAAACTTTCTCAAAAAATCAAAACTATTCACCAAATACAACGGATTTCATAATATATAACAGAGAGGCAAGTACTTCTTTAATATGAAACTCGTTAAAATTTAATGTAGGAGGAATAAATTTATGTCAGCATTTGAACTAAATGAACATGCAAACTCCATGTTCGGCGGGCCAAATCCTTCAGCTCGCCACCATGGAAATGCAAACGCACCAAATCATGTGCACAAGCCTGATGCTAACGCACATCCCGGAATACCAAAGCCTATAAAAACAAAGATTGAAAACATTATCGCTTTCAAGATTTATGACATCTGCCGCCAGCAGGACTGTCTTGATTTTGACGACATAGGCCCTGCAAGAGCCGCTGAGGAAACGGCACTCGGTCAAGAAATTATATGTGAAGGGGATATTATAATCCCGCCTCATGACGCTGCAAGTGTAAGTTTAGAGGATTTGCATATTAAACGTATTGTTATAGTTGATAAAAGACCAAGCTGCTTTAGAAAAGGCTATTGGGATGTTGAGCTTAAGTATGTTATGGGCTACAGGCTGGTTTTTAGAGGCGCCGACGCTCGTATTAAGCACGATGTTAAAGCTTTCAGCATTTTCAACAGAAAAGTTACATTATTCGGTTCCGAAGGCTGCGACCTTTTCGTTTCCACCGATCTTTTCGGCAAAGACGGCATGTTTGAAGCTATGCCGTTTATTATGGCAGAAGGCAAAGCCATGGCACTTTCCGCATCTATTATATACGACCACTGCAGACCGTGCCACGGCTGTGATGACCATGAAATTGGCGGTTCAGGCGGCGCAGATGGCAGAAGGCGCGCAAAAGGCGTTGAAGTAGTAATCGGACTTTTCAGCATAGTTAAACTTTTTAGACTTGTAGATTTAGCAGTCGAGTCCACAGGCTTTACAATCCCTGAAGAGTGCGAGGATATCTGTCCACTTGACCCATGCGAATTCTTCGACGGGCTGGAGTTTCCAATGGATTTATTCGCACCGCCTCAAAAGCCTGAGTTCCACGCGGGAATATCAAGTAATATCCCATCTTCAAGAGTTAGAAACAGAGAGCATATAATACTTGATGAAGAAGCATAAAATATAAAATAAGCTTACAGACCAAAGACTTTGTCTTTGGTCTGTTCAATTTTGGGCAGGCTTTTTAGAACCTGTATTCAATAATGGGTTACGCGTATTTCCGAATCTGATTTTATACCAATTAAGGGAAGCGGCAATGGTGCATAACTAGTTTCAGATAATTTTTTTATAGTGAATAAACTTTAAAGCACTAAATGAGCTTGCTCATTTTGCGCTTTAAAGTTTATGAACGCCACGAAATCCATGCAT
>WRBA01000038.1 GCA_009779915.1 Defluviitaleaceae bacterium | reverse complement strand
TGAGTTAGATTTTCCTGATGAGCTGTTTGAAGAGCTTTATGAATCGAATCGGGATACTGCTGAAATTCTGCAATCATATAATGCAGACTTTGCACCGCATGGTGATTCAAATGAGAAGCTATTCGAACTCATGTTGCGTTGCAGGCTATTTGCTCAACTTAGAGATTCTACTCGTCAACCCAAAACAGTTGGAATGATAGCGAACGACATGGATATTAGCCGAGCCTTGTTAGTACATTTGGTTTCTGCAAGTGCAAAGGCGGTCAAGAATGGGACAAGTCTTGTTAAAGCACGATACCATTTCTTTCTTCGAGCACTTGAAGGAGTATTTCTTGCGCTTACGGATATTGAAGGATTATACTTGACGCGCAAGGAGTGTGACGTAAAGGGCAATCGTGTTTTTGAATGTGCAATATGCACAGATTGCGGGCGCATAGCACTTGCAGGGAATGCCGACAATCAAATGCTCACTCATGCTAAGCAATTTGACGAAGGTATTAGTTATTTTATGCTCAAACAAGCAGGTGAGGCCGATTTTCTCTCCATAGATGATGAGCAAGAAAATGAGGTTGCTGACAGTAACACTGATGATTCTGACTTTGTAATTTGCTCTGTTTGTGGCGCTGTAGACAGTGAGAAGTACGCTATGCTTAACTCTATATGTGAACATGGGCAATCCTACTATGTAAAAGTGCGTTTAGCACAAGAACGTAGTAGCGGAAATCATGCCTGTCCTGCCTGCGAGTTTGGAAATTTCAGAAGGTTCTATATCGGGTATGAGGCTGCTACCGCCGTAATTGGTACTGCTTTATACGAGCAGTTGCCCGAATACGAAAATACAACCGTAGCTGTAAAGGGAAATAGCGACGAACCTCAAAGCGTTTTTGGGTTTGCAAAGGTAGCCCTGTTCTTACATCTGCTTGATAAAATCTTCAAAACTGGCTGACGTGGCAACAGTATTATCAATGGCATTTTTAAGTTTTGTTTTCCAGCTTGTGCCTTGCTTGTCGGCTTCCCATTCGGCATAGCTTTTGCCCACGCCCTGCGGTATGATTACGGATAAATTATGCTCCTTACATAAGCGGTCACTGATATTTCTAATTTCATGGTAGCTTCCTATGTTGGAGCGATACCGCTTATGTGAAACTATGTCGGCAGCTCCCCATACAAAATGGTGGAGTAGGTAAGCACCGCCTTGCCGTATCGCTACGGTAGGTTTGCGCCACCCCCTCCGGGAACCGTACGTACCCCTCTCGGAGTATACGGCTCTGTTATTGTTCGTTCAGTTTAACTCACTTTTTTATGGATAACTTTGCGGTGACAATTTCTGCACACCACTAGAGTTTTCCTGCGTTTAGCAATCATTGCAATTTCCCATTTTTCTTTGCCTTTCAAGTTTTTCACTTTATTGACATGGTGAATTTCGTAATGGTCGCTTTCTGTAGTTCCGCATAATTCACAGCATTTCTCTTTCAACCTGTTTTCAAGTGTGTTGCGGGAATATCCGTAGACAACAGCCGCATTGCTGATAATGTCTGACGGATTCCTCGCCCCTTTGCAGTCTGCATACTTTGCAAAGTAACATCGCTTCGACCCTTGCTTGGTTTCATACGGTATGCCCCATTTACCTTTGCCATCTTTGAATTTATTAATGATTTTGGAGATGCCGCTTTTATGCTTGGACGCTAAGGTTTTTAAGCAACTGTATTCCATGAGATAGGCGAAATAATTCAACTTGTTAAAGTTGCTTGCCATGCCATAGTAGTTACATATCCCCCTGAGTTCCGCATTGTAGGTGGAAACGATTTCTAAGTCTGTCAGGTTGACTAGATATTTTCTGTGGACAGGAAACAACACGCCGTTGTCCTTTTGTATCGATATCCCTTTTGCGAACAAGAATTTGTGGATTTTATCGTTAAGCGGAGCAAGTAGTTCGATGCCACCATTCATGGTACGCATTTTCACATTCCCATTCCCGCCACGTTTTATTGCGCCACTTCGTCTTACACGCACATCGTACCCTAGAAACCTTGCACTTTCGCTACTGTGAGTAATGAGCGTTTTTTCTTCGCTGAGTTCCATTTTCAGCGATTGACCGATAAATTCGGCAAGTTTGCTCTTAATCCACACACAGTCCTCACGGCTTCCTTTCACAGCTATCAAAAAATCATCTGCATAACGGATATATTTGATTTTCTTGTCCGTTTGCGAAGTGCATGGGATAGACATTAGTTGCTTGCGTTTTGGTTTGTATTCTTCAAGCAAGCGTTCTCGTTCCTCGCCCTCTGATTTCTTAATACTGTGTGAAAGTCGTTTGATTTCGTTGTGCCGCTCTCGATATTCAGTCGTAATTTTTTCAACATTTGGCGTGTCAAATTCAGACTTTAGTTTCATCACAAACTTGTCCAACTCATGCAGATAGATATTGGCTAATAGCGGAGATATGATGCCACCTTGCGGTGTTCCGCTGTAAGTCCTGTGATACCGCCAGTTCTCTACATACCCAGCTTTCAAAAATTTGTAAATTAGCTTCATAATCCGAGCGTCTTTGACCTTGTTGTTCAGCAAACCCACGAGCACCATGTGGTCTATACTATCGAAGCAACCTTTTATATCGCCTTCGATAAACCACCTCGCACCATTAAATTCGTGCTTTATTGCCTTTAGTGCGGTATGACAGCTTTTCTTCGGTCTGAAACCATGTGACACATTCAAAAAAATTGGTTCATACACCGATTCAAGCACCATACGAAGAGCTTCCTGCACCAGCTTGTCCGTAAATGTGGGTATTCCTAGCGGACGCTTCTTTGTGCGGTTACTCTCCTTTGGTATGTGGGTTCGCCTTACTGGTGTCGGCTGATAAGTTTCATCTGTCAGCGATTTAATAATGTTGCTGATTTTCGCTTCGCTGAAACCATCAGCCGTGTCATCGTCCACGCCTTTTGTCGCCGCTCCGTCATTTGCGTACAGATTTTTATATGCGACAAAGTAGAGGTCGGGTCTTAACAGATAACGATACAGTTTCGTAAAAATTTCTTCTTTGTTTGCGAGTGAGTTTTCGCTGATTCTTGCTAAAATTTCCGTTGTTGGTTTCATGTGAGGTTTTCCTCCCTAATCAACTTTTAATTTTAGTACACAACAACTACGCTCCTTCGCCATGTAAGGGGCGTTACCCCTCTCCGCAGTGTATTAAACCGCTGACTACTACGAGCGCTCCGTACCCATGCAGGATTTTCAGGCTCTACAGCCATAGCCGATCTGCACCTCCTTTGTTGGCATTCCTGTTTAGGGTATCCCCAGTTAGCAATAAGTCTTGGTAATTTCGGATTATCGGTATCGCTTTCGTTTCGTTACCATAGGTTCTCCTACAGGTTGTACGGAATGATTGATAACAGGCAAGCCCACAACCATGACTTGACTTTTCCGTACCAGAGGTTACAGGCACTTTCCTCTATCCGCACATAACGGAAACTGGAAACTTGCGTTCAGTAAACCCAACTTATACCTTATATCCGATTAACATTGCGGTTCAGTCGCACCAAATTGCCTTTAGGTGACTTGCCGCTTTCCTGCCGTGCTTTGTTCCCGTGTCAGCTTTCGCCTTTCGGTTAGGCAGGTTGTTTCCCGTGTTATCTTACGGGGCAGTACCTTATACTGCTTTACTTATTACCCTATCTGGGCGCACATTATGGGTATGACCACGGTCAACATGGGTGGCGAGTACATAAGCGTACCTGCCGCCCAAAATTTCTTCCGCTAACCGTTTACCGATTTCATGTGCTGTGGCGGGGTCTACTTCACCGGGGGCGAACGATTGTATTAAATGTCTGCCGATTGTGTTTCCCCCTGCTCGGCATTTATCTAAATGATGATGAAATATCTGCCCTGCCATTTGCGGAACGCAATGCTCGGAATGAATGAGTAAATTTCCATCGGTTTTAGCAAGGTTGCATATATAATTTACTGACCTTTGGATAGTAGAGCGGATAGGGAGGATTTTAGTAACCGCCATAATTCGTTCACCAACTCCTGTACTTTGTTGATGTCGTTGCTCGTAACCGTGCCTGTGGTATTGGCTACACGGGCAAGCTGATTTATGTTCGTTCCGATTTTGTTTACTTCGTGGGCGAGTTCTTGAAAATGGGCTGTATCAACTTTTACAACGTAACCGTCTATCATCATTTTTCGGGCATAGGCGTTAAAGTTTTCTGTGCCGTACAACTCCATTTTTTTGTAGATGTGGTCTTTTTCTTCGGCGGTAACACGCACGATAAGCTGTACTGCTCGTTTGCGGTTTTGCATGGGCAACGCTCCTTATTTTCTGATTTTGGTGGGTTCGGGTTTTAGATTTTGCCGTTGAGGATTTTCGGTTTTAGGGGTTGCGGTTTTAAGGTTTTACGGTTTTGATTGCGGCGTTTTAGCCGCAGGGGTTTTAGGTTTTGGGGTCTGGGGTTTCCCCAGCAAGCACGCAAAAGGTTATCCTTTTGCTGTGCTTGCTAACCGTAAAGCTGCCGATTATGACCGTTTCGCCAATGGCGTAAACAGGGCATACTGCTTCTGTTGATATAGCGGAGGCAGTACAACGGCGGCGGTACGGTAGGGGTTTTGATTTTGCCTATGGCAAAAGCCGCACTTCGGAATTGCACAGGCTTAATTTTTGCGGTCATCGGCATTTGTGGGTTGGTTGGGTTTTTCGTGTTGTGGGGATTGTGGTTGCGGTGTGGGTATGGCTTGTGGTTTCGATTTGGCTTCGCCCTCTTTGATAATTTCAGCCAGTTTGTCACGCCCAAAGGGGTTAGCGGTGGTTTTGTTAAGGAGTGCCGTAAACTGTTCCACGGTAAGGGTTACAGTTTCGGGTATCAGCTTTTCGAGAATCTCACCACGCTTGCGCTGGCGTTTCTCTCGCTCATCTTTTTCCTCCTGTTTCTGCTTGTCTAATTCTTCGCTACGCTTCTTTTGCAGATTTGCGATTTGCTCATCATAACTTGCAATTTTTTCTGTTCTTGATTTAGCCACAATAAATTTGCTCCTTTCGGGATTTGGAATTTTGGGATATAACAAAACCGCTCCCATGTGATATAATCTTGGAAACGGTCATGTTTGTTTTGTGCCGTTGGCTATGTCGTTTTTGATAAGCCGTAACAGCTTGTCGTTGAAACTCTCTTTGCTTGTTTTGCTGAAAAAGATATGGACATCGTATGTTGCTTTCCCTATCTTTTTTGAAAAGGTTTTGCTGTTGGCGGTTCTTTTCGTGGCTTCTTTTTGCATAGGCATTATCCTTTCTGTTTTTTGAAATGGCGATAAAAAACCGCCTATACTTGGCAGAGTATAAGCGGTAGATGTTTGGTGGTTGTGGATTTACTTACTGGCTACTTGTGCAAGTACATCCGTGCCGAGGGTGTATGTTTCAGCAAACAGGGTTTCTTTGGTGGCTTTGCGTTCAGCACGTTTTTTGTACTTAACACGCTCATAATACTTCTGCTGTGCGCCACTCTCTTTGCGTTGTTCATATGCCCTGCGGAAACGCTCACGCCGTTTTTCAACCGCTTCTTGTTCAGCTTGTTCTTCGGGCGTAAGTGCTTTTTGCTCCATTACAGGCGGCATAAATTCACCGATATAATTTAGATGAATTTCTACCGTCTGCGGAGAATCAATAGCACCCTTGCGGTCACGCTCATGCACCACAATTTTTTCGATAAGTTCGTGTAGCATGGTTTGGGTAAGTTCTGTAAAATCGGTATAGCGTTCCACCAATTTTATGAAGTTGTTGGCTTTGCTACTCCCGCTCTCGTAACGCTCAACGGTGGATTGCAATTCAAACATTTCTGTTTCGAGATTGCCTTGCTCCTGTCCGTAAGTGTTGAGTAAAGACTCATAACGCTTTTCGGGTAAATTTCCGAGGGCAAAATCTTCATAGATTTTGTTTAGCAGTTTATCTAAATCGGCATGGCGTTTTTTGCAAGCCACTAACCGCTTTTTCTGTTTCTTTACTTCGTCCGTTTGCTGTGAAGCCAAAACCTCTTTAACCATTTTTGTAAAGGCTTCTTTGTCCGATTTGGCAAAGTTTGTTACACCTTTTAGCGTATCTCGTATGAGTTCAATTATGTTGGCAGCTTCTATGCGGTGTCCAGACTGGCATATTATTTTATTATTGCGGATAATTTCATCTGAACCTCTTGCATAATTTCCACATACTGCGGTTGGTTTGTCCTTGCCGTTGTATATGCGGTGAATGTAGAGTTTGCCCTCACAATCTTTACAGAATAATAATCCGCTTAGTGGGTGGACATAACCATAACCATTTGGGCGGCGGCGTTTGTTGTTAGCTCGTATGCGTTGCACGTTATTGTATGTTTCACGGTCAACTATTGGGGCGTGGGTATTCTCAAAAATCGTCCATTGGCTTGGGGTCAACGTAATGCGATTTTTTGTCTTTCAAGTGCTTGCGTGTTTTGAAATTCACAGTATCGCCACAATATTCTTGCTTTTCAAGTATGCCGCATATCGTTCCGCTGTTCCATGCGTAGGGGTCTTTTACTTCACGATTTTTCCATAAGCCATAGCCCTGTAACGCCTGGTAGTATGCAGGGATTGGTACTTTTTCAAATGTTAAGATTTTGTAGATTTGATATGGGCCAAGCCCCTCCATGCAGTAGGCATATATGCGTTTTACTACTTCGGCGGCTGGCTCATCAATTATTAAAAGATCTTTTGTATCGGGGCATTTTGTGTAGCCGTAGGGTGGCATAGAGCCTATGCGTTTGCCCGACATTCCTTTTGCCTTAAACACCGAACGTATTTTCTTTGAAGCGTCTTTTGCATATCACTCCGACATTATGTTAATGAATGGGGCGAACTCCAAACTTTCGGGGTTTATGCTGTCAATGGAGTTATTAACGGCTATAAACCTTACCCCATTGACCCTAAATGTTTCCATTGCAATCCCTACTTGAATGTGTCACGCCCCCAGCGTGTGAGGTCTTTCATTATGACTATGCCTATCTTGCCACTCTCTACATCTTCCATCATGCGGGTGTAGCCTGTTCTATCAAAAAATCTTCCACTTTCGTCATCATCTGTATAATGGCGAATGTTAGTAAAGTTATGTTGCTTGGCATATTGCTCCAATTGGATTTTTTGGCTTTGGATTGAATTGCTGTCCTCGCCACTTTGTCGGTTTCGTTCATCACCGATTGATAAGCGTTCGTATAAAGCCGTGATTTTGATGTGGTTTTGGGTACTGTTATTTTTCATTTTGTCCTCCTATTTTTGTGATTTTGGTTACGGTAGTCTGTGGCACATATGGAATTATTCACACTATCGGAGGTTATGAATCACTTCCTTGAATAAGGTATTTTCTATTTCAGCTTGCGAGTATCCAACACTTTTACCGAGTTCAAAACGGTGGGTCGCTATCTCGTCAATGGTGTGTAGCCACTCGTCTAATTTGTCTAATGCCACCAGCCTGTTATAAAAATTGGGGTGGTGGGTTTGCAAAAATGCTTGGTGGAGTTTTGCGTATTTGCCATATGGTTTTTTGTGGGTTGACTTGTTGACTTGGTCGTGATTTTGATTGTTGGGTTGGGCATGGGGGCGGCAGTTGCGCTTAGTGAATAGAATTATGTTGCTTGCTCTGTTGGTGCTGTTGTTTCTCATAAGGACACGCTCCTTTCGTGATGGGCGATTATAAACCTCTGTCCGTGAATTGCCGTATGTGCCACAAACGGCGTAACTATCACGTTTTTTTATGACAAGATTAAATATGTCCTTATAAGAATACAGCACCGAGTGTAAACTTAAACTTCCACAGGTTTAGAATATGGTTTAAGTTTGCAACTGTAACCTCCATCTTTTCTGATTGCAGGCACCAAGGATAATATAGTATAATCTAATGGCAACGGTGCACAACCTCATTCCGCCATCTTTATCTTAAATTTTCCGAAATTCATCGTCACGGGCGAAGTTCTTGTACTTCGCTCCAGTACTGCACTTCGCACGTTTCTCGACTTTCGAAAAATTTAAAACAAATCTGACGAAAGCAGGTTATGCACCGTTGCCAAATAAAAAACCGGGAGGGTTATATATGTTCATAAAATCCAGCAGAATATATACAGAAGACGGCTGCAAATCAGGCTGTTTGGAAATTGAAAACGGCGTAATTAAACAGTTTCACCTACAAGACAGCCCTGTTAAAGCCGATATTGATGTTGACTATGGGGATAAAAGGATAATTCCGGGGATATTTGATACCCATAACCATGGCGGCCACGGCGTTAGGATGAATGATGATATTACGGAAGATGGAATTAAACGCTATCTTAAAGGCTTGGCGTCTGTTGGGGTTACGGCTGTATTTCCCACGGTTTTGCCGGCGGATGAAGATTTTTCTTGTATGAAACTCCTTGCCAAAATGTCAAAAGAGACTCACGACGGTGCAAGGATTATGGGCATCCACTCGGAAGGGCCTTGGGGGTCGCGGGTGGGAGAGAAGGGCATAAATACAGGCTATCCGGAAGTTGATATGGAGTACGGCAAAAAAATGCTTGCAGCCTGTGACGGCAGCCTTAAGCTTATAGGCATTGCTCCTGAGGTAAATGGGGCTTATGAGGCGGTTAAGTTTTTCACATCAAAGGGTGTTAATGTGGCGGCTTATCACACAAACGCCAATTACGCCGAAGCTAACGCCGGAATTGACTGGGGGATTACCGTTGCCACCCATTTAGGCAATGTTATGACAGGGCTTCATCACAGGGACATAGGTACAATGGGTGCTTGTATTAACCGTGACGAAGTGTACTGCGAAATTATTTGCGATGGGCTGCATATAAGCTTGCCAATGGTGGATATAATCCTCCGCCTTAAGGACAACGATAAAATTATAATGATATCTGACGCGGGTGCTTATTTAGGCGCGCCTTGCGGCACATACAAAGGCACAGTTTTTGGTAATAATGAGGAGTCGGACAGGGCAACCATCCATGTAACCGAGGAAGGCTTTGTACTAAGTAAAACCGGCCGTCTCTCAGGCAGCTCGAAACCTTCTATATTCGGCATTAAAAACCTTGCGGAAGTACTTAAGCTGCCGATGGAGCAGATTGTAAAATTTGCAAGTCTAAACCCATGTGAAAAATACGGTATCGCCGATAAAAAAGGCAGTATCGTAAAGGGTAAGGACGCGGACTTTGCCGTTATATCTGATGACTATGATGTTTTGTATACATACTCCGAGGGACGGTTGGTGTATGACTATGAAAAAGATACAGACTTGTTTAACCATAAGTTCGTCGAGGAATATAAACTATAAGAACGAAATTAATAGGAGCGGAGTATAAACTTTCTCCGGGTGATGATAGGGGCTGCCGGGTGAACTTGGCTCTGAGCCGTAAGTCAAGGAGAGTCGAACAATGAACGCTCATTGTTCGACTCTCCTTGACCTAAAATCCTTTGCGAAAAGATATCCCAAGCTCCCGTCACTCCACAATCCTCTCCATCCCATCTACTGCATCAGGGTTTTCCATATTTTGCTGTATATGGGGGGCAAAGTACATAGAGTGCATGGCAGCATGTCTAACCCCTCTGTGCAGCATAAAAAGAGCCAAAAGAAAGGCAAAGATAATGCCAATCACAGCCCCCCAGCCACTCGATTTCTTTGGGTGATAACCCCCTTTAGGCTTTTCCATAAAACTCACCTGTATCTATGCATCGAAATTAGATTTTTGCTCGTCAAGGAAAGTCGAACCTCACTCCAAATAAAGTTCTCCCGCATGGTTTTTCTTAAGAGAGCAGGTCATATTCCCCATGCCGTCAGGCATTGCAATATCCACCTTTATTTCCCCGGCTTCGTTTTTATAAATCTTTGTAACCTCAGAGCCTTGAGGAAGGAAACTTTTTATAAGAGCAACTAATCTTTCATCCATATTTAAGCCCCTCCCTATTTTTTTGTCATTCCCAATTTTTTAAGCTTGTTATAAATCTCCTTCGACTCCTTTACATGTGAGGAGTTTGGAGTTTTCTCACCGTATCTGCTTTCGATATAAATTTCCCTAAGGTCTTTTGCCCCTGTATAATCTCCAACAGATTCACCGAAACTACGGGCTATATCCTCGGTAGTAAGATTTGGATGCAGGGTAATCCCGCGGTTTTTGCAAAGTTTTAGGAATTTACGATAAATCTGCCTTATTTGATGAGTGACCCTTGGCTCCCGCTTCCTAAACAGCCTGCGCCCCTCATCAAGGGACACACGAGAAACACCTGTATGATCCGAATCTCTCACAATTTGCTTATGTGTCAAAAACCTGAATAAGGCACGAAGCAAAAAGAACGCCAAGACCCCAAGCCCTATAAACACAACAATTTGGAAGATTAAATAGCCTATCCCTGCTTCGTGCTGGTAAGCCATCATATCTTCCCAGCCGTCAAAATCCCCTTGCTGCTCCTCTTCCGCAGGCCAGGTGGTCTCCCATTCCTCCCAGCCAAGGAGCCGGAAAATAGGGAAAAGCACAGCCCCTATAGCCAGGATTATATAGTAAAGTATCGGTATAAACATCCTAAAATATATAAAACTAAGGATAGTAAGAATAGTCCGTATCCCCTGTTCGGAGCCAAGTGCGGCACCAGCCAAAAGCACCCCTGCAACAGACAAAGAGTTCATTGCCTTAAAGCGGGTATGCTCAAGTATTTCCGTGTCGTGACGTATCATACGCATTAAAATTATGGAGCTTGCCGCAAACATAATAAGATACGGCACAATTACCCCTGATAAAAACGCGCCAAAAAAGCTTAAATTTGACGCAAAGAAAATACACATAGGCAAAACTAAAATCAAATAAAGCCTAAAAACAGCGGAATAGCTTACGGTTTTTATATTATAAGGCAAAGTAGTTGCATAATAAACTGTATAAACAATAGCAGGCGCAATTAGTACTAAATGTATCATGCCATCATTAAAAGCCCCTGTAATTGCCCCAAAAAGAGGCAGCAGGGCAAGATACTTAACATACCCCTTTTTAGAGGCAAGAGTGCCTAGCACTGCGGCAGCTATTACAAAAAAAGGCAAATAACTTACAAAGCCCCCTACCCCCATTTCACGTCCCTGGGCACCTATAAGCGCCGATATAAGCCCTGCAAATGTTAAATAAAACACTAAATCAGACAGCAGTTTCAGAGAATATACCAGACTCATCTGCAGGCTCACCTCCTATGATATGCTCCGGCGCGCTTATTACAAAGACTTTGCCGCCGTTGTTAGCTTCAATATAGGCAATGTCTTTTGCCGTATCAGCACGGTCTTTTATGGTTATGAGTATAACAAAACGGTCGTAAAGGCGTTTTTGTACAAAATTTTCACAAAGGGTGCTAAAGCTCTCCACATGAGTGTGAGTGGCACGGCCAAGCCCTTCCATAATCGTTGCAAAATGCTGCGCGCCGATACTTTCAGTCAAATAAGACCAGCGCATAAAAGAGTCAGCTGTAGTGGCATTGGTTAAAAAGTCATATTTCATGCCTTTATCCTCAAGGCTTTGGCAAACGGTACGTGCCGCACTGAAAGCGAACTCTTTCTTATCCCCATCACCTTCCAAGCCTTTGCCTTCAACGTCTAAAACCACTGAAATAGCAGGGTCTATAGTATGGTCAAACTGTTTTACCATAAGCTTGCCCACTCTTGCGGAGTGGTTCCAAGAAATGGCTTTCATAGGCTCCCGACCGCTGTATTCACGAAAACCAACTACTAAAATAGGATCCTCCATAACAAGCCGCCGTACTGAAATATCACCCATTATGCCCCCCATAACTATTTCAATATCACCGGTAGGTACAGTTTTAGGGTATACTACAACTTCGCGTAAGATAGAGTATTTTTTAAGCTGGTCGTTAAAGCCCATAAAATCCCCGCCCCGAAGGTACGCACCTTGGAAAATATAGCGGCCACGCTCAGGCAGTATTGCGGTTTCGCGCTTTATATACTTACTTCTAGGCATTATATAAAGAGTCCTGATATAACGGTTGTAACCTCTGGCGTCAGAGGTTATAGTGGGTGCTGCATCCTTTATTAAAAGCTCCTTGGGAAAAGCTTGATCCAGCTTAATAAACGGCACAAAACGCCTTTTGGTATTGGTTAGTGTGGTTATTATATCGAACTCTTCATCAGGCTCAACTAGGAGCTTGGTAGAGTGGTAGTCAAATTCGATACCCTTAAGAGGATCCTCCATAGAGCGTATTTGGACAAAAATAACAACCGCAATCAAAATGATTATAAGGGGTATCATGATATATCCTCTATAGGTACTTTTACTTTGGAGATAATGCTTTCAAGTATTTCCGCACTGGTTTGGGCACCTCTGCCGCCGCCTATATTAAGCCTGTGCATAAGGACATAAGGTGCCACAAAGCGTACATCCTCAGGGGTTACATAGTCTTTGCCGGAAAGGGCTGCTTTAGCCTGTGCCGCTTTGTAAAGGGCAATAGCCCCACGGGTAGAAACGCCGGATATAAAGCCGGACTCAGTCCGCGTCCCTTCAACTATATCCATAATATAGCCTTTAACATCATCGGATACTTTAACAAGCTTGTAATTTTGGCGGATATACTCGGTTTCTTCATCAGTTACAACTTGAGAAAGGGACTCAACTATATCAATTGTAGATGGGCGGCTTATAACATCCATCTCCTGCCCCCTTTGCATATAACCCATTGAAAGACGCATGAAAAAGCGGTCAATCTGCGCGTCAGGGAGAGGGAAAGTACCATATGATTCCAATGGGTTTTGAGTAGCCATAACCATAAAAGGACGCTCTAACATATATGTTGTGCCGTCCACTGTAATCTGCCCTTCCTCCATGGCTTCAAGAAGGCTGGCTTGGGTACGCGGAGTAGCTCTGTTTATTTCATCCGCAAGGATAATATTGGCAAAAAGGGGACCTTTTTTAAATTCAAACTCGGAAACTTTTTGGTTGTAAAAATTAATGCCCGTAAGGTCGGAGGGCAGTAAATCAGGGGTAAACTGGATACGCTTAAAACCGCCCCCAATAGTCTTTGCAAAAGATCTAAGGAGCATAGTTTTACCTGTGCCCGGAATATCTTCAATCAAAACATGACCTGAACATACGAAACAGATAAGGGTTAGTAAAATAGATTCCTCCTTGCCCAGGATAACCTTGCCGCAGGATTGTAAGATTTTATCGCGATAATTTGTAAATTTGGCTAATTCCACTGATAAACCACCTTTCGTAATGTGTTAATTATAGTGAATTAACTTGAAAACAGCCCAAATGAATAAATTCATTTGGAGGATTGATGGTTGAAAGTTAATTCACACCCCATATTCGTACATTTTGCTAAGCAAAATGTACGAATATGGGGTGTTCGATTGAGACTGTTTTTGCCTCAATCGACTATATTTTCTTGTTACTATACACTAAAAAGGTGGAAATTGCAATGATTTATGTTATACTTATAGCAAATGACATTGAGAAACGTGATTGGGCAAGCGCGACCCAAAAGCAGTTGGGGTAGGTGCTTTTGGGTAAAACCGAAGGTTTTAGCGCGCTACCGAATCACGATTTCGAAAGTCGTTTGCTGTAGATAAAAAGAATGAGGAGGATTCATATGCTTAAAACCAACAGAGAATTTTTGCCGATCATCTCCGTACAAGGGGCAGTGTCAAGTCCGGTATCTCGCGCGGGAGGCGGGCGCATTAACCCTGAGGGCTATCCTGAGTATTTTCCGGGTACAGGGGGCATTGTCTACAATATAAAAATCGGTGACAATGCCTGCAAATTTATAGGAGATCACCTTGAGCCTTGTGTATCATCCAAACATACTGACGCGGATAAAAACGGCGCGTATATGCTCTACTCCTGTATTGGCAATGAGGCTGTGGTAGTATCCGGTGACGCTAAAGGGGCAAAAGGCTTTGTAACCGGCAAACACGGCGGCATCGACCATGTTATGATCCATTTTGATGATGAAACCCTTGAAAAACTTGTAATCGAAGACAAAATTATGGTTAAAGCCTGCGGTCAGGGAATGAAACTTGCCGACTATCCGGAGGTTTATCTTAGAAGTTTAAGCCCGGCACTTTTGGATAAACTGAACATAGAAGAAAAAGACGGCAAGCTCCGTGTTGGGGTTGCTAAAATGGCACCTGCGTCAATTATGGGGTCAGGTTTAGGCGCAACGCCTTCAGCCTCAGGGGATTATGATATAACCCTCTTTGATAAAGCAATTACGGAAAAATATGGTCTTATGGATCTCAGATTTGGTGATATTGTGGCTATTTTAGACGCTGATAACCGTTTTGGGCGTACTTATCAAACCGGCGCGGTTACAATCGGTGTTATAAGCCATTCCGACTGCTGTGTGCCTGGGCACGGACCGGGAGTTACGGCTCTTATGACGGCACTCAACGGGAAGATTGAACCATTTATTGATGAAAAGGCAAATTTGAAGGATATGTTTCTTTAAGATTAAGGTGCGAACACTGTCATTAGGGCTGCAGCGAAACAAGCTCCCGTATCGTCATTAGACCTGTTACGAAACAAGAGTGCCCAACTTCTCAAAATTAACAATACCGCAAACAAGGTTAACCCTAAGCAGCAAGTGCTTCAATTGATTGCGGTATTTCTCCGCAACAATT
>WRBA01000037.1 GCA_009779915.1 Defluviitaleaceae bacterium | reverse complement strand
GGAAACAAAGAGTTTCCCAATTTTAATCCGCAAGTCGGGCTTCGCTCGACTGAGGGAAATCCGCTGACCCGGGCCGCTTGGGCGAGCAGTCCGCGTAGCGGACGACCAGCCGCAGGGGGTTGCGAAGCAAAACCTTGCAGGCGGATTCATACCTTAAATACCTCGTTAAAATGGCAAAGCCATTTTAACGACAGGCTGAAGACTTTGTCTTCAGCCTGAGCCGTTAGAGTATCCCTCTAACCACTTGGCAACAGTGCATAACCTAAGTTGAAGCAATTTTTTAGAGCGGTACGAGGGCAAGTGAGTGTTTTGCGACTATGATTTTTCCGCGGTTTTTGTAAAAGGGAGACTTCCGGCTAAAGCCGGAACCGATCCTTGCGTCTCGTCCGCTATTGCGGGTCAAGGGAGACTTCCGGCTAAAGCCGGAACCGAGCCTTGCGTCTCGTCCGCTATTGCGGGTCATTGTTGAAGCAAAAAGCAATAAAAAAATTATCTGAAACTAGTTATGCACCATTGCCACTTCTGCTTTATTCTTGTATCGCAATCTCAATCAACCTATCCATCAGCCTTTGAGAGTCTATCCCAGCCTCACGCATAAGCATTGGGTACATACTTATATCCGTAAATCCCGGAATGGTGTTTAGCTCATTAAAAATTACATCTCCGCTGGATTCCTCCAGGAAAAAGTCCACACGGCTTAACCCTTTGGCACCAATAGCTTTAAATATCTTAAGAGACGCATCCTTTATTTTATTTACAACGGCTTTATCTATTTTAGGTGATAAAATAGTTTTAGAGTCAGGATTATTGTATTTTGCATCAAAATCATAAAATTCAGCCCCGGGAATAAGCTCGCCCACACCTGATACGATAGTGTCCTCGCCGCCGGTACCAAGTACGGCACATTCAAGCTCCCGTCCTTCAACCATTTTCTCAATAATTACGCTATCGTCATGAGAAATAGCAAGTTCAACAGCTTTTACCAGTTCCTTTTTATTTTTCACCTTAGATATGCCTACGGATGACCCTGTTCTAAGGGGCTTAACAAAGCAAGGATAGCCCAGTTTATATCTTACAATACTCAGTGCTTTATCAAAATCCTCAAGGTCATTAGAGTCAAATACAATATATTTAACCTGATTTATGCCTAAAGACCCTGCAACAAGCTTTGCCATAGCCTTATCCATAGCTATTGCCGATGCCATAACGCCGCAGCCTACATATTTAATACCGCTCATTTCAAAAAGCCCTTGTATTGTGCCGTCTTCCCCAAACTTACCATGAAGAACAGGAAAAGCAACATCCACAGGTATTCTCTTAACTTTATCACCGTTTATACGTAAAAGCCCTTTGTTTTGCCTGTCTAAACTAAGCTGGCATGGAGTGCCGAACTTCTCAAAATCCGCTGTTTTTATAGAGTCCGTACTGCCTTCATGTAAAAACCAGCTGCCCATAGGGTTAATATAAATAGGTATTATATTATACTTTTCCTTTGATAGACTATTAATAATGTTTATGGCCGAATTTATTGAAACCTCATGTTCAGAAGAATACCCGCCAAAGACCACAGCCACATTCAATTTTGTCATAATAAGCCTCTTTCCTGTTGATAATTTACCATTGCCATATATTTTAATTGTTTTGGGTGATAAATACAATATAAATTTTGGATTAGTTCTATTATATGAAAATCCCTTGTAGAAGTAGCTTAATTATTATGTTATACTTTTAAAAGGAGTGTTTTATGGATTTATTATATGATATAAAACTTAATAAGGATTCTAATACACCTTTATATCATCAGCTTGCTGAGGGTATAAGGGTGCTTATAGAAGATGGCAGGCTCTCCCCCGGAGAAAAGCTGCCCTCTATCAGAAAATTTGCCGAGCATATTAGTGTTAACAATATAACCGTTGTAAATGCCTACAAACACCTTGAAAGCAGGAAAATCCTGTACTCTCATATTGGCAAAGGCACTTTTGTATCAGGCAAACCCAAATACCACGCTTTAATAGATTATGATTTTGATGTTAAAAACGCTATAAATTTTGCAAAAAGTAATATACCTGATGATTTTTTTCCTATAAAAACCTTTAAAGATGCCTTTGGTAAGGTTTTGGATAAAGACGGCATTAATGCCAATGAAAATAATGTGCAAATTATCGCAGGCATCCAGCAAGGGATAGATATGGTCGCCGCGGCAATCTTAGGCCCGAAGGATACAGTAATCGTTGAAAGTCCGGCTTTTTTAGGGTCGATTGGGCAATTTCACTCATATGGGACTATAGTTCCAATCGATATGCAAAAAGATGGTATGGATTTGGATAAGCTTGAGGCTGTGCTTAAGATTTCTTGCCCTAAGCTGGTATATATTACAAGCTATTTCCAAAACCCAACCTGCTGCAGTTATTCGATTGAGAAAAAAAAGAGGCTCTTAACACTTGCGTGCCAATACAATTTTTACATCCTCGAAGAGGACAGTTTAAGCGAATTTAGCTGCCATGGTAAAAAGATTATACCCCTAAAAGCCCTCGACAATAACAGCCGCGTAATACTTATTAAAAATTACGGGGGCAAAGCAGCACCGGGGCTTAATATTGCCGCTTTAGTTGTGCCTAAAAGTATAAGGGGTCTTGTCATGCCCTTAAATAGCACAGATAGTTTTATAACAAGGGTTTTTGAACTGTTTTTACTGGGCGGGGAGTATTATAATAATATTGAAAGCCTGCGAAATATGTTAAAATCACGTTATGAAGCGGCTGTACAGGCGGCAAATACGCACTTAATCCCTTACGCGTCATACACACCTCCCTTAGGGGGGCTTAATCTATGGTTTAGGCTAAAAGATGAAAAAATTAGTGTTGAAACCTTATCGCAGCGGCTTATTAGGGAAAATATTATTATCACCCCCGGCGCAGTATATCATATGGAAAACAGGGATATCCCCTATTTCCGCCTAAGCTTCGCCGGCATTTGTGAGGCTGATATAGACTATGGCATTAAAAAAATATCCGAATGTATAAAAGAAATGAGGAATGATTAAATGAAAATAGTGTATATGCGCCACTCAGAGCCACAGCGCACTTTAACCGATGACCTTGGGCTGATTGGCTTTGGCAGAGAGCTTGCCCCGCTTACAAAAGATGGGATAGCCCTTGCGGATGAAACTGCTAAAAGCCCTCTGCTTAAGGACGCCCAACTAATCATCTCATCTCCTTTAACCAGAGCCTTGCAAACCGCGGGAATTGTTGCAAAAAATACCGGACTCCTAATCGAGGTTGAGTTTGGGCTTATTGAGCGGTGGATAGACTTAAGCCAAAAGCTTGCTTTTGACAAAGCACAGCCTCTGTGGGAGGAATATAACAGCCACCGTGGGATTTGGTCAGGAAACGAGGAGCGCAATTGGGAAAATATTGAAATGCAGCATAAAAGGCTTAAAGCAACCCTTGATAAATATCTCCATTACAACAAGATAATAGTTGTGGCACATGGGGAGCTTGGTCGGAGACTGCAACCTGTAAAGCTCGATTTTTGCGGCATGTTTGAAATTGATTATACAGATAAATTTGAATTTTTGCCCTGGAATGATTAAAAACCAGCGGTCAATAGGCTGCAACCTTGCTTCACAGCTTATTTAGTACCACTTTGCACTACTACCCACGAAAGCGGGCTTTCGTGGGTTCCCCTGTGAGAGTCCTCCTAGCAGATTGGCTAAAGCATATACGTCGTCGGACTCTCCTTAATTGGTTCCAAATAAGGCTTGTGAAATCAAGGATGCCCATTATTGACCGTTGGTTCTAAGACAAGGAGTGGTTTGGGATGTTAAACTTTATTAGGGCAGCAACTGCGCTACCAAAACTTACAGTTGCCGATTGCACTTACAATGTCAGCCAAATGATTGAACTGGCAAAGGAAGCTCATAAAAAACAAGTGCAAATCCTTGTTTTTCCTGAACTTTGTATAACAGGTTATACCTGCGGGGATTTGTTTTTCCAAAGCACTTTAACCGAAGGGGCTGAGGGAGCCTGTGGGGAATTTTTAAAAGCTACGGAAAATATGGATATGGCAATACTTATAAGTATGCCAATCGCTGTATACAACCAGCTTTTTAACTGTGCCGCACTTTGCCACAAAGGCAAAATCCTGGGGATTATACCTAAAATGTACCTGCCAAACTCAGGGGAGTTTGGTGAGTGCCGGTGGTTCTCCCCTGCTTATAATTTGGGGTGGGATGAGATTAGCTATTGTGGTCAAACTGTGCCTATGGGTAATGATATATTGTTTAATTGCGGCGAAAAAGGTCCGATAATAGGGGTTGAAATATGCCAGGATTTGTGGGAGCCTATTCCTCCAAGTTCATATCAGGCACTTGCGGGAGCTGCGATTATACTTAACCCCACCGCGTCAAACGAGTACGCCGCAAAGGCTAATATGCGCCGTGAGGTAATTACAAGCCAGTCCGCCCGCACAGTTACAGCCTATATATGCGCCATGGCTGGGATTTGGGAGTCTACATCGGCTTTGGTATTTGCCGGTCAGTCTATAATCGCGGAAAATGGTGTGGTTTTAGCCGAAAACAAGCGTTTTGAGCCGGAAAACTCCCTTCTTATACAAGATATTGATTTTGAGCTTTTGCAAAAGAAAAGGCAGAAAAATAACGGCTTTATGGGATGTTATTATAATGGTGCCAAACGGGACTATTGGTTTATAGATGTGCCTATTAAGATTAATGTACCGGATAAATTTGTAAGAAATATAACACAAAACCCTTATCTGCCCGATACTGAGCCGGCACGCACCTTAGCCTGTGAGGATATATTTAATATACAATCATCTGCTCTTATGCGGCGTCTTGCCCATATTAAGGCAAATAAATGTGTCCTTGGCATATCCGGCGGGCTGGACTCGGCACTTGCCCTGCTTGCTGCCGCAAAAACAATGGATATAATGGGGCTCGACCGGAAAAATATAATAGGCATAACCATGCCCGGCTTTGGCACAACAGATAAAGCATTAAAAAACGCATATGGGCTAATGGAAGGGCTTGGTATAACCCAGAAGGAAATATCCATAAAAGAGGCTTGTTTACAGCATTTTAAGGATATCGGACATGATTACAGCGTCCATGACACAGTCTTTGAAAACGCTCAAGCCCGTGAGCGCACCCAAATATTAATGGATATTGCTAATAAAGAGAGCGGCATTGTCGTTGGTACCGCCGATATGAGCGAAATTGCCCTTGGTTTTTCAACTTTTGGAGGGGATCATTTAAGTATGTACAACGTTAATTGCGGTGTGCCTAAAACCATTGTACGGATTGTAACTAAGTGGATAGCCGATACAAATATTTTTGGGAAAGATGTATCGAAAGTTCTTTTGGATATCCTTGCAATGCCTGTAAGCCCTGAGCTTCTGCCTCCAAGCGAACACGGAAATACCACACAAATTACCGAGGAAATATTAGGGCCTTATGAGGTCAACGATTTTTTTATGTTTCATATGCTAAACGGCGGTTTTATGCCTGTTAAGATTGTGGAGATGGCACTCCATGCTTTTAATGGCAAGTATGAAAGGGACAAGCTTGTATCTATGCTCAAAAATTTCTACCGTCTGTTTTTTATTAATCAATACAAACGCTCCTGCGCCCCTGACGGGCCTAAGGCAGTGGCTGTGAGTCTTGCCGCAAGCGGGGATTGGCGTATGCCATCAGATGCGTCTTATAATTTGTGGCTTAAGGAGCTTGAGTAGTAATGGGAAAATATGGTATAGTATGTATGTGGTTGCGTACAACCTCAATGACAATCAAATACAATCACCGAAAGGAGGCATACCTTGACACAAATGAAAAGGCTTTTATCATTAACATTGGCGTTTGTAATGATTTTAGGCATAACTATGCCTATATCGGCACAAAGCAGCGAAATCGCTGTCTATATAGGCAGCAGGCAGGTACAATTTCTTGACCAAAGACCTGTGCTTACGAATCAACTTCTTATCCCCATCCGTCCTTTGTTTGAGGCACTGCGCTTTGATGTGGCTTGGGATAATGGAACAGTTACTTTAACAGGGATGAACGATGTTTTTATTATTACAATTGGCAGTAATACTTTTATGGCAAACGGTGAAGAATACAGCCTTACTACCCCTGCACAAATTATAGGTGGCAGAGCAATGATGGATGTTAAGCCGCTTCTTGACTATTTAGACTTTCCATACCGTTTTGACGGCTCTTCTCATTTTGATATAATGTTCAGGCTTCCACTAGCTGTGGAAACCCGCTCCCATATAGTCAGAGAAGGGGATAGTCTGAGTCGCATCGCAGCACAATTTGAAATAAGCATCGACCTCATTATAGAAGCCAACGACATGACAGATCATTCTGCTCTGTTTGTGGGGCAAGTATTATTAATACCAATACCAATACCAATAACCTCACCGCCTGAATAAATATACAAATAACACTATTTTGGAGATTCTCATATGAAAAACATACAAGACATTGAGCTTGAATTTAAAACCTCTCCTACTGATGAACTCAAAGAGATACTAAAGAAATATTCTCATGACCCACGAGCGGGTGTTAAAAAAATTCATGACAAATACTCCAAAAAGCTTGATAAATACTATGAAGAGATAACACGTTTAAAAGAACTTAGCCGTTATGAAAATTATTATTTCGACTCGGGGCTTAAAACCGTAGCCGGACTTGATGAAGTCGGGCGCGGTCCCTTGGCGGGGCCTGTTGTTGCCTGCTGTGTAGTTTTAAAAAAGGGCACTCTTATTGAAGGGGTAACCGATTCAAAAAAGCTGTCCGAAAAACGGCGTAACGAGATTTTTTGGGAAATTAAAAAGAAAGCATTAGATATTGGCATGGGTGTTGTCGATGAAAAAACTATCGATAAAATAAATATTGCCAATGCCGCTAAACAAGCCATGACAGAAGCCTTTAACAATCTGAAAAAAAAGCCGGATGTCCTTTTAATTGATTATGTATCCCTTGAGGATATAGGCTGTGTGCAGGAATCTATTGTAAAAGGGGATGAAAAATGTATATCTATAGGTGCCGCGTCAATTGTGGCTAAAGTTATGCGTGATGAAATGATGTATAATTATGCAAAGGAGTATCCTGAATATGGATTTGATAAAAACAAAGGCTACGGCTCTAAAGAGCATTTTGAAGCCATTAAAACCCATGGGCGCTGCCCAATACATAGGCGTTCATTCCTAAAGAATTTAAGGGGCTAGTATTATGTCGGACAGTAAAAAAACAGACCCTAAAAAGCGTGCTGTTGCAATAAAATACAATCCCCAGGATGCTGCGCCTAAAGTTGTTGCAAAAGGCAAAGGTCATATGGCTGACAGGATTATTGACCGTGCCAAAGACAGCAATGTAAAAGTATACAAAGACGCGGAGCTTGTGAAGGAGTTTGAGTCAATTAATTTAGACGAACACGTCCCGCCTGAGCTTTATGAGGCTGTTGCTAAGGTGCTTATTTTTATTACAGATTTGGATAAGAGATATGAAAAATTTAACTACTAATACTAATACTAATACTAATACTGATACTGATAATAAAGGGGCAAAAGGCAAGATTGGCGAAAATCTTGCCTCCCTCTTTCTAATAAAAAATAGTTATGATATACTTGAAAGTAATTTTTACTCCCGCTATGGCGAAATTGATATAATCGCTAAAAAAGGCGATTTAATAGTATTTGCCGAGGTTAAATATAGGAAAAATGATTATCATTCAACTCCGTCTATGGCTGTAAATACGAAAAAACAGGAAAAAATAAAGAAAACGGCACTTAAGTACATAAGTGATAACAATATAACAAATAAGGATTTTCGTTTTGATATAATTGAAATTGTAGGTATAGGTGAACTTAAGGTTAATCATATAGAAAATGCGTTTTGTTAAGGAGCATAATGACTGAAAAAACAATAAACGGCGTAATATTTTTAGAATTTGAGTTATTTAAAGACAGTAATTGGTTTAAACACTGCTTTTCTACCAGAATTGGCGGTGTTTCCAAGGGGCACTCTGCCTCACTTAATTTTAGAGCTAAAGACGAAAGCAGAGAGAATTTAACCGAAAACTATAAACGCATATGTGCCGCCGCATCCCTAAGCTTTGACGGACTTACCTTCTCCTATCAGGAGCATGGCGCGAATATCAGGACAATAACAGCCTCTGACCGGGGCAAAGGTCTCCACAAAAAGCGGGATTACAGCAATATAGATGGACTTATAACCAACGAGCCTAATATTTGCCTAACTACTTTTTATGCGGACTGTACCCCAGTATTTTTAGCCGACCCTGTAACGCAGGCGGTTGGGCTTATCCACGCAGGGTGGCGCTCCACTTATTTGGAAATAGCCAAACGCGCTGTAGAAGAAATGGTACGAGAATATAACACAAACCCTGAAAATATACTTGCCGGCATTGGTCCCTCTATCTGCTGCTCCTGCTTTGAAGTAGACAAACCTGTTTATGACAAATTCGCAGCTTACACCAATTATATAGCCCCAAAAAACCAAACAGCCGATAAATATATTATCGATTTAAAAGGCATAAATAGCCAAATGTTAATAGATGCAGGGCTTAAAGAGAGTAATATCGAAATTTCTCCTCTTTGTACAAAATGTAATGACCGCTTGTTCTACTCCCATAGGCGTGACGGTGATAACCGCGGCTCTATGGCAGCTTTTATGGAGATTAATATATGAAAAAACCTCACAAAAACACCATAACATATATAGAGCCGGGGAGTATCGCCGATGAAATGGGCGTTGTGCCGGGGGATATTCTCCTAAGCATTAACTTCCGCGAAATTAATGATATATTTGATTATCATTTTCTCATAAAGGATAATTTTATTGAGATTCTTATAGAAAAAGCTACAGGGGAGGAATGGCTTTTAGATATCGAAAAAGAAGACTATGAAGATATTGGCATGGTCTTTGAAAACGGGCTTATGGATGATGCTAAGCATTGTACCAACAAATGTAAGTTTTGCTTTATCGACCAATTGCCTAAAAACATGCGAAAGAGTCTGTATTTTAAAGACGATGACGCCCGCCTGTCCTTTTTACAAGGCAATTATATAACTTTAACAAATATGGACGAAGCCACTTTTGATAGGATAATATACTATAAATTTTCCCCTATTAATATATCTGTTCATACAACCAATATGCAGCAGCGGGCTTTTATGATGGATAATCCCGAGGCGGTTTTTTTGTTTGATTATATTGACCGCCTTGCAAAAGCAAATATAGAGATGAACTTTCAAATTGTCCTTGTAAAGGGCTTAAATGACGGCAGTTATTTGGAAAAATCCATATCCGACCTTGCAGAATATATTCCTTATGCTAAAAGCCTCTCAATCGTCCCTGTGGGCTTAACCAAATACCGGGAAGGCTTGTATCCCATAGAGAGATTTACTAAGGAAAATGCAAGGGATATTATAGGCACAGTAAAAAAATGGCAGCAAAGCTTGCGAAAAACCCACGACACTCGCTTTGTTTACGCCGCTGATGAATTTTATTTACTTGCCGGCAGAGACTTGCCGGCATATGAGGATTATCAGGACTTTCCCCAGTTTGAAAATGGGGTTGGGATGCTTGCTTACTTCCTTAAAGGAGCTGAGACGGCTATAAGAAAACCTCGCCTTGCCAAGGCAATACCTGATGTAACTATAGTTACATCTGTTGCCGCCTCCGAGTATATGAAAAGCCTTTGCAGCGAAATTTCCTTAGGTTTTGGAGTTGATATAGATATATGTGTTGTGGAAAATAAGTTTTTCGGTGAAAATATAACAACAGCAGGGCTTCTAACAGGGCAAGATATAATAGAAACTCTTAAAAAGCAGAAATATCATAAAAAAATACTTATCCCAAAGGATGCATTAAAAAAAGATGAAGATATATTTCTTGATGATGTAACATTGGCGGATATGCAAGCGCAGTTAAAAGCTGAAATTATACCAACCCCTAATGACGGCGGGGCTTTTGTTAAAGAGATTTTAGGTTAGGAACTTAGGGCTAGGAAGGAATATAAATTTATGAGACCAATAGTAGCAATTGTAGGCAGACCAAACGTAGGCAAGTCAACTCTATTTAATCGGCTCGTAGGGGAGCGTATCTCTATAGTCGAAGACACTCCCGGCGTTACAAGGGATAGAATTTACGCCGACGCGGAATGGCTTAAATATAATTTCACCCTCATCGACACAGGTGGGCTTGACCCGGACAGTGACGATGTTATTACAAAGCAAATGTATCGCCAGGCTGAAATTGCAATTGAAACCGCTGATGTAATTATGTTTATGGTTGACGCTAAATCCGGTGTTATGGAAGATGACACGGTGGTTGCTAACCAGCTTAGAAAGACTAAAAAGCCTGTACTTTTGGTGGTAAATAAGGTTGATGGCATAGGCGATAAATCCATGGAGGTTTACGAGTTTTACTCCTTAGGGCTTGGGGATCCTGTGCCAATTTCCGCAAATCAGGGGCTGGGCCTTGGTGATATGCTTGATGAGGTAGTCAAATTCTTCCCTGATCCGGATGAGACGAGTGAAGATGACGGCGTTGTAAAAGTGGCTATCGTAGGCAAGCCCAACGTAGGCAAGTCCTCCCTTATTAACAAAATTTTAGGTGAGGAGCGGCTTATTGTAAGCGACATCCCCGGCACTACAAGAGATGCGGTGGACACCCCTTATGAACACGACGGTCAGCGGTTTGTATTTATCGACACGGCAGGCATAAGGCGAAAATCCAAAATAAAGGAAAATATAGAGCGTTATTCTATCGTCCGTGCTGTTGCGGCGGTTGAGCGATGTGATGTGTGCGTACTTATAATAAGTGCCGAGGACGGTATTACGGACCAGGATACGAAAATAGCCGGTATCGCCCACGAACGGGGAAAAGGTGCCCTTATTGTAGTTAATAAATGGGATATTGTTGAAAAAGACGATAAAACCATGAATAAATTTACCAAGGAAATTGACAAAGAGCTTAAATATATGCCCTATGCCCCAAAACTTTTTATATCAGCCCTTACCGGACAAAGGGTTAATAAGGTATTTGATATTATTAAAGCAGTATATGAAAATACTGCTATGCGTATAGCCACGGGGATTTTAAATGATGTGCTTATTGAGGCTATGGCTATGACCCCGCCCCCAATTGATAAAGGCAGGCAGCTTAGAATATATTTTGTCACCCAAGTATCTGTTAAGCCGCCTACTTTTGTGCTTTTTGTAAATGATATGCAGCTTATGCATTTTTCTTACAGGCGGTTTATAGAAAATCAGATACGGCAAAACTTTGGGTTTAAGGGTACGCCTATACATTTTGTTGTTAGGAATAGGAAAGAGTAACCGGCTTTTAACGAGCTTTGCCCGGTCTGCGGATTAAAGTCTGCAACCCTTTTAAAAATATTTCTAAATGATTATTAATGCAACCAATTCCCATAAAACGTGTTATACCTTATACAGACCCCTAAATAGGAGGAATACTCATGCCAGCAATAGATTATAGAGTATTAGCAGTTTTAATAGGCTATGCCATAGGCTTAATCCAAACGGCATATATTATAGGCAGGCTTAAAGGCATTGACATACGCCAGCACGGCTCCGGCGGGGCGGGAGCTACCAATGTAAACCGCGTCCTTGGTTCCAAGGCCGGTATTTTCGTCTTTGTGGTGGATATTGTAAAAGGCATAGCCGCCTTTACAATCCCTGCCTTTATTTGGCATGGAGGCGGCACGTTTTTAGGCTATGGCTTTGCTCTGCCGGGTCTTTACGGTGCAATCGGCTGCGTGCTTGGTCATTCCTTCCCGTTTTATCTTAAATTTAAAGGGGGCAAGGGTATGGCCGTTACCATTGGGCTTATGATAGCTATAGATATCCGGATGTTTTTAATTGCTGCCGCTGTTGGGATTACCCTTATTGCTATCACTAAGTATATATCTCTGGCATCTCTGACTTTAGGAGCTATGATGCCTATTGTACTCCACTTTTTGGGTTATCCCACGGAGGAAGTCCTTGTAAGCCTTGTAATAAGCGTACTAATATGGTATTTGCACAGAGAAAATATTGGAAGACTATTAAGAGGCGAAGAAAACAAATTCTCTTTCAAGAAAAAAGGGGTATTATAAGTGAAAATTTGCATAATTTCTGCGGGAAGCTGGGGGTCGGCTCTTGCGTATTTACTTGCAGGCAACGGTCATGAGGTTAATTTGTGGTTTCGAAATGAAGAAAAGGCTAAAGCCGCTATTGCCCTTGGGGAAAACAAGGATTACCTTCCCGGCATAAAAATCCCTAAGGGGGTTAATATTTGCTGGGATGAGGCTAATGCCGCTTACGGCTGCGATATTTTCGTTCAAGGAGCACCTTCCCACTCTGTTAGGGAAACTTTAGAGAGGTTCAAGCCTTTTATTAGTAATAACTCTACTATAGTCAATATCTCAAAAGGGCTTGAGGATGGCTCATACAAACGTCTCTCCCAAGTTATAGAGGAATTGCTGCCTGCCTGCAGCCTTACTACTCTTTCAGGTCCAACCCACGCCGAGGAAGTAGCTATGAAAATCCCAACGGCAATTGTTGCCGCATCCAAGGACTTGAAAAACGCCGAATTTGTTCAAGATATTTTTATGAATGAGAATTTTCGCATATACACCAGCGATGATGTTGCAGGGGTTGAAATAGGGGGCGCAATTAAAAATGTAATTGCCCTTGCGGCAGGTATATCCGATGGCATGGGCTTTGGTGACAATACTAAAGCGGCACTTATGACCCGGGGAATGAGGGAAATTTCCGAGCTTGGGGTGGCCTTAGGCGCAAAGGCTGATACATTTTACGGGCTTAGCGGTATTGGGGATTTAATTGTCACCTGTACCTCTAACCATAGCCGTAACAGGCGCGTAGGCCTTCTTTTAGGTCAAGGCAAAACCCTGGAAGAGGCCACTAAAGAAGTACGTATGGTAGCGGAAGGAGTAACTACGGCTAAAACTGCTATGTATCTTGCCAATAAGCATGAGGTGGAGGCTCCCATAACCACTGAGATTTATAAGGTCTTATCCGAGGGCAAGGAGCCTAAAAAAGCCGTTTATGACCTTATGACAAGGGATCGGAAAAAAGAGGTGTAAAGTGAGCATATTGAAGAAACGCTGAGCTTTAGTGAAGTGTTTCTACTGACAGGCTCAACGAGATTTTGCAAGCAAAATCGAGGTGATAGTAGGAAATGATATCATTACGAGAAATTAATGAGTATAATTTTGATATAGCAAACGACTTTCAAAATCATGATTCGGCTGCGCGCTAAAACCTTCGGTTTTGCCCAAAAGCACCTACCCCAACTGCTTTTGGGCCGCACTTGCCCAATCACGTTTCTCAATGTCGTTTGCTATAAATGTGTTAAATTAGAAGTGGCGGCGGACCATACAAAAGCCTCGGTTTTATACCAACAGGTGAAATTGAAGAAGATGAAATTGTTATGGTATTAGTCATTTAAGACCAAAATGGTCTTAAACGAGCCTCGAGAATTATAGGAATAGGAGGTTTCCAAATGAAAGCTGAATTTAACAAAGATTACACACTTAAGGTATTGCAGGACATTTTAGCAGTTGACAGCCCCTCAGGCTTTACCAAAAATGTAGTTGAAAAACTTGTGGGGTATGTAAAAGAAATCGGTTTTCCCTATGAAATTACCAACAAAGGCAATTTGATAGTTTCTATCTTTGGGGAAAGTGATAAAACAGTAGGACTTGCCGCTCACGTGGACACTTTAGGGCTTATTGTACGCGGCTTAAAATCCGACGGCACTTTATCTTTTATGAAAATCGGCGGCGCAATCTTAGGTACGCTGGACGGGGAGTATTGCAATATTTACACCCGCTGCGGCAAGTGCTACACCGGCACTATCCTCTCAAACAGCCCTGCGGGACATGTTTTTATGGATGCTCACACTATCGCCCGTGATGAAGATACTATGCATATCCGCCTTGATGAAAAGGTAAAATCCAAGGAAGATGTACTGAAATTGGGCATAAACTCCGGCGATTTTATATGTTATGAACCCAAGACCCAAATAACGGAATCCGGCTTTATCAAAAGCCGATTTTTAGATGATAAGCTCTCTGTTGCGATACTTATAGGGGCTATGAAATATATTAAGGATGCTGGAGTTAAAATCAAGCACAACCTTAAAGTAATTTTCCCATGTTATGAGGAAGTTGGGCACGGTATGAGTTATATGCCGGATGATATTTCGGAGATTATAGCTGTTGATATGGGCTGTATCGGGCTTGATTTAAACTGCACCGAATACGATGTGTCCATATGTGCAAAAGACACTTCAGGTCCTTATGATTATGAGCTTGTTACAAGGCTTGCCGGCTTAGCCAAAGACAACGGGCTAAACTATGCCGTAGATATTTATCCAAGATATGGCTCCGATGTTTCAGCGGCACTTCGCGCCGGATATGATATAAAAGGCTGTGTAATCGGTCCCGGTGTTGCCGCAAGCCATGGTATGGAGCGCACTCATATAGAGTCGGTGGAGAATACATTTAAGTTAATACTTTTATATTTGACTGCCTAAAAAAAGCTGCCATACTATGTCATTAGAGTTGTAGTGAAATTGGAATTTTGGTCGTCATTGCGAACGAGCGTAGCGTGGTGGGAAGAAATCTCACCACGTAATAGGTTATAGATTGCCGCATCGCTAACGCACAGCGTGTTAGGGCGAAGCCGTGACGCGGCAATCTCAGATACTACTCATTCTCCTCAAAGGCAATATAATCCAAGGACACATTTAAAATATTACTTATCCCCATTAGGATTTTAATAGGGGGATTACATTTCCCATCTTCG
>WRBA01000036.1 GCA_009779915.1 Defluviitaleaceae bacterium | reverse complement strand
TGGAATCGGCACTAAAGTGCCGCCCGCTACTGCGGCTCAGATTAATGGCGGATACACTATATTTATCGCTTCCTTTGACATAAGTATACAATATAATTTATAGATTTACAAGAGTTTTTTGAACTAAATTGCCCTCTACTGCGCCGAAGGCGTGGTAGATGCAGGATAGGCTTTGCTCGTCCGAGGGAAATCGGCGTCCGCGCACAGCGCAGCCGGTTCTTACCAACAGAAAACTCGTTGAAAGCCGTAAGTGCAAAGCACGAGGGGATTTCAACGAAGCGACAAGGGAGCGATTAGATTGACAAGTTTTTTTGAATTAAATACCAAAGTTATTGGGGCAAAAGCCCCTCAATATAAAAATATTTTCATCATTTTTGGGGAACTTATAAGCAAGTAACTCCGTCTTAATGATTGAAAAGGCTCACAAAAGCCAAAATTGAAATTTATGGAGGAGAGAATCATGAAAAAAATCAAAGCAATACTTGCAATGGTCATCGTAGGCGCCCTTTTGCTGTCTATGGCTGCTTTTGCCACAGAAACTGAAAGAAATCCTGTTTACACCACTTTTGAAGGCACTGTAACAATGCTTTCGGACAATTATCCTTACGTAAACTATATTAGGGTTGAAGGAGCGGAAGAAGGGGATCTTTTCAACTTTTTAATCACCGAAAACACCTTCTTTATGACAGTTGACGGCGTTTTGCCAATCTCTGACATCCAAATCGGCGATGAGCTTAGGGTTTATTTTATCCAGCCTCTTTTTGCCGCAAGTATTTATCCGCCTCAAAGGGAAGCCAGCGTTTTTGTTAAAGTGCCTGATGCGGACTCAGCTCAGTCAATCTTTTTTGGCAGATTTGATGAAAATCTTGTATCCTATGACAATTACTTACGCTTAAATATTGATGGTACGCTAATAATCCGCCAAGACGGCACTGACGGGTCGGAAATACCTTTAACAGGGAGAGATTTAGCTGTTGTATATACCATCACCACCAGAAGTATACCGGCCCAAACAACTCCTGAGCTTATTGTAATCCATAACCCAACCCCTGAAATGAGTTATCAGATGATGGCTGATTTTTTCGCAAATGAAGCAGGTGAACAAAACGGCTATGTTGACTTTGAAGTAGGAGGTCCACTGGAGCTTGATGCGGACACCATCGCCCTTTTAAACGCCCAATTAGCGGAAGCTTTAAGTACAGCCGTAACATCTGTTAACGGTGAGATAATTGACACTGCTGCGCCTATTGTAACCGGGCATAATGTATTTGTTCCTTTAAGAGCCATTGCGGAAGCTTTGGGCTATGATGTGTTTTGGGAAGCTGAAACCGCATCAATCGCCCTTGGTGCAGGTGTGCGCCTTCAAATCGGCTCTTACGAGTACATTGTAGGCAGAATGGCGCCAATTACCCTTGATAACGCGCCGTTTATCTCAAATAATATGACTTTTGTGCCATTGGAGTTTTTTAATTTCGTCCTTGGTTACGATGCAGGCTATATGTTTGGCTACGGCGAACAAGCGACTATTATCATTTCCGACCGCCCTGAAAGCCATTTTTATACCGCGATTGATGAAGATGCGGAGCCGGGCAGTGAAGTTGAAATAATCTACGATAATTATGATGAGGAAGATGAAGAGTAAACTTTAATCTAAAAAGCCCTTTGCCTGTATCGGCAAGGGGCTTTTGTAAAATTCGGGTTGTTTTTTGCGGCTTGTTTGGGTATAATGAATGTATTAATTTGACTATAATGGAGGTTATTTAAATGCAGCCCATTATCAAGCCTTCAAGTGAGCTAAGGAAAAACTACAACAGTATTGCTGAAATATGCCGAAAAAAAAAGACATCGGTTTTTTTAACCAGAAACGGTGAAGGCGACATGGTTATTATGGATATCGAAACTTACAGCCAACGAGAAGAGGATTTAGCAATTGCGGAGCGCCTGATGGCAGCAGAGCAGGCAAGGCTTTCCGGCATACAGAGCTATACTATTGATGAATTTCAAAACAATATGCGCCAAGCTATCAAAAGAGGTTCAAAATCAAATGGACAAGGATGAAAAAAATTATAATGTGCTTATAGACCCTGCTGCAAATGACAAGATGTATGGTCATTTTGAATTTTTAGCAAAAGTCAGTGAAACAGCTGCCGAAAAACTACTGGACGGGCTTATTGAGGATATCCGCCCCCTTGAATATATGCCCCATCGTAACCCTGTTTATTATAAACCTCATCTAAGAAACGGAAAATACCGTTATATGATATCACAAGAGCGGTACCGTATCGTTTATCAAATTGAGGAAAATATGATATTTGTTACAGATATTTAGGATCATAGACAAGATGATGATAAAAGCTTACTTTAGCTATAAAAATTTAAAAGGATTAAAAGGAGCCGACTTATCCGGTCGGCTCCTTTTTTAATGCGGTACCATTATTTATTCAAATAATTCGCGACAACCTGTACAAACACGGCTACGCCTTTAGAAAACACAGATTCATCCAGCATAAACTTAGGATGATGATGCCCAAAGACCTGCCCGTCCTGCTTTGCGATAGAGCTTAGGAAATAATAAGCACCTGGCACTTCATTAAGGAAAAACGACATATCCTCGGAGCCCATAACCGCTGCCGTTTGAGGCAGTATATCATCGCCGTAGCCTAAATCCTTAGCCGCTTGTATAACTAAATCAGCCATAGCCGGATTATTGGCGGTTATGTCATAATCTTTGTTATATTCATACTCAAATCTGGCACCGTGAGCCTCGCAGGTGTTTTTAACCACTTGCTCAAGCCTCTCCGCAATCCGCTCACGGGTTTGAGGGTTAATTGAGCGGGTCGTCCCCTCAATTTCCAAAGTCATTGGTATGATATTGTTTGCTGTGCCTGCGTGTACCATGCCGATTGAAATTACAGCCGGGTCAAGTGCGGAAATTTCCCGCGCTTTTATCATATAAATCCCATTTATTATTTGAGTACCGATAGAGATTGGGTCGATAGAGTTTTCAGGCCAGGCACCGTGGGCACCTTTGCCTACAACTTTGATTTTAAATGCATCCCTGCAAGCCATAACATTGGAATGGGACACGATAATTTTACCGGACTCAAAAACCCCGGCCGCAAGTACCCCTATATGCTGCCCGAAAACCGCGTCAACCCCTTTTATTGCCCCTTCCTTGATCATAGGGATTGCGCCGCCGGGAGCCTCCTCACCGGGCTGAAAAAGAAGCTTAACCGTGCCTTTAAGTTTGGTTTTGTTATCATTTAGCACTTTAGCCGCGCCTAAAAGTATAGCCGTGTGAGCGTCATGACCGCAGGTATGCATATTGCCGTTTGTGGCTTTAAAATCCACAGGGGCTTCCTCAATAAGAGGGAGGGCGTCCATATCAGCGCGAAGTGCCACGGTTTTGCCGGGGCTGCCCCCTTCGATTGTGCCGACTACAGCATTTCCATCTACCATAGTGACAAAGGGTATGCCCATTTCTTTCAGGCAATTTTGCACATAGGCTGAGGTTTTTGGTAAATCATTACCAATTTCGGGTATTTGATGAAGGTCGCGCCTCCATTTAACCACTTGGTCTTGTACGGCTTCGGATAATTTTTTAATATCAATGTCCAACTATTTCACCATACCTTTCACATACATAAACCTTGCAACCCCAACACCAACGATAACACAGAAAAGCATGATAAATCTGGTAAGCATCTCAGGAATCAGATTTTGTGTATTGGCAAACTGTACTATTACGGCAATAGCAAGTATAGGTGCCAGTAATTTCATCCTGCCTTTTGCGAACATTGCAAGTACCGCGCCAAAAATAACAGGCAGTATATAAGTGGTAATGGCATTCATAACAATATCAGGTAAAATGGCAAGTATAAATGTACCTGCAACAGCCGCTATAGTCATAAGGGAAACATTGAAAAATACCGAGCCTGCAATACCGCATATTGCCACAAGCTCCGCCTCACGAGAGTTTTCAGGGACACCGGCAACATTTTTAGCAATCTGAGCCGCCGGAATCCTTTGCTGACCTATGGCCCCTGCAAGGAAAGACATATATGTACCTGCTGTACCAAGAACAGGGAAGAAAGCAACCGGCTCAACAAACCAAACAACGCCAAAAGCTGATGCTACGCCTAAAAAGCCCATTAAAACAGCTTCCCAAGGGGGCATTACGTCATACATAAGCACCAAATATAAAAATGGCGCAAAACATAGCAACAAACCTATAAAAACAGTAAACCTGCCAAGATTATTAACGGGATCATCCCAATATTTTTTATCATCCATTTATTAACCCTCCCTTAAAATTAGACTTGTTCTGAAATTACATTGCGCCGACAAAAGCTGCCGCAAACAAACCGCCAGCCAACGAGAAACCAAGGGCATAAGCTTTAAGCCATTCAAACTTTTGCGCCCCCCATTTATCAAGTACAAACTGAATGGCAAATGCCACTATAACACCTGTCATATGATCGCCGCCCATTACAAGACGTATGGCTGAGAAATTACCGAAAACCCCTAAAGTGGCACCGGTTGAGAGAAGCCCCAGCCAAACAGCGTCCCCACCTGACATTTTAATCCGCATTTTTTCAAGGTGAGGTGTAAAAATAATAATAAGTATAAGCCAGCCTGCGCCGTTTAGTGCCATTATAAGCATAGCCATCGCGGCAGCTTCCAATGTAAAATTATCACCGCCAAGGCCTGCGCCTTCCCCCATAATAGTTTCCGCACCGATAGTAGCGGCGGCAAGGTCAGTTTGAGGAGCACCTATAACCGCGTCACGATGCCAAGCGACGGGGCCGCCTAAAACTGCCATAAGAGCAATAAGTACCGCAATACTCGCCATGGAAGGACCAATGGCAGCGAAAGCACCGTTACCCATAGCTGTTTTAAGCTTCTTTTTGTCGTAGCCTATCCGATCAGCTTCCTTATAGGCTAAGCGAACGTACAAAACTGCTTGAATCAAAACCCAAACAACCAATAGACCGCCAACTACCCAAAACGGCCACGAATTCATAACTTCCAACGTTTGTTGACCTTGAGTCATAGATAATTCCTCCCTTTAAAATGATAGTGCTGGTATAAACACACCCTATTAAGTTCTTAATAATCTTATACCAATTTTTTCTATTTTTCAAGAGGTTTTTTAGATGCTAACTCTGTGTGGTATTTACATAAGAGCTTTTTGTGGTATACTTATTGGAGAGTATGAGATTGTGCCCCGGCACTTGCAATAGACTTGTAGCGAAATTAGCTTTCGCTACAAGTCTAATAACAGCGTTGGGATATGGGAGGTATATAATAAATGGCTGAAATATTACAAGAAAACAACGGATTTTTAGGCAAAATAAGTATCGCCGATGATGTGATTGCCACAATAGCAGGCACTGCCGCCATGGAAATTGACGGTGTTGCTTTTATGTCAACAAGGAAAATATCGGACATTGCCGAAGGGCTTGGTAAGAGAAATTTCGGCAAAGGTGTAAAAATTGAGCTAAAGGAAAATACTGCTTCAGTGGAGCTTCACATAGTTGTTAAGCGCGACTATAAAATCCCTGAGCTGTCGGAAAAGGTACAGGAGCGGGTTAAAGCGGCACTTGAGACTATGACAGGACTTGAGGTTTTAGAGGTAAATGTAAATGTAGCCGGACTTGCCGCTGAGAAATCTCCTTCAAAAAGACGAGAAAAAGGGTCGGATTAAAATGAGCAGAAGAGCTGCGCGCAGGCATGTATTTAGCTTGATATTTCAATTGGAATTTGTAAAAAACGGTGATAAAGACGCCCTTTTTGAAAGCTATTTAGAAAATCACGCGGAGAAATTGCCGGATTCCAAATTTATTTATGAGGGATTTTCGGGGGTATACCAAAACCTTGAAAAAATTGACAAAATAATATCGGAAAACCTTAAAGCCTGGACAACTGACAGGCTTAATAAGGCTGATTTTGCTATACTTCGCCTTGGGGTTTATGAAATGATATATAATGACGAAATACCAGCCTCTGTTGCTATAAACGAGGCGGTGGAGCTTGCGAAAACCTTTTGCGAGGACGATTCGCCGGGCTTTGTAAACGCAATACTTGGGGATATCATAAAAAGTTTGAACGGTGAAAAACCATGTTAAGTGTTCTAAGCGTGACGGCACTTAATAAATACATCAAATCCTTGATGGAAGAGGATGTGCTGTTAGAGGCGATTACCCTTAGGGGTGAAATTTCTAATTTCACAAGTCATTCCTCAGGGCATTTGTATTTTAGCCTAAAGGACGCGGACTCATCAATTAGCTGTGTTATGTTTAGAGACGCTGCTGCCAGCCTTAAGTTTAAACCGGGAAACGGTATGGAAGTCCTTATTTTCGGGCGGGTTGGGGTTTATGAAAAACAGGGGCGTTACCAAGTTTACGCCAATGTTATGGAAGATTATGGCAGAGGCAAGCTTCACGCTATGTTTGAAGCCCTAAAAGCAAAACTTGAGGAAAAGGGCTATTTTGACCCAAAGATTAAAAAGCCTTTGCCTAAAGAGCCGAAGGTGGTTGCCCTTGTTACATCGCCTACAGGGGCGGCGCTTAGGGATATGTTGAAAATTGCCGGAAACCTTGATCCGGCAGTTAAAATTGTTATAGTACCCTGCCTTGTCCAAGGGGATGGTGCGGCTCAGTCTATAAGCGAGGCAATCAGCCTTGTAAACCGCTGGGGGTTAGCCGATGTTATGGTTGTGGGGCGCGGCGGCGGCTCTATTGAGGATTTATGGGCGTTTAATGAGGAAATAGTGGCTGAGGCTGTATTTAACTCAATGACCCCTGTTATATCGGCTGTGGGACATGAAATTGATTTTACCATAGTGGATTTTGCGGCGGATTACCGTGCCTCAACCCCATCGGCAGCCATAGCTGATTTAATAAAGCCCGGTGAGCTTAAAGTAAGAAAGCTTAGAGGGCTTTCCGGGGAGCTTATAAGGCTTATGGCTGATATTTTAGATAGTCATGAATATAGGCTTAGGGATGTGGCAGGCTCAAGGGCTTTTGTGCGTCATAAATATTTATTTGATAATTATATGATTAGACTTGATAATTTGTACAATATTTTAAATATGCAAATAGATATGCATAATGAAAGGGCAGAAGCCGCCGCAGCTAATCTTTTTAAGCGCTTAGAGGAGGCGTCACCTATTAAGGCGATGGATAAAGGGTATTCTATAACCACTTATAAGGGCGGCGTTGTTAAAAGTGTGAAAGATGTAATTACGGGGCAGAAAATTAATGTTAGATTAAAAGACGGAAGTTTTGATGCTGAGGTTTTATAGACATTCTACATGAAAACACTAACGCTAAAGCTTGACTTTTTCCGCAACTTGGGCGTCGCTAAAAAGTCTTGCGTACCTTTGGGTACGCGCGATTTCTAGCTCCTTGATTTGCGAAAAAATTCTTCGCTTTATCTGTTAGTCTTTTCAAGTAGCATGTCTATACCATAAATTTGGGTGACTGGAGATGATTTACATGCCTAAAGCCAAAGGCACAAAGGAAAAGTTTGAAAAACTTGAGCAAATAGTAACAGACCTTGAAAATACTGAAGCGGATATAGATAAAGCCCTTAAACTGTACAAAGAAGGGGTTGCAGTCGTATGTGGTTTAAGCTTGGAGCTTAAAGATATATCGAAGGAAGTTAATATATTAAAAGAAAAAATGGATGGTGCCTTTGCGCTTACCCCTTTTGACGAGGATGATGGAGACAGTGACGATGATGAATAATAATATTGATTACAAAGCACTTATAGACTCCTATCTGGACAAAATTTTAGACGAAAAGGCATTTCCTGAGATAATATATAAAGCCATGGGCTATTCCGTAAAAAAGGCTGGCAAACGCCTTAGACCCCTTCTTATGCTGTATACGGCGGAAGGGTTTGATGGAGATATAGATAAAATCATGCCCTTTGCGGCGGCTATTGAGTGTATTCACTCATATTCACTTATCCATGACGATTTACCTTGTATTGATAATGATGATATTAGAAGGGGTAAACCAACTAACCATAAGGTATTTGGCGAGGGGATGGCACTGCTTGCGGGAGATGGGCTTTTAAATCTTGCATATGAGTTTATGAGCGGGGCATGTGTAAAAAATTTCAGCAAAGAGTCGGTTCTGGCTATGAATATTATCGCAAAATCCGCCGGAACAAACGGCATGATAGGCGGTCAGGTAGTTGATATAATTTCAGAGGATAAAATTGTGGATGGCAGCACATTACTATATATACAAAAAAACAAAACAGGGGCTATTATAAAATCCGCTGTTGCTGCCGGGGCTGTCCTTTGCGGCGCAAATGATGAGCAAATTGCAAAACTAACTGAAGCGGCTGAGGCTTTTGGCATCGCTTTTCAAATAAAAGATGATATATTGGATATTAAAGGCTCTGTGGAAATTTTAGGCAAGCCGATAGGTTCCGATGCGGCGAATAAGAAATTGACCCATGTGTCATTATATGGATTAGAAAAAGCCGAGGCTGATTATTTAGAATATTCGGATAAAGCGATGGAGATAGTGAAGGGACTTAAGCTTAAAACCGCCTCCCTTGAAAATTATATGGGAAGGCTTATTAATAGGGAGTTTTAGTAAATGGGATACTTAGAGGCGTTAAGTAATAATATTGTTCTTTTATCCGCCATATTAGCGTGGGCTTTGGCACAATTTTTAAAGGTGATTATAGAGTTGTTAAGGGTGCGGCGCATAAAGCCCGGTTTGATGTTTTCAACAGGGGGTATGCCAAGCTCCCACTCGTCTTTTATGGCTGCTATGGCAACGGCCGTAGGGCTTGGGAGCGGCTTTGACTCGGTTATTTTTGCCGTTGCGGCTGCTATAAGCCTTGTGGTAATGAGTGACGCGGCAGGAGTCAGGCGTGCCGCCGGCAAGCAGGCTAAGGTTATAAACTCCCTTGTGGAGAATATTGAAAATACAGGGATTGTACTTGATAAGAAATTGAAGGAGCTTTTAGGGCATACACCTATTGAGGTAGCCTGCGGGGCTATTTTAGGGATTTGTATAGCTATTTTATTGCATAATTAATAAGATTGTGAGCATATCGTCATTAGACTTGCAGGGAAGTTAACTTTTCTGGTCGTTATTAAGGTTGTAGTGAAATTGAATTTTGCTCGTCATTGCGAGTCAGATGCAAAGCATCGACGGGTTAATCTATAACGTATTGTAAGGAGGCATTTTTATCTCTAGTCTTTTAGAAAAAATAAATTCACCGAAAGATCTTAAAAAACTTAACACAAAAGGTCTCAAACGGCTTGCTGGCGAAATTAGGGACTTTTTAGTTGACTCGGTTTCAAAGACAGGGGGGCATTTGTCCTCTAACTTAGGTATTGTTGAGCTTACTTTGGCACTCCATTATTGCTTGGACTCTCCTACAGATAAGATAATTTGGGATGTTGGGCATCAATGCTATGTACATAAAATATTAACAGGCAGGCGGGAAGGCTTTTCTTCACTGCGTAAGCAGGGTGGGATTTCAGGCTTTCCTAAAGTGTCGGAAAGTGACTATGACGCTTTTAATACAGGGCATTCATCTACCAGTATATCGGCAGCTTTGGGCTATGTTAGAAGCCGCGACCTTAAGGGGGAGGATTTTAAAGTAGCCGCCGTTATTGGTGACGGTGCCATGACAAACGGACTTGTATACGAAGCCATAAACAATGCCGGCGGCTTAAATACTAATTTGATGGTGATTTTAAACGACAACCAAATGTCTATATCGGAAAATGTGGGGGCACTTAGCGTCCACTTAAACGATATTAGGACAAACCCTAAATATATTGATGCAAAGCGGAGTATATCTAAGGCACTGAGCCGGCTGCCGGTGTTTGGCAGCCCTCTGGGTCACGCTTTCCAAAAAGCTAAAGACAGTTTAAGATACGCCCTTTTGCCCGGTATTATGTTTGAGGAAATGGGTTTTAAATACATAGGACCTGTTAACGGACACAATATCAGCCAGCTTATAAATGTGATTAACCGCGTTAAACATATGGACGGGCCTGTTATGGTTCATATTTATACGGAAAAAGGGAAAGGGTATACTTACGCGGAGAAGTATCCGGGCTCTTTTCATGGGATTGATACATTTGATATAAAAACAGGCAGACCTGCAAAAACCAAGATTTGGGATTCCTACTCCGATGTATTTGGCAAAACTTTACTGAAAATTGCGGAAAAAAATGAGAAAGTTGTTGCAATATCCGCGGCCATGCCTGAAGGCTGCGGGCTTAAGAGTTTTGCAAAGCAGTTTCCGGAACGGTTTTTTGACGTAGGCATAGCGGAAGGTCATGGGGTAACATTTGGGGCAGGGCTTGCGGCAAATGGGCATATACCCGTGTTTGCGGTATATTCAACTTTCCTGCAAAGAGGTTATGATAATATTTTACACGATGTATGTCTTTCAAACTATCATTGTGTGTTTATGATAGACCGCGCAGGTCTTGTAAGCGGCGACGGTGAGACCCATCAAGGGATTTATGATGTGTCATACCTTAGCCAAATGCCTAATATGACTGTAATGTCCCCCAAAAATAAGCGGGAATTTAAGCAGATGATTGAGTATGCGATAAACCACCACAAGGGGCCGATTGCCCTTAGGTATCCTAAAGGCTCGGCTTCCATGGTGTGCGGCCGCTCTGAAGTGGCTGTAATCCTTGGCAAGTCGGAAACCCTTGAAAAAGGGGAGCTTATTGCCCTTATATCCTTTGGTGCCATGATGGACAAGGTTTTTGAGCTGCACAAACTCCTTAAGGAGCGTGGATATAACCCGGCTTTTATAAATGCCCGTTTCGCAAAGCCTATTGATATGGAAATGGTGAAAGAGCTTGCCCCTTACGAGTATGTATTTACTTTTGAGGAAAATGAGGTATCAGGGGGCTTTGGCACACAAGTTATGAATGGGTTTATAGAAATTGGGGCGATGCCTAAGGTTTTCAGGAAATTTGGGCTGCCTGATGAGTTTTTAGCCACAGGCAGCCGTGAGCAGCTTTTTGATAGGTGCGGCTTGGTACCTGATAAAATGCTGGATAAGATATTGGCTGTAATAGAGGGCAGTGAAAATGAGCGAAAACACAGTGGATAAGGCTCTAAGGCTGGATTTGGCAGTTGCTGAAAAGCTTAACATAAGCCGGACAATCGCTGCGGATATTATTGTGGCAGGGCATGTAAAGACAGACGGCAAAACCATGTTAAAGCCCGGCACAAAGATTGATACGAGGGCAGTAATAGAGATAGAAGGTGAGCCTCAAATATTCGCCTCCCGTGGCGGGGCTAAATTAGCTGCGGCTATAAAGACGTTTGGGATTGATTTGGTCGGGCTTACATGTATGGATGTGGGTGCCGGGGCAGGGGGCTTTACTGATTGTATGCTTAAACATGGGGCTAAATCGGTATATGCCATAGATATAGGCACAAGCCAGCTTAAAGATGAGCTTAGGGCTGATGATAGGGTCATCTCCTGGGAAAATACGGATATACGGCTGGTAGAGCGGTCTTCACTCCCTAAAATAGATTTTGTAAGTGTAGATGTTTCGTTTATTTCCCTTGAGAAGATTTTGCCTGCTGTGTATAATTTAATAGGGGATAAATCGGCGGGGATACTCCTTGTAAAACCCCAATTTGAAGCGGGTAAAGGTGCCGTAAATAAAAAAGGTATAATAAAAAATCCAAAAATCCGTTACAAAACTTTGGAAAAAGTGTATAATTATGCTAAAGAAGCAGGGTTTGTGTGTACTTTGCATATTGAATCAGCCGTTAACGGCGGCGGGAATGTAGAGTATCTTGTACATGTATTAAAAGGCGGGGATATCAATTAAACATATAGGCATAATTGCCAATTTAGACAGAGATATAGGCGGCAAGTATTTGTCAGAAATTACAAACTGGCTTTTTACACAGGGGATTGTACCTATAATTACAGATGAGTTGAAAAGTTTTGTACATACAGAGCCTCTTATTGTTGATGAGGATCAGTTGTATCAAAAAAGCGACTTTATAATAGCCCTTGGAGGGGATGGGACCATACTTAGGACCGCGCCCCTTGCTGCTAAATACGCAACCCCTATAATAGGCATAAATTTAGGCACATTAGGCTATTTAACCGACGCGGAAGAAAAAGGCGGTATCGAAGCCGTAGGCAAAGTCCTTGAAAACCGGTTTAACACCGAAAAACGGATGATGCTTGGGGCTGAAATATTGGATGGGGATTTAAAAGTATTACAAGGCTCTCTTGTGGCGTTAAATGATGTGTGTATCCTACGCGGCTCAGCCCCTAAGGTTAAAACTTTTAATCTTAATATAAACGGGCAGTTTTTGGATTCGTATAAGGCGGATGGGATAATTATAGCCACGCCAACAGGCTCCACAGCTTATAATATTTCAGCAGGGGGGCCGGTTTTAAAGCCGGATATTGAGATTATTGCAATAACTCCCGTGTGTCCTCATAAAATGCATTCGAGACCTATGGTTGTGTCCGCTGATGATGTGGTTAGTATTGAAATAAAGGATAATTACGAGCATGAAGCGGTTTTAACCCTTGACGGGCAGGATCATATAGTCCTTGAGAAGGGGCAAATGGTAAAAGTGAGGAAATCGCCTGATTATTTGACACTTATAAAGACGAGTGATATGGGTTTTTATGATATATTAAGGGCTAAATTGCATTGATTAGCTCACTAGTTCCTCGCCGAAATCCTGATTTCGGCGAAGGACAAACCCTTCATGGGTTTGTCCTGAACGAACCCGGAGGTGGGATTATTTGAAAAAGAAAAGACACGCAGCCATAATAGGCATAATTGAAGATGTGGCAGTCGAAACTCAGGAAGATCTTGGGGAAAGGCTTTTGGAAAAGGGTTTTGCAGTTACTCAAGCCACAATTTCAAGGGATATAAAGGAGCTTAAGCTTACCAAAATCCCTGACGGAACGGGCAAGCAAAAATACGCTGTACTTGCTGAGGGGAAAGAAAAGGTCAGTGCCCGCCAAAAACGGGTGTTTAAAGAAGGTGTAACCGGCATTTATCCGGCAGGCAATATTATGGTGATAAAAACCCTTATAGGCATGGCAATGGCTGTTGCGGCTTCCTTAGACGCTATGGACGATAACCTTGAGATAGTAGGCACAATAGCGGGGGATGATACTATCATGTCCGTAATGAAAACTCCGGAAGATGTACTTTTAGTAATAGAACGACTCAGAAGGGTGCTTAGTGAACATGATTGAGCATTTGGAGATTAAAAATGCAGCTCTTATAAAAAATGCCTCGGTGGATTTTGGAAGGGGGCTAAATATTATATCCGGCGAAACCGGAGCGGGCAAATCTATGGTAATAGACGCTGTTAAATTTATGCTTGGAGGGCGCGCCTCAAAGGACTTTATAAGATTATCGGAGGATAAGGCTGTGGTTTCGGGTCTTTTTGTGGTGGAAAATGAGGCTTTACGCACTAAAATTATACAGGCAGGTATTGAAATCGAAGAGGATAACAGCTTGTTAATTGAGCGGACTATAACAGATGCCGGGAAAAACACTATTAAAATTAACGCTAAAGGGGTAAATCTAACTATTTTAAAAGATATATCCCATTTTTTGATGGATATTCACGGTCAGCACGACCACCAGTCTTTGTTAAACCAGTCAAAGCATTTGGAAATATTGGACAGCTTTTGCCCGGCGGAGCTTAATGAGCTTAAAAGGACTCTTGCTGATTTTTTGCGTGAATATAAGTCGCTTAGTAAAAAAGCGGCTGATATAACGGCAAAGCGGGGTAAAGCCGGCGAAAAGCTTGAAAGCTTAAGATATGAAATAGATGAGATTGAGAAAGCCGCTTTAGAGCCTTCTGAGGAGGAGTCTCTAAACGATAGGCTAAAGACTTTGCAATTGTCCGAAAAGCTTAGGGAAAATACTCAAAGGTCAGTTAATATACTCCAAGGGGATGAAAGTGTAATATCGGCGTTAAATCAGGTGCTGCGCTTGGTGAGTGAAAATGGGGATATTGATAAGGCGGCTATTCCTCTTCGGGAGGAGCTTACGAGTATATCCATCAGCTTGTCAGAGTTTGGGCGGGATTTAGCCGCTTATAATGACAGCTTGGATGGCAGCGGCAGCGAGCTTGCGGAAATTGAGGCAAGACTTGAGCTTATTTATATCCTTAAAAGAAAGTATGGGCAGTCCGTAGAGGAGATACTTGCTTATTTAGATAAAGCCGCAGAGGATTATGAAGCCTATGCCGGCGGGGAAGAGGTACTTAAGAAAATTAATGGCAGGCGTAAGGAGCTAAACAAGGAGATTACGGAGACTTGCGCGCTGCTTCACGCTCTTAGGCTAAAGCAGGCTAAAGTAATTGAAGGGCAGATTGAGGAAGTCCTTAAAGAGCTTGAAATGGCGGATGCTAAATTCAAAATTTCTGTAGAAGAGAAGAAGGAATTTGGCGTAAACGGCAATGACAATGTTGGTTTTTTGATTTCCCCTAATTTAGGGGAGCCTTTAAAAGAGCTTGCAAAAATCGCTTCCGGCGGCGAAATGTCCCGGATTATGCTGGCACTTAAATGTGTGATATCTAACGCTGATAATACAGGCACTTTTATTTTCGATGAAATTGACGCGGGAGTATCCGGCAGGACAGCTCAAAAAGTAGCGCAGAAGCTGGACTTTATAGGCAAAAACCAGCAGATAATTTGTATAACCCATTTGCCTCAAATTGCCGCAATGGCTGATAATCATGTGCTGATTGAGAAAATAGCGAAAAACGAGCGGACAGAAACTGTAATAGAAAATTTGGACAGAGATGGGCAGATTAAAGAGATTGCAAGGTTGCTTGGAGGAGTTAAAATAACCGGTGGGACTGTACAAAACGCTACCGAGATGAAAGAATTGGCGGAAGGGTATAAAAAATGACGCTAAAACCCACAATCCCCTATGTGAATTGTGGGTCAGGATGTAGACAAACTCATTTGCACAGCCCCTGTCATTGCGAGGACAACACGCAAAGCGTGTTAGGACGTGGCAATCTCACACGCAATCTATAATCTATATTAATTGAAAAAACCCTTGTAAATCTATAAATTATATTGTATACTTATGTCAAAGGAAGCGATAAATATAGTGTATCCGTCGAAGTCTCTTGGTATTTACTTGCAACACTTACCAGGTGGGCGGCAGGCGATTGGAAGACGCAACCTTCCTCCCGCCTTGTAACGTGACGATAGCTCACGTACACAAAGGGCAATTAAAAAACCCCTTACCACACCTCCATAATTATACGACATTTTTCCAAAATAATCAACCTCCGATTATCTATATTTACCGTC
>WRBA01000035.1 GCA_009779915.1 Defluviitaleaceae bacterium | reverse complement strand
GCTCGGTTCCGGCTTTAGCCGGAAGTCTCCCCTGACCCGCAGTAGCGGACGAGCCGCAAGGCTCGGTTCCGGCTTTAGCCGGAAGTCTCCCCTGACCCGCAGTAGCGGACGAGCCGCAAGGCTTGGTTCCGGCTTTAGCCGGAAGTCTCCCTTTTCCAAAAACCACGCAAAAATCATTACCGCAAAACCGCCCATTGTTCGACTCTCCTTGACCTAGGGCAAACGTCGTTGTCGCCTCTTTGTTTTGTGAGTAAAATCCTGCGTTTTACTTGGACATTTTTAAAGGGGCTTAACTCTATATCTTTTTCTGCCTACTCTTCCTCTGTCTTTAGCTTACTCATTGCAGCCTTGCCTCTCCATTTCCCGCTTCTATAATAGAAATACGCAAAAGTGCCGCATAAAAACCATCCCACAGCTATACTCCACGCCAGGGAGTCCAGCCCAAGCCCAAAGACAAGGACAAATATATGGGCTAAAACCGCCCTAATGGTAAGACTCGATATAGTTAATACCATGACAATGACCTGGTCTCCCACACCTCTGAAAAACCCGTTAAACGCAAAAAATATCCCAAACAATATATAAAACAGCGATACGCTCCAAAGATACAATGTCCCTTGGTATATAATCCCTTGGGCATTTATATCCTCAGGGCTTACAAACCATCCCATTAAGGTTTGGCTTAGTATTAAAAGCACAATTGAAGTAAAGGCACCTATGCCTATCATAAGCTTCATACCGCTTTTAAGCCCTAATTTGGCACGTTCTTCGTTACCTGCACCAATATTTTGACCTACGAAAGTAGAAATTGCCATATTCATATTCATAAGCGGCATAAGCCCAAAGTTTTCTGCCCTAAGCCCTGCGGAGAACCCTGCCGTCGCAACCGCCCCCAAGGAGTTTACAAGGCGCATTATCGTAAGGGATGCAAAGCCTGTTATAGACATTTGAATGGACGCAGGTATACCGTATGTAAGTATCAGCTTAAACATTGCACGGTCAAAAACAAGCTCCGAAAGGCGTATTTTAAGCACTTGTATCTTACGGTTAGCTATAAAAATACAAGCAAAAACAGCAAGACCCTGTGCTACTATAGTAGCAAGCCCCGCACCAAAAATCCCCCAATCAAACACTACTATAAATGATATTGTAAATATTACATTTAGTACAGCGGATATGGCAAGTAAAATAAGAGGACTTTTTGAATCCCCCAAAGCGCGCATATATGCCATATAAATATTAAGATACAGAGGAAACGCGATACCTACCATAAAAGTTCGTAAATATATTACTGCATCATCAAATATTACATCATCTACACCAAGGAGCCTAAGCATGGCACCTGCACCAAAAAAACCAAAAACCATAAGTATTACGGAAAGCACACCCATGGCTATCATAGAAGTTGTAACAGTTCTCTTAAGCTCCTCCTCCTTACGCGCCCCAAAAAACTGGCTTATAACTACCGACGCCCCTGTAGTAAGCCCTACAAAAGCAGCCACCAAAAGCTGGATAATCGCCATGGAGGAGCCAACGGCCGCCAAAGCCGTACCTCCAATAAAACGCCCGACAATAATAGTATCCGCTATTTGGAATAAATTTTGCAAGAAATTGCCTAAAAGCAGCGGGACAGAGAACATAAGTATCTGCTTCATCGGATTTCCTGAAGTGAAATCTATCAAACTAACACACCCTTTGATTTTTTACACGCTTGCCGCCTCATATATAGCAAACGACATTGAGAAACGCGATTGAGCAAAACCGAAGGTTTTAGCGAGCCGCTAAAATCACGATTTCGAAAGTCGTTTGCTATAGTATAGCGTTATTCAATGATAAGCGCAATCTAAAAAACAAATTTTCCTATTGACATCATAATCAATATGATTTATAATCAACTTGTTGAATAACGAATCCCATTACCGCCCATATCCTTAGGAGGAAAATAAATGAAAACCTTAGTAATCAATGGCTCCCCAAGAGGAGCCGGCTCAAACACTATGAATTTAACCCACACCTTTTTAGAAGGTGCCGGATGGACAAACCCGGAGATAATCGACATATCAAAAGTGTCTATAGCAGGCTGTAACGGCTGCTTCTCCTGCTGGGAAAAAACTCCCGGCAAATGTGTCATAAATGACAGCATGACTGAGCTTTTGCCTAAATTAATCGAAGCGGATATAGTAATTTGGTCTTTTCCTTTGTATAATTGCAGTTTTCCCGGCAAAATGAAATGTTTTATGGATAGACAATTGCCAATATCATTGCCTTTTATGGATGAATCATCGGAAACCGGCGAGCATCCTATGCGCTACGACCTTTCTAAACAGCGGCATTTTTATATTTCCACCTGCGGCTTTTGGACGGCAAAAGGCAATTATGACAGTATAATAGCCCTCCTCGAACATGGCGGAGGCAGTCATAAAGGCTTTACCATTTTCTGCGGGCAGGGTGAGCTGTTTAATATACCTGACCCAGAGCTTAAAGAGCTTACAAACACTTATCTCGAAGCCGTCCGCAAAGCCGGCGAGGAATTCGCGGCAGGAGAAGTCAGCGAAAAAATCCAAGAGCTTCTCACCCGGTCAATATTACCTAAAGAGGTTTACGAGAGCTTTGCAAACGGCTCATGGGAGATTGAGGGGTAAAGATATATGGTCGTTTCAGTTGAAAATCGACCGAATAAAAAGCTATCCGTTTTTTAAACGGATAGCTTTAGATTGTCGACAAACAGTTTTTAGCGTCGCAGACTCTAACCCGCAAGGCGGACTTCGTCCGCCTGAGGAGAATCGACGTCCGCAAGCCTTGCAAAGCAATGGCTTGCAGTCGATTCGTTCCAACAGTAAGCTCATTAAAAGCTGTAAGCGCGAAGCGCGTCAGATTTTAATGAAAGGCTGGCGATAAAGCCGCCAGCCTCAAGCTATCCGTTTTTTAAACGGATAGCTTTTTTGGCATTTACTAAAAAGTATGTGAAACCATTATTTCTCTTGAATTTGGCACCCGCTCAACGCTTATACCAAGCTCTCTTTGTAAAAGCTCCTGTGATAGTGCAACGTCATAGCCGTTTATATAAACTACTTCATTAGGGTTTTTAAATTCATTGTGTACATTAATCCTAACTGTGTCATGTTCGCCTCTTATTTCCATTGTGCCGCTTGGGAGTATATTAACATCCATACCAAACCTTCTGGCCACTGATGCAGGTATAAATATTTTGCCGTTTTGCTCTACAAATTGATTATGGGAAAGTGTGTAATTAAGGGTCTCAATCGGTATTACAAACTCAACAACACCGCGTTCAGCCGCCGCTATATGAGCCTGCTCAAATATAATATAAATTTTACCGTCTCTTACATAAAAGTTTTGGTTAGCCCTGATTGAGTTAAAATTAGTTATAAAATAAGTGCCTTCACTATCGTCGCGTTTTGTTTCCACAATACGGCGATTTATATAGCTTACAAAATCCCTGCCAAGTAAATTTCTAAGGGTAACTTCATTTTTACTTACATGGTCGAAAACAAATGTGTTTACCACACGCCGCTCACCCATTTGGTAACGCACTACCAATGAAGTCATGCCGCCCCAGTTATGAACCTCAAAATCTGCTTCGATATTTCTATGCCCTGTATTTACAAGGTGCAGGAAGGACTCTCTTATCCTTGTGTTAATACGCTCTGCCGCTCTTACATTCATACTTGTAATCTGAGGCAATGCGCCGTTTATCCTAACATTGTTAACCTCTTCAATACTGTTTACAAAATTTGGTCTCATTACGGATTCGCTTATAGGGTCAATGCCAATATATTCCAAGGGCAAATCGTCAATTATATCTTCATTGTAATTATAGAAATAATTGCCGCTCAAACCATGGTTATAATTGTCCGCATAGTCATTTTGCCCGTACTCGTAATCATTATAATTATATTCCCCAATAGATCTGCTTCTTTTATTAGTTTCTAATCCTGTATTGTGTTCTCTGTGAATATTAAGCCCTTCAAGAGCGCGGGTGTTTTTTGTTGTTTTATGCGCTTTATGCTCTCTGCTTATTTTAACCTTGCGCTCATTGGAATGAGAACTTTTCTCTCTATTCGCCCCAAATGCAGGCTGAGAAGAAAGTATAAAAGAAGCGGCCAAAACAATTGTAATTGGTATCGCTTTATTTTTCACCTTATACAACTCCTTAATATGAATTGTGGCAATATATCACCACATAATCATTATTCCCTTAAAAGTTGGTTTTATGGTGAAAATAATTTCTAGTTATACTAATTTTGTTTAAACACAACAGCATATAAAATGTCAGCAAAAATCTCCATTGAGTTAAAAGCCTCTTCCATTGTCGAGTGCTGGCTGCCAATTTCTACCAGCAAAGAACGCCCTGCCATATGTGTGGAATATCTGAAAGGCTTTAGGAGTTTGCGGCGCATAAGCCCCGGAAACATTTCATTAGCCGCAAGCTGCATATTAAAGCTGAAAGCTAAATTATCTGCTAAATTATCATTTCTAAGATTGTTAAGTGCCCGTACCTCGCCGTTTTGATTAAGAGCTGATACACCGTTTACAAACATCATCCTTGCGTGAGGTTTCCCGTCAATATAAGTTACAAGATTCGGATTTGGGTCAATACCATCTCTATGTAAATCAAGTACTATCTCGATAGTGGGATTTTCACGTAAAACCCGCTCCACAACCGGCTCCATACGCTCGTAAGAGCCTCCTCTTTGTGATACGCCGTTTATTACATCAAATACCTCTGTAATATGTATAACCCCAATGCCGTATTTGTTCTCAAGTACGTATTTAAGCCGCTCCCCTGCCCCAACAACACCTTGGCGGATATCTGTCGTGTCCGAATCAACAAAAAATTCCGTCCCGCCATGAGTATGGAAAATTAAAACCTGAGGCGCGAAAGAGTCTTTTTGCAGGCTTAAATCAGTATTTAAAAATCTCACCGGATTAAAATACTCTCTTATTATGCCCGTATTTGTATCAATATTGTAAAAACGTGATATGAAAAAATCTACATCATTGAAATATCTTTCTATAGCCAAATTTTGGATGGTAAAATTTTGGTTTGACCTTTCATTAATAAGAGGTCTAAACTCATCATAATCCTGGAAGATTATGTCATCAATGCCTATTATACTTCTCTCAGCCACATCATCTATAGAGGCAAGCCTTATATAATCAGCGTTTGGGGTAATAAGTGAGTCATTTTGTTCATTTGCGTTTATAATTACAGACTCAAATAAATTAGGCGCATAAGAGCCTGCGCTCTCCTCATAAAATGCCATAACCTCCCAAAGGATATAGTCAAAAAAATTGGACACCGGAGAACTATAAAAACTAAAAGCAATTATAGCCGCGCAGATAAGTGCAGTCCGCGCAGCTTTTAGCATGATGCTTTGAGGTTTTACTATACGGTTATTTATACGCCTGCGTGGCTTAACAATACGGTTGTCTATGAGGTTGTTCACAAAATACTCCTATTTCCCTAAAATCCATTATACTTGGTATACCGGATTTTAGCGAGTTTTACTATTTTTATAAATTGGCGGCTGTTAGCTGCCAACAACATTTTCATACCTGTAAATATATATGTAGCAGAAAATAGATTTAGACTAATAGAGAATAGACCAGACTAAAATACACCGCCTGGAAAGAGACGGCGCGTTTTATAGCAAAATAACACCAATATTTATGCCCATTTAATGTATTCGCTTATTAAAATATCCTCCGCTTCTTCTTTACATATATTTTTCGACAAAGAAATCTCCCCTATAACAATTTGCTTTGCCGATGAAAGAAGCTTCTTTTCCACAGATGAAAGCCCACGCTCCTTCTCCCTTAGAAAAAGATTGCGATAAACCTCCACCACCTCAGAAAATTTGCCGGTTTTAATTTTCGACAAATTAGATTTGTATCTTTCATTCCAGTTTTCAGGCATACTGATAGGTATATTAACCACATCCCCAAGTATGGAAAGAACTTCGGTTTCGTTGTAAATGCCTCTAATCCCTAAATTTTCAGCTTTATTTGCGCTAACCATTATCTTTAAATTCCCAACGGGAATATTCATAACATAATAAGTTTGACGCACTCCATCAATAAGTTTTTCCTCAAGATCCTCAATTATCCCCGCACCGTACATGGGGTAAACGATCTTATCTCCTATGCAAAACACATTTACACCTCTCACCTTTTAGAATCTGTATTCGCTTTGTACAAGTATATCAACATTTACGACAAAAATCAACCATATTTTGTCATTTTAAAACATTTACGACATTCAGCGATGTTTAACTATAGTCGTTTAAGACCAAAATGGTCTTAAACGAGCCTCGATAATTCGTACATTTCTTTGAGTGCATCTACGATACACTCAAAGAAATGTACGAATTTCGGGGCGTTCATAAACTTTAAAGCAGCAAAATGAGCAAGCTCATTTAGTCTGTTTTAAAATTTATTCACTATATAAAGTATATATTGGCAGTTTTGGCTTATTTTATGCATTTATGGTCAACGCAGTTGAAAATAACCTGATAAAACACAAAAAAGAGTGTGTCGTTTAATATCGACACCGCTTTTTAAGTATCACAGATTTTAATCTGCAAGGTCAGCTTTGCTGCCCTTAGGAGAATCGGCTGCCCGCAACAAAGTTGCAAGCCGATTCATACCTACCGTAAAACTCGCAAAAATACACCCTTCTTTTTGTGAAGGGTGTATTTTTGCGTCACAGTAAACTTACTGTCAGCAGCCTTTCCGTCATGTATATTTAGACAAGTCCACATGACAGTAACCGTCCGGATTTTTCTCTAAATAGTCCTGATGATATTCCTCGGCTCGGTAATAATTATCAAGATGCCGAATTTCAAGTACAATTGGGTCATTGTAATCTTTTTGCTTATTATGCACATAAGCTTCTGCCAAAGCTTTATCAGCTTCATCAGTATAATAAATACCGCTTCTGTACTGGGTGCCTATGTCCCCTGCCTGCCTGTTAAGGGTAGTTGGGTCGGTTATGTCGAAAAACTCGTCTAAAAGCCCTTCCAAAGTTAGTTTAGTAGTATCATAAACAACCCTAACTGTTTCCGCGTGCCCTGTAAGCTGGGCTTTTACCTCTTCGTAAGCAGGGTTTTCCGTCTCACCGTTTGCGTAGCCCGACTCTGTCTCATACACACCTATAACCCGCTTAAGGTAAGCATCCACCCCCCAGAAGCAGCCTCCCGCAAGGTAGATTGTTTTAAGGGCCGATAAATTAAATTGTACGCTTTCATTTGGGTTTGTTAACGGACTCATTTCCTAGCCACCCCCATTACTATCATCTCCCCATTTATATTCCACTCTTTAACATACTCGCCTCCTTGACCCGGCTCGATATTATCTGCCAGCACCTCGGCTTTTATCTCGTCCCCGTTACGGGCAAAAACTCCAAAAAGCTTCTCATTCCCTGTTTGCCATAGATTTATCCTATCCACTACTTGGAAGCCGGCTTCTTTACGCATAGTTTGTATTTTTGAGATAATCTCACGTACAAAGCCTTCCTCAATAAGCTCCTCGGTCAAATTAGTGTCTAGTACCACCACAAGCTCGCCTTCGCCTACTGAGAGGAGACCCGCTTTTTCAGCCACTTCCACAAGTACATCATCTATGGTAAGCTCCACCTTATCCCCTTCTATCTCAAATTTCGCCGATCCACTCTTAAGCTCATCCATAAACTTATTTCCATCAACTTCTGAAAGGTACAGACCAATTTTGGGCAGTATTTTCCCGTATTTTGGTCCCAATGTCTTAAGCTGCGGTTTAAACTTGTAAGTTGTCAGCCCTTCGATATCATCTTTAAAAGTTACAGCCTTAAGATTAAGCTCATCAGCTATAATTGACACATACATTTCCGAAAGTTCCCTCGGTGCCTTAACATACATATTGCCAATTGGCTGGCGGTTTTTTATTGCCGCGTCATTTCGCCCGGCACGGCCAAGGACAACGATTTCAAGCACCAAATCCATATTATTTTCAAGTTCAGTGTCGATAAAACTTTCATCACACACAGGGAAGTCCGTTAAATGGACACTTTGGGCTGCATTTTTATCCACAGTCCGCACTAAATTTTGATAAATCGCCTCAGCCATAAACGGGGTAAAAGGCGCGGACAGCTTAGTTACCGTATCAAGTACCGTAAATAAGGTCATATAGGCGTTTATCTTATCCTGCTCCATGCCTGATGCCCAAAAACGCTCCCTTGAACGGCGTACATACCAGTTGGATAAATCATCTACAAAATCGTTTAAAGCTCTTGCCGGTTCGAATATTTTGTAATTGTCAAGTCCGGTGTCAACCTGCTTTATCAGTGTATTTAATTTCGACAATATCCATAAATCGATTGGGGGCAGCTCTTCCTTTTCCAGTTTATATTTCGTCGGGTCGAATTTATCAATCTCCGCGTAGAGAATATAGAAAGCATAAGCATTCCAAAGGGTACCCATAAACTTGCGCTGGGCTTCCGACACAGCCTCGCCGTAAAAACGGCTGGGCAGCCACGGGGCGGAATTGGTGAAAAAATACCACCTGACAGCATCGGCACCCTGTACATTAAGGACATCCCACGGGTCCACCACATTCCCTAAATGTTTAGACATTTTCCGCCCGTCTTTATCCTGTACATGACCTAAAACTATACAGTTTTCAAAACAGCTTTTGTCGAATAACAAAGTGGAAATAGCGTGTAAAGTATAAAACCAGCCACGGGTCTGATCCACCGCTTCGGATATATACTTAGCAGGGAAATTTGCCTCAAATATCTCCTTATTTTCAAAAGGATAATGCCACTGGGCAAAAGGCATCGCGCCGGAATCGTACCAGCAGTCAATAACCTCTGATACACGCTTCATTTTGCCTTCGCATTTCGGGCAATTTAGGTAAATATTGTCAACATAAGGCTTGTGCAGCTCTAAATTCTCCAAATTTTCCCCACTCATCTGAGACAACTCAGCAATAGAGCCTACCACGTGGCGGTATTCACAAGGACACTCCCAAATAGGCAGAGGGGTACCCCAATAACGCTCCCGGCTAAGCCCCCAGTCAATAACCCCTTCAAGGAATTTGCCAAAACGTCCGCTTTTCATATTTTCCGGCAGCCAATTGATTTTATTATTATTCTCCACAAGTTTATCCCTAAGTGAACTCATTTTTATAAACCAAGTGTCCCTGGCGTAATATAAAAGGGGGGTATGGCACCGCCAGCAAAAGGGATAATTGTGGGTATAAGGCTCCTCCCTGTAAAGGGTGCCATCCTCTTCAAGCTGTTTTACTATAAGAGGGTCAGCGTCTTTTACGAACATACCTTCCCATTTAGCGGGAGCGGTAAAATTACCCTGTGCATCCACCAATTGTACAAACGGCAGCCCGTAATCCCGCCCAACCTGGGCATCATCCTCACCAAAAGCTGGCGCAGTGTGTACTATCCCTGTACCGTCAGTTAAAGTTACATAATCGGCACAGGCAACATACCAGCCTTTCTCCTGGGCTTTTATCCCCTGGTCAAAAAGGGGTTCATACTCCATATACTCAAGGTCTTTGCCCGGCATAGTCTCTAATATTTCATAGCTTTCCTTCATAACTTTTTCAAGGAGTGCCTGGGCTAGAATATACACCTTGCCCCCGGATTTTACTTTGGCATAAGTTTCTTTAGGGTTGACAACCAAAGCAACGTTAGACGGCAAAGTCCAAGGGGTTGTAGTCCAGGCGAGGAAATATTCATCTTTACCTCTAAGCTTAAAGGACGCGATTACCGAAACCTCCGTAACCTCCTCATAGCCCTGTGCCACCTCATGGCTTGAAAGTGCCGTGCCGCAGCGAGGGCAGTATGGGATAACCTTATGCCCTTTATATAGCAGCCCTTTGTCCCATATTTGCTTCAAAGACCACCAAATAGACTCGATATAATTATTATCATAGGTAACATAAGGGTTTTCCATATCCACCCAAAAGGCAACCCGCTCGGACATTTCCTCCCACTCATGCTGGTATTTCCAAACGCTTTCCTTACATTTTTTGATAAAAGGCTCCAAGCCATAATCTTCGATGCCGGGCTTGCCGCTTATGCCAAGGGCTTTCTCCACCTCAAGCTCAACAGGGAGCCCATGAGTGTCCCAGCCCGCTTTGCGGGTCACATTATAGCCTTTCATAGTCTTATAGCGAGGGATAAGGTCCTTTACGGCACGGGTCAGCACATGACCTATATGAGGTTTGCCGTTAGCCGTTGGAGGCCCGTCATAAAAGGCAAAAACCTCGGCACCCTGCCGTGCTTTAAGAGATTTCTCAAAAATCTCATTTTCTTTCCAAAATTTTTGTATTTCCATCTCCCTGGCCGCAAAATCTAAACTTGTTGAAACTTTGTTGTACATTTTGTACCCTCCTCAAACATAAAAAATCGTCCTGATTACAGGACGAGATTAATCGCGGTACCACCTGAATTACCCTAAATCAGGGTCACTCCAACCTTTTTAACGCAAAGGTAAACGGCAGGGCTTACTGCAATTTCAGCCTCGCACTCCATGGTGATGTTCACTTATAACCCCCAACCCACTTCACACCTGCCGCAGGCTCTCTGATGAGTTTTTATAAGCTAATACCCATATCAACGTTTTGTTTATTTTGTTGAATTTACTCAGAATCTGTATTCAGTAATGGGTTGCACGAATTTCCGAGACTGATTTTAAGTCAATTAAAGAAACGTCGTCGACGCATACTGGAAGGAGTAAGCTAGGAGACGTTGACGAAAAGTGACTTAAAATCAGCCGGAAAGGCGTGTGAGCACTTACTGAATACAGGTTCTTATAGTATACTCACTGTAATTGTATTTGTAAAGGGGGTAAATGAATTAGATTGCGACTTTGCAGCTAATTCTGCTCTTCGCAATAGAGTTGTATCGAAATTAGATTTTTTGGTCGTTATTGCGAGGAGAGCTTTACCTCGAGGTCGCAATTACGGTGCGAACGCTAATTTCACTACAACCTTAATGACGATACGGGAGCTATTTCATCGACAAAAAACGACTTTGATTCATCGACTATTGTCATCTGGCAGCATCCGATGTATAATTAGTTTATATTTACGTTTCGACACTTTGAAACTTTGGAGTTGGTTATTATGCACAGTAAAAAGATATATATTTTAGTTGGCGCAATGGTCGCTTCTATGGTTTTAATGATATTTGCAACAATTTGGGTGCTGCAGCCTCAGCCTACAGGCAATCCATCTGCTGCTATATTAGCCGAGGCTGAGCTATTACTTCCGGTTGCACATACCCCGGCCGCGGAAGAACCTCCACAGGTGCCGCAACTGCCCCCCGAACCGCCGCCACCGCCCCAAATACATAACGCCACACTGGCTTTTGTAGGGGATATTATGGGGCATATTGAGCAGCTTCAAGCGGCGCGCTTAAGTCCCGGAGTATATGATTTTAACTATGTTTTCCGTTATGTGAGCCAATATTTTGACAAGGCGGATTTTTCCATCGGCAATTTGGAAACCACTATAGTCCGCCCGGAAGTTGGCTTTGCAGGCTGGCCTCATTTCCGCTCACCCATAGCCTTTGCTGAGGCTTTGCAAAACGCCGGTATTTCATTTTTAACCACAGGCAATAACCACAGTTTTGACGCCGGTGCCGCAGGCGTAATTCAAACTATCGAAGCCCTTAACTACTTGGGCATCCCATATACAGGCACTTTCCTCACTTATGAGGAGCGGGATGAAATTACCATGGTGGAAATAAACGGCATAACATTTGCCCTAATCGCTCTAACCTACTCTACAAACGCGATTTCTCTTGATGCAAACGGGCGTATGATAGGGGATCAAACCCATTGGTGCCGCGGCGAGATGAATTGGATGGTAAAATACATATATCATGACCGGGTCGGTCAGTCTGTAATCGATTACGAGCTTATTGCCGGCACTATTGCCCGCGCACGCGCTTTGGAGCCGGACTTTGTAGTGATTTTACCCCATATCGGGCTTGAATATTACGGCACAATGAACAATCCGAGAGATACCTTTGACGCGGCTACTGACCCAAGATGGTATCATTGGATGCGTACCATTAATTTTATGCTTAAATCCGGCGCGGATATTATTATGTCAAGCCACCCTCACACATTACTCCCGGCTGAATTTGTTTATATAACCGAGGCGGACGGCACGACCCGCCGGGCTTTTGTGGCTTATTCCATGGCTAATTTTGTCTCGGCACAGCGTACAAGACCAAGGGAGGCAAGCGCAATCTTTTATCTTGACTTTGAAAAGGTGGAAGGGGAACGCGCCGTAATCACAGGGGCTCATTATGTGCCCATATGGGTACAGGGCAGGGATTACACGGTGTTCCCTGTCAGGCACACTTTAGAGAGTGTGGCAAATGGTGATAATTTAGGGCTTCGTGACAATGAAATTGCCCGTATCCGCCAAGTTCAGCTGGATGTTACGCATATGCTGTCCGGTACGCCTATACAGGAAGAAGATATGGAAATAAAATACGAAATAACAAGAACAAGGACATTAGATGAAATGCCCGGACGGGCTATTTGGGGCAATTTGCCTTGGCGGTGAGCGGTTGTAGCAAAACAAGCTCGCACACCGTCATTGGGAGGAGCCTAGTATAATGCCCTTGGATATGGATAATCATCAAGCTGGTACTCTACCCTAACTGCCTACCAACATGAGGATGGGCTTTTAAATCACTCACCACCGCTAAATCTATTAGTGATATACTAATTTCCCATTTTTTCTTCATAAAAAAACACCCCCCTGCAGCCTTAAGCTTTTTATTAGCTTGCTCAAGGTGCAAACTTAAACTATATTCTAAACCTGTGGAAGTTTAAGTTTGCACTTTGGGGTGTTTTTTTATACTATAGTGAACAAACTTTTAAACAGTCTAAATGAGCTTGTTCATTTTGCTGTTTTAAAGTTTCTGAACGACTATATACTTAAATTCTCTTCTAAAACCGCACAATTTTAGATAAATCAGCCATTTGACAGCCATTTGACAAGCTGTTGGCACGCATTAAGAAATTAAGCTTCTCAATCCGCTCACCTGTTCTTGGGGCACCGTTTTTGATAAAGTCCACTTCAAGCCCTACAGCAAAATCCATTATAATATCCCCAACAACGCCGCCGGAGCGGCCGGAGGGGACTGTGTACATATTATTTTTCTTCGCGTATTCATAAGTTTGAAGGGCTTCGGTAATGGTACCAACCTGATTAGGTTTAAGGATAAAACCGTCTATGGATTTTTCCTCATAAGCGCGTTTGACACGGCTTAAATCCGACGCGGTAAAGTCATCACCAATCATTATGGTGTTTTTTATTTCATTAGCGGCGCGTTTAAAGCCATCCCAATCATTTTCGTCAAGTAAATCTTCCACAAAAACCATAGGGTATTTGCTGCATAAAATTTTGGTGTATGCAATCAATTCATCTGCTGTTACGCGGCTGCCTTTAAGTAAATATGTATTAGTTTCGGCATCATACATACTGCTGGAGGCGCAGTCAAGGGCAAATGCCACTTTATTGCCATAGCCGCAAGCTTCCACCGCTTTTGACATAAGAGAAAGCACCACATCAGCGTCATCACTTGGAGCCCCATAGCCGTAAGAGCTTGCTATGGCAGGCTTTTTACCTAAATAATCCGTCAAAACTATCTCAATTTGGCGAAAAACCTTTACCGCAATCTCCACCGCCTCGTCTATACCGTCCGCATTATATGGAACAATGAGAAACTCGTTAAAAGGCTGGATTACATCACCGTTTTTGCCGCCGTTTACTACGTTAAAAGAAGGCACAGGCACAGTTTTAATATCTTTGCCCAGTAAGTGGCGATAAACCTCCACCCCGTTAGAAGCAGCCGCCGCCCGAAGTACCGCAATGGATACGGAGTAAATAGCGTTACCCCCAAGATTGGACTTATTCTTAGTACCGTCCAAAGCAATCATACACTCATCTATAGCTTTTTGGCCACATATATCCATGCCGGTTATGGCAGGGGCGATCAGCCGGTTAACATTATCCACAGCTTTATGAACACTCATGCCAAAGTACTCATCGGGATTATTATCACGAAGGACATATGCCTCGTACATACCAACAGACGTACCTGTAGGTGCCGAACCCCTGCCTATAGAGCCGCAATCCGTCTCCACATCCACCTCGACTATGGGGCGGCATTTGGTGTCAATAATTTGTCGGGCACGGACGTGTTTGATTTTAGCCACAATCTCACCCCTTTGGTATATAAAGTACGTTAAAATCGCATAAATTGGTACCTGTGTTGCCTGTTATGACTAAATCGCCGATTTCTTTCAATGCTTCATGGCTGGCGTGTTTGCGAAGGGCGTGATGAATGTCTGTACCCTTATCTAAAGCGCGTTTGTAACTTGTAGAGTCGGTTATGCCGCCGGCGGCTGTGGTAGTGCCGTCTGTCCCTTCCGAATCTATGGAGAGGAGGCAGGCACCGGGGATTTTTGAGGCGGCTAAGGCAAAGCTTAAAGTCTCCTCTTGAGAAGGGCCGCCGTGACCTTCGATTTCACTGCTGTCGTCAATTTTTGTTGTGGCTTCCCCTGCGGCAATGAGGACACATGGGGCTTTAAAAGGATTGCCGTATTTTTGCACCTCACGGGCGATAGAGGCAAGTACTGTGCCTGCCTCCTTCGCCTCTCCTCCAAGGAAAGAAGTTAGGATATAGGCGGGAATGCCCATTTCCTCGGCGATTTCTTTCGCGTAAATACAGGCGTCAGGCAAAGTGTTAATCAAATAATAGGTATTTTCAGGGAAGGCTTTAGGTGTTTCCCCTTCCTCCCCTGCGTTCATAAGATAATCGACTACGTTTTTAGGCAGTTTATCAGCCATATCATAGTCTCTTATGACACGGCGGGCATCATCTAAAGTAGTCTGGTCGGGACCGAAAGGTGTGGCACGGTAAGCTTTGTAGGGGATGCCAATGTCACCTGTAGGGGGCGATTCCACCGCGTCGCTGATGCCAAAGGCAATAAGTTCAGCCCCTCTATCCTTAATCCGTTTTGCCAGCATCCCCCCGTTTAACTTGGAAATATGGCGGCGGACAGCATTAATTTCAAAAATATCCGCCCCGGATTTTAGCATAATATCGGCAACTTGGACTTCATCCTCCAAGGATATGCCGTCAATAGGGCAGCACATAAGGGCGGAGCTGCCGCCGCTTACAACGCCGATGAATAAATCATCAGGCACTGCATTATCAACCAGCTTAAGTATTTCATTACAGGCACGAAGCCCTTCCTCGTTAGGCAAAGGGTGCCCGCCTATATATACATCGGTTTTGTTAAATACATCTGCTGCCTCGGAAATTTTAACTATAACAATGCCTTTGGTAAGGTAATCCCCTAAAATCTCAGAGACAGCCATAGCCATGTGGTTACAGGCTTTGCCTGCGCCAAGGAGGTAGATATTTTTTTTGACAGTCAAATCCCATTGCCTCTCCCCAATATGAAGGATGCCGCTGTCAATATCCATGTGCATTATGCTTTTTATACGATGGTATGAGTCAAGGCGTTGTAGGGTTTTATCGGTTATTTCTATGACTATCCGGCGGGAGTCGGTATCCCCCTGAGCTAGTATTTCGTTATGGTTTTTTATTTTCTGATATTGATATTGATATGTATAGTCCATACCCGGTCCTACACTTTTAATATATAGTCATCTTTACGTGCCTTTGGTTCGGGGTGTTCACAATCAGCATAGCCTAAAGAAAGTCCGCCAATGCCAATATAATCCTCATCTAAGCCCCATTTTTTCATAAGTTCTTTACCTTCTTCAAGCTCAAACATTTGCCGCTCCCTGTTTACCCAGCAGGAGCCAAGACCCACAGCATAAGCTCCAAGGCACAGCTGAGTCATAACGGCGGAGCCGTCCTCGACGCGGGTTCGCTCAGCCCCCGGTGCAAATACCAGCACAATAGTAGGTGCGCCAAAATAGGGGTCATCTATGTCCGATAACTCCCGCCCGGTAATTTCAGCGAGTATTTTGGCGTTCATTTTTGATAATTGGGCAATTGTAGGGGCATCCTGCACCGCTACGATTTTAGGGCATTGCAAGCCCCGTGATGTTGGGGCGTAAGTTCCAAGCTCAAGCACTAAATCAAGTTCTTCCGGTTTTATTTGCTCGGTTTTGTATTTTCGTATACTTCTACGGTTTTTTAGGACTTCGACGGCTTCTTTTTTCATGAGTTTCCTCCTCCTGTTTTTACCCAAAAATAAGGGGCAGTATGTAACTTAGCGCAAAATAAGATACGATTAAATGTATGAACATAAAAGCCACATACGGTCGATAGACCTTGTACAGCTTTTGTATTTTAACCCCCATATACTCATTGGTAAATATTTGGCACATATGAAGAGGGGAGAAATAATAGCCAAAATAAGCGGCACAGTAGGCAAAGTACATGAGAGCCATAAACTGCCCCATGGGAAGCTCAAGAGTCATAAGCATAGGGATAACAATGCTTATAGATGCCATATGGAAACCTGTTATAAGCCCAAAAAACACTGAGGCTAAGAAAATGGCAAGAAGCATAAATGTGCCTGTTTCAAACATTGCGTTAAATATTGCAATCATGCCGTCTAAATTACTTACAACCCCTTGAATCATAAAGACGCCAACAGCAGCGAATATAGTTTTAAAGCCGATAGATTTAAAGAATAATTTGCCGTAGCCTTGTTTATCAGGGCTCATAAAAAACAGTATAATAAGACTTGAAACCATTGATACGTAAAGAGGCAGACCCGTTACCATATGTACTATTACACAAACATATATAGGAGAGGTATATAGTAAAACCTGCTTGATACCGGGGCCGAATGGGACTTTTTCCTCATTTATTTTTGGAGGTACCTTACGAAGGTATATAAAATAGCCTGCTATAAAGGTCGGTATTATAAATACAGAATTTAGGGGGATAAAAGTCATAATCCCTATACCTGTTATACTTGACGCAAGCAAAATCGATGCAGAGTATGGCAGCGCAAACATTGCCATATGCCTAAACACAAGGTTAGCAGCAGCAGATGTTGATTTTTCCATACCGAGTTCGTTCCCTAAATTAAGTATAAAAGGTGCCGAGAGTATAGCCCCTCCGGGGACGGCAAGACAGCCTATAAGAAGAGGGATGATGATTATCAAATACCTTTTGTCGTGGACTACAGCGGATAAGCCCTCAACAATTTTATCAAGTACGCCGTACACTTTCATCATAGTACCCATAATTGTAACGGCAGTAATGGTAAAAATAGCGTTTTGGGAATTAGGCGCGGTGAATACTGTGATAAATATATTCACAAAATCCATAGGGCTAAAGCCGTTTATAAAAGCCATAGCCGCGGCCGCAGCCATAAGAGATGCCCAAAGCCCCAATTTAAATTTGTCAAGTACGGGAACAAGGGCAAAGGATAGTACTACAGTTGTAAGCTGAAACAAATCTACACCACCTTGAAAGTCTGATTGAACTGGGCTTTTCTTTGAAAGACCCAGTCGCATCCGTCTATAGTATACAACGAATCCAATAGTTCTACAATCAAAAAATTATTTATAGTGAAATTAACTTCTTTGCTCGTCATTCGTCATTAGGCTTGCAGCGAAATTAGCGTTTGTTTCGTCATTAGAGTTGTAGCAAAACAATCTCTCATATGCAGCGGCTTAGGTCAAGGAGAGTCGAACAATGAGCGGTTTTGCGGTGGAATTTTAGTCCCGCCTTTGTCATTGTCCTTGCCTTACTGTGGGTAAGGCTGCGTCCTCTTTCGCGGCGGTCTCAAAAATTCCATCCGCAAAACTCGAAGACCCATAGCCACAAAAAATTTGCATTTATAGTCGTTTAAGACCAAAATGGTCTTAAACGAGCCTCGAGAACTCGTACATTTTGTTTACATTCGTGCATCTACGATGCACTCAAAGAAATGTACGAGTTTCGGGGCGTTCATAAACT
>WRBA01000034.1 GCA_009779915.1 Defluviitaleaceae bacterium | reverse complement strand
GGCGAGCAGTCCGCGTAGCGGACGACCAGCCGCAGGGGGTTGCGAAGCAAAACCTTGCAGGCGGATTCATACCTTAAGTACCTCGTTAAAATGGCTTTGCCATTTTAACGACAGGCTGAAGACAAAGTCTTCAGCCTGTCGTTAATGCTATACATTAACGGCTTTTATCGAAACGAGTATCATCCCCGCTTCGCTTCTTTCTTCCTCTTCGTCATTATCCCGCCAATTCTGCCGCTTTCCTTTGCTGTAAGGCTCTTCCAGCCTGTGGCCTTCACTTTATCCATAAGCCCTAATTCCTCGGCTATCTCTAACTTCATCAAATCGTTTTCCGTAAGCACCTTTGGCTTTTTCTCGCTCATAGCAAACACACCTCACATCTTGTATAGTGAATCAACTTTCAAACAGTCCAAATGAATTTATTCATTTAGATGTTTGAAAGTTGATGAACGCCCCTTAAGCGAAGCATCTATGATGCTGAGCTTAAGGCAAGACACAAACGCAGTGAAGTGGCTTGGTTCAACTTAAGGGCTTTTCTTAAGTTGAACGGCTGTATAGTAGATTCTCTACAAAATTTATACGAATGTATAAATTTTGTTATGGTTTTGAAGTAAATCCACTATAAGTGTAGGCGTTTTCTCCCCTATTTATGCAAGGCGCGCAATATTTGCCACATCCCTAAGTACCGCCGCCGCCGCACCCTTTAAAGATGACGCGCCGGAAATCAATATATTCCCCAAATTACCGCTGCTAAACACAATCGCCTTATACTTTTCATCCGTCCCGTAAAGAAGATGAGTGCTGTCCACAGAAGTTGGGCAAACACTTATCTTTGCCCTGCCCCTGCCGTCCGGCACAGCTTTGCCTATTAACTTTATTTTCTCGCCTTTTTTTGCCGCAGCTTCCACATCCTCTATGGTAAGCTTATCAATGCCTGTAATATCAGCATCCTCCACAGTCATTTCCGTACCCCAAAGTATATTCGCAAGCATAACAGTCTTTATTGCCGTATCAATGCCTTTAACATCATAATCCGGGTTTTTCTCAGCGATACCCGCCTCCTGTGCAAGCTTCAGGGCCGCCTTATAAGGCACTCCCGCCTCCATTTTCGATATTATGTAATTTGTGGTACCATTTACTATGCCCTCAAAAGCCGTAACCTTAGAGCCGGCGTGAGCATCCACCCCAACCAGTACAGAAGGCAGTGCCGCCGCTGCCGCACAGCCGCATAAAAACCGTACATTATTAGTATCAGCCAAAGCCTTAAGCCTGTTATAACCATAAACCACAGGCCCCTTATTGCCGCTTACAAGGTGCAAGCCCTTTTTAAGTACCCATGTACAGGTATCAAAATCCTTCTGGGCATTTTGTAAATCCGTACTTTTCAAATCAATTACCAAGTCGATTTCGTTAATATCAATGTCTGCTATCCTAAGCCCCGGCTTAAAACCCCCGCACTCCCCAAGATTTTTAAAAGGCTTAAATCCTTGTGCCTCATAAACTCCCCCTGTGGAGTTAAATACATACTTAACTTTAATATCCCCCGTATCCGTACTATCAGGGCTGTACAAAAGCTCTATAAAAGTCTTCGCTACCGCTCCCGCGCCTATTATTGCTATGTTCATAGCAGCCTCCTCTTCCCATAATAAACCACTTTATGCCCGTTTTCCAGCACCTTTGGCTCACCGTACCGTTTATATCCCATTTTCTCATACAACTCAACGTTCCCCTTCAAACTTTCAAGGGTTTCAAGGCTCCAGCCAACCCCTTCGCCGTGTAACTCCTCGGCTTTTTCCATCATGGCTTTCGCGAAACCCTGCCTCCTGTACGCTTCTTCCACATAAATTGTATGGATTTTAAGATTTTTCTCATCAGGGTTTTTTATAATTATCATGGCACCGATAACTGTACCCTCCAACACATAAACATAGACAAACTCATTGTCGATTTTATCTTTAACCCAAGTATGGTTCGTAAAATACGCATAATACCCCCTTGGATACAAGCTTTTAAGCATAGGCACAAAAGCCCCCGTAAGACCCGCGCAAATTGCCTCAATATCCCTGTATTTAGCGGATCTAAAACTCATGGAGTACTGCCTTTCCCCTTTCCATACTCTTTTTAACATCTATCACCCTTTGGTTAGATGAGCCTACAAAGGGCATATCCAGTGTCCTTAACGCCTCTGCAAACTGCCCGTCTACCACATAGTCCGCCGCTAAGGCAAGCCCCCTAAACCCCTCATTTGCCATAAGCTCCTCCCAAGTGTAGCCTGTGTAAATTATCACATTAAGCCCTATTTCATGGGCTTTTTCAGCAATCTCAGCCATCGGCTGCACTTGCATAAAAGGCTCCCCCCCTGATAAGGTCACACCACTAAGGAGAGGGTTGTTACTTGCCATCTCTATAATCTCATCTGTGTCAATATAATAGCCTCCGTCAAAATCATGGGTCTGTGGATTATGACAACCCTTGCAATTATGAGGACAGCCTTGGCTAAACACCGTAAGCCTAAGCCCCGGTCCGTCTACGATAGAGTCATTTACAATTCCCGCGATTTTTACTCTCATTTATTACGCTCCATAATCAGCTTATCCTTCGCCATACAAGTATCCATACAGCTTACCACCGCAGCGGGAAACCCCTCCCTTTCAAGGGCGCAAATCCCTTCTATAGTCGTCCCTCCCGGCGAACATACGGAGTCAATAAGCTCCCACGGGTGCTTGCCGCTTTCCAAAATAAGAGCAGCCGAGCCTAAAACCGCCTGTGCCGCAATCTCCACCGCCTGTGCCTTAGGCATCCCTGCTTTATGCGCCCCTTTAGCCAATGACTCGATGAAAAGATAGGTAAACGCAGGGGAAGAACCTGCCAATGCCCCAAACAATGGGAAAAAGCCCTCAGACAGCTCAGCCGTCTTGCCGATTTTTTCAAACAGCCCTTTGGTGTAATTGTACGGGGCATCTCCCACAAAGATATTTTTGCACATTGCCGTCATTCCCATACACACAGCGGAGTTTACATTGGGCATAACCCGTATCACAGGTATTTCTGCCACATTTGCAAAACCCTCAAGCATTTCAAGGCTTATGCCGGCGGCAATACTTACTAAAGTATGCTCCTTTGGATTTAGGAGATGGCGTATTTCACCAATCACCGGCTTTAGCAAATGAGGCTTAACCGCAAGTATAATCAGCCCGCATTCCTTAACTATATCCAAATTTGCGGATAATCCCTTAACCGAGCAGGTTTTTACAAGGTTTTTAACCTTAGCCCTGTCTAAATCGTTAATATACACGCTATTTGGGTCAACACCGTTTTTAACAATCCCCTTAATTATCGCCTCAGCCATATTGCCGGCACCTATAAAACCTATTTTCATGGTAAATCCCTCCTGTGGGTTTAATTCGTCATATTAATCCAATTTTACAGCATTCTTCATAAAATCACAAGAGGCAACAGTGCATAACCTAAGTTGAAGCAATTTTTTGGAGGGGTACGAGGGTAAGCGAGTGTTTTGCGGTAATGATTTTTGCGTGGGTTTTGGAAAAGGGAGACTTCCGGCTAAAGCCGGAACCGAGCCTTGCGGCTCGTCCGCTATTGCGGGTCATTGTTGAAGCAAAAAGCGACAAAAAAATTGTCTGAATCTAGTTATGCACCATTGCCAAGATATTATTGCCCTATATGCCACAAATTGACTTTGCAAAAAATCAATTTTACCTTTATAATAAAATGGATATAGTATCGCAAGCCAAACTGTAAGGAGTGATACCCCTTGAATGATTCTAACCCAATTACATACAGGCTGGGCATTGACATTGGCTCAACCACTATTAAAATCGCTGTTTTAGATGAAAATCACAAACTACTCTTCGGCAGATATCTTCGCCACCGCTCGGATATACAAGGCACTCTTCTAACTATGGTGGAACAAGCGAGGAAAGAACTGGGCAATATCCGGTTCAAACCAATGATAACAGGCTCCGGCGGGTTATCTCTTGCAGGCTGGGTAGGGGTTGGCTTTATACAGGAAGTAGTTGCCGTATCGAATATTATTTCGGAAACGGCACCCCATACTGACGTAGCCATTGAAATCGGCGGTGAAGACGCCAAAATAATATATTTCGGAAATAGTATCGAGCAGCGTATGAACGGTATTTGCGCCGGCGGCACAGGCTCCTTTATCGACCAAATGGCAACCCTTTTGCAAACCGATGCAAGCGGGCTTAATGCCCTTGCAAAAGACCATAAAATAATCCATCCAATTGCCGCCAGGTGCGGTGTTTTTGCCAAAAGCGATATCCAGCCTCTTATAAACGAAGGGGCTTCAAAAGCCGACCTTGCGGCTTCTATTTTCCAATCCATTGTCAGCCAAACCATATCAGGTCTTGCCTGTGGCAAGCCAATTCGCGGCAATGTGGCGTTTTTAGGTGGCCCTCTCCATTTTTTAGACCAGCTGCGGGCCAGGTTTATCGATGTACTTAAGCTCCGGGACGAGGCGATAATCGTGCCGGAAAACTCCCATTTATTTGCCGCTATGGGTGCGGCTTTGTCCGCTTGGGGTGAGGGGTTTATGTCTTTCGACAAACTTATCACAAACCTCCAAGGGGAGAAAATTGTCGATATGGAAATCGCCCGTCTTGAGCCGCTTTTCGAGAGCCGGGAGGCTTATGACAATTTCAACACCCGCCACCAGCAAGCTACCCTCAAAAAACGCGACCTTCAAAGCTACGAAGGGGACGCTTTCCTCGGCATTGACGCCGGCTCAACCACTACAAAAATTGCCTTGATAAGTGCAGATGGGGAGCTTTTATACTCCCATTACAAAAGTAATGAAGGCAATACGGTAAAAGTCCTCCAAGCCGCTCTCACCGACCTTTTGGAGAAATTGCCTTCAGGGGTCAAAATCAAAAACTCCTGTGCCACAGGCTATGGGGAAGCTATATCAAAGGCCGCTTTTAATGTTGATATAGGCGAGGTCGAAACTGTGGCACATTACAAAGCCGCCGCTTTTTTCGAACCGGATGTTGATTTTATTTTAGACATCGGCGGTCAGGATATGAAATGTATGCGTATAAAAGACGGTATTATTGATGATGTTATCCTAAACGAGGCCTGCTCCGCCGGCTGCGGCTCTTTTATCGAAACTTTTGCCAAATCTTTGGACAAAAGTACTGTGGATTTTGCCAAAATTGCCCTTTTTGCGGAAAATCCAATTGACCTTGGCTCCCGCTGTACGGTTTTTATGAACTCCCGCGTCAAGCAAGCCCAAAAAGAAGGGGCCCATGTTGCGGATATTTCCGCGGGGCTTGCCTATTCGATTATAAAAAATGCATTACAAAAAGTTATAAAAATCACAAATCCGGCACAAATGGGTAAAAAGATTGTTGTCCAAGGGGGTACTTTTTATAACGAAGCTGTCCTTCGCTGTTTTGAAATTATTAGTGAGCGGGAAGCCACCCGCCCTGATATTGCAGGCATTATGGGTGCTTTCGGCGCGGCCCTTATTGCTAAAGAGCGATGCCAGGACGGCTACGAATCCGCTTTTATAAGCCTTGAGGCAATTAAATCTTTGCATATGGACTCTACAAATGTCCGCTGTAAACTTTGCGGGAACAATTGTTTGCTTGCCATTAATAATTTCGACGGCAGCCGCCGCTTCATCTCCGGCAACCGCTGTGAAAAAGGGGCTGGCAACTCTAAAGCCCTTGATGGCATACCTAATTTGTACGAATATAAATACAACCGTGTGTTTAACTATACCCCTTTAAGTGCCGAGCGGGCTAAAAACGGCATAGTAGGCATCCCCCGTGTACTAAATATATACGAAAATTACCCATTTTGGCATACATTTTTCACTAATCTTAACTACCGTGTAGTATTGTCGGAAGCTTCCAATCGTGAAACCTACGAAAAAGGCATCGAATCCATGCCCAGCGAGTCCGTATGCTATCCGGCAAAACTTGTCCACGGGCATATTATGGATCTGATTGACAAGGGGTGCGAATATATTTTCTACCCTTCTGTTTACTATGAGCAAAGAGAGTTCGAGGACGCCGGCAATTATTACAACTGCCCAATCGTCACCTCCTACCCTGAAAATATCCGCAATAATGTTGAAGATATTAGGGAACTGGGCATAAGCTTCGCAAACCCGTTCCTTAACTTTGGGGATAAAAAAGCCCTTACAAAGGCACTTGTGGAGGAGTTTTCACATTTCGACAAAAAACAAATACAATCTGCCGCCCACGCCGCTTGGAAAGAACAGGAAAATTTTAAGGCTGACCTTCGCCAAAAAGGGGAAGAAACCCTTAAATTACTGGAGCAAACAGGTATGCGCGCCATAGTGTTAGCCGGCCGCCCGTACCATATCGACCCTGAGATAAACCACGGCATCCCTGAGCTTATAACAGGCTATGGCGTCGCCGTTTTGCCGGAAGATTCTGTTGCACATCTGGGCAAAGTTGAGCGGCCTCTAAATGTGGTGGATCAATGGACTTACCACTCACGCCTTTACGCTGCCGCATTTTTTGTACGGGATAAGGAGAAAATTGAGCTTGTCCAGCTTAATTCCTTCGGCTGCGGTCTTGACGCGGTTTCCACCGACCAGGTACACGAAATCCTGGGGGCTACGGGCAAAATCTATACCTGCCTAAAAATCGATGAAGTGTCGAATTTAGGCTCCGCCAGGATTAGGATACGCTCACTCCTTGCCGCAATCACTGAGAGGGAGAGAAACGGCGGTATTAAACTTAAAGCCCCTGTTAAGCCTAAAAATCGTATCGTCTTCACCAAAAAAATGAAGAAAAACCATACTATCATCTGCCCTCAAATGTCGCCTATCCATTTCGATATTTTAGAAGGGGCATTTAAAAGCTGCGGCTACAACCTTGCGATTATGCCCGCCATGGACAAAGAGGCTATAGATATAGGGCTTCGTCATGTCAACAACGACGCCTGCTACCCTTCCCTTATAGTGGTGGGGCAGATTTTAAAAGCCCTTTGGAGCGGTGAATATGACCTAAACAACACCTCCGTCCTTATAAGTCAAACAGGAGGGGGCTGCCGTGCCACAAATTACATAGCTTTCATCCGCCGCGCTTTGGAAATGTCAGGTTTTTCTCATATACCCGTTATCAGTGTAAACGCCTCAGGTCTTGAGAAAAATCCCGGCTGGAAATTTAGCCTAAAGCTTATGAACCGTGCCGCAATGGCTATAGTTTACGGGGATATGCTTATGCGGATGGTTTATCGTGTGCGCCCTTATGAGGCAGTGACCGGCTCAACCAACGCCCTCCACACTAAATGGACTGAAATTTGCAGAAAAGCTGTCACTAAAGGCTCATTCTCTGAGTATAAGAAAAATATATACCAAATGGTATATGAATTTGATAATTTGCCGATTTTAGATATAGAAAAACCGCGAGTGGGAGTTGTTGGTGAAATTTTAGTAAAATTCCACCCAACAGCTAACAACGATATAGTGGATTTACTGGAAAAAGAAGGGGCGGAAGCCGTTGTTCCTGATTTATTGGACTTTTTCTTATACACCCTACATAATAAAGAATTCCAGGTGGAACATTTAGGCACTCCTAAATGGAAAAATACTTTAGCAAAAGCCGCAATCAAAGCAATGGAGCGGTATAGAATACATATGAAAGACGCTTTTACAAAGTCGGCTCGCTTCACACCTCCAATACATATCGAAAAGCTTGGTGAGCTTGCGGCACCTATAGTATCTCTTGGCAACCAAACAGGTGAAGGATGGTTTTTAACAGCCGAAATGGTGGAGCTAATCCATTCAGGAGCCAATAATATCGTTTGCGTCCAGCCTTTTGCCTGCCTGCCTAACCATGTTACAGGCAAAGGTATAATCAAAGAGCTTAAACGGCAATATCCATTGTCGAATATCGTCGCAATCGACTATGACCCTGGAGCCAGCGAGGTAAACCAGCTTAACCGCATAAAACTGATGCTCTCCGCAGCCAAGCGTAATATGGAAGTTGAAACGTCAACCACAATCGCTGCGCCCGAAAAAGAGCCTGTATTACTGTAATAGATTGCCGCGTCCTAACACGCTTTGTGCCAACACGCTGCGCGCGTTAGGCTCCTCGCAATGACGAGCAGAGAACTTATCGCGGCAATCAGAAGAACCGTTAAAGGAGTAACCATGTACCAAAAACTCTCAGCAATCTACGACAATTTCATAAATATCGACTACCCCTCATGGATAGCCTATATCGAATCCCTTTGGGCTAAAGCCGGCGTCTCTCCCAACCTTGTTCTCGACCTTGGCTGCGGTACAGGTAATTTTACCATCCCCCTGGCAAAGAAAGGTTATGATATGATAGGCGTTGACTCCTCAGTGGATATGCTTACGACAGCCCGCACAAAAGCTTTAGAGCATAAAAATATCCTGTTTCTCGAACAGGATATGCGCCATTTTGAGCTTTACGGCACGGTTGATGCCGTTATTTCCATGGTTGACTCCATTAATTATATCCTTGACGAGGATGAGCTTTTGAGGGTCTTTCGTCTTGTTAATAATTATCTAAACCCTGAGTGTCTGTTTATTTTCGACATAAACACTATGTATAAATACCGCAATATACTTGCCGACAATTCTTTTTGTGATATAGTAGATAACGCCGCTGTTATTTGGGAAAACTATTATGATAATGATAGTAAAATCAATGAGTATATAGTAAATATTTTCATGCAAACAAACGATAATTTATACGAACGCCACGAAGAACTTCACACCCAGCGGGCTTACGAAACAGATGACATCCAAAAACTCTTAAAATCCGCCGGTTTTGAGGTTTTAGCCATATACGACGCCTTAACATTCCACAAGCCCCACGAAAAAAGCGAAAAAATTTTCTTTGTGGCTAAAAAACAACACACCCTAAGCTAAGGAGACACCATATGGACTACTCACTCTCTATCACCGCAGCCAACTCTCAAATACGGGGGTTTTTCGCCAATACAAGAGAAACTGCCGAGACAGCCCGTAAAAATTATAACACCACACCTGTTGTAAGCGCCGCAGTAGGCAGGCTTTTAACAGGTACGGCAATTATGGGGCTTATGCTAAAAAATAATAAAGACATCCTAACCGTATCACTTAAAGGCGACGGTCCCATGCAGGGTATTATCGCCACGGCGGACAGCATGGGCAATGTAGTCGGCTATGCTTACGAGCCTCATGTGGTTTTGCCCCTAAAATCAAACGGCAAGCTGGATGTTGGCGGCGCAATCGGTGCCGGTCATATCCATGTAATCAAGGATATGGGGCTTAAGGAGCCATTCTCCAGCACTCTCCCTCTTATATCAGGGGAAGTGGCCGAGGATTTGACCCGCTATTTCGGCGTATCCGAGCAAACTCCGTCCGTCGTTGCTCTTGGGGTTTTAGTTGATAGGGATTTATCCGTAAAACACGCCGGCGGCTTTGTTGTCCAGCTTATGCCTGAGGCTTCTGACGATGTAATCACTAAACTCGAAACCAATTTAAAAACTCTCGATACCGTAACAAATATGATGGATAAAGGTCTCGACCCCAAAGGTATTATGAACACAGTCCTTAAAGACCTCAACCCTGTCATTAATGAAACAAGAGAAATCCGCTTTTTATGCAAATGCTCTAAAGAAAGAGCGCGAAACGCCCTTGTTTTAATCGGCAAGGATGAAATTTTGGATATTTTGGACAAAGATGGGAAAGCTAATATACACTGCCATTTCTGTAATTCTGACTATAAATTTTCAAAAAACGAGCTTTTGGAGCTTGTAAAAGAGGTTGATTAATGAACTTCGCAAACTGTAGGGGCTGCAAAAAACCTTTTGTCAAAATAAGCTCCCTCTACTGTGAAGCTTGCTTAAAAGCTGAGGAGGAGCTTTTTAAAAGTGTCCGGGACTACCTTTACGAACACCCTGGAAGTGATATAAACAAAGTTGCCGCCGCCACCGGCATCCCGGTAAGAAAGATATTCGATTACATAAGAGACGGCCGTATCGGGCTAAGTTAGCAATCTTTAATTTTAATCGATTGACAAAATATTTGTGTACAATGTAAATTTAAACATGTACCGACATATTATATATAGTTAAATACTTGGCAACAGTGCATAACCTAAGTTGAAGCAATTTTTTGGAGCGGTACGAGAGTAAGCGAGTGTTTTGCGGTAATAATTTTTGTGTGGGTTTCGCAAAAGGGAGACTTCCGGCTAAAGCCGGAACCGAGCCTTGCGGCTCGTCCGCTATTGCGGGTCAGGGGAGACTTCCGGCTAAAGCCGGAACCGAGCCTTGCGGCTCGTCCGCTATTGCGGGTCAGGGGAGACTTCCGGCTAAAGCCGGAACCGAGCCTTGCGGCTCGTCCGCTATTGCGGGTCATTGCTGAAGCAAAAAGCGACAAAAAAATTGTCTGTAACTAGTTATGCACCATTGCAACTTCTAAAATCAGATACTGTAACCGAGGTGGCGTATGAGGCTTACAATCTCAACAGGCAGCTATATGAACGAGCTGATGGACTGGATAGCACAAAATAACTACAACAATTATATCGAAAACTTTGAAATAGAAAACGACAATTGCTTCATAACACTAAATGCCCCAAGAAATTTTACAAGCAATATAATAACCCTTTTTGAAAGGATTATCCTTGAAAGAAACCAAGTGGCAAAAGTCCACGACAGGCTTAAAGAGCTTCTTGCGAATATAGTTATAGGTCCAAGTAAAAAAGATATTATCCATCTAATAAATAAATATATCTTAGAATCCGACCATATAAACCTTGAAGGCTTTGTGACCTTCAGGCTCTCTGACTACTCTCATATGATAGACCTTGTACTCTATCAAGCTGTAAAAAACGCGCTTATGTCACCATAATGAATCCAAAACAAAAAACCGCTCAATCTTTAGGAAAAGGCGGTTTTTATTGACATATTTTAATAATGGCTCTACAATTTAGACAAGCAGACTGTGGGCGGTGTTTGGTCGGACTTCCGAAAGGGGGGATGACCGTAGTCTATGTTTGAATCATTGTATCTGGTTTTTAGAACCTGTATTCAATAATGGATTACGCGTATTTCCAAGTCTGATTTTATGCCAATTAAGGAAGCGCGAACGCAGCATATTCAAAGATAATCTGCAAGTGAGCACTGACACAAAGTGGCTTAAAATCAGTTGGAAAGACGTGTGATAGCTTATTGAAGACAGGTTCTTACTGTTGCGCTGGTAGCTTTAGCGTATTTGGCATATAGAAACACACAAAAATAAGCCGCCCTTGGCATGGTAACGGCTTATTTCTCGTTAATGCTTAATCAGATTAGCGTCCGGCCCGGCTATGCCGCCAGACAATTTGCCCAGGGAGGACATTTGCGCGTCCTCTTGCTTTATTTATATCCATTTTATCAAAGTTTAATTCTTTTGTCAAATATTTTGTGCTTTCAAAATGGAGACAACTGGGATCGAACCAGTGACCTCTTGCGTGTCGGGCAAGCGCTCTCCCGGCTGAGCTATGCCTCCATGGAAAATTGTTAAAATCTGCTACGCTGAGTCCTGTCATTAGGATTGCAGCGAAATTAGCGTTTGTTTCGTCATTGCACACGAGCGTAGTGTGGTGGGAAGCAATCTCATCAAATAAAACCCTATGTAAATCTAATAATTTATATCGTCAAACACCACCGGCACCAATGCCTTAAAATAATCAAGCATCGGTCTTGCAATCTCTCTCATTTGAGGATGTGAGCCTGCACTCGTCCTAAGTTTAAAGAAATGCCGCCATTCCCTTAAATTCATAGTGACATATATCTCTGTTTTTAGGCTGTTTGGAAGGACACTCCGTGCTTCCTCAGGGGTTGCGCCGATTTCCAAAAGCTTCATATAAGACTTTTCAATAAACTCCATGGTTTGCATCCAAATCTCGTATTTTTCCTCATCTTCTTTCCAAAAATAAGGCTTGATAAATGTAATTTCATTGCCGAATTTATCCTTGGCATAATTGCAATATCTCGTCGATTCCTGGCAATAGCTTGCAATACGGTGGCGCACGATTTCATGAGAAACCCCTCGGTCGCAAATAATAAGTGCCGTAATTTTCTCATGCTCAATAACGGCCTCATGACCGCGCTTGATGATTTTAGCTATAAATTTCTCAGCGGAATCCTCTTTTATCAAATGCTCGCTTTTATAGCAAATGCGCCCGCATTCCTCAATATTTTTAAGGATTTGCCTACCGTCAACATTACCTTGTATGGAAAAGCTTGGTTCGATAATTTTCATATGCTACACCTCACTTTAAGCATTATAACAGCACGGCATAAAAAAATCAATCTTATTTTCATATGGCATTCTCGTTTTTATAAAGCTCACTCATAAGAAATGTGCCGAGTCTCAACGCGTAAACAAAAGTATCAAAATTAACTATATCCTCCATTTCCGATTGTGCATCATAATATTTTGCCAGCAGCTCCTTTTCCGAATCATTCAAAACCGCCGCTAACTTTTCCATGCAGTTAGCAACGGTGCATAAGCATATGTTGAAGCAATTTTTCAGAGCGGTACGAGAGAATCGAGTGTTTTGCGGTAATGATTTTTGCGTGGGTTTCGCAAAAATTGTTGAAGCAAAAAGCGATAGAAAAATTGACTGAAACAGCTTATGCACCATTGCCAGTCGTGTTTTATGCGGGCCGCTTTTACAAAGGGGGAATCTGCATCGTAAACCCTGGAATCGGGACGTATATTGCCGTGGTATAACTCTCTGAGAACGCTTTCCATAAACTCAGTCCTTTCTTTAAAAAAGTCTATTCCAAATATTAACACAAAGTTATGGGATATATTGGAATCTATTTATTCCAAAAGGAGGATTTTTTTTATATGAATACAAACCTAAGTCGTTAAATAGCAAGAAATGCCGTCTTGACTTACAATTTATAAGCACAAACAATTGACAATATCTTTCCCATCTGCTATACTAAAGGTACAAAAAAGGCGTCGCGGTAAGCGGTTAGCCTGATAAAGAAATTGACTAAAGATTATAGCCGCTTAACTTGTCAGGTTGGGGCGGCTATTTTCGTGTGTCTTTTTGAATTGCTATTATCAAGACTGCAAAAGCAATCATTAACATTAACGCTTCGTATGTACTCACGGCTTCACCCCCTTTCAGAGGGTTTGGCTAACCGCTTGCCGCTTGGCAACGCCCAATTATATTCTAATTGAGCTGTTGTTTTTTGTCAATAAAAATCACCTCTTAACACTAACTTATGCTATTATTAATCCATTAAACAACAAAGGGTGATTGTATGCCAGCAGCAAAGCCAAACCGAATAGCTACGCAATTGAGAATAGATTTCTTTCGAAATCAACTTAGTTTTTCTGGGCGAGCGTGAAATATCAGGCTTCAATGATTTTCCGCGAGCCTGAAAAACTGATTTCGAAAGAAGTCTAATAGATGAAATTGTTCATGCAAAAGCAAAAATTATAGCAAGTAAAGAGGAAAGACCGCTAAACAGCCAGTTTGAATATTGGATAAAAAAAGGGGTTGAGCAGTACGAAAAAGAGCATGGAGCTATTGATATTACCATTGAGTAGAGAAATTAAAAGCCTTTGATATTGAAATTCTCTTGATTTTATTACACTTTCTATGCTAAACTCATAATATGCAGCCTAAAAAGCAAAGGCGGTTAGTCTACACTCTCCGAAAGGAGGTGAGGCTATGTCTGTTTACGAAACAATTGTAATCATCATCTTATCTATGAGCTTTATCGTTACACTAATAAAGCTGATGATTTACATAGCAGACAAATTTTCTTCCAAAAGAAACTAACCGTCTTCCCTTAGCCAGATAACGGTTAGTTTCTTTAACTATTAATGGGCTAACCGCTTTTGCGGCTGCCTTTTATATTCCTATTCTATCACAAAATCATATATTTAGCAATAGCTTTTTATCCTCACCTCAAAGTAAACCCTTCATGCGTTTGCACTAACCCTCACCTCTTCACACTAACCAGCGCATTTATCTCAGCCCCAACAAGCATAAACACACATGTTAGATTAAGCCAGATCATAAACAGCATAATCCCTGCGACACTTCCATACAAAGCGGAATGGTTTGAGAAATTATTAACATAAATACTAAATACGCGGCTTAGTATAACCCAGCAAACCACTGTAGTACAGGCTCCCGGCAGTAAGTCTCTAAACCTCTTTTTCCTTGCCAGAGAAAGGGTATTTATTATAAGCACACTTAAAAGCAAAATCCCAACAGATATAAGATAACCGAAAAAGCTGAAAAAAGCGTTTAAAAAAGCGGTATCGTACAAATGATTTATTGCAAAGTTATAAATTGTATTGTTAAATATCAACATAATCAGTGCGGATACAATAGCAATAGCAAATACAAATACCAGAGCGATACTTATAATACGTCTGTGGAAGAAATTGCGCTCATCTATCTGCCCGTGGGCTTTGTTTATGCCTTTCATTGCTGTGTTAAAGCCCCCTGAGGCAGAAAATACCATAACTATAAAAGATATGGATAATATACTCGGTCTTCTTATTTCAAACAGTTCTATCATAAAAGGGGCGATAAAATCCATAATATCAGGGGGCAAGCCTTGATACATCCCGTCTATCAAAAGCATAGCATCAATCTCAAAATAACTTGAAAGTGCCATCAAAAACATTATAAAAGGAAAGAGGGAAAGGAGTATTTTAAAAGTCAAATCCCCTGCTTTTGATATAATATCATCTTCGATTATATTTTTACAAAGCTCAATAATAAATATGGAAAATTTTGTCATAATTCACCGTTTTGGAATTTATTCTTGTTATTATTGTAACACAATTTTATGTTGAAATTTGTAAAAAAAATTGTTAAAATTATTTATATAAATTTATATAAATGTATATATTAAATATTATCTTTTGGAGGGCGTAATGGACAACGTTGAAGTTAAGAAACTTGAAAAATTTGCTCTTGAAATCAGGCTAAACACTGTCAAATCTTTGAACCATTTAGGTTCGGGACATTATGGAGGTTCATTATCCATAGTTGAGTGCTTAGCCGTTCTTTATGGTAAGGTGATGAAAATAGACCCTAAAAACCCTGACTGGGAAGGGCGCGATTATTTTATCCTCTCAAAAGGTCACGCAGGCCCCGGGCTCTATCCAGCCCTTGCCCTTTTAGGCTATTTTGAGCTGGACAAGCTTATGACCCTAAACAAAGACGGCACAACTTTGCCCAACCATTTAGACCGGATGCTGACCCCCGGTGTCGATATGTCCTCAGGCTCTTTAGGTCAAGGTATATCTGTTGCTACGGGAGTGGCAAAAGCCCTTAAAATGAACGGCTCCGACCAATATGTATACTGTATCGTAGGCGACGGCGAAATGAACGAAGGGCAATGCTGGGAAGCGGTGCAATTCGCCACGGCACAGGATTTAGACAATTTAATCTTATTTATCGACGATAATAAAAAGCAGCTTGACGGCACAGTAGAGGAAATCGGCGGCAAACGCGATTTTGCAGCGATTTTTGCGACTTTTGGATTTGACAGTGCTGCTGTTGCGGGCAACGATGTTTCCGCCATATATAACGCGATAACAGACGCTAAAAAAGTTAAAGGCAAGCCTCATGTAATTGTACTTGACACTATAAAAGGCCAAGGCTTCCCTTATCTTGAGCAAAAAGCTTCAAGTCACCATTTAAGACCTAACGAGGAAGAAAAAGTCATATTAAACAATTTTATTGCCAAATTGGAAAAAGAATTGGAGGGGCTTAACAATGCTTAAAGAAGGCACTAAGGAAATCCGCCAGGTATATGTTGATACTTTAATAAATCTTGCCGCAAAAGATAAAAATATCGTTGTTATGGAAGCAGATTTAGCCGCCTCCATAGGCACAGTTAAGTTTAAGGAAAAATATCCGGATCAATTTGTAAACTGCGGTATTATGGAAGCGCAAATGGTAGGTGCCGCCGCCGGTTTATCTCTTGCCGGCAAACGCCCTTTCCTCCATACCTTTGCAACCTTTGCCACAAGAAGGCCTTATGACCAAATATTCATCTCCCTTGGCTACGCCCGCCTTGGGGCAACTATATTAGGCTCTGACCCTGGGGTTTGTGCCGAGCATAACGGCGGCACTCATATGCCTTTTGAAGATATTGCACTAATGCGTACTATCCCAAACTGTACTGTAGCTGAACCATCTGACGAGTATATGATGAAAGCTTTAATCGAAATGAGCTACGAAAAAGGCGGACTTTGGTATATCCGTGCCCAGAGGAAAAAAGCCATGCAAATTTATACTGAAAACGAAAAGTTTGAACTTGGCAAAGCCAAAGTCGTAAAAGACGGTAAAGACGTGTGTATAATAGCCTCAGGCATTTGTGTCTCTGACGCGCTGCAAGCCGCTTCACTACTTGAGAAGAAGGGTATAGACGCCGCCGTAATCGATATGTTTATGATTGACCCATTGGATAAGGATATAATACTTAAATACGCCAAATCCTGCGGCCAAATCCTCACAGTCGAAAACCACTTTATAGTAAACGGTCTCGGCTCCGCCGCCGCGGAAGTTATAGCCGAGTCCGGCACAGGGGTTAAATTTAAACGCTTAGGTGTGGATAAACGCTACGGTCAAACCGGCAGCCTCAATTTCCTTAAAAAAGAGTACGGGATTGATGCGGAGAGTATTGCGGCCGCGGCGGAAGGGTTAGCTAAGTAGGAATTAGATGCCTCCATCAATGTCAATGCTCTTTTAGAGAAAGCTGAAGAGGCATACTTGATGTCTCTTGAATTAATAAATAAGCCAACTATCAAGTATAGAACCGAAGGATTTTGCTTTTTTATATGCAATGCTTGGGAGTTGGCTTTAAAGGCTTTCATAATTAAACGTGCAAATAACATAGAAGCTATTAACTTTAAACACAAACCAAGTCAAACTCTTGGTTTATCCGAGTGTATTGATAAAGTATTTACAAGCACCACAAATAATACAAAGCATAATTTAAATTTTATTAGAGAAATAAGAAACAAAGCGACTCACAATATTCTGCCGGATTATGATTTTAAGTTTGCGCCTTTGTTTCAGCGTTGTATAACTAACTTAAATGAGTTTATTAAGAAATACTTTCCTGAATATAAAGTGAATAATCAAGTAACTGCATTTGTCGCTTTATCAAAACTGCCGGATGGGAATAACTCTCCACTCACATTAAATTCTTCCGCGTTGTCTCAGCTGTTGGATATAGAAAAGTCTCTTTTCGGGCAAGATGTCAGTGGTGATATAACTCAAACTTTTATGTTTAAATCTACTAAAAAAGCAAGTGAAGCTGATATAGTTTATTCAATTGATAAAGATTCCAATGACAAGGTGAAATTTATAGATGTGCCTAAGGATGTTGACAAAACCCATCCATATATTGCAAGTGAGATTGTTAAGAGAATAAAAGAATCTTTAAAGATGACTTATGGCAGTGATTTTGGATTCAATATGCACAATTTTAGCAAAGAGTTTTGCCCTCAAGAAAAGATAAAAGAACAGCCAAAGTATTATAATGCAGTTACATATGGCAACAGTAAAGGTCAGAAGTATTCGGATGCTTTATTGGAGTATGCAATATACTATTATGGTCAGAAATACTGCAATAAAAAAGATTAACCCCGGGCAAGACGGATTCTCGATTAGATAAACTAATCTTACTGGCTTAGCCAACGCATTGTTAATCCCTCACAAGTTAATCTACTAATAGTATACTCTATATTGCAAAAAATATCAACCTTATTTTCAATTATATTGAAAATAAACCCCCTGATAGAATATTGATTTTTTTCCTTGACAATTAATTTTGTCTGTGGTAACATATACAAAATGTTTATTATACCTGTCCACTAACCTGCTTTTGTCAGATTTTCGAGCATATTTTTAATTATGCACAGAAAGGTTGACGACGCAAAGCCAAAGCTTTTGCTAGGAGACCTTGACACAGCAGAATGGAATATATGACGAAAAGCTGGCGGGATGAGGTTAGCGGACAGGTATATTTATGGAGTACAAAATGAACTTATTCTACCTTGCCAATATTAATATTATAATTCTCATTAGCATTGCCATTATTCTCATGGGCAATGCCGCTTTGCGTTATAATATTGATGGTGTACTTAGATAAAGTTTACAAGCTTTACAGACCTCATCAGTATAAACGCTGATGGGGTCTTTTTTATATCAATCCTAAGGAGTACAATATGAACTCATTCTACAGCATCAACATTATAATCCTCATACACATTGCCATTATTATGGGCAGTGTTATTTGGCGTTATAATACTGATGATGCATGGCCATGACGGTAGAGTTTGCAAGCTTTATTAGCCTCATCAGTATAAAACGCTGATGGGGCTTTTTTAATAGTCAACACAGATGAAAATAATCAAATAAAGTTTGTCTTTTACCCCCAATGCATCGTCCGCTACCCATTAAAGCAGGCTTTAATGGGTTCCCGCTCGCCGCCGCTTTCTTGCCTTGAGGGAAAAATACGGCACTTTATTTTGAGGATTTTCATCTGTGTTGACTATATGTCAAAAAATCAAAAAAATATAAGAGGTGTATTATGAAAAAGAAAACAGTTTTAACCATGTTATTATCAGCAGTTTTGGCAGCAGGGGTTGTAGCCTGCGCTGCCCCTCAACAGCCGGCTCAGCCTGCAAATGAAATTGCCTTGCTGCCTTCAGCCCAAGTTCTTACTAATGGCAGCCAGGCACAAGTCCCCCTTGCACAAGTGCCGGAAGCTCCAAACGGCAGCCTTGTAATTGCCACCCAAAACGAAGCCCCTACAATCGCTCCCGCCCGGCATATTACCCAAGCCGGCGGCTTTATAAACCTTATGACTCACAACAGCCTTTTTAGGGTTAATTATACTGACCTTCAGCCTGTGCCGGATCTTATCGAAAGCTACCGCGCCCTTAGCGATGTACTGTTTGAGTTTACCCTCCGCGAAGGCATCCTCTTCCATAACGGTGAGGAAATGACAGCATATGACGTAGTCGCGTCCTTCTACTATGTCCGTCAGTATCCGGAAGCCAGAACCGGTCATTTAAGCGCGTTGGAAGCGGAAGTAATTGATACATATACCTTTACAATTTACACCGGCGAGCCTAATGCCGCACTGTTTTTCGACCTTGCAGGTTCGGCTAATGCTGTTATGCCTCAGTCTTTAATCGAGGATGGCAATGACTTTGGGGCAAACCCTGTAGGATCGGGTCCTTTTGTGTTTGATGAATGGCGATTCGGCGATTCCATGCATTTAACGGCTTTCGCCAATTATTTCGACACTAATCGTGCATCAAGGGTTAAAGAAGTTACTTGGCGTATAATCCCTGAGGGTTCTTCAAGGATTATAGGGCTTGAAACAGGTGAAATTGACTTTGTTGTGGAAGTCCCTGAAGCTGATGTACCAAGGCTTTTAAACAATTCCGGCGTAGAAGTTTTTATGGTTGAGGGAACAGCCTATAATATGATGCTCCTTAACAACTCAATCCATCCTTTTGATAATATTGTTGTGCGCCAGGCTATTAATAAAGCCGTTGACCAAACAGCACTTGTAGCTGCAGCTTTTGACGGTCTCGCAACTCCGATCCGGGAGCAGGTACCTGTTGTATTTCCGGGCACAAATTCCCATGGGGTACTCCCCTTTGACCCGGAGGGGGCCAGGGCTCTCCTGGCTGAGCATAATATCGACCCGGCAACCATAGGTTTCGATATGGTAGCAAGCAGTGAGGAACGCAGGCGCATGGCAGAAGTTGTTCAAGCCCAGCTTATGGAAATCGGTATCCCAACCACTATCACCATGAACGACCACGCAACCACCATCCAGCGCTCATTAGACGCGGATTATGAAGCCCTTTTCGGTATGTGGAACGCCTCCAATCTAATCCCTTTCATGCGTGGAGTGTACCACGGCGGCATCGAAGGCAATCCTAACAGAAACAGGGTAAATATCCCTGAGCTTAACGCCCTTATCGACCAAGCAATTGCCACAATCGACGCTGACGAGCGAAATGCCGTTTTCGAGGAAGCCTCAAGTATGGTAAACGAACTTGTAATAAATGTGCCTACTCATTTGCATATGACTATAAGAGCCTTTAACGCGAATTTAGCAGCACCGGAATTAAGTGCCGTTGGGGGATTAAATCTGAATATGGTATATTGGAAATAGGTTAAAAAAAGATTGCGGACTCACCAATAGAGAGGAGGGGGGCGCGGTTCGTGGCTATCGCCACGAACCCAAGGGTAACACCCCCAGGGGGTGTTACCCTTGCCGCGTGAAACGCGGGCGCCCCCCCTTCTTGTAATGATAATCCAAACGGCAATGGTGCATAACTAGTTTCAGACCATTTTGGTCTTAAACGACTATGCCGCTTTTTGCTTCAACAATGACCCGCAGTAGCGGACGAGCCGCAAGGCTCGGTTCCGGCTTTAGCCGGAAGTCTCCCCTGACCCGCAATAGCGGACGAGCCGCAAGGCTCGGTTCCGGCTTTAGCCGGAAGTCTCCCCTGACCCGCAGTAGCGGACGAGCCGCAAGGCTCGGTTCCGGCTTTAGCCGGAAGTCTCCCCTGACCCGCAGTAG
>WRBA01000033.1 GCA_009779915.1 Defluviitaleaceae bacterium | reverse complement strand
GCTGGTCGTCCGCTACGCGGACTGCTCGCCCAAGCGGCCCGGGTCAGCGGATTTCCCTCAGTCGAGCGAAGCCCGACTTGCGGATTAAAATTGGGAAACTCTTTGTTTCCCAAACCCTTCCCCCCATGCAAATGGGGTTTGTCTACACTCTGAGCTGTTACAGATTAAATCTGTAACAGCTTTTTAATTTAAATTTTTAGAAATATTGCACCATACTTCCAATTAAACCAAACATCGCAAAGCTAAATATAAACATAAAAAGGAAAACAATTACAACAACAGCAATATTTACAATAAGATAGGCTTTACAAAAATCGCTACGGGTCTTATTATCATTAGAAAAAGCCCAAATTAAAAGCATTATAAGTCCGACACAAGGTATTAACAATACAATATTTAAAATAATCCAATCTTTAAAAGTCATTTCTCTTTGCGGTGGTATTCCCCCGTGAGGATAAGGGTAGCCTGAATGAGGAACTGAAAAAGGCGGCGGGTCGTTGAGTCCTTGCCCTCTAAAATCCTGTGAGTTGTTTAAATTGTTATTATTGTCAGTATTGTCATTACTCATCTAAACCCTCCTAATAAAATATGTATTAGAGCATTTCTGTTTATAATCAGAGGTTCAACCCCGAAAGAGGCATTAATCCTCACAAAAAAAACTACGAACAAAGCAAGTACAATAATTGCAAAAGGTATTAGATATTTTTTATGATAAAAATAAAATGCTGGTAAAGCGGCAAAAATCATAGGATTATAAGCAGCCGCGCCTCTAAAATCCAGCCTTATAAGAGAAAACGCGGCCCTCGTAAGCCCGCAAGCAGGGCAAGGCAGCCCCAAAAGCCACATAGAAGGGCAAATATAGCCGAAAATAAGCTGTGCCAACAGAAGGTAAATCCCTAAAACAATCAGCCCTATACGGTTATCTTTTAATACAGTGATTAACTGACTCATATTAAAAGCTTAACAGATTGAGGCAGATTTATCAAGCTAACTATTGTAAAAGCCTGCAATAAATGATAACATGGGATTAATATAGTTAATAGATTTGTCCGCTAACTTGCTTTCGTTAAATTTTCGAGTGCTTTTTTGCTAAACGAGGAGAAGCCGGCGACGCAAAGCCAAAGCTTTTGGTAAGAGGCTTCGACGAAGTCTTAGTGAAAGATAAGCCGGAAATGTGGCGGAATGAGGTTAGCGGACAGGTCTAATAAGGAGTGTTAATATGTCTATTAATTTCAAAGGCGTTATTCCCCCTATGATAACCCCGTTTACTGCTGCAGGTGATGTGGATTATGGGAAATTTGAGAAAAATATGAACAAATGGAACGACAGCGCACTCTGCGGCTATTTGGTTTTAGGCTCAAATTCTGAAACAGCTTATTTGACCGAGGCTGAAAAGCTTAAACTTGTGGAACTTACCAAAAAAACCGCAAAAAAAGACCGGATAATAATTGCAGGCACAGGTATGGAAACAGATACGGAAACCATTGCCCTTACCAACAAAGCAGCTGATTTAGGTGTAGAGGCGGCACTTATTTTGACCCCTTGTTATTATGGGAGCGCAATGAGCGCACCGGCACTAATCAATTATTTTACCAAGGTTGCCGAAGGCTCCAAAATACCTATAATGCTTTATAATGTGCCTAAATTTACTCATGTAAATATCCCTGATGCCGCTCTTAAAACACTGGCAAATCATCCTAATATTATCGGTATGAAGGACTCTACAGGTGATATTGGGCAGTTGGTACGCTTTCAAGGGCTTACTGTAGATGCAGACTTCCAAATATTAGTGGGGACAGCTTCAGCGTGGTATCCGGCACTTACTTTGGGAGTTAAAGCAGGTATATTTGCCCTTGCCAACTCTAATCCAAATGAGCTTGCAAAAATTCAGGAGTTGTTTGAAAAAGGTGCTCAAGGGGAAGCGGTTGACTTATTTAGAAAAATGTTTGTACTAAACACTGCTGTTACGGCAACATACGGCATTCCGGGGCTTAAATACGCAGCAAGCCTTTTAGGTTATGAAGGGGGCTATGTGCGGTGCCCGCTTTTGGAGCTTTCTGAGGACAAAAAAGAAGAGCTTAAGGAAATTTTTAGGGAATATATTTAGGAGTTAGTCAGAGTAATGAGTAACAAGCATTTTGAACTTTACTTAATCCGACACGGAAAAACAAGAGCCACTGAAAAAAAACTTTACTGCGGCAATACGGAATTGTCCTTGTCTGGGAACGGGCGGCGGGAGCTTCAAAAATATAGGGCATCCTATCCCATTTGTCAGGGCTATTTTTCAAGCGGAATGACTAGATGCAACGAAACTTTGGAGATAATACTTACAGATGAAAGCAGGTTGGAAATTGGCATTCTTCCCCTTCTTAAGGAGCTGAATGTTGGTATATTCGATATGAAATCCTATGAGGATTTGAAAGAAAACAGCGAATATATCAAATGGATTAACGACAAAACGGGAGATTATAAGCCACCGGCTGGTGAGTCTAAAAATGCTTTCTACGGTCGTGTGAATATGGGTTTTTTATCCCTTACGGCGCGTATAATACAAGCTGGTTATAAAAATGCTATATGTGTAACTCACGGCGGCGTTATAGTTGCGATAATGCAGGGGTTATTTGCAAATTTCAACTCTAATAAAAACTTTCGTGAATGGCAGCCGGAACCGTTAGGAGGCTATAAGCTTATCCATAGTGGAGAAGAAGGGTACAGTCACTTTGAGGTGTTTGAACCGAAAGTGCCTTTATAAATGGCAATGGTGCATAACCTGTTTCAGACAATTTTTCTATCGCTTTTTGCTTCAACACAAGCTTATGCACTGTTGCTAAGTCAGAAAGGGCTGATGTTTATGAAAAAGCTAGGTCTTATAGGCGGCGTGGGGTATATGTCTACTTTAGATTATTACAAAGGGATTAATGAAGCTTATCAAAAAAGGGTGAATACAGGTCAATTTAAAAGCGGTGAAAATCCGCCTATGACTATTGAGAGTTTAAACTTAGCTATTGCCTATGAATTAGCGCAAAAAGAGGATTGGAAAGGTTTTGCCCGGCTGTTTATAGATGCGGTTGATACATTACATGACGCCGGGGCAGATTTTGGAGCTATTGCGGCAAATACGGCTCATATTGTATTTGATGAAATTAAGGCGTCATCACCTATCCCTCTTATTGGAATTGTGGATGAAACTTGTAAAAAAGCTAAAGCTAAGGGGCATAAAAAGCTCATTGTATTTGGCACAGGCTTTACTATGAAAAGTGGTATGTATGAAGTGAAATGTGCCAAATACGGTATTGAAGCTATTGTCCCTAATAAAGCCCAGCAGCAACTTATACACAATATAATTTTTCCTAATTTAGAAGGGGGAATTGTCCTTGAAAGTGAGAGAAAAGTTATTTTGGATATAGGGCGGGATATTATAAAAGAGCATAAAGCTGATGCCTTAGTACTAGGCTGTACCGAGCTTCCTCTTGCAATAAAAGACGAAGATTTGGATGTAGAACTCCTTGATACAACTGCTATTCATATTGATGCGATACTTGACTATTTATTAGATTAAACCTAGGAGGAAATGACATGAGACTATTAACGAGAGCTGATTTTGACGGGCTGGGATGTGCGGCTATTTTGAAAGACCTAGGGATTGTAAACAGATGGGAATTTGTAAACCCTAAAGATGTTCAAGATGGAAAAATCCCTGTTACAGACAATGATGTTTTAGCAAATATACCCTATGTTGAAGGCTGCAAAATGTGGTTTGACCACCATGCAAGCGAGGCGGAGCGCATGTCTACGGCAGTTCCCTTTGAAGGTGAAGCACGTCTGGCACCAAGTGCCGCAAGAATTATATATGAATATTACGGCGGTGCGGATAAAATGCCGCATTTTGAAGAGATGATTAAGTTTGTAGACAAGGTTGACAGCGCAGATTTAACTCAGGAAGAAATTCTTAACCCTACGGGATGGGTGCTTTTGGGCTTTATTATGGATCCAAGGACGAGACTGGACAGTAAAAAATTTGCTATAAGCAACGATCAGCTAATAGAAAAACTTATGGATATTTGCCGTAAAATGAGTATTGAGCAAATACTTGAGCTGCCTGATGTGAAAGAGCGGGTTAACGTATATTTTGAACAGGAATCTTTGTTTAAAGAAATGCTTGAGAAATATACTATAGTCGATGAAAATTTAATTATTACAGACCTTCGCGGGGTTAACCCGATATATACCGGCAACCGATTCTTAATCTATTCCATATATCCGGAGCAAAACGCATCTATCTGGATTGCAGATGGACAAAATAAGGAAAAATGTACTATAGCCGTTGGACATAGTATAATAAATCACTCTTGTAATACAAATGTAGGGCATCTTATGTTAAAATTTAATGGAGGAGGGCATCATAGGGTTGGTACAACTCAAGTGCCTTGTGATGAAGCTGAAACTGTTATTACTGAAATAATCAGATATATGAAATCTTTAGGGTAAATAAAAGTTAAACAACCGTTGGCATATATTAAGTGCCGGCGGTTGTTTTTGCATTTTGTGCCAGCTAAAGTGTGAATGCGAGGTGTAGTTTCACTGCATATACAAAATTACGAAAAAACTATATACAAATGGCTAAGTATTTGGTAAAATATACAAAAGCAGCTTGGATATGGAGGCGTCATTTTATGAAAAAGCTAATTTCTTGGAATGTAAACGGTCTTCGTGCCGCTATGAAAAAAGGCTTTCCGGAATTTTTTGAAGAAGTGGGAGCAGATATACTCTGCCTTCAAGAAACTAAATTACAGGAAGGGCAGATAGACTTTAGCCCGGAGGGTTATCATTCCTATTGGAACTCCGCGGTTAAGAAAGGCTATTCAAGTACAGCGGTTTTTACGAAAGAAAAGCCTATAAGTGTTGCATATGGCTTAGGTATTGCCCATCATGACAATGAAGGACGCGTTATAACCCTTGAATATGGAGATTATTACCTAGTAAATGTTTATACTCCCAATTCCAAGGCAGAGCTTCTGCGCCTGCCTTACCGTATGGAGTGGGAGGATGATTTTAGGGCTTTCCTTAAAGCATTAGATGCTAAAAAGCCGGTTATTGTTTGTGGTGACTTAAACGTAGCACATAAGGAAATAGATTTGAAAAACCCTAAAACCAATCGTAAAAATGCAGGTTTTACAGACGAAGAGCGGGGGAAAATGACTGTTTTGCTGGAATCGGGCTTTACAGACAGCTTCCGCTATCTTTATCCGGATAAAATTGGAGCTTATACATGGTGGAGTTATATGCGAAATGCAAGGGAAAACAATTCCGGCTGGCGTATAGATTATTTTCTTGTATCTGACTCTATAAAAGAAAAAATATCAGATGCTTTAATATATAGTGATGTGTACGGCAGTGACCATTGCCCTGTAGGGGTAATTATGAATATTTAGAACTAGCGGTCAATAATGGGCGAAAAGCAGATTTGTAGCTTATTGACCGCTGGTTTTTATAGTGTGGCACCTAGCGAATGGAGTGAAAATATGATATCCACCCAGATATTGCAAAATACTGTAATGGGTCTTAAAAACATAACAAAATGCGACATAAGCGTAATTGAGCGTGAAGGCAAAGTGGTTGCTAGTACGGAAGAGGATATGATAGGCAGGCAAATTGAAGATTTGGAAAGTTTTATAGCCTCTCCTGCAGAGGGGCAAAGCCTTGCGGGCTATAACTATTTTAAGGTTTTTGATAACAATATTTCGGAATATGTAGTTGCCGCTAAAGGTGAAGATGTGGAAAGCTATAGGGTTGGGCAGCTTGCAGCATTTAACATACAAACCCTTTTAATTGCATATAAAGAACGCTATGACAAGGATAATTTTATTAAAAACCTGCTGCTTGATAACTTGCTTCTTGTTGATATATATAGCAGGGCTAAGAAAATGCATATAGAAAACAATGTTCGCCGTATAGTTTATCTTATTGAGCCGAGAGATACGGTTACTGATAATGAAAATTCATTGCCGGAAATCGTTAGAGAGATTTTTCCTAAAAGAAACAAGGACTTTGTAACAGCAGTGGATGAAAGCAGTATTATATTAGTCAAAGAACTTACAACAAATGAGCCGGATGAGGCTTTGACGTGTGCCCAAAGTATTTATGAGCTTTTGAAGGAAGCTGCGAGCGGCAGCTGTTATGTAGCTATGGGTACTGTAGTTAATGATTTGAAATTTGTTTCATCCAGTTATAAAGAAGCCAAAATGGCATTGGAAGTAGGCAAAATTTTTGAGTCGGAGAAAAGTATAATAAATTATAATAAACTTGGTATAGGGCGGCTTATTTACCAGCTTCCGATGACACTTTGTAAAATGTTTGTTGAGGAAGTACTCCAGGGCATAACCGTAGATCAGTTTGACGAAGAAACCTTGATTACGGTTAACAAATTTTTTGAAAACAATTTGAATGTTTCTGAAACCAGCCGCCAAATTTATATACATAGGAATACTTTGGTGTATCGACTTGATAAATTACAGAAGATGACAGGGCTTGATTTACGAAATTTTGATGACGCTATAGTGTTTAAAATTACTCTGATGGTTTGTCAGTATATGGGGTATAAAGATAAGGATGAGTATATGTTCTAAATTGTTGTTAAAATGCAGTGTTCACATAGTGAACACTGCATTTTAACAAAGGTTGCGGGCGGATTAAAATCTGTGATGCTTAGGTCAAGGTTCGACTATCTTTGACCTATAGCAAAATTGAAAGCCTCCTATTGTGGATACTACAATTGGAGGCTTTTGGCAAAACAATTTGCTAATTAACCGGTATCATGACATCCCCAAAATGTACACCTACAACATCTTCAATATCGATAATATAATCAAAGCGGTAGAATAAAGTATGAGACAGTATTGATTCTGGTGCGGAAGTGCCCCTCTCGGATATTTGCCGGCTGTCTTCACTAAGGATTTGGCGAGTGGTAAGTGACGCATTGCTGCTATTTGGACCAAAAGCAATTTCACGGCCGTCTCGCATTAATATAGTTACAAGGTTTGCCGCTCTTTCGTGGAAATTATTGCCGTCAAAGACTACAGTCGCAGATATTGGTGAAATTGAAACCCGGGATATAATGACATCTTGACCAAGGATATCTATAGGAAGGTTTGGTCTAAGGGTTATTCCACCATCTTCAAATCGCAGCTGCCACCTAAGCTCCCATGGCCCCCTAATATCACCAATATGATATATTTCAAGTCTTACATCCCGCTCGGCAATTGGTATTCTGGCGTTAAAATGCTGTAAAATCAGCAATCTATTGGTTGAGCTTTCTAAAATTATTGGTGGATGGCTGTTTGTACTAAGTGCAGGCTCTGTGTGCATCATATTTATACTTTCATCCCTAGCCCAAGCTAAACTTGGCACATAAGGCAGCTCCAGCACAGGTGAGACCATTAAAAACGTCTCAACAGCGGTACCCTCATTAAAGGAGGCAACCCGGTCGGCTATTATTTCATACATTAAATAAACTCCATATCTGTCAGCTATGGTTTGGAGTACCGATATGGTTAAACCATCCTGAGTAATTGCCGCACTGGGTCTATGAGCAGCTGAGCCGAAAACATTATCGCCTTCCGCAATTAACTCAACAACTCTTCTTGTAAATACCGCGGTTCTCGTACCATCGTCCCATTCAACATCAATTTCTAATACTTCAGCTAATCTTCTTATAGGTAGGAAAGTGCGCCCACTTCGTATCATCGGCATAGCATCATAAAAGAGCAGCTCTTCACCATTAACATATATAAATGGGCTGCCAATATACATTATTATAGTAAATGCCCCTCGTGTAAGGGTAATCCTCTGTTCACTCTCAGCCCAATTTACTCCAAACTCAAAAGCCTCAGCCAAAGCCCTAAAGGGAACCATTGCGCGCCCATTTTCAATAAAAGGCGCAGTTACCATGTTTTTAGTATGAAGATAGTTGCCATCAACAAAGATTAATACTTCATTATCTGATATAAATGGTCGCTCAGGTGCCCAAAAGAACTCATCATACTTCGCTGCAGGCGCATCGATAAATTCGTCGTTTATTTCCTCTTTCTCAGGAAGCTCAGGGAAGTCATCATCAGATAAAACTCGTATACTTATAGGCGTAGTTCGCATAGGAAAGCTATCTTGTACAATAGTGTAAGCTACCGTAAGGGTCTGCCCGTCTAAAAAAGCCGCAAGACTTTGACCGTTTAAGATATCGCGTACCATAGAGAAATCTTCAAAATAAATAAGAGAAACATCATTGTTAATATTAATAATAAAATCCCCATATTCACTTAACAAAGTAAAGCCGTCAGAGGGTTCATTTGTATTATCCCATATGAAGAACCTTGCCGTTACACGCTGTGTATACTCAGGCACATAATAATCAATGGCAAATACTGTAGTTAAGCTAAACATTATAGATGCTGCAATTACTATAGTTATTAGGTTTTTTAATATGTTTTGTCCCATATCTATATCGCCTCTTATAACAATAAAATTTCTATAAATAGAATACCATAAATATAGCCGTACCGGTTGAAAATCAATCGATAAAAATCGTCCTTTTATCATAACACATCGTCAGTGCCGCTTGTTTATACCACAGAGGGTATTACTGCGCGGCACTTCCTCGTCTTATGAAAAAAGTTTTGCTTTTTATTCGACCGATTTTCAACCGGTACGGCTATACTAGGCATTTGCATACTTTTTTAAATTAACTGATTATATTTTCCTTGTTCGGCAAATAATAACTTCAATGAAAGATAATATAAAGCTTAGGAGGTTATTATTTTGTCGGATGATGAGAAAAAAGCGAACGAACAATCTGCAAATACAGAAGCAGAAAACATAAAGGAACTTGGGGTAAGCAATGTAGTAGAACAGGGGAAAAACCCCAGAGGCAATATACAATATCTTCCAATTGTAGGGCATATTGAAGGGCATATGGTTGCCTCACCTCAGCATAAGACCACGAAATATGAACATGTCCTCCCTCAGCTTGTAAATTCATCGGATAATGTGGAAATTGACGGGCTTTTAATACTTTTAAACACTGTCGGCGGCGATGTAGAGGCAGGGCTTGCCATATCGGAACTTATCGCGGGACTTGGTAAGCCTACGGTTTCTCTTGTTATTGGCGGCGGGCACTCAATAGGGGTTCCTTTGGCTGTGGCTTCCGATTATTCTTTTATTGCCCCTTCCGCCACAATGACTATACATCCTATAAGAATGAGCGGGCTTGTAGTAGGCGCGCAGCAAACCTATGATTATTTTGAAAAAATGCAGCAGAGGGTGTTAAATTTTATAGTAAACAACTCAAAAATATCTAATGATAGACTTACAGAGCTTATGACGGACACCTCAAAACTGGTACAGGATGTAGGTACTATATTAATTGGGGAAGAAGCCGTAAAAGAGGGGCTTATTGATGAAATTGGCGGTTTGTCACAGGCACTTGATAAGCTTTATATAATGATTGAAACAATAAAGAAAGACAAGGCAGATGAAGAAAATTCTTGACAGTAAGCTGCTTTTATGGTAGCTTGAAAGCACGAAAAGATTATGCTTTTCGTCCCTTAAGGAGCAAATAAGCTCTTTATGAGGATGGAAAGCTTTTTTATTCATTAAGGAGAATGGGCTTATGGAAAAATCCATGGAAAAGATTGTTGCATTAGCAAAAAACAGGGGCTTTGTTTACCCCGGGTCGGAGATTTATGGGGGGCTTGCCAACTCATGGGATTACGGTCCTCTTGGGGTGGAACTTAAAAACAATGTAAAAAAACTTTGGTGGAAAAAGTTTATACAAGAAAATCCTTATAATGTTGGACTTGACTCGGCTATTATTATGAATACCAGAATATGGGAGGCTAGCGGGCATTTAGGCGGATTTTCCGACCCTCTTATGGATTGTAAAGAGTGTAAGGAGCGATTTAGAGCCGATCAGCTTATTGAGGATTTTATGGGCAGCGAAAAGCCGCCTTTAGAAGAGTGGTCTAATGAGCAGATGACTAAATTTATCGATGACAATAATATAAACTGCCCAAGCTGCGGTAAGCATAATTTTACCGATATACGCCAGTTTAACCTTATGTTTAAAACTCATGCGGGGGTTACTGAGGACTCTAAAAATGTGGTGTATTTAAGACCTGAAACAGCCCAGGGGATTTTTGCCAATTTTAAAAATACAGCGAGAACATCAAGGAAAAAAATGCCTTTTGGTATAGGTCAAATTGGCAAATCTTTTAGAAATGAAATTACGCCGGGCAATTTTATATTTAGGACAAGAGAGTTTGAGCAAATGGAGCTTGAGTTTTTCTGTGAGCCGGGTACGGATATGAAATGGTTTGAATATTGGAGAGCTTTTTGTATAAATTGGCTTAAAGACCTCGGCTTAAAAGATGAAAATATGCAAATCAGAGACCATGGCAAAGAAGAGCTTTCTCATTATTCTACAGCAACTACTGATATTGAGTATAAATTCCCCTTTGGCTGGGGCGAACTGTGGGGGATAGCCAACCGTACTGATTATGATCTTAGGAAACATCAGGAGCACTCCGGCGAGGATTTAACGTATTTTGACCCTGCTGCAAATGAGCGTTATTTGCCCTACTGTATTGAGCCTTCCCTTGGGGCTGATAGGATGCTCCTTGCATTTTTATGTGAGGCCTATGATGAGGAAGCTATTGGGGACGATGATTCCCGTGTTGTACTTCGTTTCCATCCGGCACTGGCACCTATTAAAGCGGCTGTGCTGCCTCTTTCTAAAAAGCTTGGCGAAAACGCCCAAAAAGTGTATGAGGAGCTTAGTGCTTACTTTACATGTGACTATGATGATACAGGCTCTATAGGCAAAAGATACAGGCGCCAAGATGAAATAGGCACGCCATTTTGCATTACTTACGATTTTGATTCGCTGGAGGATTTGTCGGTTACTATACGTTTTAGGGACTCTATGGAGCAGGAACGTGTAAAAATTTGTGATTTAGTGAAATATTTGGGGGATAAAATTATTTACTAAGCGGAGATATTGTGATATACTATGTGCGGTTTTCAAAAGAAGGAGACCTCTAAAATCTGTCATTCGTGCCCTAAAAAGGCAAATGACTGTCATCCTGAATGAAGTGAAGGAGCCAGGTGCTTAAAAACTTCTTCATTTCATTCAGTATGACAAAGGGACGAATGACAAAGATAATGTAAGAGTCTCCAAATTAAACAGGGAGGTAGGTTGTTAAATGAGTAAAAAATATGTTTATATGTTCACCGAAGGTGACGGTACTATGAAAGAATTACTTGGGGGTAAAGGGGCAAATTTATCGGAAATGATACATTTAGGGCTCCCTATACCGCCGGGCTTTGTTGTTAGTACAGAAGCCTGTACTGTGTATAATAAAGGCGGCAAAGTTTTACCTGGGGAGATTAAAAGCCAAGTAGACAAAGCTATTGCTGAGCTTGAAGGGGTTACCGGCAAGAAATTTGGTGATACTGCTAACCCTCTCTTAGTTTCTGTACGTTCAGGCTCCAGGGCTTCTATGCCGGGTATGATGGACACTGTTTTAAACCTTGGTCTTAATGACGAGGCTACCGTAGGTCTTGCCAATGCAACAGGCAATCCTAAATTTGCTTATGACTCTTACAGAAGATTTATTATGATGTTCTCTGATGTTGTTATTGGAGTTTCCAAGCACAGCTTTGAGCGCGCTTTTGATGAGTTTAAGGAAAAGAAAGGCGCTAAAACCGACCTTGATCTTAGTGCTGACGACCTTAAAGAAGTAGTTAATATATTTAAGAAAATATATAAAGATGACCAAGGTAAAGATTTCCCATCAGACGCTAAAGAGCAGCTTTATGAGTCTATTGGCGCGGTTTTCCGTTCATGGGACAACCCTCGCGCCTTTGATTACAGAAGAAGGCAAAATATCCCTTACGAATGGGGTACTGCCGTTAATGTTCAGTCTATGGTTTTCGGCAATATGGGCGATACGTCAGGCACAGGGGTTCTTTTTACTCGTAATGTTTCTACAGGGGAGAAAGCGATTTTCGGTGAGTATATGATAAACGCCCAAGGTGAAGATGTTGTTGCCGGCGTTCGCACTCCTTCTCCTTTTGCGGAGCTTGAGAAAGATATGCCTAAAATTTATAAAGAGATTGTTGAAGTTTGTGATAAACTCGAGCGTCATTACAAAGACGTTCAGGATATTGAAATTACTTTTGAAAACGAAAAACTCTACATTCTTCAAACAAGAAACGGGTTAAGAACCGGCGCGGCGGCACTTAAAATTGCTGTTGATCTTGTAGATGAAGGGCTTATAACTCCTAAAGAGGCTGTAATGAAGGTAGATCCTATGCATCTTGACCAGCTTCTTCATCCAATGTTTGACACAGCAGCCCTTAAAGCGGCAAAAGTTATAGGCAAAGCCCTTCCCGCATCTCCGGGGGCAGCTTGCGGTAAAGTTTATTTTAGTGCGGACGATGTTAAAGCCGCCTGTGCCAAAGGGGAAAAATGTATACTTGTACGCCTTGAAACTTCGCCTGAAGACATTGAAGGTATGGCCAGTTCTGAAGGGGTTTTAACCGTTAGAGGCGGTATGACAAGCCATGCGGCTGTTGTTGCACGCGGCATGGGCATTTGCTGTGTTTCCGGTTGTGAAGAAGTTAAAATTAATGAAGAAGCTAAGACCTTTGAACTTGACGGTAAAACCTTCAAAGAAGGGGATTATATCTCCCTTAACGGCTCTACAGGGGAAATTTTTGGTGAGGCTATTAAAACCGTTGAGTCTGAAATATCCGGCGACTTTGCTAAATTTATGGCTTGGGCTGATGAGTTTAGGATACTTAAAGTCCGCACAAACGCCGACACTCCTAAAGATGCAGCTAAAGCTATCGAATTTGGCGCGGAAGGTATCGGTCTTACACGTACTGAGCATATGTTCTTTGAAGAGGACAGGATTATACATCTTCGCTCTATGATACTTGCAGAGACAGTTGAAGAGAGGGAAAAAGCCCTTGAAAAACTTATTCCTTACCAAGAAAGTGACTTTGCAGGCATTTATGAAGCTATGCAGGAGCGTCCTGTTACCATTAGGCTTTTAGACCCGCCTCTTCATGAATTTATGCCTCATTCCGAAGATGAATATGCAGCACTTTCAAAACTTATGGACAAGCCTGTAAGTGTGATTAAAGATAAAGCCAACTCTCTTCATGAAGTTAATCCAATGATGGGTCATAGAGGCTGCCGTTTAAGTGTAACTTATCCTGAAATTACAAGAATGCAGACTAAAGCTATCATCCAAGCGGCTATTAAGGTTAAAAAAGCTCACGGCTACAATGTTGTGCCTGAGATTATGATACCTCTTACAGTGGATATTAAGGAATTTGCTTTTGTTAAGGAAGTAGTTGAAACTACAGCAAAAGCTGTTATCGAGGCCTCTGGAGTGGCGTTGGATTATCTTATAGGCACCATGATAGAAATACCGAGAGCTTGTATCACATCTGACGCTGTTGCTAAGGAAGCGGAGTTCTTCTCCTTCGGTACCAATGACTTGACTCAAATGACTTATGGTATCTCTCGTGATGATGCCGGAAAGATTTTAACGGATTATATTGAGAATAATATTTTCGAGGCTGACCCATTTGCAAGACTTGACAGAACAGGGGTTGGGGAGCTTATGAAAATGTCCGTAGCAAAAGGCAAAGCCACAAGACCTGATATTAAATTAGGCATTTGCGGCGAACACGGCGGCGACCCGTACTCTATCGAGTTCTGCCATATGCTTGGGCTTGACTATGTGTCATGTTCACCATTTAGGGTGCCTATTGCAAGACTTGCGGCGGCTCAAGCGGCTGTAACTCATAATAAATAATTAGGGCTAGGAGAGCCGAACCTTGAACGCCCTTATTCAAAAAAATGACATTGGTAGTGGCAGCAGTAAATGACCCAGGCTGGCGAGATTCCAGACGAAGTAATGAATTAAGTATAAATATAGGTAATATGCCTATAATAGGCAATGCCACAGTGACCCCAGCCACTGTAACCGTTGGTGAGAATGTAGTTGTTAATGTAACAGGGATTGCCAATACTAACAGACTTGAATTTTTAACCCGCGCAGCTACGGCAGCTACGATGATTCATACTGTTAATAACCCCGGCACTACAGCTAATCGCTAGATTACTTTTGACAATGTAAATATTAATGCTGTAATTATCAGGGCTATGGACCAAATAACACTAGCTATGAACGCGTGATTGCCAGACGGGTAGAACTTTACTCCCACAGCAATTCGGTTCAAATGTGGCTTGACACAAGAGAAGCAAGAGTAAATGGTCAAGTCCGTGAAATGGATATTGAGCCTCAGTTTCTAGGGGATCGAACCTTCATCCCTATTAGATTTGCAGCTGAGTTTTTAGGTTCATATGTTGGCTGGATTGAATCCGAGCGGATGGTTATTATTGTTTTTGAGCAGTAAAATAAGGTACAATACAAGAGTTAGAAAAAGAGGCTGGCGCAGTGCGTCAGCCTCTTAATACTTTAATCCGCAACTTTTAGTTGCTTTTATTGTGGAAAAACCGTGATATACTTATAGCAACATGAATCAAAAACAACCACAAAACAGGAGCCTTTATGCTAAAATTATTTTCTACAAACCGCGATTTTTGCAGTTTATTGATGTTTTCAACCACTTTTGATATTGGCAATGGTATGTTTAACATGTTTATGCTGTGGGCAGTTCATGCTATTTACCAAAATCCTATGTATACAGGAATTGCCGGATTTATGTTTGGCACTCCTCTTATTGGTAGTTTTATTATAGGACCTTTTGTAGATAGATGGAATAAAGTGGTAGTACTTAGAGCTGCCTGTTTAATTAAACTTTGTGCGGCTGTTTTTGTATTAGCTGTACATATCTTTTACCAGCCTGTTATTTGGTTATTTTTTATTGCTATTTTGGTTTTTAGTACAGCATCTTTATTTAGCAGACCGGCATATACCGCCTTATTACCAAGGGTTGTAGAGGGTGAAGACTTAGTTAAAGCAAATGCCTTGGTAAGCATTGCCGGAATCATTGGCGGGCTTGGGATTGGTGTTATATTGTATATGCTAATGGAGGGTGGTGCTGATTTTGCGCTGGTCTACGGTGTTAATGGGGTTGTTATGCTTATTGCGCTGATATTTGCCGCTTTCCTTAATAGTAATGAATCCGGTGAAAGCGCAGTAAAAACTGATAAAACAGCAATAAAATCTTATTTTGGCGAGCTTAAAACAGGCTTTGCATTTGCCAAAAAGGGGGCAATGCTGCCCCTTGTTCTTGCCACTGTGGTTATGAATTTTTTTAGCAGGGCAGCATATGTTAATCTGCCTATGTTTGCGGAGGTGCATCTTGGCACAGCTTCCGGCTATATTATGCTTTCGGCACTTGCTTTGGTAGGAGGTTTAATTGGCTCTTTTATAAGCAGGGCAGTGGAGTCAAAGCTTGAAATATGGAAAATTCTTGTAGCGGGCTTCGTTTTTGCCGGTGTGGTGCGGATTATTTTTGTAAATATTATAGGGGATAATTTAACAAGGGCGATTTTGACGTATCTTATCTATATTGGACTTGGCAGTACAATAAACATATTCTATAGAGCTTTAGTGCAGAAATTGCCGCCAAAAAATTTAATAAGCAGAGTTGATACGATAATTATGAGTTTATGTGCTGTGGCAATTGCTATAGGTGCCCTTGCAGGCGGTTTTTTAGGAAGCTTTTTACCTAATGTTAGTATGGTATTTATCATTCAAGGATGCTCTTATTTTGTTATAGGTATATATCTATGCTGCGCTAAGGGAGTCAGAAGTTTGCCTAAAATCAGCGAATTGAAGACTATCAATGATGATTCTGCAATTTCTTAAGCCGCATTATTAGTCTATGATTCAAGATAACACCTACACTCATAGCCAGTGCAAGACCTATTCCTGTCCCCATTGCAAAAAGAAACATAAGTGAGACGGGGTATGGAAAGATTCTCGACAGGGCAAAAAATGCAATAGCCACTAAAATGCCGGATATAACGCACCATAAAGATAGTTTTCGCATTTTTTCGTATTTAAGAGCCAAACTTGCATTATCAGTATATATTGGCACAGCTCCCTTAGACCCGCGAAACCAATGGATAGAGCCACTTGAGCAAATATACTCCCAGCCGCCGCCTTCAAAGATTTTTAAGTACTCGCTAAATTCTTCCGCGTCATATTTTATGTCTGAAATATCTACGGAATAGCTGCATTCCTGAGGCAGGGCACGTTCAAATTTATAAAACCCTAAAGTAGTAACATTTGTAAGAAGATAGCCGATAGCAGCCATTTCTTCACACATTTTCATATCCTTATTCTCAAAAAACGCAAGACCATTTCCTATCTCGTATATATATTGAGGATAAGATTTTCCATGCTTTACTATGCGCCAGCTGTTCTGCAGTATGCTTGCAACCTTAAAAAACAGGAAAACGATAGTAACCCCAGCGAGACCAGAAAACAGATTACGAGGCAAGGATCGCGGTAACAGCCAGGCAAGGTAAAAAAACACAATTAATACTAACGCGCTTGCTAAAAATTTATACACAGCCATGCGCCGCCTTTTTTTATACTTATATTCCAAGCTATCTAGCTCCTTATTGTCTCTTGCCATAAATTTCCCTCCTTATAGTCGCTTATAGCCCATTTACCATAGGCGGCATAACGCTCTCTCTTATCAATTTCAATTTTAAGAGCTGAAAGCCCCTCATCTGTAATATAGTAAATTTTTTTTGCCTCATCCTCCGCTATTAAGCGAATAAAGTTGGCATTAGTAAGTTTTTTAAGGGTAGTGTATAATGAAGCCGGTCCGATGCGAACATTGCCATCAGTCATTTCCTCAATTTTTGACATGATTAAATATCCATGGCAAGGAATTGTCAGGCTCGCAAGAACAAGATATGCCACATCTGTTAATTGCCCTTGTTGGTAATGGTCTTGTTTTGGCAATTTAAAGCCTCCTAAATATATCGTTTATGGATATAATATATCATTTAACGATATAGATGTCAAGCTTTTTAGATTTGGAAAATAAATTTTCCGGTATGTGTTGTTCTATTTACTCAATTAGCGGAAAATCAGGTCAGAAACATTATAGTCAACGCAGATGAAAAATCTCAAAAGAAAAGGAAGTATTTTTTTCATAAGACAAGTCCTTTATGAAAAATCAAAAACAGATTTTTCATGGACCAACGGGAAGCGACAACGACCCTTGCCAAAAGGCAAGCTAGGCGGAGCTGACGATGTATTGTGAAAAAAATTGAGTTTTATTTGATGGGTTTCATCTGTGTTGACTATACATATAAAAACTATGTTCACACCCTCTGGTTCATTATAAAATTAGCATATTGGACTAAAGTAAGGGAATAAAATCAAAATGAGGTTAGTTTATTACATAATTGTTTAAGAATTATTAAGTTGATTTTTCGAAGGAAATGACGTAAAATTAAATGTAGCATAGAATTTTATGAATAAAAGCCCAAGCTGTACACATAAAACAACGGATTTACAGCTTCGGCAATCTATTTTATCTAGGGGCAGATATTTTGATTTCTTTAAGAAATGTTACAAAAATATATGAAAATGGGGCCGAAGGCGTTAATAATGTAAGCATGGATATAGAAGAAGGGGAGTTTGTGTTTATTGTTGGCTCGTCCGGCTCCGGTAAATCAACTCTCATTCGCATGCTTATGAAAGAGATTGAGCCAACGGGGGGCAATATTTTTTTAAACGGTATTAATATTACCGAACTTGATATTAAGCAGATTCCATATTTTAGAAGGCAAATCGGCGTTGTTTTTCAAGATTTTAGACTGCTTAAAAATAAAACCGTTTATGAAAATGTAGCTTTTGCCATGCAAGTTACGGAAGCAAGCCCAAGAGAGATTCGCCGTACAGTGCCTGCGGTTTTAGCTATGGTTGGGCTTCAGAGGAAGTCTAAGGCTTATCCTAACCAGCTTTCCGGCGGAGAGCAGCAAAGGACAGCTCTTGCCCGTGCTATTATAAACAAGCCTCCCATACTTCTGGCGGACGAGCCTACGGGTAATCTCGACCCGGATAATGCTTGGGAAATTATGCAAATACTGGAAGATGTTAATTATATGGGTACCACTGTGGTAATCGCGACTCACGCTAAAGATATTGTGGATGAAATGCAAAAGCGTGTTATTGCAATTAACAAAGGCATAATACAGCGTGACGTGGAAAAAGGCGGATACAGCGATGAAGCTTAGAAATTTACGCTATTATATAAGGGAATCCTTTCTTAGCATAATTAGAAATCAGCTTATGAGCGTGGCTTCTATGATTACAGTTAGCTGCTGTATATTTGTGCTGACCTTTTCGTATATATTTGTAGCCAATGTGGATCATGTTCTTTCCGGAGTCGAAGATGATATGATGATATCGGTCTTTGTACTGGACGAGGTTCCTGATGAGCGGCTGGAAGAGCTTGCAAGGCGGATTATGGCAGTAGATCATGTAGTTGCTATTGAATTTATTTCCAGTGAGGAGGCAATGGCTGATTTTGGTGCCAGGTATTCGGATAATCCTGATTTTTTTGAAGGGCTTAATATAGAAGGCATTAGGATACTGCCTAGAACCTTCAATGTAAGTGTTGACAATATAATCTATCAGGATCAAGTAAGGCGTGTTCTTGAGCGTTATGTGGGTACTGATTTTGAGCAAGTCAGAAACGCTCAGGAAACTGTTGATACACTTATTAGTATAAATAACGCAATCCGTATTGCCAGTATAATTATAATACTTTTCCTAAGTTCGGTTTCGATAATAATCATTATAAATACAATAAAGTTGACAGTTTCAAGCCGTCAGAATGAAATTAATATTATGCAATATGTTGGGGCAACAGCTTGGTTTATAAGATGGCCTTTTATAATAGAAGGTATGATAATCGGCTTTTTAGGGGCTGTACTTCCTTTGGTTATTAGTTTCTTAAGCTACGGTGAAATTATTCGCCGGGTGGATACAGCTTTTCCGGCTAGGTCTGATTTGTTCGAGTTTTTATCAACAAGTGAAATTTTTGTTATTTTGATACCTTTCGCACTGTTTTTAGGGGTGCTTATTGGGTCTGTAGGCAGTGTTACCTCTGTTAGAAGGCACTTACATGTGTAATATGCTGTGAAAAAATGTAATTCAAAGGAGTGGTTGCTGAAAATGATAAAGAAACGTTTTGTGGTTTTTATGATGCTTTTAGCTATATCATTTGTATCAATGGATGTTTGGGCTACTAATATTGAGGATGCTCAGCGGAGGCAGAGAGAAATAAATCAAAATCTGGGGGCAGTAAGGGCTGAACTTGTCAATACCAGAAATCAGATAAGCGCAGCAACTGAAGAACTTTTTGCACTTGAGTATGCGATGGCTTTAGCAGTGGAAGAACTTGAAGGTATTAAATTTGAGCTTGCAATTATGGAATCGAGGCTTGAACAAGGGGAGAGGGACCTTGAAGAAGCTAAAATAATTCGCGACAGGCAGTTTGATGCTTTTGTGCAGCGCTCGAGACATATTTATATGAACGGCTGGATGGGCTATGTTGACGCGGTATTAGGCGCGGATAGCTTCACCGATTTACTTAATCGCATTGATCATGTTAATCGTATTATTGAATTTGACAGAAACTTGGTTCAAGAACTTCAAAGAGCTGAGGAAAATATAGCTGTTCATGTTGAAAATACTCAAAGCCGAAGGGATGATTTGGCAGTTTTAGAAAGTATCCATACTGCTCAGGTGCGCGCTCATGATGAGCTTATGATGGAAAAAGCTGCGCTGCTTGAAGAACTTGAACAGGACGCGGCAGGGTACCTTGCGGCTATTGCTGAGATGGAGGCTGACGAGAGAGAAATTCAAAGGGCTATATCGGCTTTCCAAGCAGAGGCAGAGAGGCAGCGTATTGCCCAGCAGCGAGCAGCGCAGGTTCAGCGGCCATTTGTACATGACGGGCGAAGCCTTCAATGGCCTGTTTCAGGCAGAGGGGTTAATTCCGGCTACGGCAACCGTACAGACCCGTTTACCGGGCGTACCTCATTCCACACTGGTGTGGATATTCCGGCACCTTTAGGTACTAATATTTTTGCCGCTGAAGCTGGGACAGTTGTTTTCTCCGGCTGGATGGGCGGCTATGGCAATACAATTATAATAGACCATGGTAATGGCATGCAGACTTTGTACGGTCATGCGTCCAGCCTTTTGGTTGGAAATGGGGCTACAGTAACAAGAGGGCAGACAATAGCCAGAGTTGGCTCTACAGGCCGCTCCACAGGAAATCATTTACATTTTGAAGTAAGGATTAACGGCTCACATACTAACCCTATGAATTTTACATCGCCATAATAGGAGTTTTATCCCGAGGTCAAAGGACTTTTTGAGAATTATTTCAAGCCTTTGAGAGTATAAATAGATATTGGCATACAGTATCAGATAAAAATATGGATGCTATTGCATCCATATTTTTAATCCTATTGCCTATATAGTCGTTTAAGACCAAAACGGTCTTAAACGAGCCTCGAGAATTCGTACATTTTGTTTGCAAAATGTACGAATTTCGGGGCGTTCATAAACTTTAAAACAGCAAAATGAGCAAGCTCATT
>WRBA01000032.1 GCA_009779915.1 Defluviitaleaceae bacterium | reverse complement strand
TATGGCATTGCCCATAACAATGATTGAGCCACCATTTTCTGCCAACGCACCGGCTGGCATAACAAACGTCCCTGAAGCATTGCCGCCTGTTGCATTGGTTACAGTCGCACTGGAGGTCGCGCCTGATACATATACTCCGTGACCATTAGCGGCTGAAACATTTAAGGTGGTACCAACCGCAAGGTTTACATCAGCCCCAGCTGTTACAAGCAAGCCATCATTTATTATATCCAGCCCTTGCGTTCCAACATTCATTGTGCCTGTGCCAATGACATTAACCTCGGTACCAGCACCGCTAACGTGCATACCATGACCTGCCGGTGCGGTCACAGTCAAATCATGCCCATTAAGATCAAAAGTGATGTTTGCACCACCGCTGATGTTGATGGTCGAGGTATGTTGATTTGCGCCTGTAAGATTTGCCCCAAGCCGTATCGTGCCTGTGCCGCTGCCGATGGCGGTGAGGGCCCCGGACAGTTCTACGGATCTTCGCACAACATTAATGCCGCCGTGCATGTTGATAGTGCCGCCATTTTGAAAAAGCCCTCCGGTTATCGTGCCGCCATGTATGGTGGCTGTGCCGCTGACTGTACTAATAGCACCACCACCTGTGGCGATATTTAATATTGTACCGCTGTTTACCACTAAACCTTCTGCGCCTGTGTGTGTAGTAATTGCCGCCGGTGAACCTGCCGACTGCACAGTACCGCCATCTAAGGTTACACGGCCTGAGAGAATGGTAATTGCGGTTCCCCCTGTTGTGTTGTTTTGTATCAATCCTGTAGAACTTATGCTTACATCAGGCCCGTTAACACGGAGTGCGAGACTACTCGTAGGATTAGCTTGTCTTATAGTACCGTTTAATGCAAAATTGCCGTTACCTGTAAGGGATATTGTACCGGTACCACCGGATGATGCAGTTATATCGGCATTCCAGATTACTGTTGTCAGCGTCCCCGCTCCCCCGTTAAGATGAAACGTTAGTGTATTGGTTCCATTATTAATCGTAACGTTGCTGTTAATCGTTACTGTGGAGTTTGCTGGTACGGTAATAGTACCGCCGCCTGTAAAGTTGTCCGCAAGGTAGATGGTGACGGGTAGTGTTGGGGTTGCTGACCCTACTGCCGTTTGCAAGTCGGCTATATTGCCAACAACCGTGTTGAAGGGCGTTATCCCAATCGGCGCAACCGCCAAATCAAGGCTATACGCACTCTCCACAAACCGCAACCCATCATAAAACGCCCGCAGCGTCCAAACCCCGCCATCCGTAGCCCACACAGTATCAAAGCGCAGCTCCATGGTGAATTGAGAATTGAGAGAGGAGAATTGAGAATTAAAACCATCTCCGACAATGCTCCATTCACCATTTTCCATTCTCAGTTCAGTATGCCCCATATCCTTGCGCGGCTGCCCGTCTTGATACCACACAAGGATAATATCGCCGCCAAATGAAGCATCCATATTTGACGGCGCAGCAGCAGCCAACGCCCCAGGCGTTGTCACTGTCACATCCATGCTAAATATAATGCTGTCGCCCACAGAAGCCGCGGCTTCACTTGGGAAATTTACAGGGGTAAAGGTTATGCCTGCGGCGGTATAGACGCCCATATCCTCCCCATAAGCCGCAAAGCCCGGCACAGTCATACCAAAGGCAAGCACCGCTGTCATTATAACTGCTAAAAGCCTTTTACTCGCTTTCATAAAACCTTCTCCTCACTTAATTATAATTTTATATTGGTTGCTTTATCTGCAAAGGCAAAGTTGATAGGGTAGTTATTGTGCATAAACGCAAAAAGACGGTTGCTCTTCCGTATCGCTTATGCGACAGGTCAACAACCGCCTGTAATGGCTTGTGTGATATTCAATTTCTGGGCTTGCGAAAAAGACGGAGTTATCCGCTCTTGGCTCTTGGCTCTTGGCTCTTGGCTCTTGGCTCTTGGCTCTTGGCTCTTGGCTCTTATAAACATTGTTTGTGCCATTTGCATTTTGTCAAGCCCCTCTGCGAAAAATATAACTTTTGTTGGTATAGATTGGGAAAATACTCCCCACACATCTAGCCTTGACTGTTAGCAAGGCATACACAGGCTTGACTCGACTTTTCTTTGAAAAGTCTCGTTGCACCCGTCGGATGAAACGCCTGTGGCGTTTCTTGTTATGTGCAAATTATATCATAACTCGCGGTGGATTTCTACATAAATTTTCGCTGTTCTTCGTGGGGTTTACATATTAACAGAGAGAGCGGCAAGGAAAAAATCCCTACCGCTCTTAAAATTTTTGCCGTGGAACTCAATCCCACGGGGGTTTGTCATTCAACTTCGTTGTTCCATTACTATGTACTTTTCCTCTCGAACCGTACATACTCCGTATTTCTTCAAGGTCGTAATCTTTGCGGCTTCGCCTTTTATAATCTTCGGGTTTAAGATACCAGCAGAGCTTTTTACTATGCCAGTTAAAGCGCAATTCTTTCAACCGTTCCTTGTAAGGTTTGGTATCACCAGTTAGCCAGACAAAACAACCGATTACTTCAATTTCTATGTTGTCGAATTTCATCAATTCAGCAATCAGGTCTTTAAAATCTTCGGCTGTTTCGGTGCTTGCCTCCCGCGCGGTGTACTTCTCGCCGTCTTTGTTTTGATGTATGTCTTTTAATTTTGGAAAGTTATATGACATATCATTGAAAGCGCGCCATTCTCGCCTATATGGGATTTTCCAACACAGGTCTTTTTCACCTAACCGAAGTCAAGAAGTTTGATAATCAAACGCAAGAAGTACGAATACCGAACCCATGAAGTTCGGAAAACGAACACCAGAAGTTCGATAATCGAACGGAATCAATACTAATATAACCAGACTTATTGTATTTATATCTATCCTATCCATTCCTTTCCATATCTTTTATTATTTGTGTTCGGTTTTCCGATATAGGGCATTAGGAGCATGGAAAGGAATGGATTGGAAAAGAGATTGATGGAGTGATTTAATAATAGAACATGATTTTATTAGAGCAAGGATTTTGACAGCCAATACTGTTTGAAATAGGTATCATTTTCACACTTTAATTGCCCTATATCGAAAGCATAAGGCGTGGAAATGAATAACCCTGCCAACTATTTCAATGGCCGTATAGAGCAAATAAAAGCCAATATCAGCACCCTTTCACTACAAATAATCAAGGTGCATACTCAACTATCAAAAATAACCAAAGGAGCGTACCAAAATGGAAAAACAGAACCGCAAGCGCGATAGACAACTCGTTTTCCGAGTAACGGCAGATGAAAAAGCGTTTATTCAAGAAAAAATGCAATCTATAGGCATGACAAATTTTCGTGAATATGCGCGGCGCATGGCTACAAAGGGGCATATAATCAATGTAGACAGCACCGAGATTAAGAGCCTATCCGCAGAATTACAGAGGATTGATGTTAATGTTCGGCAGATATTACGGCACATTGACCGGATGGGCGCGACTTATGCCGCTGACGCAGAGGACATACGGGTGAAGATGGGTGAGAGTTGGGATATAGTGCGTAGATTGTTTCGAGAAGCATCGAAATTATCACAAAAATAAAACATTGTGCGGTTGGTTGTCATGTGATGGCTGACTGCATTTTTATTTTTGCATTTTACGTTGGTGTTAATGCCACGCTTGTAGGCGGTTTTATATATGCTGTTAAAATAGCTTCCACAGTCTTAAAATACCTGTACATACAGAGATTTTGACAGCATAATTTATTAAGTCATATAAAACCACATATACGAAAGTGGCTTGCCGGAATATCTATTTGTACAACTATAATCGAGGTTATTTTTTCGTATAAACAACAGTACGAAGCAATACATACAGGCAAAATATCGGGTTTGGGCGAAGCCCAAGAAAAGGGGCGGCGGTTGACGGCATAATGGTACGCTTTAGCGGACTGTTATGCCTATGCTAGCTAGCTACTCACTTGACTTAAAAATAACGCTTGACACAATTTGGTCGCCTGTGATAAACTAAAGACGGTTGGTAGTGACCGACAATTGATTATGGAGGTGTAAGTTTTGACTATGGAAAGCTCATTAAAGCTGTTTGACGCGGAATACAAATTTATGTGTATTGTTTGGGCGCATGAGCCTGTCAATTCTACTGAATTGACACGGATATGCGAAAAAGAACTTGGCTGGAAAAAACCAACGACATATTCAATGATTAAAAAACTGAGCGAGCGCGGCATTATGAAAAATGAGAAAGCCACAGTAACCACGCTGATTGCGCGAGAAGCTGTACAGAAATATGAAGCCGATATATTCATTGACAGAGTATTTGACGGCTCTGTACCATCTTTCATTACATCATTTTTACAGGATAAAACGCTGTCGAGAGATGAAGCGCAAAAAATAAAGTCAATGATTGACGGAGTGACAAAAAAGTGACGACAATATTCATAACAATTCTGAATATGAGTATTACGGCAAGTATTGTCGCTTTAGCTGTTATTTTTGTGCGCGTCCCACTTAGAAAAGCACCTAAAATATTTTCTTATGCGCTTTGGGGAGTGGTGTTGTTCCGTTTAATATTCCCTTTTAGTATTGAAAGCGTCTTTAGCTTAATGCCTGCTTTTCCAAATGTAATATCGCAAGAAGTTGCTTTTATTCAAAATCCTGTTATGCAAACTGATAGGCATTTTGCTGATTTTGCTATATCAACTGTAGGCCAAGCTGGTAATGTATTGCCACTTTTCGGACAAGAGAGCGGAACAAGCCTTGTTTATGCACTTATTACAATAGCTGGATATATTTGGCTTTCGGGGGTTGTTGTTTTGCTGGTCTATGCGGCAATAGGGTATATCGGATTAAAGCGGCGTGTGTATTTTGCTACGCTTGTACGCGACAATATTTTTGAAACAGATAAAATCAAAACACCGTTTGTGCTTGGAGCTATCCGCCCTAAAATTTATTTTCCAACCACCATTGACCCATTACGGTATGACTATATCCTAAAGCATGAGCAGATACATATTAAAAGACGCGACTATCTTATAAAACCTTTTGCATATATCGTGTTTGCCTTGCATTGGTTTAATCCGCTTATGTGGATTGCCTATTTTCTTATGTCAAAAGATATGGAAATGTCTTGTGACGAAGCCGTTTTGAGAAAGGCTGACGAGGATATACGTCGTGACTATTCAATGTCTTTACTAAGCCTTTCTACAAAGAGGGTCAATCTGTTAAGCCCAATAGCTTTTGCTTTTGGTGAAAACGGCATAAAGGAAAGAATAGCTAATGTGTTGAAATTCAAAAAGTCTGCGAATTGGGTTACTGTTATTTCCGTTATTGTTGTGAGTGTTTTCCTTGTTGGCTTTAGCTCGGATAGGGTTATTGCCATAGATACCCAGTTAGGTATTAGCGATAACATATCTTCAAACCCCACAACCTTTAAGCTCATTGATTGGCATACAAACGACCACGGTTTTAGAATTGCAAATCCCGGGGAAGTAGATGAATTTGGAAGGGCTATACTAAACACTTATTTTTCAGCTTTTAGGCATGATTGGGGAAATTGGGGAAATGCCGTATTTTATTTAACCGGGGGTGCCTTTGCCTTAGAGTTAGACAGTGATTATGGAGAACTTATAACACGACCCGGCGTGGTTTATGTGGATATAGACTTTGCCGGACGTTACTGGACTCCCCCATTCATATTTAATATCAGCAGCGTCACAGGTGAATTGGTTAGCGCAAGCTACCACCCGCCAATAGAATACATCGCAACAAACATCAACCCGCTTACCCCAGGTTTTGAGGATATTTCTGTTAGGGGCAATGAATTTCTTTTTGAAGCCATAAATGCCGAATATGGGGAAATGCTGCTTGATTTTTCAGTAAGACTGCTTGAACAGTCGGGATTTCCCAGTGATAATGCTACATCCACCCATTTTGTGCGATTTGTTACGGGTTATCCAAGCGATTCGTTTGCCATGAAACTATCCGATTCATTTGTCGAGCTTGAAGTGAACGCAGTATATGCAAGCGGAAAATATGCAACGCTTCATTTTTTGGTGACGGAGGGAGGATTTGCTTTAGCAAGTATTGAGATTAGCTTTTTGTAACCCACCAGCACATAATATAATTATTGTGTCAATCTAAAACAACACTTAGAGGAATTTATTTTATGAAAAGGTATGTATTTTCTTTAGTTTTAGTAGCGGCAATGTTGTTTGCTTTCATGGCTTGCAATGGAAACGCTGCTACACCCAGCAATCAAGCAAACACACCGACAGACGCAGAAATTGAAGCAGCTTATCAAAGAGCGGAAGAAGCATATGCGTGGTTTGAGCGCGAAGTATTGCCTTCTGACTGGGAAGACCAAATAGAGGACGAAAATGGATGGATATATACAAGGGTAGACCATGAAAGTATATCTACATTGGCAGATTTACAAGCTCATCTTCATGATATTTTTACCGCAGAAGTTGTAAGCGGAATGTTTGATAGGAGCGGCTCAAATTATCGTGAATTTCATGGGGTTTTGTACACATTGGGCGGTGAGCGCGGCTGGAATATAACTGCAGGTGAAGAAACTCATGAAATTATAAGAGAAAGTGACAATAGAATAATATACCGTATAACGGCTGATATACTGGATTGGGACACGCTTGAAACTGTAGTTGATACCGAAGTTCACGAGTTTGTTTATGAACTAATAGATGGACAATGGCTGTTCAGCAATTTCAATTTGACGAGGTAAAAAGACTGATAACATCTGGATGAAGTTGGCAAAGTTGAAAAAATTGCGCGGAGTGTGCAGGATATTTTGTATCAAGAACGGCAGAGGGAGCAGCCGAGCCGTAAGCGTTCGCAGGGACTGGATAGATAAAATCACAAGGCAGAGCAACAAACGATGGCAATCTTCCGCGCAGGTTTAGTCTTGCTTGTACTCTGCAATATCTTTTAGTTCACAATCTAATATTTCGCATAACTTACTAAGTGTGTTAGTAGTGATATTATGATTATGTCGTAGATTTTTTATTGTATCGGTATGAAAGTCATATTTTTCTCTAAGCGTGTAAGTTGACACGTTTTTTTCTTTCATTGTTTTCCACAGCCTGTCAAAAACTATCATAAAAATCAATCCTCCATAATTAACACTTGCTTTATTCTATTATGCACGTTATAATGTCCATGCATAAGTACGTTATAACGTGCATAATGAAGGAGTGAAATTATGGATTATCAAAAAGCCTATACCCTACTGGTGGCAACAATGTCAAAAGCGATTGACAAAATTGAGAAATCGCAAGTTGTATCACAGGAAACGGAGAACGCCGTCCAGATGTTAAAAGAGGGATTTGAAACGGCAGAGGAAATGTATATAGACGCAGAAGAAGTCTAACCCTTTCCCATCCGTTCCGCCTATCCAATCTGTCAATGAACGGGTAGTATATTTGCGGTAAAAGCATCTGCAAATATCTCCACCCTTAAACCATTGACAGATTGGATTTTTGCCGTGCCATTACGCCGCCGAAAACGGGGAACAGGATAAAATTGAATCCTGTTCCCCGTTTTCCTCCGCTTCATTTTACTGCAAAATTGGCTGCACTATTGTGGTGGTGTGTTGTGGGTTTATGCGGTGGCTCTGCCCCCTGCACCCCCGACCTCTTCCAAAGAACAGAATTAAAAAGATAGATTTCAGAAAATGGTTGTGCTATACTGTAGGCGGGTAGTTTCATTTTCTAAGCTACATTGTTTTGCTTTGGGATGTATGAGAAAATTTATAGAATCTGTGATTTTTCATACATCATCTTAATATAAAATGCAATCGGGATATTTATACGAACTTGCTATAGGAGGTGCAGGGGTGCCAAAAAGCAATAATGATTTTTTCAAAGAAAAGAAAATTTGGTCAAAAGTCAAGGATGAATTGCTTGGCTGTTATTTAACGCCCTACTTTAGCAAAATCTTATGGACGAGAAAGCCTATTCTATATGTAGATGGATTTTCCGGGAAAGGTAAATTTGATGATGGGGAAAATGGCTCACCGATAACAGCTTTGGAATGTTTAGAAAATAGTATGTTGCGATATAAAGGTAACAATAAGCCCACTGTGAAGATGAAGTTTATCGAGTTAAATCACGCTGAAGACCTTATCAACAACCTGTCGGATGAGCAAAAACAACGCAGTGAAGTAATTGCCGGAAAATTTGAGGAGCAAGTTATTCCGCTACTTCAAAATGCAGCAAATCAAAACCGAAATCAAAATGTGTTCCTCTACATTGACCCCTATGGTGTTAAGGCATTGAACGCTACATTATTTGATGCTTTGCCTGATGTGTTCCAAACGGTTGAACTGCTTATAAATCTCAATTCATGGGGATTTCTTCGTATGGCATTTGCTCTGAAAAAAACTGACTTTCGAGAGGAAGAAGACAAAATCTTTCAAGACTTGGAAGAGTATGATAGCTCAACAGCGGCTACAATTGAAGAAATCAACGATATAGCAGGTGGTGACTATTGGCAAGAGATTGTCAATAATTATAATAAACGTTCAATTGATGGCTATCAAGCAGAGAAAGAGTTTGCTCAAAAATACAAATTGCGTTTGAGAGAAAAGTACAACTATGTTTTAGATATGCCAATTCGACTAAAAGCTGGAAATCATCCAAAATACAGGATGGTTTATGCCACTAATCATCCAGATGGTTGTATTCTTATGGCTGACAATATTGTTGCACGAACAGATAGATTAATAGTCGATGTTCAACGTGGCGGACAATTGAATTTATTTGAAGAAACCGCTGAAAACGAAATTATATCTATAGATGAACTTACCGAAAAAGCAAAAACCATGTTGAATAACCTGCATAACTACACTCGTTTGAAAACCTTCTTGGCAGACTTCTATAATACATTTGGGATACTTTGTGGTAGCTCAAAACTAAAAGAGGTACTAAAAGAGCTTGAAGGGTGTAATTACATAGAGGTGAAAAGAACACCTGCACTAACAAAAGCAAGCAAGCCAAAGCCTACTCGTTTTTGGGATGAAAAAGGAGAAAAAGCCATAGAACTCAAAAGAATGAGTTAGCTTGAGCAATACCGGATGAGAATATATTTTATGGAGGTGAATAATCATGAAAACTACAAAGATTGAGTGGACGGATAAAACATGGAATCCCATAACAGGCTGTACTAAAATTTCAAGTGGATGTTCAAATTGTTATGCTGAAATAATGGCGAACAGACTTTATGCTATGGGTGTCGGAAAATATTCGAATAAATTTAAGCCTACCACTCATGAAGAGTGTTTAGAAGAGCCGTTGAAATGGAAAAAAGCGCATAATGTTTTTGTCTGCTCAATGTCTGATTTATTTCATGAGGATATATCATTCAGCTTTATAGAAAAAGTATTTGATATTATTGAGAAATCAAAACATCATCGGTATCAAATATTAACAAAGAGAGCCGAACGCTTAGCTGAATATTTTGTCACACATACTATCCCCGATAATGTTTGGTTAGGGGTTACTGTAGAGTCACCAAGCGAAATTCATAGGGTTGATATTCTTCGCAACCTTAACTCCACTATTAGATTTTTATCCTGTGAGCCGTTAGTCGAGGATTTGGGAGAAATTAATTTAACTAATATTGATTGGCTCATTGTTGGTGGCGAAAGTGGTTCACGAGCGCGTCCCATGCAAGCCGAATGGGTACGTTCTTTATTAAAGCAAGCGGAAGAGCAAAACGTTGCATTCTTTTTCAAACAATGGGGAACGTGGGGGTCTGATGGTATAAAAAGAAACAAAAAAGCTAATGGCAAGGCACTTGATGGGAAAATTATACAAATGATGCCGCAGCTTCAGATGAGGTAGCTCTTTACTCATATTAGATTTTTTCGAGAAATTAGACAAACCTCCTTGACAAATGCTCTCTGAGGACAAGGTAAAAGGTGAAATTGCAGAAGATATTTGCACTCGCCTAATAAACCAGTATGAAGCCGAGCGGCGAGAAAAGGCAGAGGAAGCGCATACCTTAACGGTACAGATTGAAAACTTCCAATCGGGACAGAGTAACACGCAGGAATGGATTAATGTTATACGCCAATTCGCTAACATTGAAACGCTTGACCGCGATACTATCTTAAAATTGATAGATAAAGTCGAGGTTGGAGAGCGAAGTGTTATCGACAACCAAAAGCAAAGAGAAATCCGTATTCATTACAAGTTTGTTGGTTATATCGGGTAAAAGCTGTTTATCGTACCCAAAGGACAACATACACAAACATGGTTAAGGCACAGCAACATACAAATCACAATGGATATTTATGTTGGTCTTGATATGGATGATAAAATTGAGATAGCAAATAAGCTGAATGAAAGGTTCTCCAAGTTCGCCATTTAAGAAATCGGGGACAAAATCGGGGACATTTCAAAAAAACACATCTTTCGGGCAAAAAAATAAAGCCTCAGATTCCTCTGAAAGCCTTATTTTACAAGTACTGCCCGAAGCCGGACTCGAACCGGCACGTCATTGCTGACGAAGGATTTTAAGTCCTTTGCGTCTACCAATTCCGCCATTCGGGCTAGTTAGTTTGTTCATGACTCAATTACATATTCTACAGCTATTACAGTCTTTTGTCAATAGTTTAAATTTTGTTTTTACAGTGCAAACCCATGAAGGGTTTGCACTTCGCCGAAATCAGGATTTCGGCGAAGAACTTAAGGTAAGTTTACAAAGTTCCTATGAAACTTTGCAAACTTTTGCGATTTGACGGAAGTGAATTCCATCAAATCGATTAAAATCTGCGATGCAAAGATTGCAAATTTTAGCAATTATTTTTTCATGGGTTTGACCTGTTTTATTTTGTGTATATATTTATTGCATCTCTTAAAAACTCGCTGCATCCGGGAGCGATTTTATCATAATTTGCCCGGAAGCGGTTATCGGCAACATACATTTCCCCTAAATTACGATGATACTCTGCATTATAGTCGTGGTAAAATATAGATAGCCACTTTTTATGCAGTTCACAAGCTTTTTGTGCAAGCTCACCGGCTGGATTTCTCTCTTTAAATGCAGCTTCTAATATATTTTCAAATTCAAGGAGAAGCTGCTCTGCCGCTTCGTAGCATTCAAAAGAAAGCCCTGCAAGCTTCGCATTAGAGTCGGATACAGCTTTGTCACCATATTTTTTGCGGATTTCATCGCCATATTTTTCCTCATTTTCGTTAATAAGTTTTTCCTTAAAAGCCTCAAATTTTTCTTTGTCTGACATTAAAATTTCTCCTTTCATTGCTTTTATAGATTTTGCAACATTTGCAATAACCTCATCTAATCTTTGCCGCTTGCGCTCAAGAGCGGTCAGATGGCTTATAAAGGCTTGGTTTATATCAAAATCAGGAGCGGATAAAATTTTTCTTATATTCTCCAGGGGAAAATCCAGCTCTCTGTAAAAGAGAATTTGCTGTAATTTATCAACTTCTCCGGAATCATAGATTCTATAACCGCTTGAAGCTATTCGAGATGGTTTTAACAAGTTGATTTCATCGTAATAGCGCAAAGTACGAGTGCTAACCCCTGACATTTTTGCAAGTTTATTGATTGAATACTCCATATTTTCACCTCCTTGCTATTATTATAAACTATTACGTAACGTTAGAGTCAACTTTAATACTGAAATCCACACAAAATAGTAATGCTAAAGCAACTATTTTGTGTGGATAAGCAGCGCAGCTCCCTTCTAAAACAGTAACAGATTTATCTAGTCGTTTAAGTCCATTTTGAATTCAATTCACTATAGCAAGCTATAATCTGTTATTATTTTAGAAAAATTTCAGTAAAAAATATATTTATTGTAAAATTTAAAGGCTATATGTTAAAATCAATTTATATTAATTTAAACTTACTTAAAGGAGGGTGCAATAATGGCTGATTTAGAGGTGTCTAAAATTATTGATGAAATTTGCGAGCTTTCAAAAAACGATGCAGGGGAGATAACCAGATTCCCTTTTTCAGAGTCTTGGATGAAGGCACAAACGTATTTAAAGGAGCTTTTTGAAAAACTAGGATTTGATACATATTTTGACTGTGCCGGAAATTTACACGGACGGATAGGTACCCAAAGTGATACGATAATGACCGGCTCCCATGCTGATACAGTCAGAAATGGTGGTAAATATGACGGGCTGTATGGAGTTGTAGCGGCGGCATTGGCAGTTTCAAAGCTTTATAGGAAGTATGGTGCGCCTAAGAAAGGTTTAGAGGTAATAGCTTTTTCCGAGGAGGAGGGCACACGTTTTCCTTTTAATTTTTGGGGCAGCAAGACCCTTATTGGTGATGTTGAATGGGATAAGGTGAAGTGTCTTACAGACAAAGAAGGTATACGTATGGTCGAAGCTTTGGAAAATCAAGGCTTCTCCTATTCGAATGGCTGTGCAAAACGAGACGATATAAAAGCTTTTGTTGAAATACACATAGAGCAAGGAGGCGTTCTCGAAGCTAAAAATATGGAAATTGGTGTTGTTACGGGGATTGTAGGTTATAAAAAGTTCAATATTGAAATTTTTGGAGAAGCTAATCACGCAGGGACTACCCCTATGGGTTTTAGGAAAGACGCGGGTTTTTGTGCAGGGGTAATTATATCAGAATTGATTAAGCGTGCAAGAGAATATGGAGATCCGTTGGTTACAACTATCGGTCAGATAGAGTTTAGCCCTAATCTTGCTAATGTTGTTCCCGCTTATGCTCAGTTTAGCCTTGATATGCGCCATACTGATGGTGATATACTAAACCGCTTCCAGGAAGAAGCTTTGGAAATTGTGAAAAAAATCACCTCTGCTGAAAAGGTTACATACAATTTTACGACAGTGTTTGATGATAAACCGGTTTATATGGACAAAGATATTATGGATATAATTACTAAGGCTTGTGAAAATCAAGGGGTTAAGTATATGGCAATCCATTCGGGGGCCGGGCATGACAGTCAAATTCTGGCACGTATTGCCCCTGTAGGCATGATTTTTGTACCAAGTAAAAATGGGGTTAGCCATAATCCGGCTGAGTTTACAGAGCCTGAGCTTTTGGAAAAAGGTGTTTCTATACTTGAAGAAGCGTTGCATAAACTTGCTTATTAGTTATGCACCATTGCCATTAGTTTTTTTATACGAATAAAGCTTGACTTGAGAATGATTCTCATTTATAATTTTATTGTATAGTGAATAAACTTTAAAACAGCAAAATGAGCAAACTCATTTAGTTTTAAAGTTTATGAACGCCTCGAAATTCGTATATTTTGTAAGCAAAATATACGAATTCTCGAGGCTCGTTTAAGAGCGTTTTGGTCTTAAACGACTATACTTAAAAATATAATTTATTGGAGGAGTATGTTATGCCAGAGTTAAAAGGGACAAAAACAGAAAAAAATTTGTGGGAAGCTTTTGCAGGAGAGTCTATGGCTCGCAATAAATATACATATTTTGCGGGAAAGGCTAAAAAGGACGGCTATGAGCAAATTGCAGCCATTTTTGAAGAAACGGCAGGCAATGAAAGAGAACATGCTAAGCTTTGGTTTAAACTTCTTTGCGGCGGGGCGATTCCTTCAACTGACGAGAACTTAAAAGCAGCAGCAGCCGGTGAGAACGAAGAATGGACTGAAATGTACAAACGTATGGCTAAAGAAGCCAATGAAGAAGGCTTTGACAAGATTGCGCTTGCATTTGAAATGGTTGGGCAGATTGAGAAAGAGCATGAGGAAAGATATCTTAAACTTCTCGATAATGTAAAAACTGATAAAGTATTTACAAAAACTGAAAAATCCGTATGGATATGCAGAAATTGCGGTCATCTTGCAGATGCTTTATCTGCTCCAAAACTTTGCCCGGTTTGTGACCACTCGCAAGCTCATTTTGAGCTTAGAACTGTTAATTATTAAGATTGGGAGGATAAAAATTATGGCTAAATTTCTTATTTGTAATCTTTGCGGCAATATAGTAGGCATGGTTAAAGAAGGCGGCGGCACTTTATCTTGCTGTAATCAAAACATGAATAATCTTGTGGCAAACACTGTTGAGGCTAGTACCGAAAAACATTTGCCGGAAGTAACTAAAACAGAAAACGGCGTAAAAGTACAAGTAGGCAGCGTTCTCCATCCTATGGAGGAAGCCCATTATATTGATTTTATCTATGTTAAAACCGACAAAGGCGGGCATCGTGCAGCTCTTAAACCAGGTGATGCTCCGGAAGCTGAATTTTGCTTTGTAAACGAAAAGCCTTTGGAAGTGTATGAGTATTGCAATCTTCATGGGCTTTGGAAGGTGGAACTGTAGTCAATCATGAAACCCCAAACGCTAAACTTGGCTTTATTACGGTCCACGTCGTTGCTTATTTACCGCTCGTACAACTATGGGTACTGCGGCAAATAAGCTCCTCGTATCCCTAAATAAATCCCGCGTTTATCCTGAGCCGCAGTGGCGGGCGACCTGCGGGGTCGATTACGTGCAAAGTACGTAACTCTTCTAATTAGGCTTTTCAAGTTGCTTAACTATATAATCCAGTCGTTAATCATTAAAATGAACCACTCGCAAAGTGAGTGGTTCATTTTAATGTAAAAACTACTCAGCAATGTAAAATCACTCTGCAGAAATCTTACCTACATTACGATAATAAGCCAAAAGCAAATCAACCATACGTCCATAGCTTCTAACACCATCTTCCTGCTGATTTAAGCGCAGGTAAGTATCGTTGACCCGTACGGCCATATCGGCAACGGGACCCTGAAAAGCTTGCCAATAGGCTCTATCTGCGGCAAAGTCCCTGTGTATCTGCTCCGGAAGTATAGCGAAAAGTTCGCGGTAGGTCTCTGTGCTGAGTGCCCGGCGTAAAGCATTTAAGGTGTAGTTTAGAGCGATATAAACAGCACTGTACTGAAAATCTACATTGTCACTGTTGCGGCTTGCTAAATAAGCTATGAAATTAGCCTCATCCTCACGCATATGTCCGGCAAAATGGGCAAGTTCGTGGGTGATTACAAAAGGGATGCTTTGACCCAATATATCGCCGTTATAATGGGCTTCCATAGTCCAGGGGGCAAAAACGCCGTTTATATTGGAGTTGGAGAGTATAAAGCGTGACAGGAAGGGGGCTTTTGCGCGAGGGAAAAAATTGCCTAAGCCGCCGTACAAGCTGTTTAAGTCATGCATAGATTGTATTGCATAATTATGCAGCCCTGATTTATTAAGGATAAAATGACCGTTATCATCAGTTTCGATTTGTCCGGACAAGATTTCGGCACGTGCTGCTAATATTAGGTATAATTGCACAAGTTCATCAACCGATGAGTCCGTAACCTCAATGCCCACATGATAAGAAAAGGATTCACGATTGTAATTTATGCCGGTGGTTAGTATGAATACTAAGAACATAATAGATAATGTGTATAAAATAGGCAATGGCACAGCTTTAATATGTTTTTTCAGTTTTTTACGTCCTGGGATGGTGCATAAACTTACAATAGTGAAGATAATGCCTGCAAATAAGCCAAAGCCGGCTAATATTACCAATACCTCAAATACTGAGAAGGGAAAAAGTCCGAAAAACCGCCCAATAGTATGCTGAAAAACAGGAAAAACATAAGACGCATACCAAGTGGCAAATGCGGGATAACGGTGAGATATAAAAAATAGTAAAAAGCCCCCAAGGAGGATTATTGCCCAGCCTGTTAAACGTATTATTTTCATGGAATCTCCCCCTATTTGACACAGGTTAGGATAAATCTCCTATTCCTAAAATAATGAATATTCAACTTCGATAATTGACTCATCCTCCTCGCCAATAATCTCAACAGATACTTTATCTATCATAGATGAAAAAGTATGTTCAAAGCTTTTCTCATATTCATAAGCCCTTTTCGTTTCTTCTATTGAATTGAATTTGCCTACGGTCATATGCGGAGTATACGTATTTAGCCAGAGCGGCTTATATTTCACAAACTCATTCTCATATAAAATGTCGTGAATTTTATATAAAATATCAGTGCCTTTTGTTATATTTAGAAAAAGCCAACAATCTGTGACAGATAATCCGTACACACAAATTTCAAAAGGCTTTATTTTATTAAGCCTATTATCCAGTATTTTATATATTTCACTGTCAACTAAATTTGATTCAAAAGGAAAAACCAGTGTAATATGAGGCTGCACCTTATCTACAAGGGGGTCATACTTCTGCCTTAGCTCATCAATTAATTTCATATTTTCAAATTTGGGAAATATCATAACAGTTCTTTTCTTTAACATTCTATCCCTCCAAAGTGCCTGCTTTTTAATAGTATATCACAATAATCCCCAAAATACAGTTGAAAATTACAAAAACAGGGTATATACTTAATACAAATAGCAACGGTGCATAAGCTTGCGTTTAGGGCTATGGGCGTTCAAGGTTTGACTCTCTTAACCCTAAGCAGAAAGCGATAGAAAATTTGTCTGAAACAAGTTATGCACCATTACTAAATACTATTATTGGAGGCTGTGTGTATGAGCGATATTCTCACAAAATCAAAAGAGCTTAAAGATTTTATGACAGAGCAGAGAAGGCATTTTCACCAATATCCTGAGCTGTCCCACAAGGAGTTTGAAACCACAAAGCATATTAAAAAATGTTTAAATGAAATGGGTGTGGATTTACTTGATGTTGAGTTTAACACAGGCTGTATTGCTATAATAAAAGGGGAAGGGTCAGGTTCTGATGTTATAACCGCAATAAGGGCGGATATAGATGCTTTACCTATTATTGAACAAACAGGCGTTCCTTACACATCAAAAAACGAGGGTGTTATGCACGCCTGCGGTCATGATGGGCATACGGCGTGTCTTTTAGGTGTGGCAAAACTTTTAAACCAGCTTAAGGATAAGTTTAGCGGCACGGTTATGCTTGTATTCCAACCGGCGGAAGAAGGGGGCAGAGGCGCAAATGCAATGATGGAAAAAGGGGCTTTTAACAAATACAAGCCTGATGAAATAATAGCCCTCCACGCATTTCCCACAATTCCTACGGGCAAAATCGGCATAATGCCTATTAAAGCCATGGCAAGTGCGGACTCCTTTACTGTTACCGTAACAGGAAAAGGCGGGCACGGCGCAAGACCTTATGAGTCTATTAACCCTATATCTGCGGCGGCGGCTATGATAAGTGCTATATCAGGGATTGTAAGCAATCAAGTACATACATTTGATTCGGTTGTTATCTCTGTTTGTACGATTCACGCAGGAGTTGCCGCAAATGTAATTCCTCAGGAAACGACTTTTTCAGGCACTGTCCGCTGTCTTGAAAATGACAACAGAAAAATAGTAAGAGACCATATTGACCGTATTGTTAAAGGAATAAGTGAAAGTTTTAGATGTACATACGAGCTTAATTATAAAGAAGGGGTCTCATCTTTAACTAACAGCAAAGATGTAAACGACAAAATATACAAAGCTGCCGCTGATGCTATTGGGGAAGAGAATGTAATGGTTTTAGATACAGCTACCATGGGCTCCGAGGACTTTTCGGACTTTATAATGGCTTTGGATGGAAAGGGCTCTATGTTTAGACTTGGGGCAGGTAAAGAAGGTCAGCCGATGGTGGCACTGCATAATCATTTATACGATTTTGATGATGAGGCATTGCCAACGGGCTGCGCCGCAATGTGCCAGTATGTGTTAAATAAGCATAAGTAGGGTAAGAAAAGTGCTAATGATGCTGGGGTCTCTATTATACATAGGGAAATATACGAAAAACGGACACTTCAATTTGAGGTGTCCGTTTTGGCTATTGATATTGATAACAACAATAAGCGATTTATATCTATGTTAAAAGAACAATGGCTCTATTCCAATTATTACACCCAAAAGTGTTGCTATTACATGAAACATAATATTGGTGATTGTAAAATATTTTTTGCCATCGGTGAGTCTTTCCCTGTCTAAAAGCAGCACTCGAAAAAACATACAAAAGTTTGCAAATAATATCCATAAAAGAATTATACCGATTCTTATTAAAAATTCATTCATTTTATTAGCACCTTGCAAAATATAAATTTGCCACAGCAACGAACAACGCTGGCAGGATTTTGCCTTTTAGCCCTTGGCAGAGCCAACCGGCATCGTTAATCTTTTCAGATTAGGCGTTATCTTTTTTGAAATATTCGATTGTGAGGATGATAAGACCAAGAACAATCAGCACAATACCAAATACAAAAGGTAATCCCAAAGCAAGTCCGGAAGCTCCGTCGCCAAACCTTGATTGCCCTGCAAAAATCAGGAAAAACAGCCTTGACGGATAGTTGTTCGACCATACAGTCATATGCGGCAGGTATTGCATTGCTGATAAAATCAATAACGAAATAGTTATGATGCCACTAACGAGTAAGGCAATACCTATTATGGTTTTTTTCATATTGAATCCACCTGCATCTTAAAAAATTTACAATCTATTGTCGGCACCCTCTAAAACGCCACAATCACTATCCAAAAACCTCCGCCAATTGCAAGGAAAATCTTCTGCCAAAGCCCATATTTTTCCAATTTAAGAAATGAAACCATTAAAAACCCTGATGTTATAAAAGCTGCTGCTAAAAACCATATGTGAAAATTATGATATAGTACAGCCCACATTGCCATAGTAGCTAAAAGGGCAGCTGCCGGAACCGGAAGACCTGTAAAATAGGTGCGTTTCCCTTCCGTGGTCACTATAGAGTTGTAATGAGCCAGCCGCCATAAGCCGCATATGCAATAAAAAGCTACTGCTGCAATAAGGATAGGATAGCTTCCTACAAATATATACACCATAAGTACAGGCATTATGCAACAAACAAAAAAGTCCACAAGAGAATCCAAAGATTTACCGAAGCTTGTATGTGAGTTTAGTTTTCCGGCAAAAAAGCCATCAAAAAAGTCCATAAGCATAGCTAAAGATAAGCAAATAAGAGTCCATCTAAAATCGCCTTCTGTCAGGAAATAGCAGGCAGCTATACCAAAGAGAAGCCCTAATGTAGTAATTAAATTTGGAATATTACTATTTTTAAATATTGGGAAATATTTTTTTGTAAACAAAAGGTACGCCTCCAAAGTATAACTTATTATATGTCCTGATACTTGCCTTAGGGTGCGCCGGCATACCCTAAAGGTTTGCCCAGCAGAACTGTTGTTTCGTACCCGGCAGTAGTTTGCTTAATTAGCTCTTTATCAGGGGTGAAAGCTCCTTTTTTAAAAAACGCTATTAAAAGAGAACCTCCGGGCAAGAAATATCCGGCTTGCTGTCCTCGGGATACAGACTCCCCACTTTCAAAACAATGGACAATACTGCCGACGAAGGTAGCACCTACCTCCACAAGAGCCACGTCTCCAAAGTTTTTAGATTCGAATAAAATCAAAGCACGTTTATTAAGGCAGTACAGCTTAGCAATACGCCCAAGTGCAATAGGGCTTACAGAAAACAAATCCCCGTTTATAAACTTTGAATCCAGTACTTTGCCTTCGTCAAAAAAATGCAGACGGTGATAATTGGCAGGCTTTAAACGTATATGCAACATTGAGCCGCCTCTGTAAGTTTCCGCTAATTTTTCATTATTGAACAATTCACCTAAGGAAAAATAAGAGCCTTTTGCCCCAATTAATTTTTGCGGGTCGATATCTAAATAAGCGGAAGCGACACCTTCACAAGGAGAACCTAAAATATTTGACTCCCCCGGAAAGCTAACATCAGTCCTCTCTCTGGCAAAAAAGTCAGTAAAATTTTTATAGGAGCCGCTATATCCGGTCATATCTATATTGTGCTCTTCGATAAATTGGGGTATTTTCCGTGCCGAAAATGCTGTGCGGCAATATAAACCATAAATACGGCTTAATATTTTGCGCTTAACCAAAAATGGTAAAGTTGCGGAACCAACCGGACTTTCATAAATCAGGCGCAGTAATTTTTCAGCCGGAATTAACTCCTTCTCATATTGTCCATTGTTATATACGAATATCTCATTCTTTTCATGATTCATTTATTTGAACCAACCTCCCATTTAGGGCAGTCATATAAATCTATCTGACCTTGGTTACTCGGATATCTGCCGCAAAAAAGATAGCCAAAATACAACGAACCATAACTTAAACATCGTCCGTTTTTAGAAAGCATAGGGCAGTTAATCTGTGCACAACAGGATAGAGGACACAAATCGCAATTATCGGAAGCCCCTTGCCAGCTTTCTTTTATACGCATGGTCGGAGAATTGCTAAACTCCGGTGGATCAGTTAGTTTTTGAGGGTATAAATCTCTATAACCTTTGCTGGATATAGATCGCCACATGATTTTATATATATGTGCCCACACAACCAATGGTCTAACATCTTTATAAGAGGCTAAAGGCGCAAAAGCCCTTTTGTAAATAGGCGCAAGTACAAACATCGCAAGCCCGCCTGTTATAAAAAACAAAAAAAGCAAAAAATATAAATATAAGCGGAAAACAGCGTGTTTAAGTCCAGCCATGAATGGTAAAAACCCCTTTTTGCACTTGCCTTATGCTAAGTCTGCAGCATTTATCTTTTAATTCTATCACGAAATAATATTAAATACAATGTCTTAATCAATTATAATTATTGCAAAAAAACGCCGGAGGTTTGTTTATAGTCAACAAACCTCCGGTGGTCGGAAATCTTAAAAAAACCTAATGATTATTTTTAGAAAACAAGTACCCCACACGTTTTCCAACTATATCCCAATTAATATTACTTATTATAGCATCTATATATTTTGCTTTATCTGTTTGATAATCTAAAAAGTACGCATGTTCAT
>WRBA01000031.1 GCA_009779915.1 Defluviitaleaceae bacterium | reverse complement strand
GCTTCAAAGGTTCCTCGACTTACACCCGTTACCACTCGGAATTCCGTTTCTTTTAACTTTTTGATGTTTTCGTATTTACTCATGATTTTGTATCTCTTTCTTTGTTTCGTTACAAGTCTATTGATGCATAACTCGTTTCAAACAATTTTTTTGTCGCTTTTTGCTTCAACAATGACCCGCAGTAGCGGACGAGCCACAAGGCTCGGTTCCGGCTTTAGCCGGAAGTCTCCCTTTTCCAAAAACCACGGAAAAATCATAGTCGCAAAACACTCGCTTGCCCTCGTACCGCTCTAAAAAATTGCTTCAACTTAGGTTATGCACTGTTGCCTCCTGCATCTCCGTCATATTCGCCCAGTACCTTTTAGGCATATGACTCATTCTGCATCTAGGATTTAGCCGCTCCTCAATCCCTATGGTCTTATAAAATTTTTTCCACAAATCTTGGTAATAAACCTCTTCTTCCGGCTCCTCTTTAAAGTCAATCTCTTCAACCGCAGTCATTTCAAGCTTTTTATCCTGATAGATTAGTGCCGCTTTATAAGTTTTATCATAAATCATAAAATTTTCATTGGGATAACGCCCTATAAAATGCTCTGCCAAAAGAGGCAGGACAAAATTTTTAGGGCTTATTACCGCACTAAGAATATCTCCGTAGTCTTTAAATCGTATAAACCCAAGGAGAAGATGCCGCTCCCCCATCATATGCCTCTCCATAGCCAAAACATCGGCAACCTCAGCTTCACCAAGCATAAGAGGGGCGTTTGCGCCAATCCTAAAGGCTGTAATTAAAAATTTTAAAAGCTTAAGCTCCTTATTGGCATGATGGCAGAGAAATACATGATCCGTAATTTCAAGTACCCTTGGGGAAATTTTTCCGATAGACTCCCTAACAGCTCGTGCCTTTATTTCATCGGTCATTACAACTTTTTGCTCATAAAGACTTGGCTCATGGTTTGAGATATTTACTATATTTATAGGCAGTTCTTTCCCATAAAAGCTTTCATGTACACAGCACAAAAACCCCGGAAGAGAGCCATCATACACATAAATCACATCCGTAGGCAGAGCTACAATTTTGTAGCCAGGCATAAGGTCGCCTCCTCGCGGATATTTTCTATAGGCAAAATTTTCTCCTGAGTATTAAGGTCGAGTAAAAACTTAGTTTGGGGTACGTCAAAAAGGCTTATTTGCTCAACCCCCAAAGAAAAGCTGCCCGGGTCAATAAGGGCTTTGGTGGTTGTGTATTTATCCATTGATATGCCCACCGGCTCATCATTGGTTATAATAAAGTATTTGGCACGTTTTAAAACTACTCCTATACGCTTTAACTCACCCATACCAAGTTTTGAATGCCTCCTCGCTATAACAATACGCTTCGCGCTCTTAGGCCCAACTCCCGGCACCCTAAGTAGAATTTCATATGACGCCTTATTAACATCCACAGGGAAAAAATGTAAATTATTTATAGCCCAATTACATTTTGGGTCCATATAAGGGTTAAAATTCGGCGTTTCCTCGCTTAAAATCTCCTCTATATCAAAATGGTACTGGCGCATAAGCCAATCCGCCTGATATAAGCGGTGTTCCCGAAGGAGAGGCGGTTTTGAAGATATTGCCGGCAGCATTTTATCCTCAACAGCAGGGATATAGGCCGAATAAAACACCCTTTTCAACTCATATTTTTCATAAAGCCCTGACGCAAGCTTAATAATCCGATAATCGCTTTCGGGGGTTGCGCCAATTATCATTTGGGTAGCCTGCCCGCCGGCGGCAAAAGTTGGGGCATTTTTATACTGGACAATATCCGCCTTGCTGGTAGTTATCCCCTTAGTAATTTGAGCCATTGGGGTAAAGATTGCTTTTCTCTTCTTTTGAGGTGCCAGGCTCGAAAGGCTAACCTCACTTGGAAGCTCCACATTTACACTTACCCTATCCGCCAAAAGACCCAGCCTATGGACAAGTTCAGGAGATGTGCCCGGTATAATCTTCGTATGAATATAGCCCCAAAAATTATGCTCATAACGCAAAAGCTCAATTACTTTAGCCATCCGCTCACTGGTATAATCAGGATTTTTAATAACACCGCTGGACAAAAACAGCCCCTCAATATAATTGCGCCTGTAAAATTGGATAGTCAAATCCGCAAGCTCGGCCGGGGTAAAGGTAGCACGGGTAACATCATTTGAGGCGCGGTTAATGCAGTATTTACAGTCATAAATACATTGATTGGACATAAGGACTTTTAACAGCGTAATACAGCGGCCGTCCGCAGAAAAAGAATGACAGCAGCCTGCAGGCATAACACTGCCAATACCCTTGCCCCCTACAGGGCCTTTTCGATCTACCCCGCTTGAGGTGCAGGCTGCATCATATTTGGCACTGCCCGCTAAAATTGTTAACTTGTCCATAACATCCATATCAAAACCTCATTTTACGAAAATATGTTCACCTATATTTTAATATACGAAAGTATTTTTGTAAAGAGTTTTTGAAGGAAAAACAGATAAAACGTTCGATAATATTGAAACCCCAGCTGCGGTATATATCGCAGCTGGGGTTTGGGCTGTTTATTTAAAGCCTTTTAGGGTTGTCGGTTCTCCCAACGAGGTAATCTATAGAAACATCAAAATAGTCGGCAAGTTTAATTAAATTATCTTGGCTAAATTTTATTTTTCCGTATTCAATTTTCTGGTAGTAGCGGTCTGTACAGCCTAAAATTGCTCCCATCTGCTTTTGAGTTAGACCTCGACTATTTCTTAATTCTTTTAGACGATCCGAAAAAGAAGGCATCTATTAAACCTCCAAAATTTTAAAAAAACTATTGACACACCATATATCTTCGTGGTATATTATCTATGTGACACCACAATTGTTCGTGTCGCTTGGTTTTAAAAGAATGCTGTATCCCATAATTATACCCCTAAAGGGTCTTATTTGCAATGCCTTTTTACATATGAGATTGCTTCGTCGGTACTACGCACTGGCTCGCAATATACTTTTTACAAAGGAGCAACCACAATGAAATCCATTTTAGAAGAACTTTATTACGGTAACATCGACCCCTGCACTTCTGGCTTTAAGATTGACTCCGATTATGGGCGCGCTCTTAAAAAAGCCTATGAAAGCGAAGAAAAACTACTTAAACTACTTGACGAACCTGCAAAGCTTATCTTTAAGGATTTCACCGATACTCAAATAGACATAGCAGCACTAGCTTCCGCCGAAAAATTTACTATGGGCTTCAAACTAGGCACATTGCTTACTATAGAAATATTTACCAACTCTCCAAACTAAATAGGGAGAAGCTCTTTTTGAATAACCTCTCCCCCATATTATCAGACATCTTATTTCATCGACCCTGCCGAGCCAAGGACGTCATCGATTTTCCCTTCCACTATAGCTTGCAAGTACGTCCTTGCATCCCCTAAATACCCTCTTGGATCAAAAGCTTCAGGCTTTTCGGCAAGGGCTTTTCTTATAGCCGCTGTCATGCCAAGTCTTAAATCAGTATCCATATTAATCTTACACACAGCCATCGAGGCGGCTTTCCTAAGCATTTGAGCCGGCATACCTTTTGCGCCTTTGATTTGCGCGCCGTATTTGTTGCACAAATCAACCACTTCCGTATCCACAGCAGAGGCACCATGAAGAACTATCGGAAATTTCTTTAATCCGCATTTTTCAAGGTTTTCAGTGATTTTTGCCAAGCGGTCAAAATCCAGCTTAGCTTCACCTTTAAATTTATAAGCCCCGTGACTTGTGCCTATAGCTATCGCAAGTGAGTCAACTCCTGTGCGCTGCACAAATTCAGCTGCCTGGTCCGGGTCGGTATAAGTGGCATTTGCCGCATCTACATTTACATCATCCTCGATACCCGCAAGGCGTCCAAGTTCAGCCTCAATTACGACGCCTTTGGAATGGGCATAATCAGCCGCTTCCTTGGTTTTTTTAACATTTTCTTCAAAATCATAATGGGAGCCGTCAAACATAACAGAGCTAAAGCCGCTGTCTATACACAGTTTAACCGCATCCAAATCAGGTCCGTGGTCTAAATGAAGGGCTATATCAACACCTGTTTCATACACCGCGGCATCAACCATCCCCTTTAAATATTTAGGACCTGCAAATTTTAGCGCACTCATAGATACTTGCAGCATAACCGCAGAGTTTTTAGCCGCTGCTGCACGTGTTATAGCTTGTACAATCTCCATATTATTAATATTAAAGGCACCGATTGCATATTTTCCGTCAAAAGCTTTTTCAAACATTTTAGTAGTTGTAACAAGAGCCATAAATATATCCTCCTTGGTATTTTGTTTTATATAGTCATTTGCCACTATATCTTATTATGCTAGTATACCACTTGCAGTATTAAACTGTAAATGTTAAAATTATTATTAACCCGCCATCTAACTCATGAACAAATCTTACGCAGGATTTTTGTAAAAGCGCAAGGAAGTGGCGCGAAGCAATACTCACAGTGGTATAGCTGACGTACTCCGAAAATGTGAACAGAAAACGTAGAATTTTTACTGCAAGGCAAGGAAGTGATGACGACGCTTGCCAGAAGGCAAGCTAGGAAGAGTTGACGATGTATTGCAGTAAAAAGGCAAGTTTGATTTCACGTTTTCGGAGTACGTCAGCTATATAGGCAAGCGTCACTGGTGCCGCAATTTGCTAAAAAGACAAGTTCAATTGTTCATGAGCTAGGTTGCGGGTTATTATATCCAACAAGGAGGTACCTCCATGAAATTAATAGTTTTTTTGACATTTTTATTAGACCAGTTATGTAAATACTGGATAAACCAAAACTTGGAAATCGGCGAAGAGTGGGAGATTATAGCTAAAAAGCTGCATATAACCAATCTTAAAAACAAAGGGATGGCTATGGAAGTTTTTTCAAATAAACGTTGGATTGTACTTTTATCCTCGGTTTTTGCTATAGCCAGTCTTATCCGTTTGTGGAAACGTACTGATAAGTTCGAAAAACTTGGTGTAGCATTTATGGCAGGTGGAGGTTTAAGCAATATTTATGATAGGTTTGCAAAAGGTGAAGTGACGGATTATATATTTTTTAAACAAAAAAAAGGAACTCCTGTATTCAATCTTGCCGATATTTTTGTAATTATAGGTACTGTAATCACTTTAATAACGCGCTTATCAGCCTATTGTAAGAAAAATGGGTGATATTGCCAAATAAAAAGTACCGGCACCCCTATTGCAAAAATTTAGCTTTCGTATTATAATCAAATTTATCCTGGGGTGTGCGACAGCCCACGTTTTGAACCTACATTTTTTTATAAGGGACCCTTACATTTTGATTCCTACGTCAGGCCGCAAGCTAATTCCCTTTGGGCAGCGGAAGGCGGAAGTCTCCGTGCGGGATCCCACCTAGCATTTGCTAGGACTCAAAATTTGGGAACGGCATTCTGGGTAATTTATTTAATTAAAAGCTGCCTTGTTACGCAAGGCAGCTTTTAATTGGGAATTTTGTTTATATGTTTTCTCTGGCATAAAAAGCCATTTTATGGCATACTTATAATAAGAAGAGGACAAACCAACCGGAGGGCTTTTTCAATGAAAATAAAAATAATATTTATCATAATAATAAGTATGCTGTTTCTAGCCCTTTCAGGCTGCTCACAGAGAGAAGCGGCAGAGAGTGATCCCGGTACGCTTCCAAACGTCAATCCTGCGCCTCCCCCTTTAGTTGAGTTAATAGCAGATCCGGAAATTTTGGAAGTAGAGGTCATAGGTGATGATATACCTATAACCCGCGCACTGGCTGCACGTATGGCAATACTTCTGCTAAACGACAGGCATACCTTAGCCGGTCTTGAGAGGGAAATTACTTATACGGATGTAGATGCACACCAATGGTTTGACAGGTATATAAACGCAGCCTATGTGCAAGGGATAATGCTTGGAGATGAGGTCAATTTCAGACCCCTTGATAACCTTACTGTTTTTGAAGCCCAAGCCATATTAAACAGACTAGTCCCTGACGACCCTATAAGGATGAGGATTACAGATGACAACCGCAACCTGCCCATCTCCTACGCCTTGTGGGTACAGCTTTATGAAAGCCTTTTGGAGAGTTTTTCAAATGCCGGAGTAAGTACAGGAATAAGGGAAATAAATATGGTTGTATTAGCCGACTCCAGTAACAACGCACAACTGCCTGAGGGCAATATAATCGCCGATTCAGGGGCTTATACCGGTCATGGCATAGATTTTAGCGGCTTTATTGACAAAGAAGTACGGGTTTTTGAAAAAGACGGCGAAATTTTGGCTGTTTTAGGCATTGTAAGCGACACACCGGTTATAAGAGGGGCTTATATTGTTAATATTGGCAGTGGCTCTTTAACCGTCTTCCTTGGAGGTGCCGAGCGGACATTTATCTATACAGGAAATTCCACAGGAGCTGTTGGAAATACGGCAAGCTTCATACTTTCGGATGGTACGGTGAACGAACTTACAATATACTCGGACAGTTTTAGAGATAAAATACTCCTTCACGATGCTTCTCGTATTGAGTTTGCGGAGAGAGGGATGATGCCTCTTTGTGATAATTTCAGAGTATATTCAGAGGAGCGCGGTCCGGTTATATGGCGCGGTCCAAGAAATATTATAGTAGGCAGTGATATGGTCAGATTTTACGAGGATAACGGACGTGTAATTGCCGCGGTTATCGAAAGACGCCCAAGCCCTGAGACTATTCGCGTTGTTATAATGGATTCAGATTTCAGGGAATTTATCCATGAAGCTGTTGATATTACCTCAACAGAGCCTTTCATGGTTTTAGATATCAAAAATGGTACATCCCGTACCATCTCACCAGGAGAGCGCCTTACTCTGACAGACCCAAGCACCCTTAGCAACAGGATTTTCATAGAAGGGGACGGTATGTTCGCCATTCACAGTATGAGAAGGAGTCAAGGGACACCTGAGTATCGCGGCAGTTTAGAAATTTCTCCGGGAGATGGCGGCTTTATTATAGTCAATGAGATTAGGCTTGAGGAGTATCTATACTCTGTCGTACCTAGTGAAATGCCAATATCTTTCGGCAATGAAGCTCTAAAAGTTCAAGCAATTACAGCAAGAAGCTATGCATATAACCAATTCTACGCCAACAATTTCCATCGCTTTGGTGCTAATGTTTGTGATTCGGTCATGAGTCAGGTTTATAATAATATAAGAGAAACTCCCGAGTCTATGCGTGCCGTCAGAGAAACCGAGGGCTTAGTACTTACATTTAACAATGCAGTAATAAGCGCAAACTTTTTCTCTACAAGTGCTGGGGTTACAGCTAATAATGGTGAAGTTTGGGCACAGCGCCCCGGACTTAGTTTTCCGGCAGATACAAGGCCTTATTTGACTTCAAGGAGGCAGTACCGCAATGCCGATTTCGGAGATTTAACAGTGGAAGAGAATATGTTTGCTTTTATAAGAAATCAAAATGTCCAAAGTTATGATAGCTGGTCAAATTTTTTCCGCTGGAATGTGGAAATGACTAATGAAGAAATTTCAGCCTCAATAAACGCCAATTTAAGAGCACGCTACAATGCCGCACCAAGGCTCATAAAAACACTGCAGCCTGATGGAGTATTTAGGGCAAGACCTGTGGACACTATCGGCAGTTTAGTAAATCTTGAAGTAGTCCAGCGAGGTCAAGCAGGCAATATAATGGTTATGAGAATTACAGGGACTGAAAACACTATTCTCGTAAGTACCGAGTTTAATGTACGATCTCTTCTTATGCCAAGACAGCATGTAGATGGCAGAGAAGCCATAGGGCTTACCCTTGGGGATGGTTCAGTACGCGAAAATCTTGGTCTTCTGCCCAGTGCTTTCTTTGTAATGGAGCGAATGACCGATGGTGATGGAAATATTCTCTATGTAAGGTTTTTAGGAGGCGGCAACGGGCACGGCGCAGGCATGAGCCAAACCGGTGTACGAGGGATGACAGACATGGGCAGGACTTTTGAGGAGGTTTTAGCGCATTTCTATCCGGGTACAGTCGTAGCTAAGAGGTGGTAGGAAATTTATGATAATTTCCTCTTGACAAACATCTCCATATGTGGTAGAATACGTTAAATTTTTATATTTGGAGTGCGAAATGACTTTATTCTATCTTGTCAATATTATAATAATTATTAACATTGCAATTAATATGTGCAGTGTTACTTTGCGTTATAATATTGATGATGGATGGATTTTAGGATAAAGCCTAAAATTTAAATCTTTATTGCCTCGTCAGTATAAAACGCTGATGGGGCTTTTTGTTTTTAAAGCAACAAGTTGTTGTTGAGAAAACTCGTGTCAAAACGAGTTAAGATATAAAGAAGAGGAGGTAGACTTATGTGGAAATATGTTGTTAAAAGGCTGATTGCCCTAATCCCCGTTGTTGCCGGCTGCACATTCATAGTCTTTATGATTATGCATTTTTCACCCGGCGACCCTGCTGTTATTGCTTTAGGTCAGGACGCAACACCCGAAGCTCTTTGGCAGTGGCGTGAAGACCGCGGTCTTAATGACCCTGTACTCATTCAGTACACCAGATATATAACGGGTGTTTTTACTGGTGATTTTGGTATGTCTTTCAGAAATAATGTATCCGTTACTCAGGAGGTGATAGAACGCTTTCCTCACACATTACAGCTAAGTATGGTTGCTCTGTCTGTTTCTCTGCTGTTAGCCTTCCCTATAGGCATTGTGTCAGCAGTTAAGCAAAACACTTGGATTGATGGTTTATCTATGTTTATTGCACTTATTGGTATTTCCATGCCTGTATTCTGGCTGGGACTCCTTTTAGTTCTGGTTTTTGCATTACATTTGGGCTGGTTCCCATCCTCCGGTGCAAGCGAATGGAACTCCGTTGTACTGCCCGGTATCACTTTAGGTACAGGTATGATGGCAGCAATGGCACGTACCACCCGTTCCTCTATGCTTGAGGTTATCAGGCAGGATTATATTAGAACAGCGCAATCAAAAGGTTTATCTAACGGCAAAGTTATCCGTAAACATGCCATACGTAACGCTCTTATCCCTGTTTTGACAATATTCGGCATACAGCTTGGCAACCTGCTTACAGGTTCAGTTATAACCGAAACCGTTTTTGCCTGGCCGGGCATTGGGCGTCTTATGATCCAGGGTATAGCTTCTCGCGATTATCCTATGGTTTTAGGCTGCATGGTTATGTTCGTTATTTGCTTTGCTGTAATAAATCTTCTTGTAGACCTTGCATATGCTTATGTTGACCCGCGTATCAGGGCACAATACAGATAGGGTAAGAAGGACGGTGGAAATTACAGACTTTATGAAAGCAGGCATGAGTTTTCTCAAACAAATTAAAGTACTATAGCTGCGGCTGTCTTTTTAGAGAATCCTATAAAAAGACAGCCGTTTTTACTTCACTTTATAATCCCTAACCATCCCTATACCTAAAATTCCGATCCTTTAACACCCCATAACGGTCAGAGCGTTTTTGTCTTATCCTATCTCGGCGAATTTTAATTTTCAGTTCTCTTTTCCTTCTTCTGCGCCCTCGCTCCATTAGCACATAAAATGAAGCCAAAGCAACGACACCTGCAAAAACTGCTGTTATTATTGTTTGTAAGCCTATAGGACCGCTTCCCGATTCCTCCCCTGGCAAAAGTCCGCTGTTTGTTGGCATCACACTAAAAACCGGCTCAACATAATCTGCCGCAAATAGAGGAACCGTTGCAAGTAACGAATTAAGATACATAAGCCTGATACTGCCTACCTGTTCACCTCTCCTAACAGGAGGGCTTAGATAAACCGGAATATCCACTTCTCTTCGTATATCATAATCTCTTAGGTTAAGAGGCAAGTTCATCAAAACATTTTCTCTTGCATATATATCTATAACAGCCGTTTCCTCGGCTGAGCCGCCGTCTCTGGACTCCATAACAGAGATTTGCTCGGAAAAATTATTTGCGTCAAAAATCATTACCTGTCCAAACATATCAAACCCAAATGTAAAAAGAGCGGCTGTGTCCTCATAACTTCTTTGAGCTCCGTCATTTTGCAAAACAACAGCAATAAGCTCTATACCATCTTTCTCCGCATATGTTACAAGGGTATTCCTGGCTTCATTAGTAAATCCTGTTTTACCGCCTACAACATATTCATTGTAAAACTGGTGACCGGGGCGTATCATCCTATGAGTGTTATTCAAGTCCCTTGGCAGAGGTTGTCTTTCCGTAGGCGGAATTTGAAATGTGGAAGTTGAAATTATTTCCAAAAATTCAGGGTGAGTTATAGCTTCTCTCATAATATGTGCCATATCAAGGGCTGTAGTATAGTGATTTGCATGATGAAGACCATGGGTATTGGTAAAATTAGTATTTACTGCCCCTATCTCTATTGCCCGCTCCGTCATCTTCCTAGAAAATTCCTCAGTGGTAATTGAAAAGTGCTCGCCTACAGCGTTGCACACTTCATTTGCCGACTCCAGCATAAGAGCCATAAGTGCTTCCCTGAGAGATAGGGTCTCCCCTTCGTTCATAGCTATATTACTAGTATTCCTGGGAATACTGGAAACTGCATGATGACTGAATAAAATACGCTGATCAAGATCACCTTCCGCCATTTCTATAGCAAGCAGGGCTGTCATAATTTTTGTTATACTTGCAGGATAATTTGCACTGTTCATATTCCTGCTATATATGATTACACCTGAGTTTGCATCCATCAAAACAGCCGCGGGAGCCGAAATTTGCGGCTGTGCGGGTATGTTGGCAGCAAAAGCACTATCAAGAGTTAAAAGACTTAAAACTAAACAGGCAGCAAAAACCAAAAATATTTTTTTGTTCATCTACTAATAACCTCTCAATATTAAGTAATGCCTTGAAATTATTATAATATAACAGCATTTTTGACTCGACTTTTCTTTGAAAAGTCTCGTTGCACAATCATGGAATAAACGCTTCACTTTGTTCCGCATTTTTCTTTATGTGCATATTATAACTTAATTTCAGCAGCTTGTTACAATATTATTTTAAAAAATCATAAAGTTGTAATATTTTCATAAATATAGCTGTAATATTTTCGTAAAGTATGTTAAAATATGTGCATTAGCAAATGTACATCCTGCTAAAGATAAAAATGAATAAGGAGGTAAGCTGTATGGATTATCTTCGTAAATACGAATGGCACTTTGATATTATTACCAAAATTTTCATGATTATAATTCTGTTATTCATATGTTATAGAATTGTTATCTATGACCAAAGAATTGATGAGCTTGCAGAAATAATTGGTGCTACTAACCAAGCTTCAATAGGGATGCCTGTTTATATGGGGCAAGGTATACCTTTAAGGCACGAGGTTCAAATATTTACCCTTTACATAACCGGAGCGGTTGTATCTCCCGGTGTATATGATATAGAAGAAGGCTCCCGCATAGCCGATTTAATAGTATTAGCCGGCGGTGCCCTTGAAAATGCTGATTTGGAAATACTAAATCTCGCAGCCCGTGTAGAGGACGCAAGACATGTCAGAATACCTTTTATCGGCGAAGATCAGCCTATTGAAAGCATTTCAGTTTTTGCCGGAAATGATGTGACGGCAGCAGATGCTTCAAACTCTGTATATACAGGACTTATAAATATTAATACTTCATCTCTTGCAGGTCTTATAACACTTCCCGGCATTGGGGAGGTTACAGCTAACAATATTATTAACCACCGAAATACTCACGGCTCCTTTAGCTCTTTGGAAGAGCTTATGAATGTTACCCGGATAGGACAAGCTACTTTTGATAATATAAGGCATTTGATAGTTTATTAGGAATTTCTAAAAGGAGGGGGATATTTTGCCCAACAGTATTTTAGTAGTAGATGATGAAAAGCTTATTGTTAAAGGCATCAAGTTCAGCCTGGAACAAGACTCTATGACAGTTGATGTTGCCTATGACGGCGAGGAGGCTCTAACCCTCGCCAAATCCAAAGAATATGACTTGATTTTACTTGATGTTATGCTACCTAAAGTTGACGGGCTTGAAGTTTGCCAGCATATACGCGAGTTTAGCCAAGTGCCTATTATTATGGTAACAGCAAAAGGAGATGATATGGATAAAATCATGGGGCTGGAGTATGGTGCCGATGATTATATTACTAAGCCTTTTAATATATTGGAGCTTAAGGCAAGGATAAAGGCAATTCTTAGGAGAAGTGTGAAAAAACCTGGCGTAAACGGAAGAAATATAGAGTCCGGTCATGTTCATGAAGGGCTTCGTCTGGATTTAGAAAGCCGGAGGGTTTTTATTAACGACAAAGAAGCTAACTTAACCGCAAAAGAGTTTGACCTTTTAGAGCTTTTCATGGAAAACAAAGGCAAGGTATACAGCAGGGAAAGCCTTTTGAACACGGTTTGGGGCTATGATTACCCTGGTGATGTACGCACTGTTGATGTACACGTGAGAAGACTTAGAGAAAAAATAGAGCTAAATCCCTCTGATCCCAAATATATTCACACAAAATGGGGAGTAGGTTATTATTTTGGATAAGGTACGAAAGGTTTACAGCCTGCGTTTCCGGCTTTTTGCCATCTTTTTAGCAGTAAGCTTTCTGCCGCTTGGCTTTTTTTCCATGACCGTGGCTGTTTTTATAAGAGATTATTACCTTAGTGATAGGGAAGGGGAACTTAGAAGGAGAGCTCATGTAATAGAAGGTGCCATACGGCAAGGTAATTTCCTTACGGACAGTGAGCGCGCACCTCTTTTTGCCGAGGAGATCGGCAGTATTTATGCCGGTGATGATTTTAGGGTTTTAGCAATCGACAGCCGTGCCATTGTAGTACATGACTCTAACTTTATTGAAAACGGTGCCACTTTTTTAAGCCCTGAAGTCTTGGAGGCACTTAGTGGGAGTACTGTATCTTCAATTCAGGATGACGGTGTTACAATGTATACAGCAGTGCCCATATTTGACTCTGAGTATAATGTGGTAAATGGTGCTTTATTATTGGTTTCTTCAATAGTGGATATTTATGAGCTTTTAGGCTCCATACAGCAAATGTTAATGCTTCTTTTACTTGCAACCGCAATTATAATACTTGTAGTGGTATTTTTTATTTCGGAAATAATTTTAAGTCCTTTAAAGAAAATTATGCGCGTGGTAACTCTTATGAGTGAAGGGCATCTAAATCAGAGAATTGGGCTTTCCGGCAGGGATGAATTTGCCCAGCTTGCCACTGCCTTCAACCGTATGAATGATGAACTTGAACAGGTGGAAAAAACAAGGGAGGAATTTGTCTCAAATGTATCTCATGAGCTTAAAACCCCTCTTAGTGCTATGAAAGTTTTAAGCGAATCTCTTTTACTCCAAGATGGTGTGGCCGAGGAAATATATAAAGATTTCCTAAAGGACATAAGCTCGGAAATTGACAGAATGGATATGATAGTAAATGACCTTTTGACTTTAGTTAAGTTTGATCAAAGAGATATGCCTCTGATGCTCACACAAATTGACTTAAACCAGCTTACAGAGGATATCCTTAGAAGGCTTTATCCTTTGGCGGAGGTTAAGAATATAGAGCTTTTACATGAAGATGTGCGAAAAGTTGCAATAGCAGGGGATGAAATGAAGCTTGGGCTTGCCCTTTCCAATTTAGTCGAAAACGGTATTAAATATACATCCGAAGGCGGAAATGTAAAAGTTACTGTTGATGCTGATCATCAGAATACTTTTATTACAATCTCTGATACAGGTATTGGTATCGCCGAGGATGAGCTTGGTAAAATATTTACAAGATTTTACCGGGTAGATAAAACAAGAGACAGAGACACTGGCGGTACAGGGCTTGGACTTGCCATAAGCTACTCTGCCGTGCGATTGCATAACGGCTCAATAAGAGTATCCAGTAAGGAAGGGGCCGGCTCGACTTTTGTAGTACGTATTCCTTTACAACTTAATGTGTAGGAGGTGAACGCCTTGAAAAGCAGGAAAAAAATTAGAATAGGCGGTATAGCTATAATCTTGCTTATTGCCTTATATACGGTTATTTTCGGTCACCCTTGGGCTTTTCGTCAAGAAGAAGGAAATACTATGAACGTATACTTCTTCAATCCAACATCGGGGCGATTAGAGTCTGAGAGGCGTACTGTACCTGTAGGAAATTATAGGGAAGTTGCAGCCGAATTGTGGGATATTTTACGCTTTGGCCCTGACGCGGCACCTCTTTCAAATGTTTTTCCGGAAAATTTGACAGGGCAAATTGACCTTCGCATTGTTCGTACAACCTTTGAGGATTTTGGCATCCGGTCAATTGAAATTGATATGAACGAAAGTTATTTATACACACCTGCAATTAATGAAATTATTTTTAGAAGTGCTGTAGTATGGACTTTTACAGAGCTTGATTGGGTCAGTGATGTTGTCTTTTTTGTAAACGGCACCCCGCTTACCCGCCTTGATGGAGAGAGCATAGGAGCTATGGATAGAGATAATGTTCTAATAAACCCACAAATAACAATGGAGCATGTTGTTAGAAAAACTGTGGAGCTGTATTTTGCAAACAGTAATCTTACAGGGCTTGTAGCTGAGAGGCGTACTATAGAGGTGCCATCCAATGTAACGGAAGAATGGGTAATTTTACAGGAACTTATGAGAGGACCTCGTACAGAGGGGCTTTTATCTCTTATACCTCCTGAAACTATAATTAACGATGTATACACTGAAAGCCTTACTATGACATGCTATGTGGATTTAAGCCCGGTATTTGATTCCAGGCTGACACCGGGTGCCCCGCTCAGGCAGCTTGCCGTCTATTCCATAGTAAATACTCTTGCGAGACTCTCAAGCGGCAATGTGGCAAGGGTTCAATTTTTAATAAATTCCGAACGAGTTCCTAGCAGAAATTTAGATGTAGATTTAAGCCAAGTTTTCGAACCTGATGAAAGCCTTATAATTTCAAGAGTCGAGATGGAGTTAATGTGATAATTTTTTTGAATTATTGTTGACAGCACTGTAAGTTTTTGCTATAATTTGTTTATTCTTGTATACCATACCAAGAATTACTCGGTTGCTATAATAAGGTAGTAAACCGTGCAGCTCTGACGCTCTGCCTTTGGCAGGGCGTCATCTGTTTATATCCTTAACAAAAGAGGAGAGTTAATATGAGATATAGTATTGGACTTGATATTGGTATCGCATCTGTTGGCTTTGCTGTTATGGAGTTGGACCATGAAGATTTGCCATCTAAGATTATCCGCATAGGTTCACGTGTATTTGATGTGGCTGAAAACCCTAAAGATGGTGCTTCTCTTGCCGAGCCGCGTAGGGAAGCGCGAAGCATGCGCCGCAGGCTTAGGCGAAAAAGCCATAGAAAAGCCCGTATCCGCAATCTTATTTTAGGGCAAAATATCCTTTCACAAGATGCACTGGACAGTCTTTTCAACTCAATAGATTTATGCATCTATCAGTTGAGAGCGGAAGCTCTTGACCGTATCATTACAAATGAGGAGCTTGCCAGAATCTTAATCCATCTTTCACAAAGGCGGGGCTTTAAGTCTAACCGAAAAGCTGAGGACGCAAAGAAAGAAGGCGCTCTTTTAAAAGCAATCGCTGCAAATGAAGCCATTATGAAAGAAAAGAATTACCGCACTGTTGGCGAGCTGTTTTATCGTGATGAAGCTTACAGTAAAACTAAAAGAAACAAGGGCGAAAACTATCAAAATACCATAACAAGAGATATGATAGAGGTGGAAGCGCGTACAGTTTTTTTACACCAGCGCGACCTTGGAAACACTGTATGCAGTGAATCCCTTGAAGAGGAATATTTAAAAATCCTCTTAAGCCAACGCTCTTTTGACGAAGGACCGGGCAAGCTTTCCGATGGTACACCTAACCCTTATGCAAAAGGCATAGAAGGCATGGTTGGAGAATGTACTTTTGAAAAAGACGAACCTCGCGCTCCAAAAGCCTCCTATTCTTTTGAAAGGTTTGAATTATTGCAAAAAGTTAATCATATAAGACTTGATATTGACGGAAAGACTGTGCCGCTAACAGTCGAGCAAAGACATAAGCTGATTGAGCTTGCACATAGCACCTTTGCGCCTACTTATGCGCGTATTCGTAAGGAACTTACAATTCCGGAAAATGCCCGCTTTAACTCAATCAGAAAATATGAAAATGATGTTGATGCCGCTGAAAAAGCAGAAAAATTTAATTGCCTTAAAAATTTTCATGAAATGCGAAAAACTTTAGATAAAGTATCAAAGGGTCGGATAGCATCAATCTCAACAGAAAAACGCAACGAAATCGGAAGAATTTTTTCTTTATATAAAAGTGAGGATAAAATAAGAGATGCTTTTGCTGCAACTAATATTGATATTGAGCCTTTAGATGTGGAAACTTTAATCAATAATCTCGACAGTTTTTCTAAATTTGGCCATTTATCTGTTAAGGCTCTCGATAAAATCATCCCATTTTTGGAGGAAGGCTTAAATTACAACGAAGCTTGTGAAAAAGCCGGTTATGATTTTAAAGGGATGAGTAGCGATGGTGCTTCTACACTCATTTCCTTAGAAAAATTAGCAGAATCCACTGAAAATACTATCACAAGCAATGTTGCAAAACGGACTATCTCTCAATGTGCTAAGGTTATAAACGCTATTATCCGTGAAATGGATAGGGTAAGTCCTGTATATATTAATATTGAACTTGCACGGGAGATGTCTAAACCTCATAAAGAGCGTGTAAAGGATGATAAGGACAATCGTGAAAATAGTGCATACAACGAAAGGATAAAAAATGAACTGTCTGAAACAGATGGTCTGCTAAACCCTAAAGGCTTAGATATTGTAAGGCTAAAGCTTTGGAAACAGCAGGACGGACGCTGTGCTTATTCAAATACTTCTATCCCACGAGAACGTCTATTTCAGCCGGGCGGGGCGGATATTGACCATATTGTGCCATACAGTATCTCATTTGATGATACTTATAACAATAAAGTATTGGTACAAGTCCATGAAAACCGCCAAAAAGGCGATAGGCTGCCTTTGCAATACTTAACCGGCAAGCGCAGGGATGATTTTATTGTATGGGTTGAAAACTCTACTCTGCGTAAGGAAAAGAAAGATCGCTTATTAAAAGCAGAAATAACTGAAGATGACAGAAATCGTTTTAAAGAACGCAACCTCCAAGATACAAAAACAATTTCATCATTTATGTATCGATATTTAAGCGAATACCTTGAGTTTGCACCATCTGAAAACCGAGTAAGGCGTGTCACTGCTGTAAACGGCAGAGTTACGTCTATGCTTAGAAGCCGGTGGGGCTTAAATAAGGTACGCGAAGACGGTGATATGCACCACGCCTTTGATGCTGCCGTTATCGCTTGCACCACTCAAGGGATGATTAACAGGTTAAGCGGCTACTACGGACGGAGAGAAACCCTTTACACAAGTGACGATGGAACGGAATATACAATATCAAAAAAGACAGGAGAAATAAAAGAACGCTTCCCACAGCCCTATAATAATTTTTCCAATGAGCTTATAGGCAAATTGTCTAAAGATGTTTTTGTATCCCGTATGCCATCCCGTAAAGTAAGCGGTGCGGCACATAAGGAGACTATAAAAGGTATCGGCGATGATGGCTCACCAATTAAGAAAGTACCCTTAACCGCTCTTAAGTTGAAAGATGGCGAAATAGAAGGCTATTATAATCCAGGGGACGACCGCCTACTATACGATGCCCTAAAAAACAGACTGATGCAATTTGACGGCAAAGCTGACAAAGCCTTTGAAGAGCCTTTTTACAAGCCAAAAAGTGACGGCTCTAAAGGTCCTCTTGTTAAAAAAGTAAAAATTGTTGAAAAGAGTACCCTAAATGTTTTGGTACATAAGGCAAAAGGTGCAGCTGATAACGATAGTATGGTGCGTGTTGATGTTTTTCATATAGAAGGGGATGGTTATTACCTTGTACCTATTTATGTGGCAGATACGGTGAAGGATGTGCTGCCGAATAAGGCGATTGTGGCATACAAACCTTATAAAGAGTGGAAGGAAATGGAAGAAAAAGACTTTCTATTCTCTCTATATCCAAATGACTTGATACATATAAAAGCAAGAAGACCTATGTCTTTCAGTAAAGTTAATAAAGAAAGCAAACTGCCAGAGAAAATAGAAAAAGAGGAGGAGTTTGTTTATTACAAAGGGGCTGATATAGCCACAGGCTCAATTACTGTGATAAATCATGATAATAGTTATAAAACACGCCCTGGCACCAAAACCTTATCCATCTTTGAAAAATACCAAGTTGATGTCCTGGGCAATACCTCCAAAGTCGGGCGAGAAACCCGCCAAGGCTTTAGGAAAGGGAGGTAGCCTATGCCTTATCGTAATATCATAATCCAAAATGAGGCGGCATTATCCCTTAAAAACAAGCAAATCCGTATTAAAACCGATACTAAAGAGGCAACCATACCAATTGAAGACGTTGACACAATATTAATCGAAAGCCGCCAGACAACCATAAGCACATCACTTTTAAGTGCCCTCGCCGGTGACGGCGTTGCCCTGTTCGTTTGTGATGAATTTCATCTGCCTTGTGCTGTGCTAACCCCTTTTGCACAGCACTCACGGCATAGTGAAGTTGCCGGAAAACAGCTTGCACTTGGGATTTCCACAAAAAAACAGTTATGGAAACAAATTGTCAGCGCAAAAATTAACAATCAGTCTAAATGCCTTTTACTATGTGGCGAGCAGGCAGTCTCTCATGAGTTGGCAACAATGGCGAAAAATGTCCGCTCGGGAGATGCAGGTCACTCCGAAGGGTATGCTGCGGCAAAGTATTTCCCTGCATTATTTGGAAAAGGATTTATAAGAGGCAAAACTGATGACTGCCGAAATGCTTGGCTTAACTACGGCTATGCTATTGTCCGGGGCTGTGTAGCAAGAAGTCTTGCCGTTTACGGTTTTTTGCCAATGATTGGGCTGCAGCATCATTCGGCTCTTAATCAATTTAATCTAGCCGATGATTTTATTGAGCCGTATAGACAAATCGTAGACGTATTTACAGCTAAATATGCCACTTGCGATGATGCACTGACAAGTGATATAAAGAACCAGCTTGTAAATTTAATTAATTACGATATTGCACTGCAAGATAAGCGATACACCCTGTCTCGCGCCATTGAACTTACCATCCAAAGCTTTTCTGCAATATGTTCAGGAAGAGCTAAAACATTGTTACTGCCGGAACTCGTCGAGCTAAAAATGCATACTTATGAATAAACTTATGAGAATATTAGTATTTTTCGATTTACCAGTAAAAACGAAAACAGAGAGAAAAGTTGCAACTCAATTTCGCAACTTTTTAATTAAAGACGGCTATCATATGCTGCAATATTCTTATTATGCAAGAATATGCAATGGCAATGATGCTGTTGAAAAGCATAAAAAAAGACTGTACGCCAATGTGCCAAACAATGGGTCAGTTCGTATGCTTGTAATCACTGAAAAACAATATCAAAGTATCGAGATTTTGGCTGGAAAATTAACATCCTCTGATGAACCTTTTCAAGCAGAGCAGTTGACAATTTTTTGAAAAAATCGTCAACTTATTACCATTTTCGCACAAATAATAGACCCCATAAAAAGCACCAATCCTTTACAGGATAAGGCTTTCCATGGGGTCTATTATACCATACCAACAATCACCCGGGAACTATAACTTCTTACAAGATTGGCAAAATAAATAATTAATTATACCATACCAACAATCACCCGGGAACTATAACCAGAAATACGAACATCCCAAAGATTTAAAAATTATACCATACCAACAATCACCCGGGAACTATAACAAAAAACTAATTGAGAAAGTAGAAAATTCAATTATACCATACCAACAATCACCCGGGAACTATAACTACAGTGCATGCATTGTACTGTTCCTTAAAATTATACCATACCAACAATCACCCGGGAACTATAACACCACACAAGCACAAACAAGGGGTGGGGGAATTATACCATACCAACAATCACCCGGGAACTATAACCTAAAAGAGGAGGAGCAGGATGACTTATACATTATACCATACCAACAATCACCCGGGAACTATAACAATTTCCATGAGCCCATTGAGTTATAACATATTATACCATACCAACAATCACCCGGGAACTATAACGATTCATAATCACATTCGCCATCAGCATCTATTATACCATACCAACAATCACCCGGGAACTATAACATATTATAAACATTGGTGATTGTTTGAGAAATTATACCATACCAACAATCACCCGGGAACTATAACCATCGTGCTTAGCGGGTTATTCTACTGGAAATTATACCATACCAACAATCACCCGGGAACTATAACCGCAACTAAAAAATCGGTGATGCTCATTTCATTATACCATACCAACAATCACCCGGGAACTATAACTATAACACCTCTCATAGTCTCTTCAACTACATTATACCATACCAACAATCACCCGGGAACTATAACACCGTTTGAAAGTGGGCTTTATATCGGCTCATTATACCATACCAACAATCACCCGGGAACTATAACACGGAAATCATCGGCATCCCGCGAAATTCGATTATACCATACCAACAATCACCCGGGAACTATAACTGCCATAGGTCTGTTGCAATATCCCATTTTATTATACCATACCAACAATCACCCGGGAACTATAACTGCTGGTGAAATGGAGCTTGATGAAACCGAATTATACCATACCAACAATCACCCGGGAACTATAACGATAATCGTCACGATTCCCGCCACCTGTGCATTATACCATACCAACAATCACCCGGGAACTATAACCACCATTTTATCAGTAAAATTAGTGAAAAAATTATACCATACCAACAATCACCCGGGAACTATAACTATAACACCTCTCATAGTCTCTTCAACTACATTATACCATACCAACAATCACCCGGGAACTATAACTTAAAAGGAGTTTCGTCTTTATGGACACCAATTATACCATACCAACAATCACCCGGGAACTATAACGCCACCTATTGTAATGCGCCTATTACTTCGATTATACCATACCAACAATCACCCGGGAACTATAACAGTCATAAGCGTCATGCTCGTAACCGCCGCATTATACCATACCAACAATCACCCGGGAACTATAACCTCCATATTAGACAGACGCATGGTTGCTATATTATACCATACCAACAATCACCCGGGAACTATAACGTAGAGCAAGAGGCTCTAACACATTGCGCTATTATACCATACCAACAATCACCCGGGAACTATAACAGCCCTCATAGGGATTTATGTTTGTTGAAAATTATACCATACCAACAATCACCCGGGAACTATAATAAAAACCGCTTTAGACTCCTCTAATTCAATATCGCGCTATAACTGAAAGAATATCGTAGGCATTGAAGAATTAGAACTAAAAAACAAAAAAATTGATAATCCAGATTCCAACAATCTTGAATTACCAATCTTTCTACTACTGAATCACCCGGGACTCGAACCCGGGACCCACGGATTAAAAGTCCGTTGCTCTACCAACTGAGCTAGTGATCCCTATATTTTATATTTTGCCTAAGGGTGGATAATGGGATTTGAACCCACGGCCTCCAGAGCCACAATCTGGCGCTCTAACCAACTGAGCTATACCCACCAGATAAAAACAATAGTGTACCTGAAGGGATTCGAACCCCTGACCCACGGCTTAGAAGGCCGTTGCTCTATCCAGCTGAGCTACAGGTACGTAGAACCTATATACACATATGCGATAAATTTAATACTCTAGTATATAGACTCTTAAAATCGGGGTGACAGGATTCGAACCTGCGACCTCCTGATCCCAAATCAGGCGCGCTAGCCAAACTACGCTACACCCCGCGATAATAAGTTGAGAAAGACAAACGGAAGTCATGAAAACAAAATAAGGAAGAAGAAAGATATAGAAGAGTAGAAAAAAGATAGAAATAATAAGGACAAGCCCTCGGTCAATTAGTACTGCTCAGCTGAATACGTTACCGCACTTACACCTGCAGCCTATCAACCTGGTGATCTACCAGGGACCTTACCTACTTGCGTAGAGGGAGGTCTAAT
>WRBA01000030.1 GCA_009779915.1 Defluviitaleaceae bacterium | reverse complement strand
AGCCTTGCGGCTCGTCCGCTACTGCGGGTCAAGGGAGACTTCCGGCTAAAGCCGGAACCGAGCCTTGCGGCTCGTCCGCTACTGCGGGTCAAGGGAGACTTCCGGCTAAAGCCGGAACCGAGCTTTGCGGCTCGTCCGCTACTGCGGGTCAAGGGAGACTTCCGGCTAAAGCCGGAACCGAGCTTTGCGGCTCGTCCGCTACTGCGGGTCATTGTTGAAGCAAAAAGCGACAAAAAAATTGTCTGAAACTAGTTATGTACCATTGCCGTTTTGTACTAACGCACCTTAGGTCAACACGCGACGCGGCAATCTCTGTTTTTAACCTTGTAAGATTTGGAACTTTATGGTAGGATTATTTAGTATGCGATGTAATCCCTTTCGGAGGTTCCCCCATTATGCAGCGAAACGAATTTAGACGGATGTTTAAAGAACTGATGCTTATATCCACTCCTATCATATTGGAGCAGGTGTTTATCAGCATTATGGGTATTGTTAATCAGCTGATGGCAGCCAATGTTATTGGGGAATACGCTATATCGGCCATCGGCATAATAAACAGCATTTCGGAAACTATGTTCGCATTATTTATGGCTTTAGCAACCGGCGGTACTATTATAGTGGCTCAAATGTACGGCAGGCGGGATTTTGAAGGGGCAAAAAAAGCCGGCGCACAGGCTATTACCCTTGCCCTCGCCGTCTCATTCCTTGTACTTTTTGCATTTATTATATTTAGGGTGCCAATTGTGGAAGCCCTTTTAGGGGATGCGGAAGAAGCGGTTTTCCACGCCGGGCTTGAATTTTTTACGGTACTTATCCCCTCTTTCCCAATGCTTGCGGTTATGCAAACCGCGTTTGGTATAACAAGAGGTTCCGGCAACACTAAAACTCCCATGCAAATCACTATGATAATGAATGTTGTTAACGTGGCACTTGGTTTTATCCTTATTTTCAGCTGGGAGATAAGTATTTTCGGCATGCATATTATAAGCCCAAGCTACGGCATAATCGGTGCGGGCTTGGCTCTTACTTTGTCCCGTTTATGCGGTCTTGTACTAATAATGCTGTATATCTTCTTTAAATCTCCGACTATACGTTTCAAAAGCATTAAAGATTTTATGCCTGATGTGAAAAATCAAAAGGCGATACTTGGCATCGGTATCCCAACAGGGATTGAGAACTCTATGTTCCAAATCGGCCGCCTTGTGACCCAAATTTTTATAGTCGGCATGGGTACATCGGCATTGTTTGCCAATAATATAGGAGGCACAGTGTTTATGTTTATGGGTGTCCCCGGCATGGCATTCTCCCAAGGGGTTATGATTTTAGTAGGGCAAATGGTAGGCCGCGGCGACTTTGAAAATGTGAAGAAAACCGGCTTATTTACCATGGTTGTAGGCTGCGGTATGTTTGCCGTAATCTGCATTGCCCTTTTCCCAATGACAGGGCTTATTGCTTCCGCCTTTAACGCCAGTGAGGAGTCGGCGGCGATACTTATCCCCCTTCTCCAGGCGGCGTTTATAATGACGCCTATTTTCTGGGCACCGGGCTTTATAACCCCTGCCGCCCTCCGTGCCACAGGAGATGTGCGCTATACAATGTATGTAGGCATTGCCAGTATGTGGGGGCTTAGGATAGTTTCAGGCTATATTATGGGTATCGTCCTTGGCTGGGGGCTTATTGGGGTATGGTACGGTATGTTTGCGGACTGGATAGTACGTACAGTATTTTTCCAGCACAGGCTTATCTCGGGTAAGTGGATGAAGAAAGCATTAAAGCAAAACCAATCACAGGAGGACTCATGAATCCCCAAAAAACAGTTTTAGTAACAGGCTCCTCACGGGGGATTGGCAAAGCAATCGCTGCCAAATTCGCTGAGGAAGGCTATAATATAGTCCTTAATTGTATAAAAAATTTCGACATGATGCACGAATTTGAGAAAGAGCTTAAATCCAAGGGTGTAAACTGTATCTCTTTTGGTTTAGATGTATCTGATTATGTCAAATGCAAAAAAATGTTCGATGGGATAAAAACAAATTTCGGCGGCGCAGATATAGTTATAAACAACGCCGGCATCCTTAATTATGGGCTTTTTAACACTTCCGCTCCTTCTGAGTGGGAGTATTTGATGAAAAACAATTTCTTCTCCGTCCTTAATTGCAGCCATTTAGCCATACCTTACATGCTTCAAAAAAGGGAAGGGGTTATAATCAATCTTTCCTCAATATACGGCGTGGCAGGGGCTTCCTGTGAGGCAGTTTACTCCGCCTCGAAAGGTGCCATCAGCCTGTTTACAAAGTCTTTAGCCAAAGAGCTTGGTCCAAGCGGCATTAGGGTAAACGCCGTTGCCCCCGGAGCAATCGATACGGATATGATTGCCTATTTTAGCAAAGAGGAGCGCGCCGCCATTGAAGATGAGATACCCTTATCAAGATACGGTCAGCCCCATGAGGTTGCAGATATGGTTTATGCTATGAGTCAAAACACCTATTTAAACGGTCAAACTATACTTTTAGACGGAGGGGTTTACTAATATGTCCCTAAACAAACAAGACGAACATGATTACAAACGTAAAGAACGCTGGCATAAGCGTATTATAGCCGTACTTTTAATAATATGTGTAGCATCTGTTGCCATGAATATCCTCAATGCCCATCGCGATGAACAGATAAGGCAAATTTATATGAATTCAATTTGGGGCAACCTTCAAAGTATCTCAGTTCTCTTAAATGGCTTATATATTGCAATAGAAAATGAGGACGATTCTTTAAAAACCGTTGCTTTAGAGAATCTTCGCTACACAACCGGTATGATGGATACGAGTATTACAAGGCTTTCCTTCCATCAAAATTTTAACAATCCTACCCCCAGTATGCGAGGGGTTGAAAATCATGTTCGCAGTCTGGTTAACCAAGTAAGGGAGAACCCTGCCGACACTGAGGTTACTACGGCGGCACTTGACTTTATTGTCTACTGCCTGGAGGAGATTCTGGAACTTATAGACGATTTAACCGTAGTATATGAAGATAGGAATGAGCCTGATTATAGAATGAACATAAGTCAATTTTTTGACCGTATTAATGCTTTCACCGTAAATGTTGAAAATGAAGGGGAGAACGAATAAGAGAGTAAACACCAAAGGAGTCCCTTTATGTCTCTAGCCGAACACGAATACAAACTAAAAGAGCGCAGACTAAAGGGCGTTATAGCCGTGCTTTTAGTCATATGTATAGTGTCCGTTGCTGTGAATGTAATAAATGCCCGCCGCGCTGAGAACATACGGCAAATTTATATGTCCTCAATTTGGAGTGAACTGGATAATCTTGAAGTGCTTTTAGGCAGCTTAAATTTTGTCATAGAAAACGAGTATGGTGATTTAAAGATATCTGTTTTAGAGAGCCTCCGCTCTACAACTAATAGTATAGATATGAATATTACAAGGCTTTCTTCCCATCAAAACTTTAGGGGGCTTATTCCCGGTATGTGGCATCTTGATAATCATATTCGCAGCCAGGTACACCAAATATTAGACAATCGCGCGACTCCTGTAAATATCGCTGCATTTCAAAGCTTCCTTACTCGCCGCCAAGGTGAACTTGGAGAGCTTATCGCCGATTTAACTTTAGAATGGGAGGAAGAATGGTGGGGGGAAAGGGTTACCATAAGCGGTCCGAATACTAATATGAGTACCCGCCAATTTTTTAACCGCCTCCGCAATTTTACTGCAAGTGTTGATGATGAGGTAATAGAACATATCAGGCTACAAAACCTTAACCACCAAGTACAGCAGCGTGTAATAGAGCAATAGATTGCGAGGAGGCACGCAATCTAACCATAAAGGAGTCTCCATGTTCCAAACCGCATTCGACAATATATCCCTCTTGGTCATCTGCATGATTATAGGCTTTGCCGCAAGGCGGGGCGGGGTTTTATCATCAAAAGACACCCCTGCACTATCTTCTGTGCTTGTAAATATCACCCTGCCTGCCCTTATGATAGTTTCAATGCAGCGCGAGTTCGACCCCTACCTTTTTAGACACAGCATTTTCGCAATGGCAGCGGCTGCTATATTGCATATACTTGCCTTTGCTTTAGGAGTTTTTTTAACCAAGCTCCTAAAATCTGTTGACAGTGAAAAAATCGTTTTCGTATTTTCACTAACCTTTCCCAATATGGGTTTTATGGGCATTCCTGTTATTTATGCCATATATGGGGCTGATGCAATGTTTTATACAGCTATGATAAACTCTGTATTTAATGTTGCCCTCCTTACTTTAGGCATTTATATTATGATGGGGATAGGCAGCGGCGGTCAGGGTATAAGCCTAAAATCCGTACTTTTAAACAAACTTATAATAGCTACATTTACAGGCTTTTTCCTTTTTGCCTTCTCTATAAGGCTGCCGGAGGTGCTGGGCTCAGGCCTTAGTATGGTTGCAGGTATTACCACCCCTCTTTCAATGATAATAATAGGCTCTATACTGGCTGAAAATAATTTGAAAACGGCATTTAAAGGCTTTAAAATATACATAATTGTCCTTTTTAGGCTTATTATTTTCCCCCTTATGATGTTTTTCGCCCTAAGGCTTATAATTACAGACCCGGCAATGCTTACGACCCTAACAATCCTTAGTGCCATGCCTGTAGCCGCCATAACGGCAATTTTTGCTGCCCAATATGATAAGGAGCCTGGTCTTGCCTCTCGTATGGTATTTATATCAACAGTTTTGTCCTTGTTTACTATACCTTTAATGGTTACTATAATCGAAATGTTCTAAAAGGAGAGATATCCCTGACGTGCTAAATATGATAAAACTCACTGACTTATCTTATAAAGATACTTTTAATACCGGATTTGAAATATACAAAACAAATATTAAAGCCATAGCATTGCTTACTGTAATGGTACAAATCCCTCTTATTATTTTAGAGCGGATAGCCATGTTAAGCCTTATTGATTTTCTCACCCTTTTAGGCTTCGATAATTTAAGGAACGGCTATGTCAGCTCTAATACGGTTTTGGAAGCTCTTTTAATTACGGATTTAACAAATTTATCAGGTGTTTATTTACCTGCGCTAAATCATACATTTTATACAGTTATAGGGGTGCTTTTAGTATCTTGGGCTGTCCTTTCCCCTCTTATATCAAGCGGCTCTGCTTTTATTGCCAAAAGTGCTGCACATGATAACGAGACCGAAGGGTCCCATATGCTCTCTGTAGTTGTGGCAAACATCGGCAAAACAACGGTTACAGCACTTTTGGCTTTAATATGTATGGCTATCGGCTTTTTCTTTTTTGTGATTCCCGGGATTTTTATGATGATAAGCTTCTTTTTTGCGGTACCTGCGGTTATTGTAACAGGCAAATGGGGCTTTGGTGCCATTTTTGAAAGCTATAAAGTAGTAAAAGGCAGATGGCTTAAAACTTTCTTTTTTATCATTCTCTCAACTGTTTTCAGTTTTCTTTTAGTATATTTAAGCTCAGCCTTTATCGGCATTGCTTATGCATTTTTGCCATATAATATTATAATTGATTCTATATTTATTATTTTACGCAGCATATTGCTGTCATATTTCATAGTTGTAGAGTGCTTGTACTTTGTCAATAAGCACTTTGTGAAAAATATCACTCAATAGCTTGACTTATTTTTGTAAAAGTTATACAATTATGGAAGCATTGTTGTATAAAATTGCTATTTGGCATTAAGTATATTAAGAACTTAGGTTCTTAAACTGTACAATGAAAATTTCATAGAGAGGAGTTTTTTGACATGAGTTTATCTGACCCTTTAGTGGTTGGTGTAATTTGTGCTGTGGTTGGTCTTTTTATTGGTGCTATAGTCGGTATGGCATATAGGAAGAAAATAGCTGAAGGCAAAATAGGCTCGGCTGAACTTGAAGCCGCTCGTATTGTCGAGAGAGCAACCATAGATTCTGAAGCGAAGAAAAAAGAAATACTTCTTGAAGCTAAGGAAGAAAGCATAAAAACCAAAAACGAAAACGAAAAAGAAAACAAAGAACGCAGAAACGAAATACAAAGAAATGAAAAACGTTTAACCCAAAAAGAAGAGAATCTTGATAAAAAAATTGAGACCCTCGAAAAAAAAGAAGAGCAGCTTTTAAAAAAATCCGAGTCCATTGATAAGTTAAAAGAAGAACTTGCAGCAAAAATCAATGAGCAAATGGGTATATTGGAAGAGCTTGCCGGTTTCTCAAGAGAGCAGGCTAAAGAACATCTTCTTGAATCTGTTAGAGATGATATAAAAATAGAGCTTGCACGCCTTATAAAAGACATGGAAGTAAAAGCCAAGCTTGAAGCCGATAAAAAGGCACAGGAAATTTTATCAGGTGCCATACAAAGATGTGCTGTGGATCATGTAACTGAAACCACCGTATCAGTTGTATCACTTCCTAATGATGAAATGAAAGGCCGTATAATCGGCCGCGAAGGCAGAAATATACGAACATTGGAATCCTTAACAGGCATTGACCTTATTATAGATGATACTCCGGAAGCTGTTATTCTATCAGGCTTTGATGCTATGCGCCGCGAAATTGCCCGCTTAGCTCTTGAAAAACTGATAGTTGACGGACGCATTCATCCAGCGCGTATTGAGGAAATGGTAGAAAAAGCACGTAAAGAAGTGGAAGTCCTGATAAGAGAAGAAGGGGAAGCCGCCACCTTTGAAACAGGTATACACGGTGTCCACCACGAGCTTATAAGGCTTTTGGGTAAAATGAAATTTAGGACAAGCTACGGGCAAAATGTGCTTAGGCATTCAATTGAAGTGGCTCATTTAAGCGGTCTGATAGCCTCTGAGCTTGGGGTTGACCCTACTCTTGCAAAGCGTGCAGGGCTATTGCATGATATAGGTAAATCCGTTGACCATGATATTGAAGGCACTCACGTTTCCATAGGTGCTGCACTATGTAAAAAATATCGTGAATCTGATATTATCATAAATGCTGTTGAATCACATCACGGTGATGTGGAAGCCAATAATATAATTTCTGTTATAGTCCAGGTTGCGGATTCTATTTCCGCCGCAAGACCGGGGGCAAGACGTGAAACTTTGGAAAGCTATATTAAACGCCTTGAAAAACTCGAAGATATAGCGGATAAATACAAAGGAGTCGAAAAATCCTTTGCAATCCAAGCCGGCAGAGAGCTTAGGGTTGTCATCATCCCTGAAGAAGTGGACGATGCGTCTTTAGTGCTTTTAGCCCGTGAAATATCTAAGAAAATTGAAGATGAGCTTGAGTATCCCGGACAGATTAAAGTTAATTTGATAAGGGAGACCAGAGCTATTGAGTATGCGAAATAACTAAAAAAGTGCCCATTTGGGCACTTTTTTAGTTATTTCGATTGACTATACGCTGTAAAACCTCCGTAGTTTACAACTTAAAATATGACACAAGCTGCTGTAAAAGTTCAGCTTGCGAACTAAGTTCTTCCGATGCTGATGCTGTTTCCTCAGAAACAGCCGAGTTACCTTGAACAACTTTTGATATCTGGTCAAGACCGATGCCTATCTGTCCAATTGCCTCCGCTTGGTCTTTTGAGGCGGTTGAAATATTGCTTATTACATCAAGTACCTCATTTGCACTTGTTACAATAGCATCTAAGGATTCTGATGTGGATTTCGCAATGTTTGAACCGGTTTCTACACGATTGATAGAATCTTGGATAAGATCGGTTGTTTGGGTTGCGGCCTCTTGACTTCGTACCGCAAGGCTGCGTACTTCATCGGCCACAACAGCAAAGCCTTTGCCGTGTTCGCCGGCTCTTGCCGCTTCGACAGACGCATTAAGGGCAAGCAAATTTGTCTGGAAGGCAATATCTTGTATGGTTTGTACAATTTGAGATATATCCTTTGATGACTCTTTTATTTGCATCATAGCTTCTACCATCTGCTTCATAGCGATATTGCCTTCTTGGGCATTGGCTGTTGATTTATTGGAAAGACCGCTTGCCTTGGACGCATCGTCAGCGTTTTGTATAGTCTGCTGGTTTATAGTATCTATTGAGGCATTAAGTTCTTGTACGGAACTTGCCTGTTCCTGTGCGCCGTTTGCCAAATCCATCGAACTCGAAGAAATTTGTCTTGAACCCAATAAAACTTGTTCGGATGCCATCGAAATTTCTGACATGGTTTTATGCAGCGTTTCGGAAATATTATTGAGAGATTCTTTGATGGTGCCAAAACTGCCTACATATTCGCGTGTAATGACTGTGGTTAAGTCCCCGCCGGAAACCGCCGCTAAATTTTCTGCAATTTCAGTTATATAAGTTGAAAGCACATCCATAGTGTTGTTGACAGCTTTTTTAATCACAAGGAAATCCCCTGCATAGTTTCCGGTAACTCTCATATTAAAGTCGCCATGCTCCAATCTCTCCATAACATCTCTAATTTCAACAACAGGCTCATCAACGGATTCAGCAATTTTATCAAGTCCAACCATAATTTCACGCCAGCCGCCTGTATACTTGCTTTCATCAATACGATAATGAAGATCTCCTAATGTTGCCGCCGCATGTACCATGCCGTTAATTTCATTGATAACAGCATTAAGGTTAGCCATAAGCTTATCTGCTTTTTCATTTATTATATGTTTTTGACCTGGAAGTTCCTTCAACTCAACATTGAAAATACCTTGAGCGATACGGTCCATAATGTCTACAAACACTAACAAGTCATCGTTTGAGAGTTCTTCAAACTCATTGAGTTCCTCCATCATTTCTTTGAAACTGCCTTTGTATTTATCAGCATCTAAGCGTAGGTCAAGATTGCCGTATACTATGGTATCGTGGGTAAAATTCTTTATATCCTCCACCATATTTTTTATGATATCCACAAGGGTATACGCATCACACATCAGCACGCCTATTTCATCTTGCGAAAGGTTGGACTTGTCTATATCTACGTTTAATTTACCATTGGACACATCGCCTAAAACTTTAACCAGCTTGTTAATTGGTGTGATTTTACGTAAAATCACAATTACTCCTACGATGCTGACGAGGGCAAACAATATTGTGGATATGAGCGCGAGCATATTGTAAACAGCGGCTGATGCTTGGGTTTCCTCTTGACTGAGTGTTGTACGCTGCGTAACCGCTTCACTTAGTTGATTAAGGGTTTGTATAATCGGAAGGCGGCCTGCTTCATATGCGCTGCCAAACATTATATCTGTTGCTAAAACCATATTGCCTGCCGTTACAGCTTCAAAGGCTTGTCCTTCTAACTCAGCAAGGGTATTAGAAAGGCTTAGTGCTTGCTGTATCAGATTCCTCTCATTTTGAGGTGCATTAAATTCATCAAATGTCGCAACGGCACGGTCTCTGCGCTGCACCACAAAAATCTCATTCCAATAATCCTGATATTCCTGCTGACTTCCTGTTACTGCATATGCCCTTGCCCAGCGGGTTAAATCAGCCGATGCATTCTGCAAATCTTGTAAAGCTGCATAAAGGTACAACCTTTCACTTGTGGCTCTCGCCAGTCTTTCGTCGGCCCTGGAAGATAGCACGAAAAAGGCTATATTCAAACTTGCCAAAGCTGCAAATACCACTATTAAAATCTTAATTAGGCGCGAAATACTCATGTTAACATCTCCTTGAAATGTTTTTGTTAGTTAAACTATTTTTATTATTTAATTAAATATTTATTCACTTCAAATCCCTCCATTTCTGGTATTTGAATATACATTATATACTTAAACCCTCCTAAAACGCTAACAGATTATAGCTTGCTATTTTGTGTGGGTTTCAGCACAATTTCTCCTAAAATAATTATTGATATTTTCCGACTTTTTGATTATACCACAAATGACTGCATAAAATAAACAAATATAGTGAAATGAACTCGAAACAGTAACAAAAATCACAAGTTTTCGTTATTGTTTTTGGGTTATTTTGCTGTGTCATTAAAATCACTTAGCTTGCTTTTTTGTTCATACCCACATTGACATGGAGGTCAAAAAAAACAGACCTTCTAATTTCTCAGAAAGCCTGTTAACAATGATATTTACTATATGCCGAGAAGGGACTTGAACCCCCACGTTGTTGCCAACAGTGGATTTTGAGTCTGTATTACTATGCTACAATTAACCTTGTTTAAAAACATATGGGGTAAGATAGAGCTTGATATCAAGCCATTTCTGGGCACGTGCAAGCTGCTTTTTCATAAGAACGTTTGTTTTGCAATATTGAATTCTAAAACGAAAATTGTGGACAACTCGTGTACATTTAATGGCACTTCCAATTAAAGAATTATATTAAGTTTGCTATTGCGCGTATATATCAAATTTGCTATAATAATATTGAAGGTAGGAGAAATACTAAAGTGTACGATGCGATTTTTTACAGCGACAGTAGAGGAAATGAGCCGATAGCTGAATTTATTAATGAATTGAGGCAAAAATCCCTAACCGATAAAAACGCAAGAATCAATTTTAATAAAATTGTTGCATATATTGATATCCTTTGCGAAAAAGGTGTGCGAGTCGGTGAACCTATTGTAAAACACTTAGACGGCGATATATGGGAACTTCGTCCATTGGATAACAGGATTCTTTTTGCATATTATGAGGATAGGATTTATATTCTTCTACACCATTTTGCCAAGAAAACCAATAAGGTACCACTCCGTGAAATTGAGCAAGCTAAACGAAACTTTGCTGACTATATCGAAAGGAATGATAAATGATGGCTACAATATGGAAAAATTTTCGCGAGACCCTAAATTTAACACCTGAAGAGGAAGATATTATTAACTTAGAAAAATCCCTCATCAATGCCATTGTAGATGCAAGAGAGCAAAATGGTTTAACACAAAAGCAATTATCAGAGCTATGCGGAGTTAAGCAGCCGGTAATCGCAAGGCTTGAAAGCGCGGTACATTCACCTCAAGTAAATAGCATAATAAAGATTTTGAAGCCGCTTGGATACACGCTGGCTGTTGTGAAAGAGGAAGAGGTAAATCGTTAACCATATTAGGACTGTATTTTCTAGGGTGTGTCGACATAATATTTCGAAAAGAGCTTTCGTAAAATATTATGTCGACACGCCCTAGGAAGAGACGAGTAGCTATATATACAAGTTTAATTAAATATGCATTTTTAATTGTTGCTATACCCCGTACAATCATTGTGCGGGGGTTTTAATGTAAAACTTAATATCATAGAGTGGAGAAAATTTGATAGTTTATCGTTGTATTCGGTTAGGTTGTGTCAACTCCTATGATATATCGTGTTTATGAGTGCTATTTTGTGCACTTGATATAATTGCTTTTGCTTGCACTATTCACAAATGCAATTGTGGACATTGATATTTTTCATACAAAACAACAAAAAAATAAGACCTCGGATTCCTCCAAAAGTCTTATTTTAAGCCAATGCCCTGGTCGGCGCAAAACGCGAACCTGAATCGTGTTCACGTTTTAAACGCGCCTGGCCGGGCGGCCATCCTGCCCGAGAAGGGACTTGAACCCCCACGTTGTTGCCAACAGTGGATTTTGAGTCCACCGCGTCTGCCATTCCGCCACTCGGGCATATAAGTCAATCAGCTTGAACCCCAAAACGCTAAGCTTGGGTTTATTACGCGCTACTTTGTCACTTATTTACCGCTCGTACCACTTTGGGTACTGCGGCAAACAAGCTCCGCGTATCGCTAGATAAACCCTGCGCTTATCTGTTTGGTGTTTCAAGTTGCTTAACTATAAGAGCCGTTCGGCTAACAGAAAAAATTATATAGTATTTTTTGGGGTTTTGTCAAGTATTTTTAAACATATAGTCAATCAACCCGAAAACCCAAACGCTAAACTTGGTTTTATCTCTCCGGCTTTTCGGGCTGCTTAAATATAACGGATTTTATTCATATCAACTTCGTGAGGCTCTTTTGATTCCTGGGCATAGCCTACAAGTACTGCCATACCAAATTCTAAATCATCACTCCATCCCACTTTTTTCTTAAACTCGGCACCTCTGGAGCCTGAAAAAGGGATATTAGCCATGGCACAAATAACATTGCCAAGCTCCAGTGAACTTGCGGCAAGGGCTATGTTCTCACTTACAATGCCGCAGTCAAGAGCGGCAAAATTGCCTATAGGATGCTTAAGTATTAAATACATACAAGGTGCGTTGTAGAAAACCTTGCCGCCTCTTGACATAATACGCTCGTAAGTGGATTTATCCTCTTGGGCGGCTAGGGTTTTCATTGTGTCAGTATCCATTTCATCGATAAAGTTTTTGTCGGTTATTATGAGTATTTCCCAAGGCTGACGGTTCATAGCCGAAGGGGACTGTACGCCGGCTAAGGCAATAGCGTCAAGCTTATCCTTGTCAGGCAGGTCATTTTTGTAATTGCGGCATGAATAACGTTCCTTAATTACGCGTAATACTTCGTTCATTTAGCATCATCCTTGTCTGAATGTATTTTATAGTCAAGCCACTCTAAAACCGTCCATTAAAACTTGTCTTTTTCCTGCAATACTGCATCGTTTCGTCCTAGTTTGCCTTTGGGCAAACGTCGTCGTCATCTCTTTGTCTTGCAGAAAAAAATCCTGTGTTTTACTGGGACGCTTTTAAAGTAGCTTGACTATACTAATAATAACACAGTATTTTAAAAGTATCAAGGTTTAGCAAACTTAAGCTGTGCGGTTTTAGGCTCAGAACCGTAGCGGATATAGAATATAATTACAGAAAGGATTTTTGCCGCTTCAATTAAAATGCCCATAATGTTCCATCTAAAATCACCATATAAAATATTAAGAGGTGTTTGGGTTAAAAGCACAATTATGGCGTAAAATATAACAGTTATGCGAACATAGTGGACACCTGGAAGATATTGCCCGATTACAAAGGCTAAAGCTGTAAATAAGCCGATTATATGAAGCCAGCGAACCTCTGCCGGCGCGTTAAGGACTGTTGCGGTACCTGCAACGATTGCTACCACTATCATAACTAGGAGGAAATTAAGTCCGGCTTCCTTGCTTTCAGGGGTATTTTTAGAAAAGACCCTAAAAAAAACTAAATTACGGATGGTACTGTAAGTTGCGGCTAAAATAAGGGAAAGCTGAGTACTCATCCCTGTGGCAATACCAATTGCAACAAACATTGTCATCCAAAAAAAGCTGCCTATGCCTGTGATGAGAAAGTATTTTGTTTTATCTTTTATTTGATAGGACGTAAACTCAAAACAAATTGTAATTACACCTAAAATTTGTGCGATTATATACCATATACCTATATTTGCCATGTTAAACCTCCTCGTATTTTTTACAATATGCAAAGACCAAAGCACCAGGTCCCGCGTGTGCGCCTATTACAGCACCCATTTCAACCAAAGGGCTTGGTATTTGGATATTCAACCCTGCTCCTATATTGGCTTTAAGGGCATTGGCGTCCTCTTCTCTAAATACATGCCCGATTGCTATGCTTATATTGTTAACATCGTCTTTTAAGGCTTCCACCATAGCTTCTTCGATTAGTTTCAGGGTTTTGCTTTTGCCACGGACAGAGTCAAGCTGGCTAATCATCCCATCTTCTACTTGGAGTATAGGGCGTATGCCTAAGATACTGCCAACTAATGCTGTTGTAGGGCCTACACGCCCTCCTCGTTTTAAATACTCCAAAGTTTCCACAGTGAAATATTGCTTTGCCGAATTTATAATATTTTCAGCAATTTGCGTAGTTTTATCCAAAGATAAGCCCGCGTCCCGCATTTTAATTATCTCTTTTAGGATTAACCCTTGTGCCACCGAGCCGTTTAAAGTGTCGAGCAACACTATACTTCTATCAGGATAATCATCCGCTAGCATATCCACAGCCATTTTTGCCGAGTTATTTGAGCCGCTGACCTTTGAAGATACGGTAATACAAAGTATATCCACCCCTTTATCAAGATATGGGATAAATATATCAACATAGTCCTGAGGGTTTGGCTGTGCGGTTTTTGGGAAAACAGTTTTATCGGACACAAGGCGGTTAAAAAAATCTTTACGGCTTATGTCAATACCTTCTTTCAGGTAATTTAGCCCATCAAAGCTAATATAGAAAGGCACAATATCAATATTATATTTTTTTACTTCATCCTTGCTAAAATCACAAGCTCCGTCAGATATTATTTTGAACATAGAATCCTCCTTAAGTAATTCGGCTTACATAATATAAACAGCAAAAAAACAAAAGGGTTTCACAAAAAGGTAAAATTATTTTACTGTACTGAAATCCTTACAAAACAGTAAGTTATAAGGATAAGCCGCGCAGCTTACGCAACGCAGCCCACTTTTGAAGCAGTATCAAATTAATTGCAAGCAACAATCTGATACTGTTTCAAAAGAATTTAAGTATATAAATGCAACTATTGTATTTTTTTGCTGTCTATATAAATGAGGGGGTGCATAAATGGAGGATTCTTTAATTGTGGATATGTTTTTTAAACGGCAGGAGGCGGCATTGTTTAAAGCTCAGGAAAAATACGGCAAGCGGATTTATACTACAGCAAAAAATATTTTGCTAAGTGACGAGGATGCGAAGGAGTGCGCTAATGACACTTTGCTAAAAGCATGGGATGCGATACCTCCTAACCGCCCTAGTTTTCTTGGTGCGTTTCTCTCAAAAATCGCAAGAAATTTGGCGATTAACAGATGGCGGGCAAAAAACACCCAAAAGCGCGGCAGTGGTGAAGTTGATTTACTTCTTAGTGAGCTTACGGATTGTATCCCTCATTTAGACAGCCCGGATAAGGCTTATGAATCCAGCCTGGTGGTGGAAAGTATAAATATTTGCTTGGGAGGTATGGAGCAAACGGCAAGAGCTGTATTTGTCCGGCGGTATTTTTATGGAGAGAGTATTTATAGTATAAGCAAACGCTTTCAAATAGGGGAGAGTAATGTAAAATCCAAGCTTTTTAGAGCCAGGAAGCTGCTTAAGGAGCAGTTAGAAAAGGAGGGGGTTGTACTATGAGTGACAATTGGGGTAAAACTTTGAGGCTTTTTGTAAGTATAGGCGAAATAGATGATGAATTTGTGGAAGAAGCTGAGAGAGCGGCTATAATTTTCAGGAAAGCGGAACGCAAGAAATTATATAAATACGGTGCTATAGCCTCGGGTGTGGTTGCTATGGCTTATTTGCTGTATCGCAGCGGGAAAAAGGGGACGGAAGTGGCGTAGGGGAGAAAATGAAAATAGACGGCACTAAACCGTGTTTTTTGTTACCCATGACGTAGACGAAGCCATGCTTCATTGTCATTAGACTTGTCTCGAAATTAGCGTTCGCACTGTCATTGCGAGCCTAATACGCGTAGCGTGTTGGGTCGCAATCCTATCACGTAATATGCCTTAGATTAACCCGTCAATGCTTCCACATCTCCTGCAATACAAGTCTAATGACGAAACAAACGCTAATTTCGCTACAACTTTATTGCGAGGAGTCTAAAGCGTGTTAGGAGACCGCAATCTATGTCGTATTACGCGATAAGATTACCGGTAGATTAGCACTTCCTTAAAATCTTCAATATCTTTGTAAATTAACTCACTACTTGTAAAATAGAAGATTCGAGCTTGTGTATTAGCAATCTCTCGTGCAGGTTACGGCTGTGTAATCTTTAGGATATATCTATCTTGAGAATCGTCTGAATACGTCTGAGCTAATATGATATATGCTGTGTTTGCAGTTAGATTATAGCCATGTCTAACTGCTCCTAAAGAATCATCGAATTGATAAGTTCTAAAATCAATATCAATCAGCTCATTATTGATTAAATCAATCAGCCCCAAACGTACATCAGGATATTCGCCATTTGCACTTGTTATTTCAAAACTATATATGCCAGTGACTGCAGGTGTAAACAAATAAATACTTCTCGTCTCAAATCTAATTTCATCACCAATGTTAATTGTTTGAGGATTTATTTTCTCTGCCGACAAGATAAAGTCTGAATATTGACCTCTCAGATTTTTTGCCAATATGACATATTGTTCACCTGCTGTAAGATGTGCAACCAGATAGGCGTTTAGATCCCCTGCTCCATCATCATCGAAACTAATAATATTATTTTCCAAATCCATAAGTGTTAGATGAGGGTCGCTGTTAATGCTTCTCTCAGTGGTCTCGAACACCCATATCCCTGTAGTTTCTGGGATGAATTTGTAAATACCGCGCTCCAAAACACGAATGCTTTCGCCTGACGTAAGAGTTGATACATCTATCCTCTCTATCGATAGTGTATAGCGGCCAAATGAACCATGAGAAAATCCTGCCGAAATGATATAGTTTGTGCCTGATGTAAGATGTACAATAAGGTGAGAGTTGTTATCTTGACCGCCATAGCTGTCAGAAGCAATGATGTTATAATTTAAATCCATTAACGCCAAATATGGGACACTGCCGGCGTTATTAGATGTTTGGAACGCCCAAAATCCAGTTGCATTTGGTGTAAATTGAAACTCTGTATGTTCATTTACACGCAGAGTGCCGCCTTCAGACGGGAGTACAGGGTTTCCCACAACATCTGCATTACATGAAGCTAACAGTAAAATCAGTAAAAATCCTGCCATGCAAATAATTATTTTCTTTCTCATAAGCTAACCTCCGAAAATAAATTTTAATCTTTATTTGAGATGCCAATATTATATCCATACTGAAATGCCTAAAAGCAGCATAAGAACTGCAAATATAACCCTCAATACTACGTCCGTTCTTTTGCTAATTTTCTTTTGAAAGAATAAAGATAATACAAATATGACTGAATAAATCATTACAATAATTGGCAAAATATTAGAGAAAACATCCATTTTATCCCCTCCTTATACTTCATCCCTAAGTTTATCGTCTCTTCAGTGTGGTTTGGGTCTCATTTCCACCGCAAGCTGCAAAAGCAAACATCATAACCGCTGCCAAAGTTAAAATAACCACATATTTCCTCATAAAATCCCTCCATGATAGATGTGTTCGGCATATATGACGACATTGCTTGTAATCCTTGATTTCATTACGAAATATTTCAGGCAGGATTATTTATCCATAAAACTAAGCTTAAAACGAATACACATAAAAAAGCGAAAGAAACCAATGCAATATAACGCTTTTTATACATTACAACATAAGCAATATACTCACGAATAATGGCATTGGGCAAATAATAGAGTACAGTTTTTGAGCCGATACCATCTATGTTTAATCCGGCAATTCTTGCATACATCCCTGTGCGTAAAAGGTGATAGCTGCTCGTTACAAAAATACAGTTATATGATTTGTTTTCTGAGTGCCTATCCATTATTTCTTTAGAGAATACCATGTTTTGCATGGTTGTTTCCGACCTCGCCTCCAACAAAACATCCTCTTGTGATACACCTCTTGAACAGGCGTATTCCATCATTGCCTCAGCCTCGGTTCTTGGTTCATCACTTCCTTGGCCGCCTGAAAGTATTAGTTTGGGTGCTTCGTTCACTTCTTTTTGTTTATTATAAAACTTAATCGCTTTATCGACACGGTCTGCGAGTAACGGTGTAATTTTTCCATCAATTAGCCCGCTCCCATGCACGATTATATATTGCTGGTTGAGTTTTGGCCGTGAGAACTGGCATAAAATCGTCGCTATTATGTAATGTGTAATGTGAATAAAGCAAAGAAATATCATCAAATATATTGAGGAAATAAATAATGAAATGTGTTTAGGAATGTCAACTTCAATCGACTCCACAAGATGCACAGCAATCAAATAACCAATTAGGCAAATAGCTAAAATAAAAGTTAGAGCATGGGCTAATGACTTCTTCTCTCTTTTCAATACAATCCGTGCATTGATTAGCAGCATAACAATTAAGGCATATACCCCCAATTTTCCAACTAAGGCAAAAGGTATAAGTATGATAATGAGTACAATTCTCGCAGCCAGATTGCCTCCAGCAATAATGTAAGGGTATAAAAAGTTTATTATGTTTGCTGCAATAGATAGCAAAAGCAAGCTGAATATAAAACTTGGAACAAGGCTCATTTTATTTTGCTTATAAGCAGCAATGAAGCCGCCGCAGAAAAGCAGTGGTGTAAGCGAAAGCAATGTGGTTAGCATCTAAATTACCCCTATACATAAAGACTTTTGTGTGCCTCTCTTGAGCAGAACATTATTTCGGGTGGTGCGATAACCCTTGCATTTACTTCTCTGTAGCTTTAGGAGCATTGTAATAAATGCATCCGGGCGGACATTTAGCTTTGCTTTTACTGTTTGGACAGATATACTCACCATTGACTATTTTCACCTGTTTTGGATGTATGCCACATGGCGTTGTAACTGAATTATGTCTAATCGGTTTCCACTCGACTCTCCTTGTAAACATTGCAACTATAGCAATAGGAATATAAGTTAGCATGAACAGTGGAAAAGTGAAAAGATACGCAACCTTAAAAAATGCTCGGCAATGTATCATTTTCCATTCAGTTACAACAGTTATACTGCCAATTGTAAAAAGCAAAACATACAAGGTCATAAGTGAGGTTACAAATAAATTGATTACGGACGAAATATCAAAATCAATTGCCAAACCTAAAATAATTATAATCAAATTTAGCGACATTGTAACTGACGTAAGCACCATTCCGGGTAATATCGTCATAAACATATCAAAAGCGTAAAAACTACGTTTTTTGAACATTGTTTTTATTAAACTTGCACCGTATTTTCCGAAAACTTGATAAAAACCTTTTGCCCAACGCATACGCTGATTCCAAGATTGACGAAAAGTCGTAGGCTGCTCGTCATAAAATATCGCTGATTTACAGTATGCTATGCGGTTTCCGGATATTGCGTTATGGTTGGAAAACTCTATATCCTCGGTGAGTAAATGGAAAGGCCAGCCACCGTTTTCTTTGATGATATCTAACGATACCAAAAAGCCTGTTCCCGATATGGCACACCCTGTCTCCAATATCATTCTTGCGTTGTTCATATATTTTGATTCACGTAAAAACCAAAGTGAATAACCGGCGGACAGCCAGTTGTCGGCATAATTTTTGGAATTTCTGTAGCTTGTAATGATTTTATGACCATTATTAAAAATCCTGTTCATTTCAGCTATATAATTCACATCGAGAAGATTGTCGGCATCAAAAACAAAGAAGCCGTCAAACTGGTTTTGTGGGTATGACTCAAAGATTTTACTAAATAAGAAGTCGAGGGCGTATCCTTTGCCTACTTGATTTTTGTTAAACCGCTCCCAAACAATAGCACCCGCATTCCTTGCAATTTCAGCAGTATTATCTGTACAATTATCAGCTATTACAAAAATATTTATATTGTCTTGTGGGTATGACTGCCCTTGTATACTGGAAATAAGCTGTGCAATAACCTGTGATTCATTTCTTGCCGCTATCAAGATAGCATAATTGTGTATGTGTGTTTCTCCATTTCCCTTTTCAGGTGTACTCTTGTGAAAGAGAGCAACTAAAATATAAACAAACTGATAGGAATAGAACACCGTAAATATTACAGCGATAATTATATTAAAGATAATAAGAATTTGTATAGACAGACACCTCCCCCCCTTATTGGCACTTCGGAGATTTTTGCTGCATTATTTTTTATTTTATGTAGATTGTAGAGCACAAGTCATAACATCGTAACATCCGTAACGGCATATCCCAAGAAACAAATGGGAAAGTTAGCAACTCATTTCAACGGAGTAAACCGTGCTTTTGCAGGTAGCAAAGTTAAGAAATGAATAGAATTTTTCAGACAGTTCATTACTATTGCTCTGTGACGATTCCAAAAAAGCATTGAGATTATCCATTGTTTCAAACGTAACAGAGTCTACCCATGTATCATCTTCTTTAAGTAGTTGAAATGAAACATAGCCCTTTTGTTTTGAAACATGCTCCTTGATTAGTTGCTCTATTGCGAGTAAAAAATCTGGAACAGATACTCCATCTTTTAGTTTGTAGCGATTGGAAAAAACAACATTTGACATAGTGATATGCCCTCCTTAAATTTTTTTATTTATAGAGTCCGTTATTTATAACTCTACTTTTCTGATTTGTCTTTGATAATCCAGCACACAATTCTATTTAGCGGTGTGATGAACGAAACCAAAACAAGCATTGTTACGGTATTAAAGACAATATGAAAAACAGACAGTTGTATAGTAGGGTCATAGATAAGTCCCTGATACCATGGAACAAGAACTTCTTGTAATGGCCAAACTGTTGCCAAAAACAATATCGCTCCCAAAAGGTTAAATAAAACATGGAAAAGCCCAACCCGTTTCGCATTCCGGTTTCCAGGCAGGGACGCAATTATAGCAGTAAAACTTGTACCCAAATTTGCACCAATTACTATATAAATAGCTGATTCAAATGGGAGTAACCCACTTGCTACCATAGCCACACTAATTCCAATTGCAGCAGATGAAGATTGTATCAAAGCAGAGAATACAGTTCCTATCAAAAACAGCCATAGCGGAAAGGTAACCCTGCTAAATATTCCTTCAAAAAAGCCAACAATAATTTCGTTGCTGCCAAGTGCTGAACTCATTGAACCCAGCCCGATAAATAAAAGCCCAAATGTTATACATATATTTGCCGCGTAAACCCATTTTTCATTTTTTGTTGCAAGCTTAATTGCCGCCCCAACAAAAACTAAAAATGTGATAAAGTATCTGATCCGAAAGGTTGAAAACACGAACAGTAGGGATGTTAAACTACTGCCTATGTTTATGCCCATAATTAAGCCGGTTGCTTGCAAGATACTTAACATTCCTCCGCCAACTAAACTGATTACAATAACTGTTGTAGGGGTAGAGGATTGGGTAATCCCTACTGTGACAACGCCTAAACCAACATTAACAAAACGATTTGTTCCTGTTTTTCTAAAAAACCTGTGCAATCTTTCAGACGGTTTTCCGAATATTTTTGAAAGCATAATAATTGCTACCAAAAATATTCCCACCCCTGTAAATAACTCTAAAATTGAAGTTGTAACATCTAAAAACAAAATATCACTCCTGTAAAATTATACTCAAAATCCATGTAAAAGGCAAAGGAATAGGCATACGATAACAATATCTATTCCTTTGCCATCAGCAAAGCGGTCATTATAGAATGGAAATCTATTCATAGTCAAAATATTTCAGAGCTATCCCAAGTGCGAATTTAAACTTCAATAAAGCATGAAAAACCGCAATGGTTCAATGTGGTTTTTTATGCTAAGATATCGTTTAAGTTCGCACCTGCACACACGCCGATATGAATATTAGCTACTTTGCGCGGCTCAGCTCTCTTTTAAAACAGTAACAGATTTATATAGTCGCTTCAGTCCAAAATGGACTGAAGCGAAGCTCTGCATTCGCACTTTTGTTTAGCAAAAATGCTCATGAAGGGGCGTTCGTTGAATTCAATTCACTATAGCAAGCTATAATCTGTAAGAATTTAAGTATATATTAAATTTCACCTTTACGCTTAAAAACCAAAGTTAATGAAACAGAGAACACATTTAACAATTCCCAACCGTCAATACCAAGTTCATGGGCAATTTTATTGATTTGTTCCATGCAATCGTTATCAAATTTTTCTGCGTTAAATTTAATCACACCGCCATTTGAATTGATTGTTACAGTTTTATATTCAACTTTTTCCACAATTCCCACACCTTTCTTTTGTATGCCTTTTAAAGCGTGTGTAAAGAGCTAACTCCGAAATATTTTCACTTACCTTACAGGCAGTCTTTCCATAGCGGCAAAAGCATCTCCCCAAGTCATTATAACGGCATCTTCAAGCCCCTCTACAGGGAATGGAAGCTCCATACCATCTACAAAGTCAAGAGAAACAGGCTCACCAAATACCTGCGTTAGTATACCTTCCGCATCGCTCACGGTGAAAAAGCCAAAAAACGGCTGCTCAAAATCTTCTGCTGATAAAACTTGTTCCGCCAATTCTCTTTGCAATAAATATACAAAGTCCTCCATAGGAATCATTAAGTTCTGTATGCGTGAATAGATACTTTCATATACGGCGTTTAGATGTTCCTCTGTAGGCATTGCAGGCTCTGGTAACTCATATTCATAAAAATGTTCTAACAGCAGTTGCATAGGGTGGATTGTTTCTTCTACTGTGAAGCGACTTTGCCATATTTGCCTGTTTTGGTATCTATCTATAATACTAAGAGCTAATGCTCCTATGATATAGCTTTCAGATACCGCCCCATGAAAACGAGAGTCTCCGCCCCAAGCCGTAGTAGCTCTATGATACCTTGCGATATAAGATATAGCCGCATGTAAATCTTCGTCTGTTTGGATTTGTTCACCATAAACCACATGCAGGCTTGCTACTAAATCAAACCAATAAGGCACACCTTCTTGACTATCCCAATACCAAGTAAGCAAATAATCGTCATAATGATTTTCTCTATAAAAAACAAAGGTTGATAGGGCATTTAGGATGTAGTCTGTGTCGTTAGGATTTGCAAGAGCGT
>WRBA01000029.1 GCA_009779915.1 Defluviitaleaceae bacterium | reverse complement strand
TCCGGCAGCCACCTATTTTCCCGGGCAGTCTCCCGCCAAGTATCGTCGGCCGTCTGTGGCTTAATCGTCGTGTTCGGTATGGGAACGGATGTGTCCCGCAAACGCATCGCCACCGGAAAGTTTGGATAAAGTGACCCGTATGGGATTCGAACCCATGTTACAGCCGTGAAAGGGCCGTGTCTTAACCCCTTGACCAACGGGCCTAGCTTATGCTGATATTAGCTCAGCGATATTTATACTACACCAAGCGGAAGGATTTGTCAACTGTTATTTTTATTTTTTTATGCCTGTTTAAATGTTATAGCAAAATAACCCCAAACCAGTAACAAAAACTTGTGATTTTTCCGTATTTCTTCGTCGGCACAAACCCGCTCGTACCGGGCTGCCTGGGCGAGCAGTAAATGCGAAGCATTTACGACCAGCCCTTTGGGTACTGCGGATTTGTGCCTCCGAGTGCAAACTTAAACTTCCACAGGTTTAGAATATAGTTTAAGTTTGCACCTAGACCTACGAAAAAATTTCTGCGTTTTTTGTTACTGTTTCGAGGTCATTTCACTATATTACCCTCTACCCATCCTTCAAACACCGTCTGGGCCGCACCTTCCATATAAACCGTACCATCCTCCATATATATTATAAAAAGATCCCCGCCTTTTAGCTTAACTTTTATCCGCTCATTATAGGGTGCGTGCCCATTTAACACCCCTGCAACCGCAACGGCGCAAGCCCCTGTGCCGCAAGCCCAGGTTTCACCTGAGCCTCGCTCCCATACCCGCATTTCAAATACTTTATTATCTATTATTTTCACAAATTCCGTATTAATCCTATCAGGGAAAATTTCATGATGCTCAAAAGCCGGGCCGATTTTTTCAAGGTCTAAGGTTTCTAAATCATCAACATAAACAACACAATGATGATTGCCGATTAAAATGCAGTTAATACGATACTGCTCCCCAAGCACAGTTAATGGATGATTTATAATCCGTGCCATATCAAGTGTTGTAGGGATTTTAGAGCCTTCAAGCACCACCTTGCCTACATTAACCTTAACCGTTTGTACTTTACCGTTAACTACATTTAAGTCCAGCTTTTGGATGCCTCCAAGGGTCTCAATTTCCACATAAGTTTTATCTGTCAAAGCTTTATCGTATACAAATTTACCTACACATCTTATGCCGTTGCCGCACATACGGGCTTCGGAGCCGTCGGCGTTAAACATACTCATCCTAAAATCCGCGATTTTAGAGGGCCGCACAAGTATAATCCCGTCAGAGCCTACGCCGCAGCGTCTGTCACTTAGTTTTATCGCAAGTGCCTCAGGATTTTTTATATCATCTTTTGTGCAGTCGAAATATATGTAATCATTGCCTATGCCATGCATTTTAGTAAATTTCAGCATATTGACCTCCTCGGTTTTTATTGCACAAGCTTATCACAGCCTTACGGCAAAATCAAGGACATAACAAACATCCCCTTCTTCATATACTTCCATAGAGGTGGAAAATATGATAAAACAAAAAAAACAAGCCGCTAATGCCAGCACTAATCTTAATCTTAATCTTAATCCTAAACAGGCTATAAGCCAAAAAATTACATCGGCACTGGAACTTCCCAAGGAAGTTGTAATGAATCTCCCTCTTATAACTCTTATAGGCAACGAAGATATGACTGTGGAAAACTTTAAAGGAGTCCTTGAATATTCCGAGGAGCGCGTAAGAATAAATACCACCGCAGGCATCGTCCGGGTAGAGGGGAAAAAGCTCCTTCTTAAGCAAATTACAGCTGATAATATAGGGATTGTAGGTAATATAATGAAAGTTGAATTTCTTGTGTAGGGGGAGGCGGCACATTGATACTAAACATATGGCAAAATATAAAAGGCTATGTCGTAATAGAGGTTACGGGCTTTTCCGTGGAGCGGTTTGTAAATTTAGCCGTACATAAAGGCTTATATATTTGGGATGTAAGCTACGAAGGTGCCTCAGTCCGCATGAAAGTCACTATCAAAGGCTTTAAAGCCCTTAAAGACTGTGCCCGTAAAACAGGCTGCCGCTATAAAATAGTGGAAAAGCACGGGGCACCTTTTACCATGCACAAATTTAGGAAACGCAAGCTCTTTCCCCTTGGGATACTTGCTTTTGTGGCACTTTTATACTACCTGTCCGGATTTGTGTGGCTTGTTGAGGTGGAGGGGAACGAGCGGCTGGAATCCGCGCTAATACTTGAATTTCTTGGGGAGCGGGGTTTAGCGGCAGGGGAGCGGCGAAGAAGTGTGGACAGGCAAAACCTTGCACGGGAGGCATCAGCCTATTTCGATGATATATCCTTCATTAACATTGGCATCAGAGGCACAAAAGCCACCGTAAGTATAGCGGAAACTTTGCCAAGGGAGGAAATCATAGATAAATCCAGACCTTGTGATATAATCGCGCGCGGGGACGGTATTATAACAAGTGTATTTGTCTCCCGAGGCACTCCTATGGTGCGGGAAGGGGATGTTGTCCTTCGGGGGGATGTCCTTGTATCAGGAACCCTTGTAGTAGGGGAAGGGGATGAAGCCGTTATAATAGGGCAAACCCACTCCATAGCCCAAGTCCGGGCCCGCCAGTATTATGAGATGAATTTTAACATAAGCCGCACAGAAACTCGTAAAAACTTTACCGGACGTACAAGACGTTCCTTTAGCCTAAATATTCTTAATAAAGAATTAAATTTTCTAAGATACTCCAATTTATATGAAAACTATGATAGAATAACGGATAGAAGGCAGCTTGGCTTTGGGGCGAACTACCCTTTGCCTATAATATTTTTGCACCATACTTACAAGGAATTTGAAACTTATGAAATCACCCGCTCCTTGGAGGAAATGCGGGAGCTTACTTTAATGACAATAACAAACAGGATAATAAGGGAATTTGACTTTGACGCTGATGTAATAGAAAAAATCGTGGAATATGAGCAAATAAATTATGGGCTTAGAGTTATGGCTACGGTTATAACTAATGAGAACATCGGTGAAGTGAGGTATTTAGATGAAGTTGAGGATATGAGTTCTCAATAGGCTTGTAGCGAAATTAGATTTTTTGCTTGTCATTGGGAGCCGTAGGCGAAGCAATCCCAAATACTACTCATTTTCCTCAAAAACAATATAGTCCATAGACACATTTAAAATATTGCTTATCCCCATAACGACCTTAAGAGTAGGATAACATTCCCCTTCCTCGATAAGAGTGAGAAAATTTGGGGTTATTTCCAAAAGCTCGGCAAGCCTATCCACTGATAAACCTGCGGATTTGCGTAATTTTTGTATGCGCTGACCTATTTCTTTGCCTGTTTTATCTATCATAATACACCTATGAGCCGCCATTAAGCGGGCGGCGCGTAAGCGCCGATTCCAGCCGTAGGCTGGAACTCTCCCTTCATAATAAGTAATTCCTAAGGTAAGCCCTGCCGGAACCCGCCCACTCATTGGGTCCCGGCAAGAAAAAGATTTACCCCCTAGGAAAACGAAAAAAAGTGCCACGTATGCTAACTAAACGCACACAGGCACCTGATAAAATACGACGGTAAAAACAGATAATCGGAGGTTGATTATTTAGGGAAAATGTCGTATAATTATGGAGGTGTGGTAAGGGGTTTTTTAATTGCCCTTTGTGTACGTGAGTCTGTTTCACGTTACAAGGCGTGAGGAAGGTCGGACTTCCAATCGCCTGCCGCCCACTCAGTAAGTGCTGCAAGTAAATACCAAGAGACTTCGACGGATACACTATATTCATCGCTTCCTTTGACATAAGTATACAATATATTTTATAGATTTACAAGAGTTTTTTGAACTAAATTGCTCTCTACTGCGCCGAAGGCGTGGTAGACGCAGGACAGGCTTTGCCTGTCCGAGGGAAATCGGCGTCCGCGTGCAGCGCAGCCGGTTCTTACCAACAGAAAACTCGTTGAAAGCCGTAAGTGCAAAGCACGAGGGGATTTCAACGAAGCGACAAGGGAGCGATCACTTGGATTTAAAAAAAACCGAAATAACAGTCCCCGGCGTTATAATAGGTAAGGTTTTCGGGCATTTAGACGAAAATGTGAGAAAAATTGAGAAAGCCTTTAACGTATCTATAATAAACCGCGGGGATTATATAAATATATCAGGGGCTGAGAAAAACCTCGAAAAAGCAACGGAAGTTTTTAAAAAGCTTATTGCCCTAACCACTAAAGGCGAGGAAATAACAGGGGCTTCCGTGGACTATTTAATAGCCGCGTCAGATGAGGCTGATTTTTCTGATATTGAAAAAATGTCAGAGGATTTAATAGCTATGACAATCTCCGGCAAGCCTGTTAAGCCTAAAACCTTGGGGCAGAAGAAATATATCGATTTAATCCGCAAAAACACTATAGTTTTTGGCGTTGGCCCCGCAGGGACAGGGAAAACTTATCTTGCTATGGCTGTTGCAATTGCCGCTTTTAAATCCGCCAAGGTTGAGCGGATAATATTAACCCGTCCGGCTATTGAAGCAGGGGAGAAACTGGGCTTTCTGCCGGGGGATTTACAGCAAAAAGTTGACCCGTACTTAAGACCTCTCTACGATGCCCTTCATGAAATTATGGGGGCTGAAAGTTTTCAGAAAAACTTTGAAAAAGGGGCTATCGAAGTGGCACCTCTTGCCTATATGCGAGGGCGTACCTTAAATAACGCCTTCATTGTCTTGGACGAGGCCCAAAACACCACGCCGGAGCAGATGAAAATGTTTTTAACACGCATAGGATGGGGTTCTAAGGCTATAATTACAGGTGATTTAACCCAAATTGACCTGCCTGCGGGCAAAGCCTGCGGCTTAACCGAAGCCATTAAAATCGTTGAAGGCATAGAGGATATAGGTGTAGCCCATTTAACCAATAAAGACGTTGTGCGCCATCCTTTAGTGGCAAAAATCGTTGCGGCTTATGAGAAGAATGAGAATAAAAAACCGAAGAAAGACTATAGCGATAAAAGAAGAGATTTTAAAGGGGAGCGTAATTACAGACCACGCTGGAAGAGGTAGGGATGAGGTGTGTGTCGTTGGAATTGTAATGAAGCAAGTCCTAGTATCGTCTTGCTACAACAAACCTAAGATAAAGACAGGTGTGATTTCTATTGAAAAAAGGCTATAGTAATATAAAATCCGGGACTTTTGTAAGCTTTACCGCTCTGATTATTACAATAATTTTCCTAATAAGCGGCAGTTACGTGTCCGAAGGCTATAATATCGAGCCCGGCAGTGTCTCCCCTGTTAGAATACGCGCTATCAGACAAATCGAAAACAGGGTTTTAACGGAGCAGCTAAGGGATGAGGCTGAAAGCCTGGTACAGCCCCTCTTTCGTGTTGAGCCTTCGATAGGTGTTGAGGTAGTCCAGCGGCTGGATCGGTTTTTCCTTGAAATTGACAGGCTGAGACGGGAGAATACGCCATTTTTTACACCCGGTGCCCAAATTACCCTGCCTCCTCGTTTGGATGTTATCTCCCATGAGGAGTTTATGCGCCTTGCTATAGAGGATTCATTCCTTATAGAGATAGAAGACTTTAATTTTAATGATTTATTGTTTTTGGTGAATTTGGAAAGTGAGCTGTATCAAGATTTCCGCGATAATGTATACAATGTGGTTATAAATATACTGGATCAGGGAGTGCAGGAGGACGCCCACACCCGTGCCCTTTTGGATATGCGTGATGAGTTTGACAGGATTTATGCCGGTATGGATCCTTATTTAAGCGGCGTTGCTTATGAAATATCCGCGGTTTATTTTGTACCTAACCGTATTTTTGACGAGGAAGCGACCTTGACAATCATAGCTGAGCGGCGGGCTGAAATCTCTACCATATATTTCCTGCCGGGGCAAACTATAGTTGATGAAGGTGCCATAGTAACGGAGGAAGCCTTTGCCGCAATCGAAAGCCTTGGGCTTTTATCCCGTGGTATTGTTGAGAGCATAATGCCTATAATAGGCGTAAGCGGCGTTGCAATTTTTATATTTGCTTTTATTTTAATTTATATTGCACGCTATTGTGAGCGGCTTCTAAAAAACAGGAAAGAAGCACTTATGCTTTTGTTTTTATACCTTGTAACCATTGGTATTTCAAGGGTTTTAGGCGGGACAGGCCTTTGGATATTTATACCTATTTTGCCCTTCACTCTTTTAGTGGCTATTTTACTTGATACCCGCCTGGCCCTTGTACTTAATATTGGCGTTACTGTAATTACAATGCTGATAATTGGCGCAGGGCTTGATTATATGCTGTTTTTTATCTTAGTAGGCACTTTAACGGCTGAAATGGCTAAATATGCCGACCAGCGCAATAATGTGTTCTTTTTGAGTCTTATTGTGGCGGCTGCGGGGGCGTTTTTCTACGGGGCGATAACTTTGGTTTTCGAGCGTGCCTTCTCTCAAGGGCTTATGCTGTGGTCAGCCTACGCGTTTTTAAACGGCATATTGACGGTTATGCTTGCGATGGGTTCCCTGCCTTTGTGGGAGGCTATGTTTGGGGTTATAACTCAAATAAAGCTCCTTGACCTTATAAATCCTGATAATGAGCTTTTGCGCCGCCTCACAATTGAGGCACCGGCTACTTATCATCACAGCCTTATTGTTGCGAATTTGGCTGAAACTGCGGCCTATGACATTGGCGCAAACCCTAATATAGCAAAGGTTGGGGCTTATTATCACGATATTGGCAAGTTAAAATACCCACAGTACTACTCGGAAAATCAAATAAGCGAAAACCTCCATGATGAGCTGGACCCTTACAGCTCTGTTGCCGTAATAACAGGTCATGTTAATATAGGGCTTTTAATGGCTAATGAATATAAGCTCCCTGCGGTGGTTAGAGATATTATAGCGGAGCATCACGGCAACAGCCTTATAAAATATTTCTACCATAAGGCCCAAAAAGAACACCCTGAGGATGAACTTGACGAAAAAGATTTTAGATATAAAAATCTCACTCCCCAAAGCAAGGAATCCGCTGTTGTAATGCTTGCGGATACGGTTGAAGCGGCAGTTAGATCCATGCTTTCAGCCAGCCGCCAGGTGGAGGAGATTGAGGCTTTTACACGCTCTTTAATTAAGGATAAATTAGACGATGGTCAGCTTATAGACAGCGGCTTGACCATAAAAGATTTAGATATTATAGCAAAAGCTTTTATGCGGGTGTTTAAGGGTATGTATCATGAGCGGATACCTTATCCAAAGGTGGAGCGGGCGTAGAGTGGGCAAAGCCTTGTCGTTTAAAGCTTTTGCGCTTTGCGAAAAAGTTTTAAACGATGTACGGGTAGTATGAATAGCTTGCTCACTTCCGCTACCTATTGAAACTGTGTTTCAATAGGTTCCTGCTCGTTCGCGGACAGCTATTCTCCTCAGGCGGGCGCAGCCCGCCTTGCGGATTAGAGTCTGCGACGCTAAAACCGCCCCCTCGTCGTTAGCCTCCTTGCAATTACGATGGGAGAAGCTGTTGAGATCGTAATTTATACCCCTCGGAGGACTCCAATTGACCATAAATCTACATGACGAAACAGACAAATTATCCGAAAGCTTAAAAGAAACCATAATAAGCGCGGCAAAAGCGGCAGTTAAGGCGGAGGGCATTACAAAGCCTTGTTCCGTTGATATACTAATAGTAGATATTCCAAATATGCAGGAAATTAACAAGGCTAAAAGAGGCATTGATGTCCCTACAGATGTACTGTCTTTCCCGGCGGAGGAAGGATTTTCAGGCATTTTATTTTTAGGTGACATTGTAATCTGCTATGAAAAAATCTTCTCCCAGGCCAAAGATTATGCCCACACAATTGAGCGGGAAGCGGGCTTTCTAACAGCCCACGCCATGCTTCACTGTATGGGTTACGACCACGAAAATCCTGAAGATGAAAAAGAGATGCTTGCTATGCAGGAGCTGATTCTTGGTAAGATGGGGCTTAGGCGGTGACATGTTCATTTGTCATAAAGCTCCCATTTTTTTATGGAAAAATATGCATTAATGGTAAAAACTTGGAAATACTAATTCAACTTAACTATTGAAATCCCCCTTAGGAGGTTGAATTTAGCCATGTTTTGCACATTTTGCGGTAAAAAAATGGATATGCTTTCCAAATATTGTCCAGGCTGCGGCAAAAAAACCGAAAAAAAGCTCTTGCCTTTTATAGAATCTTTGTTTGTGAAAACGAACCGTCTAAGATCCAAAATTGCCAAATATAAAGTAATCATAGATCCTTACTATAAAAAAACCGCTAAATATCTGCCTTCTGTGGCTGGGGTAATTATTGCCACTGTTTTGATGTTTAGCTTAATCATACCTGCTTATGGGCGGCGTATGTTTGAAATCGGCAGAGAGCGGATAGGTGAGAGCCGCTATAACGAAGCCGTTGCAGCCTTCTCCCAGGCTAGGATTGCAGGTATCAGAGGCTCTGAGCTAAATGCTTTTATGGGGGAGGCTTTTATCAATTTAGGTGAATTTGACCGTGCTCTGGAGCATTTATCCGACACGGAAGGGGAAATTACTCCCATAAAACTTAGGCTTTTGGCGGATGTATGGGCTTATGAAGGCAATGGGCAAATGTACGCAAACACTTTAAGAGACCTTATAAACCTTGTGCCAAACGACCCTTACGCTTATTTGCGCCTTGCTGCACACTACAGGGAGGAGGGGCTTTTTGAAAACGCGGCAGGTGTACTTGAACGCCTTCTTGCCCGCCAAAGAAATGCCGCTGCCCAAGGTGAACTGTACAATATATTTATGGAAAGCTTTGTGGTAAACTCATCCCTTGAGCGCGCAGCGCTTATACGCCAGGATGCCATGAGAGCCTTAAGCTCAGCCTATATAGAAAGCTTGGATGTAGGGGATGCGCCTGCGGTTTCTCTATCTCCTGGGGGCCGCTATGTGGCTGTGTACGCCGTCCATAGCGGCAGAAGTTATATGGATATATACGAAATAAGGGAGTCGGAATTTAGGCTAAGTGCCTCTTTCCGCCTACCCCCAAATTATATAATCGATTATGGGATGATAGCCTGGTCACCTGATGAGTCTATGGTTGCTTTTTTTAACAGCGGTGCCGAGGAGTTTGTGTCGGATTCCAGTATTTTCATCGGCAATATTGAGGAAAACCGGCTGTATAACCTAACAGACCCCGGGGCGGACTTTGTCCGCTATATGGGATCTGAGGGGGTTTATATAATTGACAGTTTGCCTGCTTTTTCCGAGGATTCGGCAAGGGTTTATTTTGCCCGCCGCACCTTAATGGGCAATTGGCTTGCAGTTGTGGATATAGACGGTGAAAATATGTCATACTTGTTTGAACCTCCAAGCGGCGGCTTTGTTGAGTATAAAATTATCGAAAGAGGAGGACGGGTATTTTTCTCAGTTGCAGGACCTTTAAACAACCCTTTATGGGGGATTTATATATACGAAAACGGCGAGGCTCACAGACTTGATTTTGAATACGACAACCGTCTATACTATCTTGCTTTGAAAGATATTACGGCTGATGGGCAGTTCATGCTCTATTATCTTACTGTTGCAAGCCAAAACGACTCAATGTTGTTTGGGGTTATCAATCTTGATACTATGGCACCTGTAAATATATATAACCAGGAGTTAGACATTATGAATGAACGTATAGTCGCAATCAACCGGAGTAATATATTTGGCACCTACCGCCCTTTTATTACCCGTAACGCGGCTTTTAGCGCGGACGGCAGAAGTCTTGTAGTCGCCGAGGACGGTGGAGCTGCTTACGGTAAAATTATACGCCGTTTTCCTCTCGCAAATGCAGGGAGCGTCGGCAGCTTTGTATATATTAGCTTTGATACAGAAAATGCCGGCAATTTTTCTGTGCCTCGGATGAACAAAAGCGGCATATGGTTTAGAGAAGTTAGAGATGGGGAGTTTTTGGTGTACGATAATGGGTTTAGGCTTTTGCGGGCAGGGGGTATGTAAATTACAAGGAACTCCATGTAGTTAGCCTCATTTGGCATTGCAAATCATATATATTAGATGTATAATTATTAATTAATGTATGAATAGCTTTTAGTTATCCCCTTTAAAAAAGCTCCGAGAGAAAGGAGCAGGTTGATGAATAGTAAAACTGATTATTGGCTGGAAATGTGTGACAGCGATTTAGTCACCGCAAAAGCTATGCTGGATACGGGGCAGCTGCTGTGGATGGGCTTTATTTGCCATCTTGTTGCCGAAAAGGCGTTAAAAGCTGTAATTGTAGAAAAAACAAATGAAACTCCTCCAAAAACTCACGATTTGCGTAGGCTTGCGCTTATTTGTGATGTGTTCGATATTTTAAATGATGATCAAAAAGACTTACTTAAAAAACTAATGCCATTGCATATTGAAGCAAGATATCCGGAGTATAAGGAAAAAATTGTTCAGGCATTGACAATTGATTATTGCAAAAATATTTTTACACAAACGGAGGTGTTTTTGCGTTGGATAAAGCAGCTGTTAGAGAAATAGTTAATCGCTTTGCAAATGAGGTTTTAAAAACTTTAAAACCTCAAACTATGATTCTTTTTGGGTCATATGTAAATGGCAACCCACATGAATATAGTGATATAGATGTTGCTGTTGTCTTTAACGATTTCCAAGGGGATTGGCTTGAAGTATCCTCTTATTTAGTAGGTCTTGCTTGGGATGTTGGTGGTTATATCGAGCCCCATATGATGGATACAGCAAGTGACCACAGTGGGTTTTTAGAGTATATCAGAAAAAATGGTGAAATTATTTATGAATCTTAAATTGCTGCCTGTGCAACTGCAGGCGTTTTATATTGAACTTATCATAAATATATGATATACTAAAATCCACACAAAATAACTGCCAGAGGAGGCGTGTATGTCAAATACCCCCGCAATTTTAAATAATATTATCGACAATGTTGAAAAAGTAATTGTAGGCAAGCGTAAGGCTATTGAATTTGTTATTGTGTCTCTTCTAAGCCGCGGTCATGTGTTGATTGAGGATATGCCGGGAGTGGGTAAAACCAGCCTTATCTCCGCATTGGCGAAATCTGTGGATTGTTCTTTTAAACGTATACAGTTTACGCCGGATATTATGCCCTCTGATATTACGGGCTTTTCCATGTATAACCAAAAACTTGGGGATTTTGAATATCATCCGGGGCTTATAATGAGCCAGTTTGTCCTTGCGGACGAGATAAACCGCACATCCCCTAAAACCCAGTCCAGCCTTTTGGAGGTTATGGAGGAAAATCAGGTTACGGTAGATGGTAATATTTATAAAACCCCAACACCTTTCATCGTTTTTGCTACCCAAAACCCCATTGAATACCTTGGTACATACCCATTGCCCGAGGCTCAGCTTGACAGGTTTTTTATGAAAATTTCCATTGGATACCCTAATAAGGATGAGGAGCTTTCGATTTTGGAGCGTCATAAGAAGGACACTCCCCTCCAAGCCTTGGAAACCGTGGTATCATCTGATGAAATTATAAATATGCAGCATGCCGTTTTGGACATACATATGGATAAATCCGTGGCTGAATATGTTGTTGCCATTACTCGTGCCACGAGAGAGCAGAAATCATTGGCATTAGGTGCAAGCCCAAGGGCTACTTTGTGCCTGCATAGGGCTGCTCAAGCCTATGCCTACATTAAAGGCAGGGACTACTGCCTCCCTGATGATGTAATGGAACTATCGGCACCGGTATTGTCCCATAGGGTTATTGTAAGCCATGAATCACGCCTTAAGAAAATTACCCCGGAGGTGATTATAGGGGACATTTTGCAAGGGCTTAAAGCACCTGTGATATAAGCACCTGTGTTCAATAAGCTGTTACCCTGATTGAACACAGGTGCTAAAGGGTGAGATTGTTTTTCTGTGTTAGCAAGGCCGCAATCCAGATAAACTGACGGAGGAATAGCTGTATTGACTAAAAACCGCTTAATATACGCATTTATGATAATGTTATCCATAATAAGCCTTGCTATTTCAGGCAGCCGCGGCTCTTTTATAATGCTTGTGGCTCTTTTGCTTATTGCGGCTGTATCTTTTGGGCTTTTATTTTTATCCTGGCTGGGACTTAAGTGTAATCAGGAACTGTCGGAGCATATGATTATGAAGGGGGAGAGTGCAAGTTACTCCGCTAAGATAAAATGCCGCTTTTTCTCTTATGCTATTGTCCAGGCAGGCTTTATTATCCCTTCTAAGGCTCTTGAATTTGGCAGCGGTGAAGGGGGCGTCAGCGACTCGGACTTTTTACGTAAGGCTTCTGAGGAATTTGAGCTATACGGTAAAGAAGAGGTTGATTTCGGGTGTAATATTAAAAGTTTTTACCGGGGGGTTTGCCCTGTAGGGGTTGAATACGTTGATATGTACGACTTTCTTAGGATTTTTAAACTGAGGAAGAAGATAAAAAACTCGGCAATACTAATTGTATGTCCTAATGTCGTACCTTTTTCTGATGAGATGTTTTCAATTGCCCCTTCAGAGGAGGCGGGAGTTAGCCGTAAAGCCTCTTTTGAGGATTACTCATCTGTTACGGATGTACGTAAATATATTTACTCCGACAGTATGAAACGTGTCCATTGGAAATTATCCGCCAAGAAAAATGAACTTTTAGTAAAAAATTATGACCATACAAACACTATGGTTACAGCTATTATAATTGACAACCGTATTTCTCTTGAATCCATTGTAAACCCTGCAAAAGTGGAGGATTCCCTTATCGAAACCGCAGTTTCCATATGCAAATACAATTTAGATGACAATTATCCTGTTATGCTTGACTATATGGACGAGGATAAAGCCGAAAGGATTTACGAGGGCAGCGGCGCAGGGTTTGACAGGCTGTTTTTTGCCGCTTCCGGCATACCTATAAACGCCTTGGAAGTGGAGTCCTTATTTGATGAGTATTACAATCCTAATTTCTTGATTTCAGCACTGTATGTTATGACAACAAACCCTGACAATAAGGTGCAGGAGTTTTTAAAAGCCATGGCTATAAACGGTTTAGACGTTAATATTATACATTTCTTTGAAAAAGATAAAGACCAGAAATCCCAAGTTTTTGATGAAACAGGTGTAAATTATTATGGAGTTAGCTTAGGTCAAGTAGAGTCGAACCTTGACCTACAAGACAAATCCGGCAGGTGATTGTTATGAGCAATTTTAATTTTAAATCAAAACTAAAGGGAGACTTCCAGCCTAATACGCCAGGGCGTTCGCTGCTGCGGGTCCGGGACAAACATATATCCTACGCACTTAATATGCTCCTGGGCTGGATGTTTGCCCTAAGCCTTATGATAGGGCTTGTTTACCTGACTATACTTGATACAAGCCTTTGGGATATGGCAGTTATGACTTTTTTGGGCGTTTTAGCCGCGTCTTTAGTACTTTATAATAAATTTACTTTGGCGGGCTTTACTGCGGCACTTTGTATCTTTACTTTTTTTGCCTACAGGTCTTTAACAGGGGATGAGCCTTCTTATTTTCTTATTGGGCAAATTTATAGTTTAAATCAAACCTGGCTTTTTATGAGCGGGGAAATTGGCTTTACATGGGCTCTTAACGATTCGACGCTGCGGCTTATTGCTTTTGGTATAAGCATATTATCGGCAGTATTAATGCGCCTTAAATTCTCCTATCCGGTTATATTTGCCGTAGGCGCGGGGGTGTTTTTATCAGTTAATATCGCAACGCCTTACGGTCGGCATTCGGCTTTTTTCTTACTTCTTTTAGCTTTGTTTTTAATATTTATTAAACGTGCAAAAAACAGCCCTAAGCGGGTTTTAATATTAGCACCTGTATGTGCCGCGGTGATTTTTCTTGCCAGTATTACTCCAATGCCGGATGTAACCGCCGGCCGCCGGTTTTTAGAGGATGTTTATGAGGATATTTACTGGATTGTAAGGGAGCCGTTTATGCCTCGCTATTTTAGTGCCGGCTGGCTGGGTTTTGAAATGCGGGACGGTAGACTTGGGGGCAATCTTAACCAAAGCGGCGATTTTATAATGTGGGTTTTCGCTGATGAACCGGTTTATCTGGCGGCTTTAACCCAAAATATTTACACCGGCCAAGCTTGGATGTCCCATAGGGATGAGGAGGAGTTTATACCGCGTATAGAGCCGGATTTTACAGGTATGCGTAATTTTGAGCTGGACGGCTATTTAGGCAATACCCTCATGGTTTTTGACGATAATATGGGCTATGCCGCTCAGCAGCGGCGTCTTGTAATAAATATAGGCCGCGCCCGGACAGGCACAATATTCAGACCGCCAAATACCCTTAGGATGAATATTTATGGGGATTATGAAATACTCCAGCGGGGTATGGATCTTAGGGTGGCACCTGTTTTTCGCAGGAACGCTGTGTACAGCTTCATCCATTACACAGTTGATATGGAAGACCCTTTTATACAAGAAGCATTACTTAACAGCCACAGGGGTTTTTATGAGGCGCAGCTTATTGAGATGCGCCAGGGAGGTCTAGAAGCTGTAGGCGCAGGCTATACAAATATAATGGATATGATTACAAGTACTATTTTTGAAAATATACGTATCCCTTATGCCCAGTATGTTCACGCTAATTACACTTCTTTGCCTGTTACTTTGCCTGATAGGGTAGCTGAGCATACTTTTACAATAGTGGAAGGTTATGAAACGGATTTTGAGCGTGCTACGGCTATTATGAATTATTTGCGCTCTATACCATACAGCCTAACCCCCGGTGATGTACCTTATGACAGGGATTTTGTTGACTATTTCCTATTTGATGTACGGGAAGGGTACTGTACTTACCACGCTACGGCTATGGCTGTTATGGCGCGTATTATCGGTATCCCAAGCCGGTATAATATAGGCTTTATGCTGCCTGAGCAGCAAGCGGGGGACGGTTTTTTCGCGGTATTTGGCGTAAATGCCCACGCCTGGGCTGAGCTTTATTTTGAAGGCGTAGGCTGGGTAGTTTTTGAAGCGACGCCTCCTTATCTTTGGAATTTGCCTTACGATGGCAGCCCTTTTGAATTTCCTTCTGAATGGGATGACTGGTGGATTGATGAATATTATGAGATGGAATGGATGATGTATCTAATGGGGCAGGATATTGAGGTAGGTACGGCTATGCCTGTTATAGGCCCTCAAACCCAGGAGAGGACTGATGTAAACCCATTAATCGTAGTTATAGTTGCGGCGGCTTTGGCCTTAGGCTCCTATATGTTTATAAGAAAAGCCGAGGAAGATAAACGCCACCGGATAATAAGAGGGGATGAATACCGCCAGTCAGTGCTGGAAGGCTTTAAAGGGCTTGTGGAACTCCTTGACTTTTACGGCCTGCCTATGAACCCTTACGAATCTTCAATAAGCTACGCAAAAAGGATAGAAAAAATGGCACCCCTAGCCGTTATGCAGCTTAGAACAGCGGCGGAAATCTTCTCCCGTGCCCGTTATTCCGAAATTGAAATAAACCAGTTTGATGCCAATTTCATTAAAAACAATTACTTTAACATGTATGGCAAAATTAAGGAATCCGGCGGGAAATTTAAGTTTTTTATCCATAGATATGTTAAAAAGCTGAAAGGTTGATTATTCGTTATCTTTTAAGAATTATTAGTTGAAAAAATAGTTGAACTTTTTGTCGGTATTTGCTATAGTATGTTTATACTAATGACAAGGGGTGCATTTGTGTGACTTCTAATCTCTATATATATTTTGAAGCCTGTGAAAGTAATAATAATAAAAAAAATTTGAGGGACTGGACAACACTTGAGGCATTAAGGTGCTGGGCTGATTGTGAGTTTCCGGATTCTCTATCATACGAAGAGATTTATGGCAAAACCCCTGATTATATTTATGGTATTTTACTTAAAAATTTAGATAATCAGCTTACATTATCCAAGATAGGCTTAGGGACAGTTCTTATTGACGGGGATAGGCGCGTTATAACTACTGCCAAGACTATTTATGATATTTTTGGTGAAATGGAAACAGATTTAGCAAAGAGGACTGTGAAAAGTATAATCCGCTGGGTTTTATCGAGAAATATTGAGATTCGTGAAGCTGAAGGTAATACGATTTGTAGTAAATATGAAAATCAAATTGAAGACCTAGGGAGCGAGAATGCGGATATTGAAAATGATATTGTTTCGGTGGAATTGGAGTCCCTGATTATATTGGATATACTACTTGGCTTGCTTAATGAAGATAATCTGGATAAATTTTTGGCAATATCCCAAAAGTTAAATATTGGCTTTTGCAGCGATAAAGCAATTTCTGACAGCTTGTTTGGCTTGCAATATGCTTTTATCGTTCAAATTCAATCAAAAATGGATGAATTAAATATATTTGAAAAAAATTGGCAAAGTGAGTTTGATAAATTCAAAGAAGAGCATAATGCAAGTATGGAATATATTTTACTAAATGAAAAAACCGGTGTAAATAACAGGCTTGATGAATTAGATAAAAAACATGAAAGCATAGAAAAAACCGTAGGAAATTATACCGAGGAGAAACTGAGGGGCATTATAGCAAAAACAGAAGACCGGCTGCAAATAAGGGTCATCGAGCTGGCAGTGCTTTTAATAGCAGTTTTTTCGATTATAGGTGTTAACATATTTTCGACTAGAAATATAATCTGGGATGGGCGAACTCTTGTAAAAATCAATATAACCCTTGCGGTCTCGTTATTTTTACTTTTTGGTTTTATGCTAATTTATAGATATATAGATTTTAGGAAGGATAAAAAAGAGTGATTTGCAAATAATTAATAAATATGATACATAAATTTAATATAAATATAATAAAAAATTAACATAAATATGATAGCACTACTATGGATTTTTGTGGTATGCTTAAGTTAATATTTCTTCTCTGGTAAATAAGGAGAGTCAAGGAGTGAAAATAGGGAGTGAAAAGATTACCTGAAAATGCAAAATCAACAGCATCAGGGCTGGAGTCTTCTTATACATTTGCATATCAATGTCCCAACGATTTATTTGGAAGTGTAAAAGGTAAGGGTATAGAATTAAAAGCTCGGTGGAAATGGTTTAAACAAGATAGAAAAAGTTTGCAAAAGAGACATGCAGGCTAAAACCTGATGGTTTTTATTTAAATAGAGCAGCGGCACATCTACTATTTTTGTGCCTTTTTTTACTTTAAAGAGAAAATACTAGGAGAGATTTTGATGTCAGCTCAGGGCTATATTATTAGATTATTCAAGCGCTTAGTGCCGATAGAAGGGATTGAAATTGAAAGCCATTTTGATTATCTAACTTTTATGAATTTTGATAGTATTAAAATAGAGCCTGTAACAGCACTTGAAGGCTACCGTAATATATCAAAACTGGACGCGGAAGAGAGGAGGCGGGTTCTTTCTAACACCCGTCAAAAAATCCTCTTATATCGTTTGGAAAAATCTGTGGATATTAAAATTCATGAGAAAGATACTGATAAGCCTTTTACGGTATTTGCGATTTTAGACATACATAGAAATGCAACATATAAAAGGGATATGCTTTCCATACAAGAGTATATACAGGCATCTGTAAAAGAGTTGAATTTTTCCGATCAGGACTTTTCTTTTGAGCTGTTTGGCACTCTTTGTACAAGTGATTATGTAATTGCTATGAAAAGCAATTCTATATGGAATGCAATGGAGGTTTTGTATAAGCTGCGGACTTTGCAGTTTTCCTTAAAAAAAGATGGTAAAATAGAAACTTATAAACTAGTACGATGTACATACGCTATAACCTGCTTTGACTATAATGGGATAGATAAGTTGAAGGATGAAAAAAACAGGGAAATCGGGTTGTCTATACGGCTTGGTCTCTCTAAAAATTATGAGTCCGGTAAAGTTATTAAAAAAATCAAAGATGAGCTTAGGAAATCCTTAAATGATAAAGGCGAAGCTCTAAGCAATAAAGATAAAGCAGCCATAGATGAGCTGGAGATTGATGTACATTATATATTTGGCAAATTCGATATAGACCTTTATATAAAGATTACAAGTAAAGAAATTATGCAGGCTCTAATGGGGCTTTTTATTTCAGGTGGTTATCTAAACCCTAAGAAGGAAGAATTTCAAGAAGATATCTATGAGACTAATACTCAATTTTTCATAAAATATAGCGGGGACAGGTCTGGAGCAGGGTATTCAGAAAACCAAAATTTAAGTTTAGATTTAGGTGATTATATTGATGATAACAAGGAAATAGATAAAGCGGATTTTCTTGCCGGTGTTGAAAATATTATTATTGATATAGATTCTATGGAAAACTTGCCTGATACCCTTAAATCATCTGTTATAAAGCTGCTTATCCGCGCATATCATGTTGCGTATTCATATGAGAAATTTAGCGAAAATATACATTCTATAATATATTTTGCTGATGTTGTATACAATGGATTGATTAATGAAGAGGCTGCGCTGTTTGGCATTGCTTCATTAAACACATTTTTGGATAATCAGATGGCCTCAAGCCGGATGGATTTCGAAGTGCCTCAAAGTAATATCAGATTTACCAGGGCTAGTGCAAAAGTACTGATATCTTATTCAATTTTTATAAGAAAACTATATAATGCCTTCAATGAAGGGAGAAATAAAACAAGCTATGCATACGTTACAGCTGACATTGCTAATAATCCCACGGCTCATAAAATAGTGGGGACATCTTATTTGGAAGAAGACGAGGAATTTATTCAAGATTTGTGGAATTATACAATTCCTTTTGATGATATACATAATCCATACTTAATTTGTTATGTATTACACGAAATTGGGCACGGTATTCGTTTTTGTGAAAGACATATAAGAAATAATTTTTACAGAGGAGATGCTATTGTATATACTATACCTTTAGTTTATAAAGAAATTGTGGATAAACACATGACTTTGAATGAATTTAGTATAGGACACTTGTTAGACGGGCTTAACCTTGAGATTGGTAAATTTATGTGCAATCACAAATATTGTAAAGCACTGGAAGAAAAAGGCTGCCTTTATAGAGACCCTAAAAAATGCCCTCTGTATCTTAATGAATATAAGAAGGTGATTCTAAAATTCATTAAAGCTAAAATACAGGATAATAGGCACTCAGGGCAAGGGACTTATTATAGGGCTATAAATGATAATTATAATGAATTTATAGAACACTATGAAGCTTGGCTAAATGAGTTAAAGATGTTTTATCAAGATGCGGCGGCAGACACTTTTATGGTGGAAATGCTGGGTATTACAAAGCCTGAAGAATATATAAGAATTTTTGATGAATATATTAGAAACAACAAAAAAGATTGGAATATTGCACCTGCATTACGTATTATGGCAGTGCTTCTAATGCTTAATAAAGATGATAATGTAAATATGCAGGAAGTCATAGAGAATTTAATAGAGGGCTTAGAAGAGGGGGATGCCAAAGATTTCTTGCAAAAGGAATTTGGAGGGTCAGAAGTTAATCCGCTTCCCATACTGATGGCAGATTTTTTACGTGAAAATGTGCAGGCACCTATCAGGACTAAGATTGAGCAGCTAAAAGAAGAATACGAAGGCTTGAATTTGCAAGATTTTTTAAGTGAAATGTATAAAAATATACTTAAGGATGAAAGCAGGGTGTTTAAAGCTAATATTGATTTTATCAAATATTTCTACTATAACTCATAGTCAGCCAGATACAAACAGCCCCACTCCGGTTGGAAATGGGGCTGTTCTTATTTCAATACTTACTTGTCCGCTCCCAATAACGTTTAGCGTGTGCAATACGTTCCTCTAAGCTCTCCTCAGGCAGGCTCTTTATCACCTTGCCGGGGACTCCAAGTACCATAGAGTAGGGTGGGATAACCATATGAGGAGGCACTACAGCACCTGCGCCTACAATTGTGCCTTTGCCAACTACCGCACCGTCAAGGATGATGGCACCCATGCCAATAAGGCAGGCATCTTCCAAAGTGCAGGCATGGATAATAGCACCATGACCGATGGTTACATATTCTCCAATAACAGTAGGTCCAACATGAGGGGTTTTTTCATGAGGGGTATCCACATGAACTACGGAGTTATCCTGTATATTGGTATATTTGCCGATACGGATAGAGTTCATATCACCGCGGATTGTACTGTTGTTCCAAATACTTACCCCCTCTTCTAAAGTTACATCCCCAATAATATCAACGCTTACGGCCAGGAAAGTGTTTTTGTGAATATTTGGGGTTTTGCCGTCAAATGTAATAATGTTTGCCATAATTATTCTATTCCTTTCAGTTTTTTAAAATCCGCAGGTTTTAATGACGCCTCTCAAAATGATGATAATCTAAAAGCGATGTCCAATTCCCGCCCCAAGTCCAGCCGCGGCTTATAAAAGCAGTGTAAACCACGTCTCCGGGCACAATCATCCCGGGGCGTACATTATCTCTGTCTAAATAGGCATAACCGGCCGCAGGCAAAAGTACATCCCCCCGCAAATATGGGTTTTGTATTGGGTTAATATCAATTGCCATGCCAAAACCGTGGCGGGAGATTATATTTGTCCCTGCAATATAGCGAAAATTAAATGCTGAACTGTTGTTTGCCGCAAGTGACAAATAGTCATCAGCGTCAAAATAATCTATTAGACGAATACTGTAAATAGGAAAGCCTGCCTCATAAATCTCCCTAAAAATCTCTAAAACCTCATCACCTATCTCATCGGCAACTATCATATGCCCGATTCGGTTTTCCCCATAAAAATTAACATGTGTAATGGTAAGGTAAGTGAGAAAATCGTAGGAAAAGGGGGTATCATCCCTAAAAGTAACCCCTGTAATAAAATCGATTATATCCTCAGGGAGGGGTTCCCGCTTAAATATAGGGACAAAAATATACTCTTCATATTCATACTCGTAGTCATCGTCAACTTCGTATTTGTATTCAATTTCCGGTTCCGCATAGTATGGCAGAGGCTCGGAGATAGGTATATATTCAATGATATATGCCGGTGGGGCAGGCTCCGCTCTCACGCAGCCGGTCATAAGCAGCAAAATACAAATTGTCACAAAATATTTCATCTTAAAATTTCCCTTTAAAATACGACTTTATCTGCCCTCTATGCTGATAGGCGTGGATAAGTACAAGTACAAGCCCTACCCTTGAGCTAAGCCCATGGATACTGCCAAATACAGCCCGATTTGCAATTGCGAGAAACCCCGTAATAATCGCAATATCCCAAACAATAATTAGGAGAATATCAACTATAAATTTACCCTTAAGGGATTTATTTATCTTCCCGCTAAAAGCGGATTTTGTTACGGCATTTAGCCATTTCCTATGTATCAGCACATGAGCTGTATAAAATAAAGTGAAAGCACACCCTACAACAAGATGAAAGATAAAATTTTCATCATCCCACCTTACAAAAGAGAGTATGAGAAATACGCTCATAAAAATATCAACAGTAATTTTAGTTTTTGTACTGTTTGAAATTGATTTCATAAAGCCCCTTCCTTAATCTCCGATATCTCTGATGTACATGCCGGGCAGCGGATGGCTTCTTTGTGGACTACAGTTTTGCAGTATGGACAATTAGGCTCAGCTTCCGCTTTTGCTTGCTCTTTTTTATGCCCGAGGGCCAGCAGATAATTCATCCCACGTATCATTAAAAACACCACAAAAGCCATAATTACAAAATTTATAAGAGCCGTAAGGAATGCACCGTAACGCAGTACCACACCAAAGGCATGTAATTCCAGCAAGTCAAAATTTTGCCGTGTAAATAAGCCGATTATAGGAGATAGGATATTATCTGTCAAAGATGTTATAAGCCCTTGAAAAGCAGCCCCTATAATCACCCCAACTGCCATACTCATCATATTGCCCCTAAGGGCAAAGTCTTTAAATTCGTAGAAGAATTTCCGCATGACTCACTCCGTTCGTTATTTGTTAAAAGCCGCCCGCACTACGCGTTCACAGCTTTTAACGAGCTCATCCTATTAACCCAACAATCCCTTCCTATATTTCTCCAAAAAAACCATATCCTCAACTTCCAAATCATTCTCACCTGCAAGGGACTCTAAATGATGTATAAATTCATGTTTTAACACCCGCTCAATTTCTATTTTCAGCGCGTCTTTTGAAAGCCCGTAATACATACGCGAAAAAGAGCCGTAATATATATTTATATAACGGCCAAGTTCGTTATAATTATACTCGCCCAGGGTAAACAGGTCATTTGCCAGGCTCTCAGGGTGGATTTTAAGCCCAGGCTGGAGATTTACGCCGCCGTTTAAGCGGACATAAATCTCCTTTGGAAGGGCGGTGGCTATTTCGTCTAAAATTTCGGCGAATTCTTCGAAAATAATCATATTATCACCAAATATCGTTTGCGCTCCAATCCGTTATTAGAGCTGTAATGAATTGAAATTTGATTGTCATTGCGAGGACAACACGCTACGCGCGTTAGACGCAAAGCGCGTTAGACTCCTCGCAATAGACTTGTTACGAAACAAGATACAAGCTATAATAGAAATTATGAAAACAACAAAGTACGAAAACCTAAAAAACTACAACGAAGCTGACTTTCGCACAGTAACTGGAGTAACTCC
>WRBA01000028.1 GCA_009779915.1 Defluviitaleaceae bacterium | reverse complement strand
GGCGCGACCTCCAGTGCGACTGTAACCAATGCAACAGGCGGCAATGCTTCAGGGACGTTTGTTATGCCAGCCGGTGCGTTGGCAGAAAATGGTGGCTCAATCATTGTTATGGGCAATGCCATAACAAGTGGAAATGATAGTGTTGGTGCAGAAGCATTTGGTAGTGCTTCAACCGTCACTGTGCATGGCAATGTAGAGGGTGTTGCAAGAGGCGCACATGCAAACGGCACAGGCTCGCAGGTCAACGTCACAGGCAATGCCACCGCTACAGGCGCAGCAGGTGATGGCGCAAGAGCAAATTTGGGCGGAGAAGTCAATGTTGATGGCAATGCTATTTCAACAAATGATGGCTTTGGCGCAGTCGCTAACGGAGGCGGTTCATTTGTTACAGTTGAAGGCAATGCCAGTGCAACCGGTGGTTTCGGTATCGGAGCGGCAGCATTTGCTAATGGCCAAGTTGTTGTAAGGAGTAACGTTTCCGGAGAATTGAACGGGTCTTTTGCCGATAATGGAACAGTCATTGTAGAAGGCAATGTGACTGTGACTTCAGCGGGAGGACCGGGCGCAGAAGTTCTCGCGGGGGGAAATATCAGGATAGACGGCACAATAACTGCTCCGATATTTGCTCGTGTTGCAGGTGCGAATAGAGCACAAAACAGCTTTAACACACCCACCACGTTGGCAGGCTACTTAACGTATGACAACAGGCCAACCACGCCGGTAACCTCCGTATGGGTGAGAGACCCGGCGACCCCAACACCCCCAATCATAACCAACGCCTTAGCCCCAAACGGCACAGTGGGCACGGCTTACAACTTTATTTTTACTGCCTCAGGCAACCCAACCCCCACATGGACACATAGCGGGACTTTGCCCGCTGGTTTGGCGCTTAGCGCCATGGGTGTGCTGTCGGGAACGCCCACGACAGTGGGTACGTTTACTTTTACTGTTCAGGCAAGCAACGGTGTAATCCCTAATGCTATAGAACCAGTAACAGTTGTTGTGTCGTCACCCCATATCCCAGTAACCAGCATAACATCCGTACCCACCACAACCACAGCAGGCACAGCCCTAGCCCTAAGCGGCACAGTTGCGCCAACCATTGCCACAAACAATGCCATAACATGGAGCATTGTTAATGCAGGCGGCACAGGGGCAAGCATCACAGGCGGTAATACTCTTAACACCACGGCGGCAGGCACTGTAACTGTTAGAGCTACAATAAGTGACGGTATGCTTGCAGGCGTAAACTATACGCAGCATTTTAATATAACAGTAAACGCAGGAAGCCGAACCACGTCCAGCTTTAACACTACAGGCGCAACTGATTTGCCAGACAGCACAATTTTTGCGCCAATTTCTGTGAGCAATGCCACCCCCGAAGGGCGGCTTGAATACCAAGTAATTGCGGCGGGTCGTCATGCTGTTTTAGTGGTGACTGTGCCGGCTAACCCTCCCGGAGGCTGGCCGCTTGAAGGGGTTGTCACAATAAACGGACACCCCATAACTGTTGATTCAACCACAAGCTGGAGCACTTTCCGGACAGACTTTGCAAGTGCGTTAAGCGCGGCCAATATAGAAATGCAAACAGGCACCGGCGGCCAATTTCTTGTTTCTGCCGCAGCCGGGTCTGGCCAATCTATCATCTTAGACGGTAATGATGCCATCTTGCTTGGGGCATTAGGCGTTGGTGCGGCACCGGCTGCACGTGCCAATCATGGCAGCGATGCCGAAATTGATATAACAGGAATGTTTGACGCGGCTAACAACAGGATAATCGCTGCGGATGCTTGGACTGCAGCCGCTCATGGCAATCAAGTAACTATTACCGGAGCCGGAGGGGTGGAGATTCGTTTTAATTTAATGGTTAGGCATAATCCGGGAACTCCGGCAGGTTCCGGCGCGGCCATCCCGCCGGGACATACTTTTGCAGGCGGCGAGCCTGCCCCTGTCCGCAACCCTGCCGGTGCTTTAATTGGAAGCCCTGTTGATATGGCTCTTCATATTGGTCCGGCTCCAGCACCAAACCTGGTAAGCATAACTCTGCAAGGCGGCGGCACAGGGGCAAGTATTAGCCACAACCAAGCAGCGGCTAATACGATAATCACTGTAAACGCAGGCACAAGAGCAGGCTATAACTTTAACGGATGGACTTCAAGCCCCACCGTGACTTTTGCTAATGCAAACAACACAAGCACAACATTTACAATGCCAAGCAGTGCAGTAACCGTTACGGCCAACTGGACACCGCAAGTCGCCTACACCCCAAATGATACCGGCGACAGCGACCCCGGTCCAAACTACGGCTGGCTATCCCCAAGCTCTGTAAACTTCGACCTAGCCAACCCAAGAAACATCACAATAACCTTTAACCGTGGGGATTTTACTTTCCGCAATAATATACGGTTCGGCAATGTAAATTTAATACAGGGCAGAGATTTCAGCGTAGAGGGTGTACGGATTACCATTTGGGAGGACTTCCTCCAAACCCTTGAAGTAGGCCAAAGAATATTGACTATTGAAATGAGCGGCGGTGCTAACCCACAGCTTACGGTAAATGTAACGGACAGCAGACCAATGACGGCGACCACGGTTTTGACACCTGCGCCACTACTCCGCTTTGATGTAGGCAGTAATATTTTTATCCATAACGGTATCACATTGCAAAGCGACGCTGCGCCATTTATAGACCCGGCATATAACAGGGTTATGGTACCCCTACGCCTGATAGCCGAGGCATTAGGCGCGGAGGTGGAATGGGACGAAGAAGCCCGCCGAGTAGATATTTGGAGGATTGCATTCGTATCCTTAACCATAGGCGAGCCTCTACCGGGCGGCATGGGCGTTCCCGCTATAGTAAATGACCGTACGTTCGTACCCTTGCGTTATGTAGCTGAGATATTGGGAGCAGATGTGTATTGGGACAGTGCAGCCAGAGCAATATATATCTATTGATGAACATAACAAAACCGCTATTGAATACATTTTCGACCAAAACTCGTTCCTGATTGCATAATGTGTAAAAACGGCGTAGCAATCCGAGTAAACTGACAAAGGCATGACACGGTTTTGGCACAATAGATGTAAGAAAAAACACTAATAATGGCGGGGTTGTACACGTTGGGAAAATCACTAAATATTCACCGTTGATATTTCCTACTATCCTTGATATAATAGAAATCAAGGATAGTAGGAATATTGTTTTCATATCCGAATATACTATGAAAGATGGGAAAAATATGTATAGTGCGGAGAGTGTTGCTATGGAGAGGAAAATAATCAACGTAACTGGCAAGCGGCAAGTCACAATACCATTAAAATTTTATGAAAGACTTAGTTTCGGTAAAGAGGTTGAGTGTTTCCTTACAGAGGATTCCATTGTGCTGCGCCCGTTATCACATTCTGATGACAGATTCACTATGGAAATATTAAAAGACTTAGTTTCGCAAGGGCTAAGCGGTGATGAGTTGCTGAGCGCATTTACAGAGCAACGAGCCAATATCAAAAAGGCGGTTAGCTTGCTCATTGACGAAACAGACGAGATAGCCGACGGCAAGCGTAAAGGTGCTAATACAAAGGATATATTCGGGGAGGAATAGCAGATGTACGAAGTCAGTTATTCCAAAGCCGCCGAAAGATATTTGAAAAAAATCAAAGACAAACAACTACTGGCGGCATTTAAGTGGCGGCATTTAAGACGACGATTGATAAGTTAAAAGCAGACCCGTATATCGGCACTCAAAAGGTTGGTGACTTACGCGGTATCTTTGGCTATGATGTGAAATATGGCGGCATAAACTACGAACTTGCCTATCGAATTTATGAAGAAAACGGTCATTTAATCGTTGTCATTCTTGCAGGAACTCGTGAGAATTTTTACGAGGAATTAAAGCGGTTATTAAAATGATGGGGCTGTACATATTGGGAAAACTATGGAATAATGCGAAAAACAGACACTTGAGAGGTATCCGTAAATGACAAAGGGCATGACGTGCCGGTTCGAGTCCGGCTTCGGGCAGTAGGCATAAAATAAGCCTTTTTGCTTAATACGAGGGCTTTATTTTTTTGCCCTAAAAAAATGTCCCCGATTTTGTCCCTGATAATCCTTTCAAATTGCAAATTCCGGTTATTTGTTCCGTTTTGTTCTATGATTATTTGTACTTTTAATAATATTATTGTATGCACCCGAGTGCAAATTTAAACTTCCGTAGACTTAGAATATAGTTTAAGTTCGCACCAAGTGCGAATTTAAACTTCAATAAGGCATGAAAAACCGCAATGCTTCAATGTGGTTTTTCATGCTAATATATAGTTTAAATTCGTACCTGTGGCAATTATATAGGCTTGACGTGGCAAAATTTACTCCTTATAATGTAGTAAATAATTACTATCATAGAGCAGCAACAAGAAAAGGAGATATCTATAGCATGAGCAAAATTAGCAAAAAAATTATAGGCGTACTTATGGCGGCAATCTTCGCAATTGGCAGTGTATTGTTAAGCCCTGTAATAGTGGAGGCAAGCCAGCTAAATGTGGCGGCTTTTGTTTTTGAGTGGAGCGGCAGCAGGTTTGAATCTCCAAACTTTATTGGAAATACAGAGTATTTTTTCGTTCCGGGAATCAGCGACTTTTTTCTCTGGAATCAATATGAGGACTATGAAATCAGAGGGGCTGTTGTGGACGAGGGCAAAGTTGCGATTGCGGTATATTTGTTTGACAGCGAAGATGCTGTTTGGGGAGGCAGAATTATTCCCCCTGAAACAATCGGTGATTATAGAATTATAGGGTTTGATAGGAGCCAGCCCGGTCGGGTTACAGATATATTCAGCTTTAATCAAATCGGTAATGTTAATAACGATGGTACCCTTGACATATGGGAGATGCCTGAAGAAAGCAATCTACATCTTTTTAATATTTCCATTAATTATGATATTGCCGATACAGGTGAATACGGAATATTGGAAAAATGGCTTTACCATGGCTTTATAGTGCTTACCCCAAGCGAAGCTGATGTATTTTTAACAAATGGAGTACTCTCATATTCATTCAATTGGGAGACTGAAGACGATAGGGGTACTGAAGAAGTAGAGATTGAAATCCCCGGCTTGCGCGAACTGATTTTAGCTGCAAGGGGCGAAATTGCACAAGATAATATAGGCGTTATAATAAATGGAGTGGCTCAAACTTTCGAGGTTGCCCCACAGATAATTGACGGTCGCACGATGCTGCCTTTACGCGCTATCGGTGAAGCGTTAGGCATGGCAGTAGACTTTGACAGCGAAACAAATACTGCTAGTTTGACATTAAACGATTTGACTATAACTCACGCAATCGGCACAACCACAATTACGACCAACAGCATAACTACCGATGATTTTGATGTATCAAGCGTCATTATAGAAGGAAGAACGCTTGTTCCGGCACGTATGATAGCGGAAGCTATGGGCGCGGCAGTTGACTGGGATGGTGAGATAAGGACGGTTACCATTACTACAAATTAGGCAGTTATTTCAAAAAACAATTCACTCATTTGTCTTAATCATATTTTGAACCTCTTAGAAAAGCTTCTTACTCCCCCACATAACCGGGAGAGTAAGAAGCTTTAGCATCATTAAAGGCTTTAGGTAATCTCCTAAAGCCTTGTTTTTTATAACTTAAGAACCGATTCTGTTTTGCCTTCTATTCCCACAAGCATAAGGGCCAGTAGGAAGTTTACCTGCACTAAATGGTGAGCATTTTTTGTATAAAAAACCTCATCTAAAGTATGGACTTTATTATCGGTTTTTCCTATGCCGATACAAACCGCGGGAATACCTTTGGCTATTGCGTTATTTGCGTTTGTGGAGCCGCCTCTTATCCAGAAAGGTTCATATTTCATATGTTCTATTATAGCTACTAAGCTTTCCACTATAGGGGCATGAGTATCCTGAGTGCCTGCCGGTACATCAACTAAATATTTCATATCGTAGGTTATTGTGTCCATGCCCCAGCGTGCCGTTTCTTCATCGCAGGCTTCTTTACAGGCTTTGTCAATCATTGTAGTAAGCTTATTAAGCTCATCCATGGAGTTTGAGCGATAGTTGAACTTAATTGTCGCCTTTGGCACTATAGCATGGATGCCGGCGTCGTTGCCTGCATGAAAATTGGATACACAGAATGTGGTTTTTGGCTCATCAGGAACCTTAAAGTCAGCTATTTTCGCAACCGCTCTCGACGCAGCGTGAAGAGGGTTAGCCATTTTCCCAAAAGCCCCGTAAGCGTGACCGCCTATACCATAGAAATTTACCTCACAAGTCCTCATCCCAGTAGCTTCGTAGATTATACCGTAAGGGTCACTGCCATCAATACTGATACTTGCCTCAAAATCCGGATTATCGTCAAGGTATTTTCTCATGCCCCCAAGACCGCCCATACCTTCTTCCTCAACAATGCCGGCAAAAACTATATCACCTTTTGTTTTAATGCCGGAATGGTTAAAGGCTCTTACAGTTGAGGTTGCAACTACAAGCCCTCTCGTATCATCTACAATACCTGGAGCGTGAACAGTGCCATCCTCCACCTTTACCTCTTTTACAGAGCCAATTGGAAAAACCGTGTCAAGATGAGCTTCGTTAAGTACTTTGGGACCATTTCCGGCACCTTTCATAGTTGCAACAGCATTGCCTAACCTGTCCAAATGCGGGTTTGAAAGCCCTAATCCCTCAAGGATTTTCTTGTAAGCCTCAGCCCTCTCAGCCTCTTGAAAGGTAGGGGCTTCGATTTTGCACAGGGCAATTTGCTCTTCTAAAGTATTTTGAGCATCTTCCTCAATGAACTTTAGAGCGTTTTGCACTTCGTCCAATGCTACAATCTTTGCCAACAAATCTTTTACTTTACCTGAAACTTCATAACTCATTAAAATACCTCCTATGTATTTGTCGTGTAATTTTATAGATTATGATATGAGTTAAAGCAAGCTTTGGGATTTTAAAAGTTAACTCACTATAGTTGACAAATTTATGCCTACTATGAAATAATAAACGCCAATGCCTTTAAAAGGAGACCCTATTTTGAGTACATCAAAAAGTGAGTTTGATTTAACCCGGGGACCGATTTTGCCAAAGCTTGTAAGATTGTCTTTACCCATTATGGCCACGTCCTTTATGCAAATGGCTTATAATTTAACAGATATGTTTTGGCTTTCAAGGCTGTCGGAAGGTGCCGTTGCCGCCGCCGGTATTGGAGGGCAGTTTTTATGGCTGTCTATGTCTATGATACCTATGGGCATAGCCGGTTCGGAAATCGGCGTATCCCAAAGCATGGGGCGTGCTGAGCCTGAAACAGCAAAAAAATACGCTCAAAACTCATTTTTCATATCAATGGTATGGGGGATTTTTTTCGCTTTGCTCATACTTCTTTTTAACAGCCAAATGATTAGTTTTTTTGGTATAGAAGACTTAAATGTTGTCCGTTTAGCTGAGCAATATTTAGCCATAACCGCCCTTGCCGTACCTTTTATTTATACACATACAGCAGTAACAGGCTGCTTTAACGGCTTTGGCAATACTAAACTGCCTTTTTACATAGACTCTTTTGCTTTTGGGCTAAATATTGCACTAAGTCCTGTGCTTATATTTGTTTTTGATTTAGGGGTAGCGGGAGCCGCTTGGGGCACTGTTGTAGCAGCGGCCGTAAATTTATTATTAAAGCTTATTGCTCTAAAACATTACAAAAACCGCCCTTTTGAAAAATACAGCTATTTTAAAAAACCACAAAAAAACTATGTGCGGCAAATTTTTCGCTGGGGATTTCCTATCGCTTTAGAGGCGGCTTTGTTTACTTTTATTTTTATGATGATAACGCGGCTTATATCGGATTTTGGCTACAACGCAGTTGCGGCCCATCAAGTAGGCATACAAATAGAGGCATTGTCATTTATGGTTTGCGGAGGTTTCGGCTCTGCCTTAACCGCCTTTGTAGGGCAAAATTTTGGGGCAAAAAAATGGGGCAGGCTGCGCTCAACTTATAAGGTTGCCTATGTATTTATGGGGGTATACGGAGTATTTATTTCGCTGCTGCTATTTATATTCGCCTCTCCTTTGGTATCTCTTTTTCTCACCTATCCGGAAAGTATAGAAATTGGCACAAACTACCTGCGTATTATTGCCATTGCCCAACTCCTCTTTTGCTTGGAAAGCGTTGCCACAGGCTCATTTCAAGGTCGTGGTCTTACTATGAAACCAACCATAGTAAGCGTTGTAAGCAATGTACTAAGGATACCCATTTGCTACGCCTTATCAGCTACAGCCCTTGGAATTACAGGAGTATGGTGGGGTATAGCCCTTGCCATGACTATAAGAAGTGTATGGCTTTTAATATGGCATAAAATTAATATAAGGAAAATTCCGAAAGCCGATGAGGCAATAGAGAAGGTTTAATTATCTCCTTCGCCCCCTTGACCTTGCCATCGCAATTAAAATGTCTATAAAAATTCTTTTTAAATTAAGATATAAAGATAAAGCCCCTTGCACTGCAATTTTAGGGGTAGCGCATGAGCTTGGCTCTTCGATAATCCACTGTTTAATTACCTGTGTATCATATCTGGTTAAGCCCATAAAAACAAATAAACCTATAAGTGATATGATAAAAGAAAAAATGTTATTCATAATAAAAATATTAATAATGCCGGCTATAATAACACCTATACTCCCCATCATAAAATAATACTCTGTTGTGGTCATATTTATTTTAGTAATAATCCCTATAGCTGCACATACAGCAAAGGTCAGAGATATTATCAGAAAAGCGGAAAACATATACATCTCTGTATAAATTAAAAGTAAAATTGATAAAGTCACCCCAAAGAGAGCTGAAACAAGAAAAAACAGCAATAATCCCATTAAATATGACATTGTTTTTACTTTGTCTGCTAAGAGCGAAGGCAAAAACAACTGTGCCCCCAATATTAACCAAATTACAAAAGGGGAATTAATTAACATCATAAGTTCACTGTTTCTGGCTACCTCAAATGATGCTATTGTTGTAATAATAAGTCCGGCAGATATGTAGGCGTACATTTCCCGCATTACGCCGGATAATAAATCAGATATTTCCGGCTGTCCAAATGAATTTGGCAGACCCATTAGCCGCCCTCCTTTAAAAACTATGCAATCTGTTTAAGTCCGAAAAATTAACGCGCTTTTCGCCGATTAAACCTACAAGGGCATAATCATCGCTGCGCTCATCATATAAAAACTCGGAAATTAATTGAAATTCCTCAACATCTCCCGTGTTTGTCAAATGTATCCGCGGACTTGTGCAATATTGTAAATCATCGCCTATTTTAATATGATTATCGTCATAGTAGCTGACCGGCAGTTTCTCCCCTATTTTTTCCTTTATCATACTCTCAAGCTCGGCAAGGTCTATACTAGGCTTTTCCTTGAAGTTAAGTACAAAGCCACGCCTTACATCAGAGTGAGTCCAGTTACCGCTTTCATAACCAAATTTAGTGCTTAAAAGCATTGTTGTTATATCTTCTGCCGTATGCGCCATCCGCCTGTATTTTACTGATGTAAATACAATATCATAAATATCCTTTGGCAAAGGTCCGAAAATATTAGGTCTGGTAACCACTATTTCCTCCCCAATGCCAATTATCAAATCCGCATTCATCCCAAGGAAAGGATAGAGCTGGTCGAAATGTTCTATAATAAGCCGCCTGTTTCTTTTAAGGGCTTCCTTAACAAAGCTGACAACTTCGTACATTTGAGTAAAGGCAAGCTGAAAACGCATATCAATATGATAAGTGCCTGCATCAAATGACCTGTCCAGGTCACGGACTTGCATGATTTTCATGGGATTAATATTATCATCATCATTTACAAGCTCAAGCCCCGGCAGCAGACCATTAATAACAGATGACTTGCCGGAGCCGGCGTCCCCCACTATGCCAATCAGCCTGTCAGAGAAGCTTAGATGCCGCTGGGAAAGCTGCTCGCCTAAAAGCAAAAGCCTCTCCTTACCTCTTGGGGCAAAATAAACATGATACATAGACATTTCACGTATTAAATCTTGCACGGAAATCTCTCCTCGCTAAGAGCTTATCCCTTAATAACAGCAAAGGGATTTTGCAGGATTTTTTCTGTTTAACAAGAAGGTGTGAGCGCCGCATGTGCAAAGCTGACCTGCAAGCGAACACCGACGTAGTTAAACAGAAAATAGACAAAAAAGCACGAAGCTGCTTATTAAGGGATAGATTCTAAATATCTATATCCATCCCCATCAAAGGCGCGTGCTGCTGTGCGCCGTAAACATCAGATTCACCAAAAGCACCTGATGGTATGGGGCGTATAATTGTTACTTTAACAGCCCCAACCGGGTCGAAATGGACAACCTCCATTACATTCTTAACAGGGATATTGTAAAGTTTTGCAAAATTTTCTTTGTTAATCGCATTTTTTTCACAAACACGCTCATACAATTCACGTGTTTTAAATATCACATCAAATGTAATTTCATAGGGACCTGAATTTTTTGAACGTATAACATCCGCTATTTCTATAAGCTTCATTTGCCGCACCTCCTAATTTCCACTTTAAAATGCTCTAAAGGCTCAGGAGCTTCCATAAGATGGTAAATTGAAAACTCGAACACCTCACCTACTTTAAAATCTGACGGAGAAAATGGGAAAGCCAAATTGCCGGCGGTGGATATACGCCCTTCATAACCGTAATGCAGTAAAGTCGAGCGAGCAAAAGAGCAAATGGTATTAGCCGCTTCCTGTGTAGGTGCCACAGCGTCAATTATAAAGCAAAACTCATGAGGTTTGCTATCCTGGTTGGCTTGCGGGAAGCCTCCTGCTTCAAATATACCCATTACGCCGTTTCTACCATATATTTTAAAGTCCAGTTTAAAATCGCCGATACTCCCTGCGAAGTTTGATTTAACCCTATCTTTTACGGCGGCAATAATATTGTCTATTTGATTCATCATAACAGGGTCAGCAGTAGCACAGATGGATACTGTCCTAAAGCCTGCACTTTTTACCCCTTCAAGCTTGACATAATTGGGGTTAGAAGGCTCAAATACACTGCCGGTCACTTTAACAGCAGAGTCCGTTTCCTGTGTAAATACAGTATTCGTTAAATTAAGTACCCCGCCCGGACCCGGAAGGATATAAGGGTTAGTTTTTTCATACAAAGTGTGGGCCGCAACAGATTTTACGGTGCATTTACGAGCAGATGACAATGTATCAACCCTAAAATAATCCTCCCCAACCCAGCCTATCATACAATCAGAGCCGGAGCCTGGGGATGCCGCAATTGCAGCACATTCCAATATTTTACCTAAATGTGTGGATAACCCTCTATCGTAGCCGTTTTTAACGGCAAGTGCAGCAAATACAGCCGGATCGTAGGCGCGCCCTGCGACTATTACATCAGCCCCTTCTTCCAAGGCATATATAATAGGCTCGACACCCATTTGCCCAACTATTTGCACACTGTCGATTATATCCTGCTCTTTAAGCTCCGGTGCAGGATGCAGCGGCAGTATTTTACCTTCTTTCAGTTTTGTAAGCACTGTTTCCTGTGAAACATCCGAAGATATTACAGCCATTTTAAAGCTTAAATTTTTAGTTTTTGCAAGCTCTTCAATTATATCAACCTGCCAGTCAAGATGAGGTTTTGCGCCGCTCCCTCCGGCGGTACCTATTATTACAGGGATTTTAGCCTCCAATGCGGCAGGTATCATAAAACTTAAATCCCTCATAACAGCATTATGGTCTGTAAAGGATAAGCCCGCCCCAAGATAGTATGGTCCAGGGTCTGTCGAGCCTGCATCAACTGCTATAACATCAGGCTTATGCTTCATCCCTTCTATAAAACTCGCCTCGGGAAAACCGTAGCCTAATATAGCCGTAGGGGATAAAATACACAATTCTTTCATGACTACACTCCTTTCAAAATACTGAGAGTTCTCTGCATTTCGTTATAGACTATCATATAGCCTTCATCCACGCCCATACCGGGCTTAGCAAGCATTTGATCCGGAAGCGTTGCCAAAGCTATGTGAACACAAACTGCCGCCGAGCGGTCAGTTTCGTTGCAAGTGCCTCCAAGATAAGCTCCCATGCCGTGTTTTTTACAATACAGCACCGCTTCAATACTGTTATTTATGCCGCCTAAATCAGGGGTTTTTATTTGAGCCATATGCCCTGCGCGCCTGTCAGTAAAGTCTACCACATCTTCATAAGTATTGCACCATTCGTCGGCAACTATTTCCACGTCAGAATCTTTTGCTTCCACCATCTCACGAAGTTTTGCCAGGGCATCTATCTGCTTCTCCCGCTCACCCATGTCAACAGGCCCTTCGATACGCAGTTTGAACGGCTTTGCAATATCAGCTAATTTACACATATAATCAGCTATACGTGGAAAATCGTTGTCAAAAGCAATACCAAGGGTTCCATACACGTCAATATGAAGTACAGGTGAATAATTACCATCCATCCGCACTGATAATATCCGCTTTCTAAGCCATTCCACATACTCGGCAAGTTTTTCACCGCTATCCCCCAGTTTTTCAGCCACATTATTAATAAGGGCATGAGGAAGGACATCGGAGTATTTTAAAATCATTTTATCAGAGTTCTGATAGCGCTCATCACCGGATTGGCTGAATATTGGTATACTTTGACCCGTTAGTTTAAGCCCATATTCCTCGGCAACTACTTGTGTCATAAGCTTTTTATTAGCTTTTGCAACAGCATCCAGCACTGCTTGAGAGACACCGTAACGTATTGCTGTATGCATAGGTTTTTTGCTTAGAGAATCTATATGTTTATCAACCAGCTCTGCCATTTCACGGAAAGTGGTTATTTCTCTATTTACAAGGAGCGGCACAATTTCTCTTTCGATAATAGGTATAAAGTCCTGTGCTAAAAATAGCGGGTCACGCCCTCCTGCGCCTGAGTATTGCACTGCCGCACAATCTCCGTAGGCGATTTGTCCATCCTCTAATACAAGCATAACCGATACGGATTCGCCCTTTTGACGTACAGAGCGAAAGCCATCCGTAACAGGCTCTCCCTTATATGTGCTGCCATCCATTACAGCCCCTTCTTTGATTGCCTTTTGGTCATCAAAGAAAAATCCTGTCATGCCAGGCGAGCAGATTATTTTTGTGATTTTCATATAGCAGTATCTCCTTTATCTGTTTTCCGGTCTACCAACAAGGTATCCTTTACCAATTGCATATATATCATCTACAACCATTTGGAAGCTTACTGTCCTGTTTTCAGCTTTGGCGCGGGCTTCCATCCGCTCTTTGTGGAACTTTTTAAGATCATCACTAAAAGGCAGATTACCGCAATCTAAGAAACGTATTGCCCCATCATTATCCCTTGCAGGCATAACTTTGCCGGCGTTTATCTTACTTGGAGCAAAGGGAATATCAATAATACCCGCTTCAAAGCCGCGTACAGCACCAACAGCAAAGTCACCATTGCCCATTTCATAAGTTTTATCGAGTATGCAGCGCACTTCCTCACATATAATATTGGCTTCTTCAATAACCTCACGTTTTTCAAGTAAATCCTGGTCGCGTAACATTGATACAACCTGTTTGGAAGCTTTAAGCCCTGCCGCATTGGCTTCCTTAGTCGGTATACCCAAAGCTTCATGAGGGGTTTTAACAATTACTTTGGTTGCCTTAGCAAGTGCTGCCGTTGCGGCACCCCATGAGATAACTCCAAATGCCTTAGCTTCATCCGGCGGGAAGCCCCCCATCCATTGATGGAGTACAGTTGTAACAAATACATCCTTATATCCGTATTTAGCCAAATATTCTATAGTAAGCTGCTCAAGGGCTTTAATTGCTGCTACGTCCTGTACAATATTGCCGCATTGACCGTAACCAACAGTTACATCCCGCACACCCTGCTCTGCTGCCAAAAGTGCCTCAAGTACAGCAACGGCTGTGGAAACACAAGGAGGCACTAATGTGCCGGTAAGTGGACCAAAAGGCTCACGGTTAATATTTACGCCTCTTTCTTCATATATGCCTGTTAAACGGTCAATATATTGCCAATCCCTTATGGTCTGTTCCAGTGAGTGGTTTTTTGAATAAGGTATATTGTAAGATATCCCTCCGCCTTCATAGGAGGTAAAGCCCCCTGCAAGAGTTATCTCCGCTAAAAGTCTTGCATCAGGAGTACCATGGCGTACTTGCACAGGGCTTTTGACTGCTGATGTAACTTCACGGCATACTTCCACACCTAAATTAACAGCAGGGAAACCGTTTAGCATAGAGCGTTTTTCCCTACGGCTTTCTTCTATGCCTATTTCCGCCTCTTTATAACGGTTAAGCCTTGTATAGCTGTCTATGGTTGAAGGGAGTAAATCCGCCTCCCCCTCATCTTCAAGATGGCGCAAAAGTATAATATGCTCTTCAGGAAGGGCGACCCCTGCGCGAGGCTGTGTAAGAGTATCTCTTGAGGCTTTAGCTGCTTTAAGTTTTAGCCCAAACCTTTTTTCATCAGCAATGGTTTTTTGGTAGCTAACCCCATCCTCAATGGTTATACCTTTGCCTGTATGCCATTGGTTAAGCACCTCTTCTCGTACTTTGTGAAACTCGCTGTCGTTTATTTTTTTATTTTTAAGCTCCATTTTATCCAACCTCCTTTAATTTCGCCATCATAATATTAAGTGCAAGTTCTGACCGCGTTTTTTTCATAAGCCCCATGGCTGAGAAAATGTAGCTTTCATCCAAAAGGAGCTTTGCCTTTACTGGCATAAGTGAAAATGGGTTTGCGGCAGTTGCAAAAGCCCTGCTTAGAACCGCGGCAGGGTCTAAACTCCCAATTACCGGTCCCCCTGCGCCTATTATATAATTAATATCGCTTAAATCTTTGCCTTCTTGTATAAATGTTTCCCCAAAGGGTGTGTATACCGCTTCAACTTTACCACAGTGGCGCATAATGCCAATTTCAACAGCCATTGCGGCAAGTGTATCGTCTATATTTTTATCTTTAGGGTTGTTTGCCAAAGTCCCTTGGTCTTTTGAGCAGCGTAAAAGCCAGTTATTAACCTCTTCCGGAGGTACGCCAGCCTCTTTTGCGACTTTTGATACTGTAGCCGCTTCAATCAACGTAGGCATACTGTAGCGAAGTCCAAGATCCCCTTCAACGGAACGTTTGGCAAAAGGCTCCTCAATCCCTTTAAGCATTGCGTTGGGCTTTGTAGGCGACCCATCCGCCATTGAATATACATCCGTTGTCGCACCGCCTACATCGACAACCATTAAGCCCTTAAGCTCCGCCGATAGCAGCTCCGCCGCCTGAAAAGCAGCCAAAGGGGTAGGTATTATATCATAACTCATCATTTTTTGAGCTGCCGATATGCCCTTTGCCTCGATTATTTGATTTATAAACAGTTCACGTATGGCATTTTTAGCAGGCTCTATATCCAGCTTACCAAAACTTGGCATAACATTTGCAGTTAAAATAGCCTTACGGTTTTTAAGCATGTCCATAACAGCAGAGGACGCGGATTTATTCCCTGCTACCACAACGGCAAAATCACCGTCAATTTCAGCTATACGTTTGGCATTTTGGATTATAACATCCTTATTGCCGCCATTTGTACCGCCGCAAAGGAGTATTATATCAGGTACTATGCCATGAATTTCATCGCATTCTTCATCTGAAAGCTCGTAGGAGTAGGTTTTTATAACCTTGGCTCCTGCATTATTAGCCGCAAGGCGCGCCGCTGTTGCCGTAAGCTCAGGTACCAGCCCAACCGCAACCATTTTAAGCCCACCCCCGGCAGAGGATGCGGCATACTTCTCCTCATACTCGACCTTGCCGACTATAGCCTCAAGCTCCGAAAGGGCAGTATTAAAGCCATCCCTTATATCTGTCTCAATGGTAGTAAAAGCCCTTGCACTGCCTGCTATTTTTTGGCTTTTTTCATCAACAGCAGTTAATTTGGTGAATGTGGAGCCAAAATCTACAGTTAAAATCATATTAAAGCCCCAAATCTTCTTTAAAATTATCTATAGCATCTTCAACGGAAGCACCCGGTGGATAAACACGGTCATAGCCCATAGCTTTAAAAGTTTTTTCCACCTGAACAAAGTCCGCTTTACCTACAACAATATTGCCGCCTACATAAAGCTTAATGCCTGAAAGCCCCGCTTCATCGCATTTTTCGCGAAGCCCTCTACAGTCAATTTCGCCGTGTCCGTATAAGCTTGATACAACAATTGCTGCCGCGTCCGTTTCAACGGCGGCATTAACAAACTCCTCCTGCGAAACCATTACCCCAAGATTTACAACCTCAAAACCTGCAAGAGTAAAGGCATTTTCAAGTATTTTGTTGCCAACAGCATGTACGTCAGCACCAATCACGCCTAATATTAAAGTTTTACTGCTCATAAACATCCCTCCTAGTTTACTTTACTATAGTCTATCATGTGAAACTTATTATTGCAAATAAGGATATTAAAATCCTCACGTCAAACGCATGAAAAAATAATTGCTAAAATTTGCAATCTTTGCATCGCAGATTTTAATCGATTTGACGGAATTTATTTCCGTCAAATCGCAAAAGTTTGCAAAGTTTCGTAGGAACTTTGCAAACTTACATTAAGTTCCTCGCCGAAATCCTGATTTCAGCGAAGGGCAAACCCTTCATGGGTTTGTCCTACTAAAATCCTTTTTCTCTTAACTCGCTCACGATATCTATATATGCATTTATAACTATTTTACCTAAAGGTCCTACCCTTCTCAAATCCCTTAAATCTGAGTGAGAAACACCTCTAAGCCGCTTGCCGGAAATAATTCCCCTAAACTCCCCCCATTTAGCTGAATTAACTGAAACAATGCCATCGCATTCACCGTCAAAAAATTTTACAACAAGATGGGAAGGAAATAAAATCATATCACTGTATGGCTTTTTCATAGCCGATGCATAGCTTTGATAATACACTTTATCAGAGTTTATTATTTCCCTGTTAAACTCCTCACTATGCTTAGTGGTAAATTGCAGGCAGACATTATAAAAATCAGGACTTTTATCTCCTTGCCGAAGATAGATGGCATTTATAAACAAAGCAGCCGATTTAAGAAAAGGGCTTATGCTTCTAAACCAAAAATCCATAGTTTTCGAACCATAATGAGGGGTAGATATTGTAGTCAGTGAAGCAACTTTATCCTCCATACCTAATTTATGTATCATATACCTGGAATCTAAGCCGCCCTTAGAGAGAGCAATAATATTTACCTTATCACTTCCTGTTTTAGATAAGATGGCGATAATCCGCTTCTTTATCATTTCAGCGTTATTTGGTATAGTACCCCATGCATCCTGATTAGAATAAAAAACCTTACCTCCTGCTTTTTCCAGCGCTCCCGGTATTCTGCCCCAGCGGCTTAAGCGTTTATCATCCCTAGTGCCGGTTCCATGGACAAGAAGTATGGGATATTTAGTTTTACAAGGATAAAGACAAAGATTTGTGTTAATTTTCATAAAAAATGCCTCGTTAATATAAAATTTTCAGCCTATGGTTTTAATCCTAAAACTAAAATATAACATATGTAAAAGCCAAATTACAGAAAGCACCGCTCTTGATATAAAAGGTGCGGATACGATAATCATCACAATAAAGCTAATGCCCATAAACATTGTGATTACAGCCAGCATAGTAAGCTTAGACTTTATAGTCATTGCACGCTGCTTTGTAAGGCTTTCCAAGTTATTACGATAAAACTTGGTAGATAAAAGCCAAGTATGCAGCTTTTTAGAGCTTTTACTAAAGCAAACCACACTAAGTAAAACCAGTGGAGTTGTTGGGATAAAAGGAATCACCGTGCCAATAGCCCCAAGCCCAAAAGAAATTATCCCAAGGGCAATATAAACATACCTGATAGGACCTTTAGTTCTTTTAAAGATCCCATCAGTTGAAGTATTATGTTTGTTTTGTAAATCTGTACTATTTTTGCTCATTAATATTCCCGTTATCAATTTTAATAATTCTATCGGCGTCTGAAACAGCAGCCAAACGGTGAGTAACTATCATCACAGTTTTATCTTTAAAATTTTCTGTAACCACATTTCGGATTTCTTTCTCAGTTGCCTCATCCAGCAATAGTATAGAGTGTCCCTAAGAAAAACCCGCGCTGTACCTGCAGCGGCTTTTTGAAATATGTGCTATAAAGGGTGGAAATAACGCAGCTAACTGCTTATACTGCCGTGATTGCGTTGCATTCGTTCGTAATAATTCCCTTCAATACTTCCCATTCCGAGGAATTAAGGTTTTGAAAATAATGACCTTGACCGTAGCAAGGGTCGTAAATTGTTCCGTCTATTGTGTACTGTAAATCAATGGCATAACACGATGTTTTACACTTCAAACAATTTCCTGTGTCCTTGATAGATTTCTTAATTGCCAATGGGCTTTTTTCTATAATTTCTCTATAACCGTCGATATTAAACAGATTAGCCTTTACCTTAAAAATAATCTCGCCAGTTTTGTATTGTTCATGTGTATGGATGTAGAACAATTTACGCTTGGGTTTTTTTGTAGAATATTCTAAATAATAACCTTTACCTGCTTTTTGAAGGTTTCTCCGCATTTCGATTTTTAAGCCGAGAGATATTGCCAATTCATGCAAAGAATTGGCTGTTGCTTGCTCCTCAGGCGAAAGAAATTCCAAAGCCTCACAAATTAAATCCTCTGTTACTTTTATTACAGCCACACTTAGCCTCCATTCAAAATATAAATTTTGCACACGTGCCACACTCATTGTTGTACATGAGGCACCCTCTGTTTTGGTTATCCGGCTAGTAAAGCCATTTTATCACAACTTTGGCACTTTTGTGACGGAGTTATCCGAATTGCGTTATTCCTACCATTCGTAGTATAAGTTCTATGTATTTATAGTCATCGCAATGTATGCGATATAACTTTGATTTTAATTCGCCCCTGCCACCTCAGCATTTTCTCCGGCATTTTGCGCCATATGGAGCCTTCGGTACAGCCCCGGCTCATTTACCAGCTCTTCATGTGAGCCTTGCTGCACTATTTCTCCTTCTTCAAGTACCAAAATCATGTCCGCCCTTTGTATGGTGGAGAGCCTATGGGCTATGGCAATTATTGTCCTTGTTTTGGACAGCTCATCAATAGCTCTTTGTATATCCCGCTCCGTCTCCGAATCCACTGACGCAGTAGCTTCGTCTAATATTATAACAGGGGCTTTCCTAAGTATGGCGCGGGCTATGGCAATCCGCTGTTTCTGCCCGCCGGAAAGGCGCACGCCCCGCTCACCGACTTGGGTGTTATAGCCTTCAGGCATTTCCATAATACTTGTATGTATTCTTGCGGCTTTTGCAGCTTCTATTATCTCCTCTTCGCTGGCGCGAGGGGCGGAGTATGCTATATTTTCCATTACGGTGCCGTTAAATAAAAATGTATCCTGGAGTACAGGGGCGATATTTTTCCGCAAGTCCGCAAGCTTAACCGACTTAACATCCTCCCCATCTATGTATACAGAGCCTTGGTTAGGGTCGTAAAACCTTGAAATCAGCTGTACGAAAGTAGTTTTCCCTACCCCTGTAGGTCCTACAAGGGCTACCATTTTACCAGCTTCACATTTAAAGTTAATATTTTTAAGAACCGGTATTTCCTCCAAATAACTGAAGGTAACATCCCTAAACTCAATTGAACCGGCGGCATTGTTAAGAGACTTGGCATCCTCAGCGTCCTTAATCTCCTGCTCAACATCTAAAACGGCAATTACCCTCTCCGCTCCTGCAAAAGCTTGCTGTATGTCTTCCAAAAGCCTTCCAAGCCTTGATATTGGCGCGTAAAACATGGCAAGATACAGTAAAAACGCCACAATATCCTCTGTACGAAGCTGATTTCTAAAAGCAAGATAGCCCCCAAAGCCCACTACTATAATAGTCCCTACAGAAGATATAAACTCAACAATAGGATGAAAAACCGCGCTGTGCTTAAGAGCAAAGAGCATGTATTTGGTAAATTCCTTCGCTTTAACCGTTACGGCTACAGCTTCTTTTTCCTCTTGGTTAAAAGATTGAATTTCTTGTATCCCTGAATAATTATCCTGTAATTTAGAATTTATCCCTGCAAGTGCTGCTTGGGTTTTCCTGAAATTAGGCCGTATCCTCGTTGCAAATATTTTACCTGAGTAAAGTATAAAAGGAATCGGTATACAAGTTAAAAGTGCTAATTGCCAATTTATGGAAATCAGGACGATTGTAACCCCTAAAACCGTTACAATATTAGTTATGGATTCGGGAATAATATGAGCATATAAAAGCTCAAATGTAGCGGTATCATTAACAGTTCTACTCATAAGGTCGCCGGTTTGCTTGTCATGAAAATAGCTCATTGAAAGACTTTGAATTTTTTCATAAACCCTTACACGTAAATCCTCCACCAGATGCCAGGCTGCTTTATGTGAGAGATAATTGCTCATATAACTGAAAGCTATCCTAAAAAGGTAGATAAAAGTTAATAAAACAGCCAAATTCCAAATCCTGGAAAGTCCGGCTTCGTCTACACCATCAACTACTATACCTGTAACTTGCGCTAAAATCCTTGGTGCGGCTAAATTTAGAAGCACCAAAGCAAAAGTGGAAAAAATCGCCACCACATAAAGAAACTTATACTGTGCCGCCTCTTTGCCTAATCTCCACAACAATTTCACTATTAACAGACCTCCTATATCCGCTTTTTACATATGGCAATGGTGCATAGCAATATTCTATCCTTTCCCAGCAAAAAAATCAACCTTTGAGGTTATACTAATTCCATAAGGAGGAGTGATTTTTATGCGCCCTAGATTTTTAATTCCAATGCTTTCAGTGCTTGCATTAAGTTTCGCGCTTACAATATTAAGTTTTAGCGGATATCCACAAGTTAGGCTTACGAGAAATCAAAATTTCGATGAACCTTTTGAAATTGTACGCAACAAAAATACTCCCATAGGTAATACAAGGTTTTCAAGAAATATCGGTAGTGTAAATTTCAACAATGTGGAGTTTGATCCATGGGATGTTGCTGCTGCTTCTATGGGGCTTTCTAAGGGTGCCAAAAAGCCTTATACAATCATGATTTATATGAACGGCTCTGACCTTGAGACGGAACACGGTGCCGCAACAGATGATTTAATTGAAATGCTTGAGTCCGGGCTTAATGCTGATGCAGCTAATATAATTATATTCACGGGAGGTTCTAAAGCCTGGCAAAATGACGTTATCCCTGAATATGACTGCGTTATATGGGAAGTTGCAAACGGTAAAATTTACGAGCTTGCAAGAGTGGGGCTTCGCAATATGGGCAACGCGGGAACCCTGTCAAGTTTTATTGATTTTGGTATACTAAATTTCCCCGCGGATAAATATGGGCTGATTCTATGGGATCATGGCGGCGGCTCCATATCAGGCTATGGTCATGATGAGCATTTTGGAAACGACAACTTAACCCTTCTCGATTTGAATTATGCTTTTAAGCAGTCTGCAATGTCTCATACTAAGCTTGAGTTTTTAGGCTTTGACACATGTCTTTTAGGCTCTGTTGAAATGGCTGTTATAGCGGCTGATTACGCCAAATATTTAATAGCCTCCGAGGATTTAATTCCCGGTGACGGCTGGGATTATGATTTTCTTTCGGTTTTAAACGATAACCCCAGTATAAGCGGTGCGGAGCTTGGAAAGGTCATAACTGACTATTTCATGGACTTTTACGGACCTCACTTTTTTGATGAGCTTAATATGTCGGTAATTGACCTTGAATATGCCAACCATGTTATGTGTGCCATGGGAGTGCTTATGGAGCGGGCTAACCGCAGTTTAGGCGAATATCCTCCCGAAGCATTTAGAAATCTTGCCGTACGGAGAAGTAATACAAAAACCTTTGGCATCGGCAGCCCGAGAGATAACGAGAGCGATATGGTAGATATAGGTCATATGGCTTTTAGGCTTTCTGACCTTTATCCTGTGGAGGCTGGGGATGTCCTTAGTGCGCTGGATAGAGCTGTTATATATAATAGAAACAACTCAAGTATTTATCTTGGGGGTATGAGTACATTTTATATATACGGCGGCAAGCGTAATGCAGGAAACTCCCTTAACACATATACATCCTTAAATATGGACGGGGGGTATACACGGTTTTTACATGATTTTTCTCGCGCACTAATCGGTAATATTGGACGCAGCAGGACAACGCGCTCCTTGCAAGAAGCTAATGAAGGAGCAATGCCTGCCTGCGAAGATATAATACAAAAGGATTTAACAATTTGGCAGCCTTTGAAGGATGAAAAGGGTTCCTTCATAATGGTAGGCATAAAAGAAGAGGTTGATAATCATGATAATTTTAATTTGTGGCCGTTTATAGATGGCTGGCATATTTGTATGTATAAAGTGGCTGATTCGGAAAGAGGGAAGCTTTATGCTATCCCAAGTGAGGTAAACGGCATAGACTGCGATTTAATTGTGCTTATAAATGACGAGTACCCGGAAGGAAAAATCCTGGGCACCCGCAATGACAATGGTCTTATTACACAAAAAGGCTATACTGATATTGAGATTGGCGATGAAATAGGGTTTTACTATCAAACCCTAGATGAAAACAAATGGTATAAAGGCGATATTTTTACAATAGAGCGCGAGCTTAAGCTAAATTGGGCAAAAGCCCCAAAAGATGGTATATATACAAGCATAAGAAGTATATGCATCTGGAACAATGTGCATTTTTCGCCCCTTGTACGCGCTTAGAACCTGTATTCAATAATGGGTTATGCGTATTTCCGAGTCTGATTTTATGCCAATTAAGGAAGCGGCAATGGTGCATAACTAGTTTCAGATAATTTTTTTATAGTGAATAAACTTTAAAGCACTAAATGAGCTTGCTCATTTTGCGCTTTAAAGTTTATGAACGCCACGAAATCCATGCAT
>WRBA01000027.1 GCA_009779915.1 Defluviitaleaceae bacterium | reverse complement strand
TCATGCTCTTATTGAAGTTTAAATTCGCACTTGGTGCGAACTTAAACTATATCTTAGCATAAAAAACCACATTGAAGCATTGGGGTTTTTCATGCTCTTATTGAAGTTTAAATTCGCACTTGGAACGCACCATAATTACTTCTCAATATCTTTCTTTAACATAAAATTAACCAAAATCATAGCCGCCATCATAGCTGAACAGATTATGTAGGTGATATTAAACGTGCCTGTAGTATCGTAGAGGAAGTTAGCTATTACAGGAGTCATAACACCTGAAAGCCCCCAGGCAAAAAACATTATGCCATAGTTTAGACCGAAATTTTTAAGTCCATATTGGTCGGCACAAAGAGCAGGCATAACGGAAAGTAATGTGCCGAAACAAAATCCAACTACAATTATACCCAAAATTAATGCCGGTAAGCTCTGATAGAAAGCAAAAGCAGCCATATTTATCATTTGCAGTATAAAAATAACAAACAGAGAGTTAATACGGCCGATTTTATCGCTCATAATACCTCCGGCAACCCGGCCAAGAGTGTTTGTAAAAGCCAAAAATGAAACCAGCCCGGCTAAAATCCCCGACTCAGTAATACCTGCTTGAGATATAGCAATACGAGATATAGAGCCTATTATCATAAGACCTACAGAGGAGGCGAGAATAAACATAAGAAATATCATATAAAACCGCTTGGTCTTAAGCATTTCGATCCATTCAAAATTAACAGATGCAGTTAAGGGAACTACTTTGGTGTTTGCAGGTTTATCCGAAGCCTTAGGAATATAACCTTCAGGGGGATTTTTAATAAACTGAGCGATTGCAGTACTTATTACAAGGTTAGAGACGCCTAAAATCATAAAAGTTTGAGAAATGCCGAAACTATCTAAGAGAGAAGTAACAAGGGGAGCCATACCTACGGCAGACAGCCCGAAACCTCCCACGATAATACCGCTTACCAACCCTTTCTTGCTAGGGGAGAACCATTTTAACGCGGGAGCCGTGGCACAGCCGTAGCAAAAACCCATGCCGATAGCAGCTATAACGCCGTAACATAAAATAATTCCAATAACAGAGTTGCCTACAAAACCTGATAATAAAAGCCCGATACCTAAAAGGATACTACCGGCTGTTATAACCCAGCGGGGACCGATTTTATCCTGAATACGACCGCCGATTAACATAGCGGTGGCAAATGTAATTATTGCTATTGAGAATGGAAGCCCAGCCTGACTTACAGTCCAGCCGAAGCCGCCATCGGCAAGGGGTGTTGTCAGTTTTGACTGCAAAACACTCCATGCGTAAAGTGCGCCGATAGATAAATTAAGCAAAGCACATGCCCAAAGTACGATATTAGCTCTTCTGTAAAGGGATTGATTTTCCATTTATACGCTCCTTGTCGTTAAAAGCCGCAGCCTTGTAATCAAAGGGAATAAGCTACGATAATCAATTATTAATTGTAACCCATTTGAGAGTGAGATGCAAGATTTATATAGCAAACGACTTTCGAAATTGTGACCTTAGCGGCGCGCTATAGCAAACGACTTTCGAAATCGTGATTGGGCGGCGCGCTAAAACCTTCGGTTTTGCCCAAAAGCACCTACCCCAACTGCTTTTGGGTCGCGCTTGCCCAATCACGTCTCTCAATGTCGTTTGCTATAAAACCTTCGGTTTTGCCCAAAAGCACCTACCCCAACTGCTTTTTGGCCGCGCTTGCCCAATCACGTTTCTCAATGTCGTTTGCTATAGCTTATAAGATATGAAAAAAACCGGGCTTGAATTTAACAAAGCCGGTTTTAATGAAAGTTTATTGATGTTTCATACTTACGGTAAATTTCTGTATTCGCGAAATTCCAAGAGGTCTTCAGATTCACGGCTGTGGATATGTAGGAGAATGTCTTCATCAATTCGAAAGCTGTTATCGGTTTCACTATCTATAACAGGAAGAATCTCAGGAGGATAAAGGTCAGTATCCGGGGTTAAAGCAGCAGTATTCTCATCTGTTCCAATAACAGCCATAAGCATGGCACCAAGATTTCTTGCTTCATAGGCTATATCCACATTAGTCCCGATAGTAGTATAAATTTGCTCTCTTATAGCCAATGTTTCCGGTATCTGAATTATGCGAAGTACAAGTATTGATGCCAGTATTATTGCACAAACAATACATTGGCTTATAAAAGTTTCCATATACTTTCTAAGCCAAGGCTCGTTATAATTGTATCGGCGTTTAGACCTTGCTTGGCGTTTTCTGACACTGCTTGATTGACGCAGCAATGATGAAGCTTTTCTACTGGGACTGTGCAAAGATATATCGCTTTTATTTATATTAAGGGTTGATTTCATATACTAACACCATCCTTTTATTATCATAATCATATAGCAACGATATAGCAACGCAAGGCTATGCACCATTGATATATAAATATGTATGCACAAGCCTTGACTTGTATTCATTCGACAAAGTCTTTTTTTAATGCATCGAAAACTGTTGTTAAAAAGGGATTGCAAATTCTTATAGAGTTGAATATAATGACCTCATGATGCAGTAAGTACTCGGGCGACCGATTACTTTTGGTCAAAAAATGTCAAAAAATGAAAAAATTTGTGGCTTGATTACCCTTGTATAAGATACACAATTATACTATAATTGGAAAAAATGGTATTTTTTACCAAATATACAAATGATAATCGGAGGGGTTACAATGGAAAATGGCAAAATTAAACTTTTACTGGCAGATGACAACAAGGATTTTTGTGATGTTATGAAGAATTTCTTTGCAAAACAGGAGGATATAGAAATTGTGGGTATAGCCCACGACGGAGGGGCAGCTTACGAGAAAATTACACAAAAAAAGCCGGATGTTGCGTTGATTGACGGTATTATGCCGGTAATGGATGGTTTAGGAGTCTTGGAGCGTCTAAGCAAATGGGAAAGCGATACAAGACCTATTTGTGTTATGTTATCTGCAGTTGTTCAAGAAAAGATTACTCAAAGAGCCATCGACTTAGGGGCTGAATACTACATAGTTAAGCCCTTTGATATGGAACTTTTAGCTAAGAGGATTCGCCAGCTTATGAGCAAGAAAAGTTCTGGCGGGCAAGCCAAAGGCAATTTTGTGGTTAAGTCTGGAGGGCTTTCAAATCCATATAGCCTAGAAGCCAGAGTTACAAATATGCTTCATGAAATTGGAGTACCTGCCCATATTCGGGGGTATCACTTTATTAGGGAAGCTATTATAATGAGCGTAAATGATATTGAAGTTTTAAACTATATTACCAAGGAATTATATCCATCTATCGCCAAAAAATGCAATACAACTCCAAGCAGGGTAGAGCGCGCTATAAGACATGCTATTGAGGTAGCTTGGAATAGAGGCAAAGTGGATGCTATAGACAGTTTGTTTGGATATACTATCAGCACTCATAAAGGTAAGCCCACTAATAGTGAGTTTATTGCCCTTATTGCAGACAAATTAAGGCTGGAGTTAAAAGCAGAAGCTTAATATCGGCTTATAAATTAACTTATTTGAATCGGTTAAACACAAATGGCAGGCAATTTTTCATTGAAGCTGAAAAATTGCCTCCTTTTTTATTTTTATTGAAAAATCCCTAAAGATTATGATATACTATGCGAGCAAGATAGAAACTATGCAAACATTAGACTTGTAGTGAAATTGGCTTTTGTTGGCTTTTCGAGGGTTTTTCTGTCAGGCTCCTTCGGAGCCTTCTCCTCGCCCAAGCGTACCGGGTAGCGGGCAACGCATATGCAAAGAGGAGATGCCAACGATATATGACAGAAAACAAGCCAAAAAGGCGGCGTAATGTAATTTCCCTAAAAGTCTATTGAGTAAAACATAGGATTTTGAATAAACTACACTGCTATAGAAACATTTGGAGGGTTGCGTTGTGCGCAAAGATTTTAGTGGTTGTAACGCAATTATATACGATGAAAATGACAATCTGCTGGTCAATGTAAAAATTGAGGCGCATCATGTACAGGAAAATTCAGTAACAGTTCCTGATGTACCGGAGCTTACAGTTGGCATATTGTGCAAACTGTTAATCTTGACATCTCCAACGCCATATAGCTATCAGGGGAGAATACACAGACGGACGGGTCGAAAAGTTATTACCCTTTTTAAAGGAGATATTGCGGAAAACCGCAAAGACTCCCAGCGGTATAAAACTGATATTCCGGCTTTTATTGAGGCTTTGGTTGTAGAAGGTAAAACTTTTTATTTACGAAATAAGGTGGAAGGCCGTGTTTTAAATATTTCTAAGGGCGGTCTTAGGCTGCGTACTATTTATAATGCATTTAATCCTGGGGATAGATATCAAATACATCTAAAGTCCAGTGACCTTGACTTAAATATGTTTGCTGAAGTTAGAGGAAGAAGTGACACAGCCGACGGGCACTCTGAATTTAGCTGCCAGTTTATTGTAGAAGATGAAATACCTGAAGAAAAGGAAGAAGTTTCAGGAGAAAATATTTACATCGACACTAATATTGATAACCTCGAATAAAAGTATATTCCATATTTGAGTATACAGTGAAAGGGAGAAGTTACTTATGGAAAGCAGCAAAACTAATGGCAAAAGTATTAAAGCCGGGACTGAGCTTGTTCGGATTCCTATAGATATGCTTTATGAAGGGCTTTCTCTTTCCCAGGATATTTATGATATTAATGGAGATGTTGTTCTTTTATACAGAGACAGCACTTTAGATAAAGAGCAGCTTGATAAACTAAAAAATTACGGCAAAAGTGCCAATACAGATTCTGTTAGTGTGTCCGTTAAAATATACAGGGGCTTAATGGAGCGGTATCTTTCATGTAAAATTTCAGATCCTGAAGAATTGGAAGCTAAATCGGGATATGCTGATATGGTTGTCGAAATGAGATCTATGGCAGATTATGTTCGTCTTAATGAGGAAATACCTCATGATATAGTCGGCAGACTTTCTGAGATGATTATAAAAATCCTTGGCAATATGTCTTATGGAGATATTTTAGACCTTGTAAATATCCCTGCGGATGCTGAAGCGTACTTTTCCCGCCACTCTGTTAATGCAGCTCTTTTAAGCGGGCTTATAGGAAAATGGATGGGTCTTTCTGAAGGGGATGTGAATTTTTTATCCTTAGTTGGTCTTTTACATGATTGTGGTAAGCTTGTTTTGCCGGATTCTATTATAAAGACATCCAGATCATTGACTTATGTTGAGTTTGAAGTTGTAAAAATGCATTCGATTTATGGATACGAACTTTTATCGGAATATTCTGATGGGGTAAAATATGGCGTTAGAGATCATCATGAAAGATTGGACGCAGGCGGCTACCCTGATGGGATAGCTGGAGGTAGTGTGTCCTTAGCGGCTCGTGTTGTTTCTATTGCGGATTTATATGCGGCTATAGTGGCTAACAGACCTTGGCGTGCGGCTCTTAGCCCTTTTCATGCCTTATCTCACCTTGAAGCTTTTGCGGATATTAAATTTGATTCAGATATTGTGGAAATTTTTAAAAATAATATTCTTGAACAGTTGCAGGGGAGACCTGTGCAGCTCTCTGACGGAACTTTAGGAGTTGTAGAAGAGATGAATTCAAAAGACTTAGAATATCCTTATGTGCGAATAGGCGGTTTAGAGGGAAATATTGTAAAAACCTATGGAGAGTTTTTCTGTGAGGGGATATATTTTGGTCCTATAGTGAGCGAATAGGTATACAACATAGGCAATTGGCATTTTTTGTCGGTATTTGCTGGTAAATTTTGTTTATTTTTCTCCGAAAAACTTGTATACTCTTCATGCAAATAAAAAAATGCATGGAGAGTATTTTTTAGGAGAAAATATATGAGAGAGCTTATTCGCAGACTTGAAGTTCCGGTATCTGATAAAAGTATGGAGCTTAGCTATTACCTTTTAAGCCAAAAGTCTGAAAGCGCGTTTTTGTGCGAAGCAGTAGAAGGGATGATATATGGGATTTCCGTAGAGGCTGATTCTTTGGAAGTGCGCGGTTTTTATACATATGAAACGGCACTTGGCTTTTCCTATCTAAAAAGTGAGGCGTTGGATTTTATAAATGAAATTGCTGACGCCAAGGTTACACCGGCAGGCTTTTTAGCTGTGATAGACGAGTATGTAGAGAATTTTTAAGAAGGCTTTCAGGTAGTGTTTTGTTTTGCTAATATGAATAAGACTATACTTTATGATTTTGGCTCTACCCCCAAAGCCAATTAACCACTAAAACAGAAGCTATTATGCCGGCCAGGTTGGTAATTAAAGCCCCTGGAAGGGTTGAACGGGTTTTAGTGATTTTAACACTCATAAAGTATATACTCATGGTGTAAAACACGGTTTCGGTACTTGACATCATTACTGAAACCAAGCGGCCTAAATAGGAATCGGGTCCGTACTCGGCAAAAAGGTCAAGTAAAAGCCCTCTGGAAGCGGCACTTGATACCAGCCGCATAAAAGTAAGAGGCACAGCCTCGGATGGAAAACCGATTGCCGTGGTAAGAGGGCTTATTAAATTCGATAAAATTCCCAAGGCACCTGAAGCCCTAAGTGCGCCAACTGCAACTAGAAGCCCTAAAAGAGCCGGGAATATATTAAAAACTGTCTGGATCCCATCTTTGACTCCTTCTGTAAAGCTGTCATAGATGGGGACTTTTTTCATTAACCCTCCTACTATAATGAGACCAATGGTAAGAGGGATTATTAAGTCCGAGAGATAGAGGATTATGCTCATGGGGACACCTTATTCGACTTTCGACTTCGACAAAACAACTTGACAAATACGACAGCCACAATTGTCGAAAAGCCAGTAGCTATAAGTCCCGGAAAAATAATTTCCTGGGGATTTAAAGACCCGTGGAGAGCCCTGTCAGCAATTATTGTAATAGTGATAAGCTGTAAGCTGGACATATTGATTATTAAGAAAGTACACATATGATTACTTGCTGTATCTTTATTTTTATTGATTTTTTGAAGTTCTTGCATAGCTCGAAGCCCTGAGGGAGTAGCCGCCCAGCCAAGTCCTAAAATATTAGCTGCCATATTTGTTGAAATATATTTAGCGGCGGGACCGTCTGAGCTAAGCCCTGGAAAAAGAAATTTAATCACAGGCTTAAGCCCATTGCTGAATTTATCAAGAGCGCCGGCGCGCTCTGCTATTTTCATAAGCCCGCTCCACATTCCTACAACCCCAAGCATGGTTAAAGCTACCGTAACTGCTTCTTTTGAGGAATCGATTACAGCTATAGCTACATCAGCTGTCCGTCCGTTAAAGGAGGCGACCACTATGGCTGTTAATATCATCGCACCCCAAATATAATTAAGCATAATAATCACTCCCGGTTAAGCTTTTTTATATTTATGCCAAAAAAACTTTCTTCATGCAACTTTAACTCATGATAATAAATTAACAGTCATACAAATTTAAGATGCCATTTAGACAAAGTTGTACGGCTGAGCTATTCGTAAAGTTTATAAACTTACAAAGTAGTGCTTTGTGAATTTATGAACTAACTTCGCTTTAACAAATTGACAAACACTTTTTTTTGGTCTAAAATTAATTATGAATAAATCTTTCGCCCATTTTAATGAACTGGCAATGGCGCATAAGCTCAGTTTACTCTCTTTATGGCAAAAGCGGCTTATGCACAATTGCAACCGAAAGGAGCCGACAAAGTGATAAAAATTAATCCCGCATGGTGCAAAGGCTGCGAAATATGCGTAGCATTCTGCCCCAAAAAAGTATTAGCAATGAAAGACTCTAAAGCGGTAATAGCTAATGAAGCGGATTGCATTAAATGCCGCCTGTGCGAATATCGCTGCCCGGACTTTGCAATTTTTGTAGAACCTAAGAAGAAGGAGGATGCCAGCTAATGTCAAAACAACAAGCAGTGCTAATGCAAGGAAACGAAGCCTGTGCCCTTGGTGCTATCCGCGCGGGAATGACTTTCTACTCAGGTTACCCTATCACTCCTTCCTCGGAAATTGCTGAGGAATGCTCAATTCACCTGCCTAAACACGGCGGTCGCTTCATTCAAATGGAGGACGAAATTGCCGGAATGGCTGCGGCACTTGGCGGTGCTCTTACGGGTGCTAAGGTTATGACCGCAACATCAGGTCCCGGTTTCTCCTTAAAACAAGAGCTTATAGGCTACGGTATGATTGCGGAAATTCCGTGTGTACTTGTTAATATAATGCGTATGGGTCCATCTACCGGTCTCCCTACTTCTCCGGCTCAAGGGGATGTTATGCAGGCTAAATGGGGTACTCATGGGGATCACCCTGTAATTTGCCTCTGCCCAACCAGTGTTAAGGAAATGTATGAACTTACTATCGAAGCCTTTAACTTAGCTGAGCGGTTTAGAACTGTGGTTATGGTTTTAACTGATGAGGTTATCGCGCATATGAGAGAAGGGGTTCTACTTAAAGACGATTATCCTTTAGTACATAGGAAACGCCCTGTAGATCCTCCGGGTCCTGATTTCCTTCCATATAAGGCTGACCCGGAAACATTAGTACCGCCTATGGCTGATTATGGTCAAGGGTACCGTTATCATACTACAGGTCTTGCACATACTGAAAATGGTTTCCCATCTAACTCGCCAAGGATTAATGAGGCACTTATAAAGCGTATCTGTGAGAAGGTTGACAAATTTGCTCATGAGCTTGAAATGAATGAATTTGTAGATACAGATGATTGTGAACACCTCATAATAGCCTATGCTGCAACTGCAAGAGCGGCAAAATTCACAGTACGTGAACTTAGAGAAAAAGGCGTAAAAGCAGGGCTTATGATACCTAAAATGCTTTGGCCGTTCCCTAAAAATGCGTTAAATGAACTCCTTTCTAAAAATAATCTTAAATCTATCTTTGTTCCTGAAATGAATATGGGTCAATATGTTCATGCTGTAAGGGAAGAAGTGGCTGGACGCTGTCCTGTATATCATATAGATGATGTTTCGGGAGAACTTTTCGGTCCTCACACTATTGGCAATAAAATTATGGAGGTGGCATCTAAATGACAACTCTCGATTATTTAAGGCAGGATAAACTGCCTCATATCTGGTGCGCGGGCTGTACTAACGGCGCAATCACCTCCGCTGTTATAAGAGCTATTGAAAACTCAGGTATTGACAGGGATAAGACTGTTATCGTATCAGGTATCGGCTGTTCATCACGTGCCCCCGGTTATATGGACTTTGATACATTACATACAGCTCATGGCAGGGCTTTAGCTTTTGCAACAGGGGTTAAAATGGCTAACCCTGAGCTTAATGTTATAATAATCTCCGGCGATGGGGATGCGGCGGCAATCGGCGGCAATCACCTTATCCACGCTTGCAGGAGAAATATTGATATGACGCTCATAGTCATTAACAACTGTATCTACGGTATGACCGCAGGGCAGTACTCCCCTCTTACTCCGACAGGAGCTTTTGCTACCACAGCAACTTATGGTAATGTGGACAGGGCTTTTGACCTTGTTGAGCTTTCAAAAGGCTCAGGTGCCACTTATGTAGCGAGAAGTACGGCGTATCACGCTCCGCAGTTACAGCGTTATGTAGAAGCGGGTATTAAAAACAAAGGGTTTTCTGTTGTTGAAGCGATTTCCACCTGTCCAACTTATTTCGGCAGGAGAAATGCAATGGCTGACCCTGTTAAAATGATGGAATGGCTTAAAGATAATTCCGAAAACAAGCGTGACGGCGCAGCAGAATACACTAAACCTTATGTACTTGGGGAATTTGTTAATAAAACCGAAGCGGAATATACGGCTGCTTATGACAGAGAAATATTGGCGAAAGTAATGTTAAAACACGCACGCCATCCTGGGGATCAAGGTCAAGAGGAAAGGGGTGCTGAATAATGAGAACAGAATTTAGAATTTCAGGCTCAGGCGGTCAGGGAGTAATTACTGCCGGTATAATGCTTGCAAATGCTGCAGTTAGAAGCGGTATATACGCGGTTCAAAGCCAGTCTTACGGACCGGAAGCCCGAGGCGGCTCCTCTAAAGCCGAGGTAGTTATTTCAGATGTGGAAATTGACTATCCCAAAGCGGTTTCTCCTCAATATGCCCTTTGCCTTACGAAAGAGTCTTACATAGCTTACGGAAAAACCGCACCTGAAGGTACAAAAGTTTATGTTGACTCTTCAATCGAAGTAGGTGAGGACAGCCGCGCTGTTTCCGTTCCTATTATGAATGTTGCTAAAGAGATATCTTTAAGGAGTGCCAATGTAGTTGCGGTGGCTTTTCTTGCAGGTCTTACAGGGCTTATATCAAAAGAAAACCTTCAAGCAGCTCTTAAAGAGCAGTTTCCGAGGTTTTATGAAACTAATCTCAAATGTGCCGAAGCGGGATATGAAATGGCAGAAAACTTGCAGTAAAAGGACGGGAGGGCAGCTATGAACCCATTAAAAATAGACCATATAGGTATAGCAGTTAATAGTATTGAGGAATCTCTTAAGTTTTACGAAGCTCTTGGGCTTAAATGCGAAGGTATTGAGGAAGTGGCTGAGCAAAAGGTAAAAGTTGCGTTCCTACCTTGCGGTGATTCTGAACTTGAGCTTTTGGAGAGTACGGATCCGGAAGGTCCTGTAGCAAAATTTATTGAGAAAAAAGGCACAGGTATACAGCATATAGCTATCCGTGTCTCTAATATTGAGGAAGCTATTGCCGAAATGAAGGAAAAAGGCTTCCAAATGATAGACGAAAAGCCGCGCTACGGCGCAGGGGGCGCATCAATTGCTTTTGTGCATCCTAAATCTAGCGGCGGAGTGCTTTTAGAACTGTCTCAAAGAGATTAATGGATTATTAGTTTTTAAATAAGGGAAAGGGTTGGGAAACCGTAGGTTTCTCAAGCTTAATCCGCAAGTGCCTCGCAAAAATGGCGATGCCATTTTTGCGAACCTGTATAAGGGAGGTAAAACCTTGGATAAATTGCAACAATTACATGATAATAGACAAAAAATAATGGAAGGCGGCGGGTCATCTCGTATAGCCAAACAGCATGAAAGCGGCAAAATGACCGCAAGAGAGCGGATTAACCTTCTCTTGGACGCCGGCACTTTTGTTGAGCTTGACGCTTTTGTAAAACATCGCTGCACTAATTTTGATATGGCTGATTTAGAGGCTCCCGGCGAGGGGGTTGTAACAGGTCATGGCAAAATAGGCGGGCGGCAGGTATTTGTTTTTTCGCAGGATTTTACGGTTATCGGCGGCTCTCTTGGGGAGATGCACGCCAAAAAAATCTGTAAAGTACTGGATTTAGCCGTAAAAGTAGGTGCGCCCGTAATCGGTATAAACGATTCCGGCGGCGCACGTATTCAAGAAGCGGTGGATGCCCTTGCAGGCTACGGTGATATTTTTTATAGAAATACTTTAGCTTCGGGAGTTGTGCCGCAGATATCTGTTATAATGGGTCCATGTGCCGGCGGGGCTGTTTATTCCCCGGGTCTTACGGATTTTATATTTATGGTTGATAAAACCTCCAATATGTTTATAACAGGACCTCAAGTTATAAAAGCTGTAACAGGGGAGGAAGTTACTTCCGAAGCTTTAGGAGGAGCTAGCACTCATAATACAGTCTCAGGTGTTGCTCATTTTATGGGTGCCAATGAAAACGAAACCATTGATATGATAAGGAAGCTTGTAAGCTTCCTGCCATCTAACAATTTGGATAATGCCCCAAGAGTAAGCGTAGGAGATTCAAGAGATAGATTTTGTGAAGCTCTCAATACAATTATCCCTGATAATCCAAACAAAGCTTACGATATGAAAGATGTTATAAGAGAAGTTGTGGATAACAACGACTTTTTTGAAGTACAGCCGCTTTATGCCACCAACTTTATAACAGGTTTTGGGAGAATTGACGGGCATACGGTTGGTATCCTTGCAAATCAGCCAAAATCTATGGCAGGTTGTCTTGACATTAACGCATCGGATAAAAGCTCGCGGTTTATCTCATTCTGTGACAGCTTTAATATTCCTATGGTAACTTTTGTTGATGTGCCTGGGTTTTTGCCTGGTTCACAGCAGGAGTACGGCGGCATAATCCGTCATGGTGCTAAAATGCTTTACGCTTATTCCGAGGCGACTGCGCCAAAGATTACAGTAATTACACGTAAGGCATATGGCGGTGCTTACCTTGCTATGTGCTCTAAACATTTAGGGGCAGACAGTGTATTTGCTTGGCCCAGTGCTGAAATCGCTGTTATGGGACCTGATGGTGCCGCCAATATTATCTTTAGAAAAGAAATTGCGGAAGCTAGCGACCCGCAAGCGGCAAGAGCGCAAAAAATCGCGGAATATACAGAGCAGTTTGCCACACCTTATCAGGCAGCCGCAAGAGGCTATGTAGATGATGTTATAGAACCAAGTCATACAAGAAGGTTTATAGCAAACTCTATTGAGATGCTGGGGACTAAGAGAGAGACCCACCCGCCGAAGAAACATGGGAATTTCCCTGTGTAGGGCGGATTAATGTGAAAAAGCCATAGCCCGCCATTTGCGGGCTTTAGGCTTTTATTGACTATAATAATAGTGAAACGCCACCTTACGGGAGATAATATGTTCCAAAAAACCCGCTTAAACCCTAATAGATGCGAAATATGCCGTAGGTTTTTGACACCGGTACAGATTGATACAGGCTATTGCATCCTTTGTGCTAAAAAGGAAATCCACAACATTATAAAAGGTATCATAATACGTGCCTTTGTATGTGCGGCGATGATTGTTTTAGTTTTTTTAGTGAGCCATTATGGGAGAAATCGAGGGATAGCAGCGGAATATGGAAATATGAGCATACCCATAGTTTTTGGAAGCTATATTACAATAAATGGTCACGCATTTATGCGAATGTTTGAACCCTCAGAGAGTACGGAGCTTAGGCGCATAGCCGTCATCTTTTTTGCCTCTTTTGGTGCCAAAGTATCACTTAGAAGTGATAAATATAAATCAAGAACCGCAGAAGCTCAACTTGGAGCTTCCCGGATTGAAGGGGCTTTTGCTATGGGCTCAATTCACTCACAGGAAAGCGCGGGGCTTCTCTTTATGGAAATCTTTCTTACAGTAATTTCAGGACCATTTTTTATCTTTTACAGACCTTATAGAATAATAAAATTATCAAAATATATAAAAGATTCAAATGAGTTTTAAGAAAAATGAGGAGGTGTATATATGTCATCCCACAAACCTGTACCATTCGATGAGTTTAGTATCCCAACCTATGACGAATGGAAAGAAGAAACTATAAAGGCCTTAAAAGGCGAGGATTTTGACAAGCGGCTTTTTACTAAAACATTTGAAGGCATAGTATTAAAGCCTATTTACACTAAAGAAGACATAACAGACAGCTCACAATCGCTGCCGGGCTTTGGAACCTACAAAAGAGGTACAGCCTCCCTTGGCTATAAAGAAAAAAAATGGCATATGGCACAACAAGTTGAAGCCAGTAAGCCGTCGGAGGTACGAGACCTTGTAGTGGAAGAGCTTGAAGGCGGCGCGGACGCTATACGCCTTGAACTTAGCCCCGCATCAAAAGGGTTAGAGGGATTTTGTGCTGCCTGCACTTGTGAGGAGTTACAAGGCGCACATATATTTAATAATACCGATGTGAAAGAAGCCCTTGGGGGAGTAATTAATTTTGAAAACTATGGCATTTATATAAACACAGGACCCTCCCCATATCCTTTTGTTTATCTTTTAGATGCAGCAAAAGCTTGCTTTAAAAAGGCTCAGGGCGGTCATGTGGGCGGCTCTCCTCTTGGGGTATTGGCAAAAAATGGCACTCTTCCAAGAGATGTGCCTAAAATTTACGAGGAAATGGCGGAAGCAGTGACTTTCGTAAAACAAAACTCACCTAATATACGCACAGTAGTAGTTGACGGGCAAGTTTATGCCGATGGCGGTGCCGACAGCGTTACGGAAGTGGCTTGTATAATGGCAGAGGTTAGTGAATATATGTCGGCACTTATGGATAAAGGACTCTCGGCTGATGATGCGGCTAAGTCAATAGGTATTACTTTATCACTTTCAGGCAGCTTTTTTATGGAAATTGCTAAAATCCGTGGGGCAAGGGTATTGTTTGCTCAAATCACAAGGGATTTTGGTGCATCGGAAGATGGGCAGAAGGCAAGCATCCACGGTATAACGAGTAAGTTTAACAAATCTAAATATGATTTGTATGTAAATGCCCTGCGCCTTTCCACGGAAGCTTTTTCGGGGGTAGTTGGGGGTCTTGACGCTTTGACTGTATTGCCATTTGACTCGGTTGTAGGTAGCTCTAATGCTCACTCCAGGCGTATCTCAAGAAACCAGTCAGTAATGATGGCGGAGGAGTTTGGGCTTACTTATCCGGTTGACCCCTCCGGCGGCTCTTATTATGTGGAAGTACTCACGGGAGAATTTGTGGATAAGGCTTGGGCTAAATTTATGGAATATGAGGAGGCAGGCGGCTTTTATAAGGCTCTCCTTGCAGGTATTCCCCAAAAAGCTATTGCAAAAACTTTGGCTGATAAAAAATCTCGTATGGCTACAAGGGTTTTACGTGCTGTTGGGGTAAATATGTATGCAAATCCCAATGAAAAAGCCCCACAAAACAAATGTATAGGGCAAAGCAGGGAATGCAGGGTTGAAAAAGATCAGCCAAAGGCAAATGCCGATTTAGATATAAGCCCAAGCAGCATTAGCTCAGGCTTTGAGGCGGAGTTAAGTACAATAAGTATATTTGATAAAATAAACGACTGCCATGGAGGCTGTGCTAAAAAAGCTGAATGTAACCCGGACTGTGAAGCTATTAAGGCAGTACGCCTTACAGAGGATTTTGAGGCAGTGCGCCAAAAAACAGAGGAACTTGGTGGTGTGAATTTACTGCTTCTTAATATGGGACCGGTAAACCAGCATAAAGCCCGCTCTGACTTTTCTGCCGGATTTTTTGAAACAGGAGGGTTCACAATAAAAGGGGACAAAATGTTTGCAACATCAGAGGAAGCTGTAAATGCTGTGCTAGAAAGGGATTACGATATTTGTGTTATCTGCTCAACAGATGATACTTACCCTGACTTAGTGCCTGAAATTGCGGGAGGTATTAAAAAAGCAAAGCCGGACACTCAAGTAATACTTGCCGGTATGCCTGCAGAGGAGTACAAAGATAAATACTTTGAAGCAGGGCTTACGGATTTTATACATATGCGCTCAAACTGTTTAGAAACATTGCAAAATATCCAAAGCCGAATTGTCAGAGAAGGGGGTAAGTAAGATGTCTAAGCCAAAATTTCAAAAACCTAATGCAGACTCAAATACGATTAGCTCTACATACGCTGACTGGCAAAAGGCTATAGAGAATGAAAGCGGCAAAGAGCTTTCGACCTTTAAAACCACCACACTTGAGCAAATTGACATAGCCCCTCTCTATACACAAAAAGATTATGAAGGATTAACTCATTTAGGATACACTGCCGGATTGGCACCGTTTTTAAGAGGTCCTTATCCGTCAATGTATGTAACAAGACCTTGGACAGTGCGCCAGTATGCAGGGTTTTCCACAGCGGAGGAGTCTAACGCTTTTTACCGCCGTAATTTGGCAGCAGGGCAAAAAGGGCTTTCCATTGCTTTTGACCTTGCTACTCACCGTGGCTACGACTCTGACCACGAGAGAGTGACAGGGGATGTAGGCAACGCAGGGGTTGCGGTGGATTCAATACTGGATATGGAAATTTTGTTCGATAAAATCCCTCTGGGTGAAATGTCGGTTTCTATGACTATGAATGGTGCCGTCCTTCCGATTATGGCTTTTTATATCGTCGCTGCTGAGGAGCAAGGCGTTACTCCTGATAAACTGACTGGTACTATCCAAAACGATATTTTGAAAGAATTTATGGTTAGAAATACTTTTATTTACCCACCGGAAATTTCTATGAGAATAATAGGGGATATTTTTAGTTATACCGCTAAAAATATGCCTAAGTTTAACTCTATTTCCATATCAGGCTACCATATTCAAGAGGCGGGTGCCACTGCGGATATCGAGCTTGGATATACTCTCGCAAATGGTTTGGAGTATATAAGAACAGGTATTGCTGCCGGTCTTACAATTGATGATTTTGCGCCGCGTCTGTCCTTCTTCTGGGGTATAGGCAAAAATTATTTTATGGAAGTGGCAAAACTTCGCGCGGCACGTATGCTTTGGGCAAAAATTGTGAAGGGTTTTGAGCCAAAGTTGGATAAATCCATGGCACTTAGGACTCACTCACAAACAAGCGGCTGGTCACTGACCGCACAGGATCCCTTTAACAATATCGCCAGAACCTGCATTGAAGCAATGGCGGCCGCACTTGGGCATACTCAGTCTCTTCACACTAACGCGCTGGATGAGGCCCTTGCTTTGCCTACGGATTTCTCCGCAAGGATTGCGAGAAATACTCAGCTTTATATCCAAGAGGAGACGAGTGTTTGTAAAGTTGTTGACCCTTGGGGCGGCTCATATTATGTAGAGGCGTTAACTGATGAGCTTATGCGTAAAGCTTGGGCGCATATACAGGAAGTGGAGGCTCTTGGCGGTATGTCTAAAGCAATTGATACCGGGCTTCCTAAAATGAGGATAGAGGAAGCGGCCGCACGTCGCCAAGCCCGCATTGATTCAGGCAGTGAAAAAATAGTAGGGCTTAATCATCTTAAATTAGAAAGAGAAGAAGCCTTGGACATTTTGGAAGTTGACAATACTGCTGTTCGCCGTGCCCAAATTGCGAGACTTGAAAAGCTTAAGGCAAACCGCAATCAGGCTGATGTGGATAAATGCCTAGCTGAAATTACAAAATCAGCTGAAAGCGGGGAAGGCAACCTCCTTGACCTTGCTGTAAAAGCCGCAAGAGCGCGAGCTTCTTTAGGTGAAATATCCGATGCGATTGAGAAGGTTAAAGGACGTCATAAAGCTGTAATCCGTACTATATCAGGAGTTTATTCCAGCGAGTTTTCCGATAATGAGATTTTTGAGCAAGTGAGAAAAGCCACTGACGAATTTGAAAAAGATGAAGGCCGCAGACCGCGTATTTTAGTGGCAAAAATGGGTCAGGACGGTCACGACAGAGGAGCTAAAGTTGTGGCAACAGCCTATGCGGATATGGGCTTTGATGTAGATATTGGACCACTCTTCCAAACACCGGCTGAATGCGCTCAGGATGCGGTGGATAATGATGTGCATATAGTTGGCATGAGCTCTCTGGCTGCCGGGCATAAAACCCTTTTGCCTCAACTTATAGAAGAGCTTAAAATCCGTGGTCGAGAAGATATTATGGTTATTGTTGGAGGCGTTATACCACCGCAGGATTATGAATTCCTTTATAATAACGGTGCTGCGTGTATTTTTGGTCCCGGTACGGTTATCCCAGCTGCTGCTATGGAGATGCTGGAGAAGCTTAAGGAGCGGTTAGGGTAAACTTGTTGTTTACAACAGGTGCAAACTTAAACTATATTCTAAACCTGCGGAAGTTTAAATTCGCACTCGGCAGGGCCATAACATAATATTGCAGGTAATCGCCGCAGATGCGCGGTGCGCTGAAACCACTCAGCAGTAGCAGAGTGGTTTTACTTTAGGAGAAAGCAGATGGAAAATAACAACAACCCAGCCTCTGCCCTTCGTGTAGTTCCTGGGGTGGAGTCAACAGAACCTTATGGCTCATACCAAGTGCTTACGAAAAGTATGAAAGCCTCCCAAAACACTCCTCTAAACGCTGAAGCCTATGTGGAAGGCATATTAGCGGGAGATAGGGGGATTTTAAGCCGTGCCATTACAATAATCGAATCGGGAGCCTCTAAACATTTTGAGCTTGGACAGCAGATTGTGAGCTTGATACTGCCATATACTGGAAAGTCTGTTCGTATAGGCATTACAGGAGTTCCCGGTGCCGGTAAATCCACAACAATTGAGGCATTAGGGCTGTATCTTTTAGATATGGGCAAAAAGGCGGCAGTACTTGCAGTTGACCCTACAAGTGCCCTTTCAAAAGGCAGTATATTAGGGGATAAAACCCGTATGATCAATCTATCACGCCGCCCGGAGGCTTTTATACGCCCATCACCCTCAGGAGGCGCTCTTGGAGGTGTTACTAGAAAAAGCAGAGAGACTATACTTCTTTGTGAAGCCGCAGGCTTTGACAGTATAATCGTCGAAACTGTTGGAGTAGGTCAGAGTGAGGTTGAAGTGCGCTCAATGGTTGATTTTTTTCTGTTTTTAGCAATTACCGGAGCGGGAGATGAATTGCAGGGCATTAAAAAAGGGATTATCGAAATGGCAGATGGGGTATTTATAAACAAAGCAGATGGTGATAATAAATCAAAAGCTGTGACAACCTGCGCCGAATACAATCAAATACTCCATTATTTGCGCCAAGCTACAGAAGGCTGGGAAACAAAGGCACATACCGTATCAGCCCTTACAGGTGAAGGAATAGGAAATATGTGGCAAGTTATATCAGATTTTGTGGAAAATACAAAAGCATCCGGTATGCTGAATAAGCGTAGAGCCCGGCAGACAGTAAGTTGGGTACGCCGCACAGCAGAGGACTATGTTAGAGGGCAAATATTCGGCAATCCCCTTATAATAGAAGCTCTTAAAGAACGGGAAGATATGCTGATTGAAGGCAATCTTTCTCCAGCAAAAGCAGCCAAAGAAATTATGGAAAAAATTGATGATTTTCTTATAAAACAGTAGCTTTAGCACTACTATTTTGTGTGGATTTCAGTATAATAGCCATGTATGATAACCGCATTCCATTTTATTTGCGATGAATTTCCCACTTACTGCACAGCTTGAAACCTTATGTATTTCGTTTCAGTACATGGGGGTTTCAAGCTTTTTTGTCTGGTGTAAAATTTCTGCACAAAAAGTTATCGGACAGGTATAATGGAAAAAACTGATATGTCAAAAACCGCCAAAAACCTGGACAAATAGCCTCTTAAATAGTATAATGATATTACTATAACTTTAAAAATACGCCGGAGGTTGTTTGCTATGCGAAAATTTCTAGCAATTGTAGTAGCTATACTGTTTATAATCAGTGGCATATATATCCATAGTCTGTACATAATGGTCGAAAGTGTCCGTGTGGCTCAAAGGGAAAGGGGAGAGGAGTTTGAGGCTATTAGAAGTCTTGCTTTTACCCCTGATTTGCCTGTAGGTGCCTCGGCATACGAGACTTATGAGCCGATTTCCTCTATGCTATATGATGTTTTTGTGAATAGGCAGATTATAGCTTCTTTTACAAACCTTTCAGATGCAAGAAATTTTGCGGAAAGCCATGCCAATGCTTCAATTTTTGAGCAAAATTCTTTAAGCTGGGTATGGGATAATCATCCTCAGTTTGAGCTTCATGTAAATAATGTGAGAATATTGTATAATACTTTTGCAGCCGCCAGGGAAGCCGCAAGAAATTATGATAACGCTCAAATTATATTTAGACGCAGCGGAAGAGTTGTGTGGAGTGAAAACTATATAAGATCTCTTCATTATTTTATAGAAAATGTACCACTTATATTACAGCAGCCACGCCTTCCAAGAGGGTGCGGAGTAGTAAGTATCGGTATGCTTATAAACTTTAAAGGTATTGAAGTAGATAAAATGACTCTGGCGGAAGAAGTTGCAAGACATCCTAATAACCCTTACAAAGGGTTTATTGGCTGTATATACAGTTGGGATAATTGGGGTTATGGTGTATATCACGGACCTATTTATGATCTATTATATAAATATCTTCCGGAGCGGGCCATTGATATAACAGGTGCCGACTTTGAAGATTTATATTTCTTTATAGAAGGGGGCAATCCGGTTTGGGTTGTTGTTAATTCGCGCTATACTCATTTACCCCCCTACCAATTTTTCTATCACGAAACAGACGATGGGTTTGTACGCTTAACTTGGAGAATGCATGCAGTTCTTATAACAGGTTTTGATGATAATTATATTTATTTTAACGATCCTAATAATGTGCGCCATCAAGCACCAAAGGCGGGATTTATTGCCGCTTGGGAGCAGATGGGCAGGCAAGCGGTTACAGTATCGTAGTAAACATTCCCTGGAATTATTAAGTTTATATTATAATCTCCTGTAAGGTACCGACAATTATTGACAGTATTTTACTTTTATGGTAGATTTATGGTATTGTAAGTATAGCGGATTCTCTGCAAAATTGATACATTCATATCAATTTTGCAGAGAATCCGCTATAAACTCAACAAATGGTAGCAAAGGGAGATATACTATGAAATTCACAGGGTTTGTTAGGAAAGTTGATGAGCTTGGTCGGATTGTTCTACCAATGGAGCTTAGGCGTTCTTTGAATATAGAAATTCGCGATTCATTGGAAATTTGTGTGGAGGGGGACAATATTATCCTTAAAAAATACCAGCCTTCGGACGTTTTCACGGGAGGTACGGATAATTTGATTGACTTTCATGGTAAAAAAGTTAGCATTAGTTCTATTGAGGAGATGGCTAAATTAGCCGGCTTTAAAATTTCTAATGATTAATATTAATCCTAGATTAAAAACCATAGTTTGAGGGTTACTCCAAAATGGCGAGGTAAAGCCATTGGGGGGCGGTTTAAGTCGTAAAAAAGTATGATATTTTTATCAGGACTAGTATAAGCTTAAAATGTAATAAGGATGGAAAGTACAAAGGCGCAGACAGCGTCTTTTTTATTGCATACTTAAATTCATCTAAAACAGTAAGTTTTTTGCTACTATTTTGTTCGGATTTCAGTATAACTTGTGAAAAAGCACACAAGTTAAATAAGTGAATCGTTTCGCAATTCATCCGCAGCTTATTAACTTTCAAAACACTCTCAGCAAGCTTTGGTGTTTTGAAAGTTAATTCATTATATTTATGCATAAAAGCCGCTATTTTAGGAAAAATTAGGATTGTAAGAGAAGTGTACAAAAATATCAAAAATTTCTTTTAGGAGGTAAATATGTCAAATTTGACTCAACAAGAATTAAACTCTATCAGAGAAGTTGTTACAGCCCATCAGAATGTAGCGTCAAAGCTGGATTCATACGCTCAAAATGTGAACGATCCGGCTATAAGACAAATGTTTGACAAAGGTGCTCAGGACGCAAGAAAAAACGCAATGGATTTGATTAATTTAATTGGATAGGAGGAAAAAATTATGCAAGAAAAAGATATGGTTTTAGATATTTTATCGGGTACTAAAGCAGGTATTGGCAACTATGCTAAGGTTATTACAGAGTGCTCCAATCAGAACTTAAGGCAGAAATTTCAACAAATGCGTGATTGTGACGAGAAATTTCAATATGATTTGTATAAAATTGCCGAGCAAAAAGGTTATTATCATCCGGCAAGCGCAGCTAACCCTCAAGATATGCAGGCTGTTCAGTCTAATCTCGCCAGAGATATGGGGTAGGGGCAATAATAGGTCTTGGGGGTGCTTTTAGCATCCCCTTTATTATTTATAGCCATTGCAGATGAAAACCATCAAATAAAGCTGTTTTTTCACAATACATCGTCACCTCCTCGACTGGCAAAAAAACAACCAGCGTTTACTGTCCAGATTTTCAACTTTGTTGTTCGGATAAGCTGTGCGGCACAGCCTTCATCTAAAACAGTATCCGCTTTATAGCAAGCTAGGCGCTGATACTGTTTTAGATGAATTTAAGTATATATTGACAGTTTGGGCAGCAAGGTATATAATTCCTATAGTAAATTAAAGGAGGTCTTTATGCCTATGATACCTAATACCTCCGGAAAATTCATAGTATTAGAAGGTCTTGAAGGCAGCGGCAAGTCAACACAAGCAAAAATATTGGCAGAGAGTCTGCCTAACAGCCATTTAACCCATGAACCATCGGATTCCATCCCCGGCTCTCTTTGTCGTGAGATTATTTCAGGTAAAGGAAATATTACCCAAAGCTCTCTGTCGCTTCTTTTAATCGCCGATCGTATAGAGCATCTTAATAATTACATAACCCCTATACTTAAGAGCGGTCAAAATATTATTTGTGATAGATATTATCTGTCTAATATGGCATATCAAGCAAGCATGTCTCTGAGTGACAAAGATATATATGAGCTTAATAAAAAATTTGGAGCAATTTCGCCGGATTTGACAATATTTTTGGAAGTCACGCCTCAGGAAGCGATGGAGCGTGTAAATTTGCGAAAAGGTCAAGAAGGGATATTTGATAACTTAAAAGCCCTTGAGAGAATCGATATAAATTACCGGCAAGCCATTGATTTTCTTATCTCCAAAGGGGAGAAGATTGTGAAAATACAAGCTGTGAATAATATAGACGATATTGCTAAGGAAATATTGCATAGAATTTCTGTTGCATTTTCTTTCCATGCGTGATAAAATTGACTCTGTTAAAAATTTTGTTTGATTTTTTGTTTCCGTAGCTCAGCAGGATAGAGCACTCGCCTCCTAAGCGAGGGGTCGTGGGTTCGAATCCCGCCGGGAACAGCAAAACCGCCTGGAATAAGTCTTAGGTGGTTTATTTTTTTGGAAATATGCAGTCAATAACCCCAAAATATTTTGTGCAGCTATTTATACTGAAATCCACACAAAATAGTAACGCTAAAGCAACTATTTTGTGTGGATTTCAGTATAAATCAAGTTTGATTATTGTTTTATCTTCATTATAATCTTAAATCTTATTCACATCCCGAAATTAAATATCTTGGGTAAATATTTTGCAGGTTATAAGAGTTTTTTCTTGACAAAACGAAAAAAAATACGATAAGATATATAGCAATAGGACGAGCTTTTATGCATAATTATATTAGTATAAAAGATGTTGATTTTGTGCAAGATGAAGGTGTATTTTTATTTTACAATAGAGAGAGGTTACTTCAATGTGCAAGTTTATTGGTATTGAAGATTTAGTAGCGAATGCATTAATAGAATTATTAGAAAAGAACAATTGCAGAAGAGTTAGTTTTGAAACACTTTTAAAATATGGAGCAGTAGTTTTAAATGTTTTGCGCGACAAAGGTGATGAAGCTATATTTTTGCTATCTAAGGAGCATACAAACGAATTAATACGAAATTATTCTGACTACTTTGAGATTGATCGTAGTGAAATTGATAGTGATGCAATTGTATTGAAGGAAGGAAAAACAGTTGATGACTTGAGGGATCGTTTTAGAGCATTTTTAACAGTTGATAGACTATTAGCATTTACTGATGATAAATCTCTTGCGGAGTTAGGTGTTGCTGTTTGAGTTCAAAGCTTATAAAAGATCCCATTTATGGATATGTGAATATTGAATCAAATCTTGCAAGCGGTATCATTGATACTGCTTGTTTTCAAAGATTGCGAAATATTAGGCAAACGAGTTATGCGCCATTATATCCAGCATCATTTCATAATCGCTTTTTGCATTCAATTGGTGTGTATTACTTAGGCTGCAAGGCGTTTGAGTCTGTAAATCAATCTCTCGGAAACGAAAAAGGATTTGGTGAGGATGAATGGGCTACTTATAAGCGTATTTTTGAGTTGGCTTGCTTACTTCATGATGTAGGTCACGCTCCATTTTCACATACAGGCGAAAGGTTCTTTGAGACTGATGAAAATATGCGTCTTAAAATTTATAAAAAGTTGTCAGACTTGGTAAATTATGATACGTTTTCTATTGATGTTGAACAGTACTGCAAAAATGGAGAGTTTGCTGCGCCTCATGAAATAATGAGTTGTATAGTTTCTCTTGAAACATTTAGCACTTATATGGAGGGGGCTATTGAACGAGACTTTTTTGTTCGATGTATTACCGGCTTTAAATACAGGGAAACAAAAGAAAATAATAACGATATACTGAATTGCTTAATTGAGTTATTAAATTCCTCGATAATTGATGTAGATCGATTGGATTATATTATAAGAGACGCTCATACAACAGGGTTTCAAAGTGTTTCTATTGATTATGAGCGACTATTAAAAGGTGTTCGGATTATTAGCAAGGATGGTATACGATATTTAGGTTATCATAAAGGTGCTTTGAGTGTTATTGAAAATGTTATTTACGCTCATGATGCAGAAAGAAAATGGATTCAAAACCATCCAACCATATTATATGAACACTTTTTGATTCAACATGCAATGAGAACTATTGACAAACATTTTTCTTCTGATGATAGTGCGGCAAAAATTTTTAGCTATGAGTCTTTAACAAAAACTGGTATGACTTTTAAAGATAAGGGCAAAATATCTTTGCTTGCAGATGAAGATATTTTATATATAATGAAAAATATTTGCCCAGACTCCCTTAGTGATGAATATTTTGCAAGAAATGAAAGACGTCGCCCTATCTGGAAGTCAGAAGCAGAATATAGAGTTCTTTTTGACAATGCATTAGGTAAAGATACACTGGATAAGTTTGAAATTGCTTTTCAGGAAGTAGAAAAATATTTAACAAACAATTTTTCAAGACCAATTATTAATGATAAAGCTCTTGCTTACATACATGAAGAAGAAAAAAAGATTTGTGAAAATAAGCGTTCAAATTCAATATCACCGAAAGATTATGATAATCTTTTAAGTGGAAATGCAAAAGTCAAAAAGTGGGTTTTGTGCTTGAAAGAAATATCTGATGAAAATAATCTGCCATTTGATTATGCTATAATAAGCGCACATAAGTTCAAGAGCGGTTTTTTAAAACAAGACTTAGAAAAAATGCTTATAGACTTTCCTGGTTTAAATAAGAAAGCCTATATTAGGGATGTATCAACAATATTGATGTCTGAAAAAACGAGAGATAGTTTTTTCTATCTGTTTTATAGAGGCAGAGATGAAGATGGGTTCAATAAAGAAGGTTTTATTGATAAGATAACAAAAGCCTTAAGTGTTGAGGCACTTAAGTGATAATATTTAAGAATAACGAGGGGTCGTGGGTTCGAATCCCGCCGGGAACAATGGAACAATGATAAACCTCAGCGGAGTTAAAACTTGCTGAGGTTTTGAATTTATTGAATGCATTTTACTATAGATGTTTATATGCAAGAAAAGTACATATGAATAAAAAGTCTATGAAGCTGTAATAAACAGCCCCTTTGCTAAACTTAGAATAGAGTTATAGCGAAATTTCATTCGAAATGTCATTAGAGTTGTAGCGAAACAAGTACCCATGTCATCATTGCGAGGAGACTAATGCAGGTCGCGCGTTGAGTATCGACGCGGCAATCTCATCACGTATCTGAGGGAGATTGCTTCGCCTACGGCTCGCAATAGACTTGTTACGAAACAAGATACAAGCTATAATAGAAATTATGAAAACAACAAAGTACGAAAACCTAAAAAACTACAACGAAGCTGACTTTCGCACAGTAACTGGAGTAACTC
>WRBA01000026.1 GCA_009779915.1 Defluviitaleaceae bacterium | reverse complement strand
GGAAACAAAGAGTTTCCCAATTTTAATCCGCAAGTCGGGCTTCGCTCGACTGAGGGAAATCCGCTGACCCGGGCCGCTTGGGCGAGCAGTCCGCGTAGCGGACGACCAGCCGCAGGGGGTTGCAAAGCAAAACCTTGCAGGCGGATTCATACCTTAAGTACCTCGTTAAAATGGCTTTGCCATTTTAACGACAGGCTGAAGACTTTGTCTTCAGCCTGAGCTGTTACAGATTTAATCTGTAACAGCTTTTTTTGATTTTATTAATCTGTTTCTATCACGGTCCTATTACAAGAGTCCAATAAAGGGTTGCTTGATATCTACCTGTAGCTATAATGTCATTAGCCGCAAATTGCACTGCAATTCCGTTGCTTACATCATCCAAATCGCCCCATGTTACTGCATGGTCTGTGCCGCTTGCCATAGCCGGAGTATTCATATTATTCCATATAGGCTGCGATACCGGAAGCCCTGACACAGGGTTAAACAAAGATGCTGTGCCTGCTCTAAGAGATCTTGCCAGTAAAGTTTCCCCGCCTGATGTAAGGGGTCCTGCACTTAATTCAACTCTCCAATTGTTCCATACGTCACCATTTGCTACTGTAAATCCTACAGCGGCTAATGGGGTCGAGTCGGGAGCGTCCTCAAGCTCAATAAACGTTACATTGCCAATTGGATTAAGCGTATGTGTGCCAAATTCCAAATCATTTGCTGACAAGCCTAACGACGGCGCAGTGAAATCTGTAAGGAATACATCATAATTATTTATCAAATGTACCCCTGTACCCCATTGGGTATCATTTGTATTTCTTATGCCGCCTAGACTGTTTTCGTTAAGCCAGCGAACATTGGGCAAACCGGTGATACCTGTTATCATACCTAGATTACGCACACCATTATGAGCTTTGTTGTTGAAAAATAATACATCCTCTCCGGTTCTCAAAATATCTGCCACAGCTGCCATATTTCCAGATATATAAATACCGCCGCCGTCTGCTGCCTCATTGTGTCTTATAAAAGTTATGTCACGTATATCCAGCCGCTGTGAATTAGGTATCACAGGATCGTTAGCTGCCATAAATATGCCGCCGCCTTTGTTGGCTGCGTTGTTATGGTCGATACGTGGGAGATCATCTATCAATAAATTTATATGGGTGTTGTTTACATGTATACCGCCGCCGTAAGCTGCGTTATTGTTAGATATATTTGCGGCACCGGTTATATGAACCCCCATAGGGTCGGCAGCACTTGCAGTACCTTGACCTATTGCCACACCGCCCCCATAGCGAGCATTGTTGCTTGTAATAACTGTATCGCCGCCTATAGTTGCCGCAAAGGGAGTATTCGCAGATGCCCCGCTTCTTATATACACACCGCCGCCGCTGTGGGTAGCCCTGTTAAAACGGATAGAGCCTGCATCAAGGTTTAAATTCTGCAAATTTGAATAAATTCCGCCGCCTCGCCCTCTCATATCTGCCTGGAAAGAACCTTGTGTAGCTGTAACAGCCATATCCGCATCGGCTACATTATTCATGATTCTTGAATCGGATGACATATTTAATGTACTGGTTCCTATTATGAATATACCGCCGCCGGATACTGCCCTATTACCTGCTGCTGCATTTGTACCACCTATTATTGCATCACCATTAAGATTGAGGGTACCCCCAGTATCTACAAGCACACCGCCGCCTATACCGTTGGAAATATTACCGCTTATTGCAGCGCCTTGATTAACATTAAGTGTACCTTGTGCAATATTAATCCCGCCGCCGGTTAAATTGCCAGTGGTAGGACTGCCCTGATTGCCGCTTACTGACGAGCCTGCATTCATATTTATAATCCCATTAACTCCAACCGCATCAATTCCGCCGCCTCTAAAGGCCCTATTGTTTATTATTTGGGCACCATCATTTATGGTAAGAGTTGCATCATGCTGTCCTGACATAAATATACCGCCGCCAATAACAGCATAGTTATTGTCTATCATGGCATTGCCTATTATAAAATTCATAGGGTCTTCCGGAGGAGATGACCAGCCATCCGGATTTGGACTGTCCCTAAAGAGTACACCGCCGCCCATACTCTCACCGCTGTTGTAAACAACTCTCCCTCCGTTCATGGTAATTTGTGCGCCTGTAAAAGCACTTATACCGCCGCCGGAACCCGCCCTATTACTTGTATGGGCACGCCCATCATTTGGATCACTGAAGAAACCGCCCGAAGGGTTAGGATTGCCTATTACTCCGTTATTCATAATAAAATGTGCATTACTTACTACATTCACACCGCCGCCATGAGATCCGGCACGATTTCCGTGAATAGTACCATTATGCATCGTAAAGGTACCACCGCCGCCAAGCCACAACCTATTACCTACAGTTACACCGCCGCCGTCATGATAAGCTCTATTATGGTCTATTAAACCGTTCCACATTACAAAGTCACCGGCAACATGCACCCCGCCGCCGCTTGTGCGCCCTGAATGAAAAACAGGTGCTAAATTATAAACAATTCTTCCGCCGTTCATGGTAAACAATTGACCTACCTCTACCATTACACCGGCTCCCATTCCACCAACATTGCCATTTCTAGCCCAAGGACGGTCAGCGTTACTGAGAAGCACATCGAAAAAACCGCCCGGAGGGTCAGGATTACCAATTACTCCATTATTCATAATAAAATGACCCGGAATGTCAGGATTGGCATCCATCCTGTGGTAACCTTCACGTAAAGCAACGCCGCCGCCCCACATCCCAACATTATGATTAATTACCCCTTCATGCATTATAAATGTAGAATCAGGGCCTATGCCTACACCGCCGCCATTCCAAGTTACCATATTGGTCTGGGCAGTAAAATCACCATTACCTATTATATTGCCATTGAACATGACAAACAGAGCGCCGTTGCTTAATCCGACTCCACCGCCATAAGAGAATGCCTGGTTACCTCTCGATGTATCCATATCACCAATTGTTGCATTGTCTCGCATAATAAGTTCTGCGCCGTCAGTTAAATACACACCGCCGCCGCGGCTTACTGTTGCATGACCGCCAATCATTCCTACCACATTAGTTCTAATTACACTATTACCGCGAAGATTAAAGACGGCATTATCACTTGCATATACACCGCCGCCGGCATGTGCATAATTTTCCGAAATAAGACCGCCGTCCATATTAAAACGACCTGGATTAGTACCGCTCTCCCCATCGATTAAAAGCCTGGCACCTATATATACACCGCCGCCGGACCCATGCATCATGTGAGAATTTGGATTCCAATTATCCGGTCTGCGCCTGCTGTCACCGCCATTGTTAAGTATATGTGCAGTGCCGCTCATATTAAGCACCGTATCTCTGCCAACATATATACCGCCGCCGAACATGGCTAAATTGTTATAAACTGTACCGCCTGTAAAATCAAGTATGGCACCGGAACCGGGAACAAGGAGTATACCGCCGCCGGCCAAGCCCCCGTCCACCGTATTACTGCCTATTGAAGCACTTGATATTATATTTGGTGTACCTAAAACACAGCTGCCGCCTATACTAATACCGCCGCCGCCATTAGTTTCTCTTATTGCTGAACTTCCAAAAAGAACGTAGTTGCGCCTAACATTGCCGCCGCTCATATTAAGGAGCGCGCCACCTTCTAAGGCAATACCGCCTCCGCGGTTCTGCTGTGATGCCGATATGTCGTTGTCATCTATATTACCGCTTAAGATTGTCAATGCGTAATGACCTGCCGGAACTGACCCTGGAGTACTAAAAGTATATATACCACCGCCGCGACCTACAGCACCGTTAGCAATTATATACGGTGTTGTGGTATTGCTGCCTACTGTAATAGTACTTGTGCCTGTGGCAAATATGCCGCCGCCATGACCATTAGCCGCAAAATTCCCTGCGTTGACTCTATTAGGAGTATGGGTACTCGGCGTACCTCCGGCACCTATTGCTCCTCCTATTAAATTCAACATCGAGTTACGTAAAACTATACCGCCGCCGTCATGATTGGATCTATTACGTACAATCCAGCCTCTTGCTATGTTTAAATTATTATTATGGGATGCATATATTCCGCCGCCGCGTCCGTGTGCCAAATTATTATCGACCGAAGGCATATGCATTATCCATGGCTCGCTTCTATCCATATCAAGTGTTGCGAGCGCATCTAAGAAAATACCGCCGCCACGACCGAAGGCTATATTATTTCTAAGCATAGCATTGTCTAAGAGCGTTACAGAGCCACCTGCCCTTACATCCACCCCGCCGCCATCATCTGTAGCAAAATTGTTTTGGATAAACGCATTACCGCCTACTATTAAAGTTCCGTGGACTAAAATACCGCCGCCTCTTACAGAACCAGTGTTTAAGTTGCTAGGTCTTGTCACTTCAATGAAGCGAAGATCCGGCGTATTTGTTGCACCTACTTGCGCGCCTTTTAAACGTAAAGTCGCTCCTGACTCTACTACAAAATGCCTTCTTAATGGTACATTTTGTATAAGCTGATACGTACCTTCAGTTGGTCCTACCGTTATGGTTATATCATACCCTGAGGGTATCGTAATAGAATCAAAGCTGCTGCCGGCAGGATTCTGCACGCTGGACGAAAGCGTGATTGTGTGTACTTGTGTGCCTGAGCCTGCTATGAAAGTGTCAATATGAGCTTGCAGCTCCGCAAAAGTACCCCCTGTAAAGGTGGTCTCTGAACCAAAAGGTACAATTTCGCCGCCAAAATTTACAATAAGCTCTGCCGGCTCACTTGTAAAGCGTTCCTCACTTTCAGGGTGAACAACACCGAAAATTACACCTCCGCTAAAGCCTTCAAATAAACCATCCAGCAGTTCCGAATTATCTACAAACTCAACAACGCCGTATAATTCAGCAAAATTAGGAGATAGCGGTAAATAAATATCTGCCGAGTCCCCAAAAGGCTGGATACCAAACCCACCGTCACTAAAGGCACTCATAATGCCGCCACTCGCTGCCATTATAGGCTGCTCCGGCTCATTTGGATTAGTTATTTCCTCAAGTACTTCTAAATTGCTTCTTATGTAATTTGCAAAGCCGCCATCGTTTAATACAACAATTAAATGGCTTATGTCAACGCCATTTTCATCAAAAGCCCTTACACCACTGCTACGTATAAGAAGAGCATTTGTATCAAGACCTATATAAAGGTCATCAATTTCTATTTGTATCTCTATTTCATTGTTTTCGAGTTCAAAGCTTATACCTGCGTCTGCGGTAATAAATACAAAGTGTTCATCCCCAGATGTACCTCCGCTAGGGTGGTCCGCTTCAAACTTAACAGCAAACCATGTACCGGCGGGAGAACCAATATAAAAACCTCCATCATCTACAATGCGGATTTCGGTATAAATTTCAAAACCATCTTCATCGGTTACTGTTATATCACTTGCAAGAAGTACCGCTAAATCGCTGCCGGCACGCTCATACATTCCTCTGCTTACAAAAAGGTCACCGCTAAAACTAAAGAAAAGGGGAATACTGGCTCCGGGAACCAATATAGGAGCTCCTGCACCCGGTTCAACAATTAAGAAATCATCTTCTTCCTCTTCCTCGTCATCATCATCATTGTCGCTTCCATATTCGCTGTCTTCGTCATCTTCTTTCTCTTCATCGTCTGTGCTTTCTTCGTTATCGTCTTTATCTTCATCGTCTTCGCTTTCTTCATCTTCTTTATCTTCGTCATCTTCTTTGTCTTCGTCATCGTCGCCTGGCTGATCATCTTCACTGTCTTCATCATCACTATCGTCATATTCTTCATCGTCAGAGTCATCATCGCCGCCAGATTCGCCAGCTTCACTATTATCAGAACCGTCATCACCACTATCGACGACTTCACCATCGTCGCCAGAACCGCTATCATAAGAAACTGAATAGTCAGACTCTGCCCCTCCATCATCATCAATTTCGTCTGCATTAAAAAAGACCACATTCGCCACCAAGAAGAATGATAGTAATATAGCAAATATTTGGCTTAATTTTATCGGTAATTCCTTTGGAAATTTTATTGGAAGTTTAATGGGTAGTTTGTTCATCTTTTACCCCTTTCAACAAATGTTTTTATTGAAGCGTCTAACTTATAATACTTCTTCTCATAATTAAAAGACACAAAAAACACTCTATTTGTAAAACAATCTTCAATATAAATTGTAAATTTTTTGTGAATATAAAAAATTAAACAAGAGTGCCGTCAGAAAAATTTCTGATGGCACTCTCTATCCCTAAATATACTGAAATATCGATTATTCTTGGTCTTTCTTTTGCTGCCTTTGCTCCATTATAAAACGCCTAAGCTCTTCTTTTTCTCTTTGTTGCAGCTGTTGTTCCAAAAGCCTTTCCCTCTCAGCCGCCAAATCTTCCTCATTATATTGGTTCAAAGAAGCTTTATGAGGCACCTCGTGGGGATCAACCGGTTCATTTAATGGTTGATTTAACTCACTCAAATTATTTTGAGGCGCAGCCGGTGGTCTATGATGCTCCGGTTGCCTTGGTGCTTCACGATAAGTCTCTTGAAGTCTTGGTTCAGCTTCAGGATGAACCTGGCTGATTGGCTCTTGCTGCCTCGGCATCCTATCATATTGCTCTTTAGGCTGTTCAGGAGGAGCCAAAGACCACCTTTGAGATTCCTCGCTATGCCCCTGATCTAAATGACGTGAAAAGTCCATACCGCTGTCATTTTTCCTTGATTTTGATCCCCTTTCGCCTCTGTCTTTTGATGTCATTGATCTGACAATCAAAAACGATGCAATTGCAACAACTAAAATAGCCAAAACCCCTATAACAATCATTACAACTACAGAATTATCAAAAAGCGAGCTGCCTGTATTGCCGCCGCCGGTTTGCTGCGTTTGCGTAGGCAACCCTACATTTACAGCCGCCTCATTTATTTCAGCCGCTGCCTGCGGCATGATTTCAAATTCATGTTCAAATTCCCAACGCTCTTCCTGATGCTCGAGTTGTATCCGCGCAATATAATTGCCTGGCTCTAGACCAAAGCCTTCCATGTCTATCATAGTAAATTGAAAAATTGAATTAGGCGCAAAATCAACATTCATATTTTGACTTACAAGTATAGGCTCATTACTTCCTACCGGATATACTTGTGCGTTAGCATTAACTCCCATAGTCAATCTTGGCAAAGGATTGCGTATCTCCACTAAAACCGCTGCGTGGTGATTTACAAGTTCTGCCCTTATGTCTCCAAGAATAAACTCTGTCTCCGTTATAATCCCTCTATCTTCAAGCCTTATAACTATAACATTAGCAAAGCGATTTACTATCATGCCCGCCGCTGACCGCTCTTCCTCTGTAATGCCTAAAAGTGCATGAACGGACCCAAGTATTATACCATCGAAGCCTTCCTCGGGAATATCGATAAGTATAGGTACGGTAACTCTGCTTCCTGCTGGTACAGCTATTTCACGGTTTTCATCAAGCCCCGGTATAGTGGTTATATCCGAAAGAGCCCAGCTCATAGTCTCATCACGCAAGCCCGGCGTAGAGTATTCAACAATACCGTTTTGATTAGTACTTGCTGTTATGATATTTATCTCAACAGTAATATCTTCATCCCCGGAGTTTGCCACCTCAATAGCAATCTCCTGCTGTGTACCAGGAATAACTCGCACATCAAAAAAATTATTCTCCCGATTTTGATTTTCAGGAAAAACAGGATTTACCGAAAAACCGCCCATCGCATCAACCTTAAGGGCTGTAGCAAATGTGGTGGCTAAGAATACAAGCACTGATATAGTAATAATACGAGTAATTCTACCCATTATTGTATCCTCCGCTTTTATAATTTTTTCGGCAACTAATTAGAGCATACTCTCGATTTTTCTTTTAAAAATCTCGTAACATCAAGATAAAACGCTTATGCATTTCATCTTGCGCGCTCATTATAGTATAGTAGGCGATAGATTTCGTCCTTTAAAAAGCCGAAATCTATCGCCATATGTTTTTCCATACTATTAAGGAAAAAACTTAAATCCTATTTATTGCCGTTAATATTGAAAAAAACAAAAAATATGGTCTAATCTTAGCTCATAGGAAGTCCGCCAGCATATCCTTGCCATACAAGATCCATTTGTGCGGTACCTGGAACAGCAGCAACTCCAGCAGCCCCAAAAGTAAGTGTTCCATTAAAGTGAGCCCTGAAGAAACCTAAAGTACCATTACCTACAGGAACGCTTCCGCCTGCTTGTGTAACAGAACCTACACCAGTAATAGGAGTTCCTGTAAAGTTGTAAGTAGCACCCGCAAAAGCTGACTCACTGTCAAGTTGAAGTAATCCTAAGGAAAAACCCGTCATCGTTGGTGTTGCACCAATCATAAACCCAGTAGCAGCTCTAACACGAACTTCCCATTCGCGAGCAAAAGAAATAGCCACACCGGTTCTTGAATTATTGCCATCATCCAAAGAAGTAAAATGAGTACCATTGTTAGCAGCCTGGCTACCATTTGTAAGTACATCTACTAAACTATGCTCACCAAAGAACAGATTTATAGATGACATATCGTTCCAAAAATCAGGTTGACCAGGAACTGTAGGCAAGTTCGGGTTTATAGCAGTATCACCAGGATTTCTTGGGTTGAATACCCCTTCTCCGCCGTCGCCACCCCAGCCGCCTGTGTTAAGTTGGATACCTGCAGTCGATTGAGCGGGGGTAGGAGGAGCTGCAAAAGCTACCACTGACATTGATACGGTCATTGCAAAAGCAAGACTAATTGCTATTATTTTTCTCATGTTGTTATCCTCTCTTTCTAAGTGTTATCATAATTTTAAAAAAATATCAATCATTTGTTATGTAAAGCTTTTATTACTTTGCTGCTTCTATGTTTTTAAGAACCACTCCCTTATAATTTGATATCAATATTGTGTTTGTTCATAGCTCTTCACTATTATAGACACAGCATCTTCCAAATTTGTAGAACAGTTTCTCAAAAAATATTTTTTATACGCGAATTGTACTTCTCCTGCTGGAGTCAAACCCCGATTCGTCATTATCTTTACCTGACCAGTTTTCCTCATAAGGGTCTTCGTCGTGTTTAGTCAAGCATACAGAGGCTATAGCTCCCGCCGCAAAGAATATTACATGTGCTATAGTCCAAATATTTACCAAAACCATAATCCTTGTCATATTTTGAGTCAATATAAACAATATGATTCCAATTACTGCCATTATGATAGAAATCGCAATCCATGCAGTTCTTTGACGTCTTTGCTGTCTTTCTTTTGCTTCGCTTGCTAAATTTCCTTCCTCGTCTATATATATATTCTCTCTACTGCCCCCGGCACTGGTACTTACAACCTCATTTAATACCGGTGTAGTTTCATTATTGATATTTACATATTCAACATCATATTCTTCTTTTTCATGCTTTTTGCGTAAAAGCTCACGAATACCTGTACTCGCCGCTAATATACCGCCAAGTGTTGCTAGAATCAAATTAACTAACGCCCAGGAGGCAATACTCACTGGAGCAAAAAGGGGAATCGCAATATTACCCAGCCCCATAAGAGGAATATTCATCTCCTCAATTAATACCAAATCTTGCTGCCACGGATCGACCTGGAAGTATTCCGCCTCTAAATTAGCTACAGGCGGCATATCGACCAATTCCAGTGCCGGCGTAGGTATAGTTGCCGCAGCTGGCAACACAGGTAACGGTGGTGTTACAGGCGGCACTATCGGCACCACTGGAGGCGGCGGCGGAATTACCGGTGGTGGAACCACAGGTGGTGGCAATGGTGGAGGCTCCGTCGGTGGTGGCGGTTCCGGAGGTAAAGGCGGTGGTGGTTGTGGTGGATCCGGCGGCTGTGGTGGATCTGGCGGTTGTGGCGGTTGTGGTGGTTGTGGTGGTTGTGGCGGGCCCGGAGGGTCTGGTGGATCTGGTGGTTCAACAGGATTAACAGGTGTCCACTGTGCCCACACATCCAAATGCACCATATTATTATTTGTAACCATCAACTCCAAGGTCACCGGAGTGGTGCCGATAAACGCTAAGCCTGCACCGCTGGGCACAAAGGTCCATCGGTTAAAGACGTGATTTGCCGGTACCACAAACCCACTCGGCATATTGGCGTTGCCTACAGCCTGACCGGGCGCAACTGTCCTCGTTGCAATAACACTGCCAGTGCCGTCAGGGTGGTTTGAGTTAAACCTTACAACAAACTCCGTTGGAGCAGTAAAGCTAATGCCTACCTGACTTCCGGCAGCCTCGCCAACTTGAGACGCTTTCGCCTTAACCCCTGGAAAACCAAGGGAAATTACCAAGCCAAATATTAAAATCAAAGCCAAAGCCCGATGTTTTTTCATCATTGTTCACCTCGTCTTATCTTATAATACAACAAACTAACTGTATTGATTATTTCTTCCTTAATTGTAATCTAGTAAAAAGCTTACTACCCTTATAGACACACAATACTCATCAATTGTAAAACAATTACCCGAAAAAAAAATGTAAATTTTTTGTAAACAACTTTACCTGTAATAATTTATAACCAAGACAGTTGAAAAATATCAAAATAAAGCGAAGTGTTTTTTCATAATGGGGTTGATTAATACTGTTAAACACTATTGCCTTATGAACAAAACAAACAGCCGCAAAATTTCAGGGCTGTTTGTGTCAATTTTATCTATATCTTAATTTCTGTTTTCTATATATATTATCAGTTCATATTAACTGCTTTTGCCGATCTGGAGTTATTTACATATTCAGATATAACAGCTTGCCCTTCAAGTTCGTTTTTGAGTTTTTCCCTGGCAATTTTCAAAGTTTTTGATACGCTTTGAGTTGTAACTTTCATAACCTCAGCTACTTCCGTAGTACTCAAATCATTATAGTAATGAAGGACAATAGCTTCCTTTTGACGCATTGGCAAATCAGAAAGGATATTCATCACAATTCTTCCCATTTCTTCGTTTTCAACATATTTATGAGGTATAAACTCGCTCTGGTCTTCCGTAACACCTTCAAAGTAATCCAAATAATCGTCGATATTAGACATCGCCCCAAGCTTTAAATGCTTCGCAAGATATCTATTTTTTTCATTAATCATAATCCTAGAAAGCCACCCTTTAAAAGCTTTAGGATTTCGCAGGGATCTAATATTTTCACAGACACGAATCAGCACTTCCTGAGATACATCTTCGGCTTCTGCTTTATCACCTAAGATATATGTCATTTGAAGTAAAACACTCCTTGCTATTTCTTCGCACAGTTCACTTAATGCTCTTCTGTCCCCGCGCACAGCTTTAGCAATCAAGCCTTCAAGCGTTGATTCGTTGTCATTGTTGTTATACTGTTTCTTACCTGTTCGGCTAAACATAACGTCTCCGCCACCTTCTCAATGTCAATTCAATAAAGCCACTAAATCTTCTTTAATAGTAAGTTCCACCGTGCCATTAACAATAGTCACCCTGCCGACTTCAGCACTATGAGCACCTGATCCATTATTAAAAAACGCTTTAAGTTTGTAAATACCATCAGATATCCCTTGGAATGTAAATACATAATCTTCGCCAAATTCCTCGGTTATCATAGACACTTCCACTAAGGTAGTCTCGTTCACTAAAACAAAGTTAATATTTTCTATATTTCTTATCGGCATAATTGCAAATTCAGATAATACATAATCTTCATCAGGCACTAAAGGTACCCCTGCCAGCGGTATCCTTGGATTAGTAATTTCAACAAAAGTGCCTATATGCACGGTTTCCTGAGCAGGGTCATTATTAGAAAGTGTCATAATTACAACTAAAGTTATAGCTGCTGCCATCATAACCAAAGTCTGAGGCCACCATGAAAAAATCCTCGGCTTATCAAACTTACCCTCATCAATCATACCGTGTACAGGCGCAAGCAGCCGCCTAACATCATAGTCACTTATAGTTTCGCTGGCGTGCTGGTCGAAAATCCGCTTAATCGGAGAAGTTTCGCTTTGATCCTCTCTTGCGAAGTTGAGCCGCATCTCATCCATTGGTTTAGTCACTCCTCTCTCTCATATTAATGAGAGTTGTAAGATGTAAGAAAAAACAATTTTTGAAACATATGCTTGCCATAATAACTCAATATTATAGCTGCAAAAACTAATTTCAAGGTTTATTATATTCATCATTAAACCTTCAATGTTCTTGCTTACACATATATAGACCCAAAACATCAACCTTTGGCAGAATAATCTTACATAAAAATTGTAAATTTTTTGTTAACAATGATTTGCCCGTAAGATGTATAACTATACATTCATCATATGCACATATATACTTTTTAGGTACCCTGCTAGATATTAAATTTTAAAACAGGCATTATCTGAGGTAAATATATGTCTAATTTTGTATCGTTTTTCCTATGTATCTGCATAATCCAAAAGCTGCAGCCATGACTTAAAGCACTTGCCCTCCTTGGCTTAACGTATTTTCTCTAACTATATCCTATCATATATATTTTTTTCAGTCAATTAATATTTTCGACATTTTTGTATTTTTATTCACTGTTTTCATAATCTATATGTCTAAAGCACTTATTACAAGCCGGACACATATACGCCAAAGCTCCGCTTTCATGGGAGTACACAAAACATTTGCCGCCGCAAACTAAGCAATTACGCTCTGTATCACGGTGTTCTACGGGTTGCTGCGCTTTATGACAATCGTTGCATCTATATTCCGGTTTACCGCCGGCGCCTTCATAAGCAAAGCATTTACCACCGCAGAAAAAACAATAAGGAAGTTCTATTTTTGCACCGTATTCCGCAAGCCCTGCCGAAGCTTCTTTTGTCACCATTTCAAGCTGATTCTTAATTGCGCTGCGGCGGCGCTTAGCCTCCGCTTCTTTTATAATGCTGCGGGCAAAGACAATAATACCAACAATAGTCCATATTACACCGCCCATGATTATAAAATAATTTTGAAAAAGCGCACCGGAAATCAGAAGGCTTACACCGGAAAAAATCTTATGTTTAAACAAAAGAAGGACAGATACACAAAGACTTAGCCACATAATTAACAATCTCAAATTATATATTATGACCGCCTCCTTGCTGCCATTCTACTATTGTATGTATAGCCAAGCCACTCTAAAACCGTCCATTAAAACGCAGGATTTTTTTAAGCAGCTTGATTATAGTATACCAGAAATCCCTATAGGCTCAAGATATATTTTTTTATAGTTATAGAGCAGCGGTACATAATTATGTGTTGAAGTAGTTTTTCAGAGCAGTACGATGGAAGCGAGTGTTTTGCGGTAATGATTTTTGCGTAGGTTTCGCAAAAGGGAGACTTCCGGCTAAAGCCGGAACCGAGCCTTGCGGCTCGTCCGCTATTGCGGGTCAAGGGAGACTTCCGGCTAAAGCCGGAACCGAGCCTTGCGGCTCGTCCACTATTGCGGGTCGTTGTTGAAGCAAAAAGAAATAGAAAAATTGGCTGAAACAAATTATGCACCATTGCTATAGTCAAGCACCTTGAAAACAGCCCGGTAAAGCTTGTAATTTCTTTGACCTATTTTCAAGCTGATTGGCTGTAGGTACAAAGTGATGTTTTGACAAAGATATATTTCTCCTATATAATTATAGTCGTTCACTATATATTGTATTATATAGGTACTGTAATATATGTTGGAGGTTTTTAGTGATGCGCTACAGACCTTTTGCCTATTTACCAATAGTATTTAGAGAGTGTAGGCAAAGTTTCTTACACAAAACTATGTCCGCACCCTCTAAGCCTATTTTTATTGCGCTGGCACTGACTGCAGCTTTTTTGTTAAGCGGATGCGGTAATGAAGCAGCTTCTATAAACATCAGGTCGGAAAACAACGGACAAGAGGAGGTAAGCCCTCTCTCACCCGTTAGCGGACGCACCCCTGTAAGCCCTTACATGGTTCACAGACCTGCAACAGGCAGCAGATATATATATGATAGTAATACAACCGTCGATATATCAAATATAGAAAACGGATATATAATGCTGCGTTATACCGGCAACGCTTCCCGGGTGGTTCTTCAAATGATGAGTTCATCATCAGCATTAACTTATACCTATAATTTAGATGTAACTGGAAATTGGGAAGTTTTTCCTCTCACTATGGGGGATGGAGTATATACAGTCAATGTATTAGAGCATGTTGAAGGGCAGATGTTTGCCGTTGCTGTGAGCACAACTTTTGAAGTAGTTTTAAATAATGAAAAGCTGCCCTTTCTCTATCCAAACCAGCTTGTAAATTTCAGTGAAAACTCAAGAGCCACTGCTTTAGCGGCCGAACTTGCTGAAGGTGCCAAAAACGAACTTGATGTAGTAAGAAATATTTACGAATTTGTTATAAACAATATTGTCTACGATTCTGATTTTGCCGCAGCAGTAGTTGCCGGGCAAATAACACAGCATATTCCTGATTTAGATGCTACAATAGCGTCCGGGCAAGGCATATGTTTTGATTACGCAGCTTTGATGACTGGGATGCTTAGAGCTCAGCATATTCCAACAAAACTTATAACCGGCTATGTATCCGGCGGGATTTTTCACGCTTGGATTAATGTATATGTTCCCGATGTAGGTTGGATTAACGCGGTTCGCTTTAACGGCGTGGACTGGTCTCTGATGGATCCAACTTTTTCTGCTGCTTTTGACCCTACGGGAAGTATTGCCGCCTTTGTTGGCGATGGGTCGGGGCATTCACCTTTGTTTACTCACTAATATATAAGAGGAGCAATACAGTTATGAACGAAAAATCATTATACAAAAGAGGTTTGCTGTCTCCAAGCGAAATATCAGCTTTTTCATCTCAGATATCTATGGTGTTAAAGTCCGGCATGTCAATTGCGGAAGGCATAGACATAATGTATGACGGTGCTAAAAATCCGGCAGGGAGAAATATACTTAAATCTATCTACAATCAAGTGGAAATCGGCACCCCCCTATACTTAGCCCTCGAAGCCACCGGCAAATTCCCTGACTATATGGTGAGTATGGTTGAAATTGGGGAAGCTACGGGAAAACTTGATGATGTGGCTCAATCCTTATCCGACTATTACGAGCGGGAAGAAAGTATTTCGAGGGCTGTACGCAGTGCCGTTATTTACCCTCTTGTTATGATTGGGATGATGCTTGCCGTAATCATACTGCTTATCGTTAGGGTAATGCCTATATTTAACGAGGTCTTTCAAAGCTTAGGCGCGCAAATGACCGGCTTTTCCTTAGCTGTTATGAGCTTAGGTCAAACCCTGGGGCAATATAGCTTGATTATCGTAGGCACCATCGCTTCATTTGCTGTTTTTGTATGGGTTTTTTCCAATACACAAATTGGCCGAGAGGTTTTTGACAGCTTTCGGACAAACTTTTTTCTTACACGTAATCTTTATAGTAAAATAGCCTCCGGGCGGTTTGCCTCAGCTATGTCTTTAATGCTTGCAAGCGGCATGGATGTGGATGAAAGCCTTAAAATGGTGTATAAACTTGTTAAAACCCGAAGTGTCCGCCAAAAGATTAGAGAGTGCCAACGGCTTATGGATATGGGTACGACTTTTTCCGAAGCTTTAAGCGGTGTAAGCATGTTTAGCGGCATTTATGCCCGCATGGTTAATGTTGCTTTTAAAACCGGCTCTATAGACGATATTATGAAAAAAATAGCCCTTCGCTATGAAGAAGAGACTAATACCAGTATAAACAATATAATCTCTATCGTTGAACCTTCTTTAGTAGCTATTTTATCAGTTATTGTAGGGGTAATACTTTTATCGGTAATGTTGCCTTTAATGGGCATTATGGCTATGATAGGATAGGAGGGCAAATAAATGGGAAATCGCTTTGGTGCCTCATTGCGCTACCCTAAAGGTATAATAGGCGTATTAATAGCTGTAAGCTTTTTTCTTACAATGCTTTTTATGTTTAATATGGGCATAAATTATATTGTCCAAACCAGCGAAGCGGAAGCTTTAGAATCTACAAGAGCCGCTATAACACGAGCAATGGTGCAGTTTTACGCTATAGAGGGGTATTACCCGCCTTCTATCGATTATTTAATAGAGCGCTATGGTCTGCAAATAGATTTAGAGAGATTTATAGTTCATTATAACGCGTTTGCGTCTAATAGAAAACCGCAAGTTATAGTTTTACTGCGTGATTGACTGACTTTAAGTCTTTTAAATAGGGGTTTTATATGAAAATTAAAAGTACTAACAGGCATATGGTCGATATTTTATTTACGCTATCACTCTTTTGCGTCTTTGCGGCGTCTGCTTTTATTGTGGTATACATAGGAGCCGATGTTTATCGCTCAACTGTTGATAATATGAATATTGGCTTTAACAGCGGCACAGCTTTAAATTTCGTATCTACAAAAATACGCCAGCATGATGAATCCGGAAATATTCGTATTGATACTCTTGACGGCAAAACCGCATTGGTTCTCGAGCAGCCTATAGGAGATAATATTTTCGAGACTTGGATATACCATTATAATGGGGCTCTGAAAGAACTTTTTGTAAATAGAGAAAATACCGCAGGGCTTAAACCCGGTGCCGGAGATGAACTTGTCAGAATCTGTGGCTTTGAAATTTCAATGCCTCATGAGAATCTCATATCTATCACCATAAGAAGTGGTGATGATGTTTATATTAGCAAGCTTGTAGGTATAAGGAGCGCGGCATAAGAATGGGCAGATCAAAATCCAGCTTGTTTTTGATGGAACTGATTATTGTAATAACTTTTTTCGCTTTTACAAGTGCTATTTGTGTACAACTTTTTGCTGCGGCTAATAGGCTAAGCACTCGCAGTGTTGGCATGCAAATGGCTGTAATTAATGCCCAAAGTGCCGTGGAAACTTTTAAAGCTACTGACGGAGATATGAATTCTATGAGAATTCTTCTTGGGGCTTACGCGGCATACGGATATTTACTTGTCAGCTATGATGAAAATTGGAGGCACACTCCTGAAGGCGGCCGCTTTGAAATGGCAATTTGGACCAATATGAACACTGTCCCTGCCACTGTTATTGTAACTGTAAGAGATACTTTTCTCGACGAAGAATTGTACAGTCTCATTGCAAGAAGGTATTTAGGGGTGAATCCATGAACCAAAAAGCGTTAACAAGCAGTGCCCATATAGGGGGAGCTTCAATTCTTATGATATTTGTATCTTTATGCCTCACCACCTTTGCCACATTGGCTATGGTATCAGCCAGCGCAAGCTTTCGGCTGGCCGAGCGGGTAGTAGAGTCGTCTGATAATTATTTTGCGGCAGATAACCGCGCCGAGGAAATATTGGCTGAAATAAGCACAATTATACAGAGCCAAGATAGAGAGACTGCCGCCAGATTTAGAGATTTGGATTTGGATTTTGCACAACCCTATCCCGGTAATTGGATAATAAGCTATACAGTCCCTATTGACCGGTCAAGAACTCTTCATGTAGGTGTTGAAATTTATAATCAGCTCCTTCATATTACCTCATGGAGAGTTGAGGCAAGCTATACATCTGCGGATTTTGAAGACATCGGCATTGGTGTTTGGGTTCCTTAAGGGACAGAACTTGAGATAGTATGTAGTGTTATGCAGTATGTAAGCGATAATTTTTATACGAGGTGAGTTATTGTGTATACAGAAAGCTTATTAAAAGAAGCGGTAGATAAAAATGCGTCGGATATATTTATTATAACCGGTCTGCCTGTTATGTATAAAATTAATGGAATGTTTGTTCCTGATAGAGGAAAGCCCTTAACCACCGAAGATACCACCCAAATAATCAAAGGCTTATACGATATTATTGCCGATCGTGATATCGACCGCCTTTTTAAATCAGGAGATGATGATTTTTCCCTTACTATGCCAGGTGTATCAAGGTTTAGGGTAAATGCTTATAAACAGCGCAGCTCTTTTGCTGCGGTAATCCGTGTTATACAATTTTCTTTGCCAAATCCCAAAGAACTTGGCATTCCTCAAGTTGTCATGGACTTAGCTAAAAAAAGAAACGGTATGATTTTAGTCACAGGAACAGCCGGCAGCGGCAAATCCACAACCTTAGCCTGTCTTATAGACCATATAAACAAAACCAGAACCGGTCATATCGTTACTTTAGAAGACCCTCTGGAGTTTTTGCATAAACACGACCAGTGCATAATAAGCCAGCGTGAAGTCCCAACGGATACAGAGGACTATGTAAGAGCTTTAAGAGCTTCTCTCCGCCAAGCTCCCAATGTGGTGCTTTTAGGAGAAATGCGCGATTATGAAACCATATCCGTAGCTATGACTGCCGCTGAAACAGGGCATCTTATCTTCTCCACTTTGCATACTGTAGGTGCTGCAAACACAATAGACAGGGTTATTGATGCTTTCCCTCCCAATCAGCAGCATCAAATACGGGCGCAGCTTTCTATGGTACTCCAGGCGGTAGTCTCCCAGCATCTTATCCCTACTATAGACAACAGAATTGTCCCTGCATTTGAGGTTATGCTGGTAAACAACGCTATCCGCAATATGATAAGGGAGTCGAAAATTCATCAAATCGACTCCGTCATCCACTCCTCCGCATCTATGGGTATGCTCACTATGGATGCAAGCCTTATAAGTCTTTATAAAAAAGGTATTATTTCTGATAAGAGTGCTGTAATTTACAGCTCTAACCCTGAGATAATGGAGAAAAAACTTGCTATGGGATAAAATGCTTTTATAGTGACGGGCATAAAAACCCGGTCCTATAAACAATATTTCTAATACACACTATAAAGCAATTCTCCATATGATGGGTAAGCCCATATTTCACGGCTCACTATTTTTTCAAGTTCATCAATTGTTTTGCGAAGCTCCTGCATTTTTTCAAGTATCTTTGTTTGATAAAGCAATGCCCGCTTGAGATTATCGTTTTCATTTTTTGTTTCATCAAGCCCATTTTCCAGAGCTTCGATATGCCTGTATAGCTCTTTGGATAAATTTGATAATTTTAATATAAGTTTTTCTTCAAGCTCACAAGTTGGGTTAATAGTCAACTGGCTTTTGTATAAAATGGTTTCGCTTATTATTTTCATGTATTCTATGGTAGAAGGGATAATTGAGCGTTTTACCATCTCGCGCATTGCAGCCGCTTCTATTTTTATTGTTTTTTCATACATTTCTAACATTATTTCATAACGCGAACGAATTTCCGATTCCGAAAATATCCCATGCCTTTCAAACATAGCAATATTTTTGGGCAGTATATAATATGGCAAAGCATCTACAGTCGAGGGTAGGTTTAGAAGCCCGCGGCTTTCAGCTTCTAATATCCATTCTTTTGTGTGATTGTTCCCATTAAATATAACGCGTTTATGATTTGTAATTGTCCGTTTTATTATTAATGTTAATGCCTCATCAAAGCTTGTACTTTGCTCAAGCTCATTTGCAAATCGTGACAATATCTCCGCAACAATTGCGTTTATTGTAATATTAGCGTCAGCCACTGAAAATGATGAGCCAAGCATACGAAACTCAAACTTATTGCCTGTGAACGCAAAAGGCGAGGTTCTGTTGCGGTCTGTAGAATCTTTAGGTATTTGGGGCAAAACATCCGCTCCGATGAAGATTTTATCGGTAGTTTCCCTGCTATACAGCGTATCATTTTCGATGGAGTCAAGTATCTCGCATAATTCGTTACCGACAAAAATTGACAGTATGGCTGACGGAGCCTCGCCCCTGCCTAAGCGAAGGTCGTTATTAGCACTTGCTACAGCTATACGAAGCAAATCCTGATATTCATCAACAGCGTTTATAATCGCACATAAGAATATCAAAAACTGTGCGTTTTTTTGTGGTGTATCCCCCGGTTCAAGTAAATTAATCCCAGTGTCTGTACAAAGGGACCAATTATTATGCTTGCCGCTGCCATTTACACCTTCAAAAGGCTGTTCATGCAGCAAACAAGCAAGATTGTGCTTGTTTGCAATAGACTTCATCATTTCCATAATCAACTGATTATGGTCAGTTGCTATATTTGCGGTTGTGTGAAATGGAACAAGCTCATGCTGAGAAGGTGCGGTTTCATTGTGCTTTGTCTTTGCCGGAACACCAAGCCTCCACAACTCTTCATCGAGTTCTCGCATAAAAGCGGAAACCCGTGGCTTTATAGTACCGAAATAATGATATTCTCTTTCCTGCCCCTTTGCAGGCCTTGCACCGAAAAGTGTTCTGCCGCAGTAAATAAGATCCGGGCGCTTTTCATATAATTCCTTGTCAATCAAAAAATACTCTTGCTCCGCTCCAACAGTGGCTGTAACCCTTTTTATATCATTATGACCAAATAGCCGCATAATCCTCAGAGCCTCTTTTTCAAGTGCCTGCATTGAGCGAAGCAGCGGTGTTTTCTTGTCAAGTGCTTCCCCGCTGTATGAGCAGAATGCCGTCGGTATACATAAAGTGTTATTTTTTATAAATGCATAGGAGGTTGGATCCCATGCTGTATAGCCTCTAGCCTCAAATGTAAGCCTTATACCACCGGTAGGAAAGCTGGATGCGTCCGGTTCGCCGCGCACAAGCTCTCTTCCATCAAAATCCATTATAATCCTGCCATTATCAGACAGGGAAATAAAACTTTCATGCTTCTCCGCGGTAACATTTGTCATAGGTTGAAACCAATGAGTAAAGTGGGTTGCACCTCTCTCCAGTGCCCAGTTTTTCATTGCATTAGCAACAATGTTTGCTACATCAAGCTCTAAAGGCTTCCCATCATTAATTATTTGCATAAGGGCTATATAAATATCCTTAGGCAAATATTGTTTCATAGCCAAGTCATTAAACACATTTACACCAAATATTTTGTTCAAATCCACAATTGTAGTCCTCACTTTTTATACTTTTACATACAGTGTTTTTTGATAAACATTATTTAGATATTATAATATATCTGTTTTATATAAGCAAGTGTATGTAACTAAGGGGTCATATCGCTATTTTAAAATACTACATCTCAAACGGCTTAAGCCCATGCCTCTCCATCCGTTCTATAATCTGTTTCCCATTCTCCTGCATTTTGCGGGCATGATAATGGAGTCCAAAACGCCTTTGTGTTTCATTCATTTTGCCTTTATCCATTACCTCTTTCAAAATCTTCTCTGCTTCATCTTTCGGATAAGAAGTATAAAGGGCATCTTTCAAATTTTCCAGCATCCCTGCCTTTACAGCTTCATTATCCGGCAAGGTTGTTGACATATCACCGTACTTTAGGCGATATTCTCTAACTATATGCTCCTCGTCCACACCCGGATAGCTGTTCTCAAATATCATTATATCCTTGCTTAGCTTCTCTCTTATGGGCATTTCTCTCGTCGGATAACCTAAAGACAGCATTACAACAGGGTAAGACCCTTTCGGCATATTAAAAACTTCCGCAATTTCATCACCTAAATTATTTACGGAGCCAACATAGCAAGAGCCAAGCCCTACCAGATGTGCTGCCGTCTCCACTATTTGTGCCATACACATAACATCCTCCACAGCTATAAGAAAATGCATATAACTCTCACGGCAGGTAAAAGGTGCTTTTTCATGTTTAGCAAAAATTTCCATTTTATGCCAATCCACGAAAAACAGTAAATTAACCGGTGCTTCCCCTATAAATTTTTGATTGCCGCACATTTCCATCATTTTTGTACGTTTTTTCTCATCTGTTATGTTAATGACTGTTATCGGCTGCAAATTCCCGCCGGATGGAGCCTGCAGCGCGGCTTTTAGTATTTCCTCCATAAGCTCTTTTTCTATCGGCTTATCCGCAAAACTCCTTATAGATGTCCGTGCCTGCATTTTTTTAAGTGCCCAAAGCCCCATTTCTTTAGTCCAATTCATATTTTGCCTCCTCGCCCATTCTGTGATATACTTATACTCGAATCCAAGTATATATTAATATTATATCAATTGGAAAATATATATCAACTATATAATGTGAGGTGTTAGTATGGAAATAGGAGGAGTCAAGCCTGATGCAGGGCATATCCCCAAAGTGGAGCCCCCTGCTTTGGAAGCAGGTAATGTTTTAGCAAAAGCTGATACTGTAGCTGCTAATCTTAACACAATAAGTGTAGATGCAGTTATAAACAATTCTCACTTAGGCATCAGCACCACTGCCCTAAAAGACCTTCTTATTTCCTTCGGGCAAAGTCCGGGAGAGGATAATATCGCTATCATCCGTGCCCTTTCCGAATCCGGTCTACCCTCTGATAAAGGGAGTTTTCTCAAACTAAACCAAGCCCTAAAGCTGTTTAATCTTCTCACGGGAGGAGAAAACAGCGGAAATCTGGATAAAGCCATCTTTACCATAAAAAATGACCTGCCGGCAAATTTAGAGAGTGTTGAAAAATTTCAGGCTTTTTTAGGAGAGGCGGGAAATGTTTCAAAGAATCTGACAATTGTGCAAGAAACTTTGATAAATGCGCCGCACACTCCTGCAATTGAACAAATCATGCGGATTTTTACGGATAGTTTGCCAGGCGGGCAAGGTAATGCACTTCTTTCAAGTGAAGCAGCACCTCCTGTAATCACAGGAACTCCTCTAGCTGCCCCCTTAGCATCCCAAGGAGATGTGCCGCCTATTATAAACAGCCAGCTTCGAGAGATTTTATCGCTGCCTCCTGATACCCGCGGGGAACTTATTAAAGGGCTTTCGGAAATTTTGGCACGCCCTCCTTTACCGGGAGGTGGGATTGACTTTCAAGCAGTAACAACCGAGATTGCAAAATTTTCAAACTCCTCTCAGCCTCTTACAGAAAGCGCGGCAAAAGAGCTTATAACCCAGCTTTTTAAGGAAATGCCGGAACTTACTCATATTGCTGGCATTTCCGGCAATATGGCTGAATTTGTGGATTTATCCTCCACAACAATCTCCTCAAACAGACCTCCCGTAACTGTGCCGGAACTTATTCGCGCTTTTGAGAGTCTTCGCCTTACTCCACAAGAAAACTCCCCACAGGCTCTTGAAGAAGCTCTGAATAATTTAAAATTCAAAACGGAGGAAGCCTTAAAAATAGCCAATAATTCTAATTCCTCCGATGATATTCCTGCCGCACTAAGTCGTGCCTTGGAAAATATAAATAACAACTTATCTTTTATTGACCAGCTTAAAACCTGCGTTTATGTACCTATCCCATTAAATACCCCAATAGGTCAAACCGAGGGCGAGCTGTATATTTTCAAGGATGGACGAGGGAAAACTTCGAAAAGCGGCGCGAAAACCGCTCTTATTGGGCTTAACACAGTAAGTATCGGAAGGGTTGAAGCCTATATTCAAAAAGAAGACAACCGGCTCAACCTCCAATTTCGCCTTGAGAATCCAAATATCTCTAATTTAATAAAAGAACACACCGCAGAGCTTATGGAGCTTATGGATAGCGCGAACTTAAAACTCATAGCCTTAAGCACCACAGGTTTGGACACTCCTTTTAATCTGCTCCAAAAAGAGCCTGATGAACGCTCGGTAAAATATAAACTTTCAGACTATCGCTTCGATACTAAGGCTTAGGAAGGATCCAGTTATGGTTGAAAATTATAATGAAGTACTATATTCAAAGCATATGAAAATCCCCAAGGAAAAAGCGTCAATGTAGGTCATGACCTTAAGCAACTACCGGGCAAAGGTCTAATGAGCGAAGCATCGCAGCATATATCAAGTTTTGCTTTGATAAACTTGAGCTAAACCGCGTCGAGGCAGAGAATTCCTCCGGTAACGAAACCTCCGGACGTGTTATGGAAAAATGTGGTATGTTATAGTGAAATGCCACATTGTATAATCAAGTGCGACACCTAAGAAAAAGCAGCCCATAACACCAAAAACATGTAGAATAGAGTTTGACAAGAACAACATTCACATGAGGAGGCAATTATGAGCTACTACCACCATTTTAGCATATGTGAGTGAGAAAATATAGAGATGCTTAATAATTAGGCTTTTCAACCCGTGCAATTGGTAGGCGTATTAATCGGCATCATAGCATTATAGCAAGAGAATTAACATGGTTATCCAATAACAAGCCCTACGAAGCCTTGGCAGCCCACTCTGATATGCATCTAAAAGAATGGCAAGCAAGCCCAAGGGTAAATACAGCAAAGCACTTTGCTTATTGGTTAAAGAAAAGCTTTTGGCTACATGGTCACCAGAACAGATAGCCAATACAGTAGCAAAAGGCAAACTCAGTTTCAAAACCATCTATCATTGGATATATGATAACAAAATAGACGGTGTTACCATGGTCAACTTGCGTCGTAAGGGTAAAAAACGCACTTGCAAAAACCTTGTGCTATATTCAAAAGGCACATCCATCCGCAAAAGACCAAAAGAGGTTTATTCAAGGAAAACCTTTGGTCATTGGGAGTTGGACACGGTTGTATCAGGTAAAACAAAAGGTGCGTGCTTTGCAACCTTTATCGAACGCAAGACAAGATTATACACCGCAGCCAAGATGCCTGACCGCACCGCTTGCTCTATGGAGCAAGCCATCAAGCAAACATATGTAAGCCTGCCAAAGGGGTCTTTCATCACGGCAACCACAGACCGAGGAGGCGAGTTTGCTTGCTTTATGAATATCGAAAGAGATTTACAAATCAAACCTACTTTGCTGACCCTTACTGCTCTCATCTAGGTTGCATAGGCGAGCAGTTCGCAAAGCGAACGACCAGCCAAAGAGGCAGTAACGAATATGGCAATGGACTGCCCTGCAGGTTTAGAAATACTTATTTTGCACTATCCTGTTCGTGGAAATCTTGTCCCAAATCAAATAAAGATAAATATTCGTCGTGTTTCTGAGCCAAATATATGAGCTTATTTGGAATGCTGTTTGAGGCATTGAAAAATATCATTATTGCGAAAAACAATAATACGATGGAAATTAAGAGGAAACTACTATACTCATTAGCCTCAACCCCACTCATAAAAGGGCTTAAACTAAAATGATGAACTCTCGGTAGCAGCTCAAGGCTTAATCTATTTATGCTTGCGTAAATAGCAACTGCTATTGACGCACATAGAAGGATTAGGGAAAGCGTAATATTACATAGAGTCTTGTTTATGAAACTGGTGTCATCAGGGTCAGATGATGGTTTTGTTGCTTCTTTCACTTTTATTCTCCCATCTAACTTCCCATTAACTGATATTGAATTTTCTTCATTGCCCGAATGCAAAACTCTAATGCAAATGCCGTCATGTTTTTGCATGGCATCAAATGACAATTCATATCCTCCCTGTTGGCTCTTAAAAAATTGAATGGTCTTTCCTAAATCAGGAGTAGAAACGTAGGATATGCGATAGGTTTTAATATCAGAAGGAATGCTTATAACAATAGGCGTAGCTTTCAGCAAATCATTTGTTCTTATTGATTTACGTCCAGCATTCCATAAGAAAACGTGAGTTTCGGTTAGATTAGTTATCTGAATATCCTTGTAAAAGACTTTAAGTTCCCCAAATTCTGATTTTAAGTTTGTGATAATTGCTCTGCTTCTCGTAAAAAATTTTGGTTTCTGCCTCTTTGTGAAAAAAAAAGAAATACCAAACAAGATTAAACTTAATATCGGACTTAACAATAAACTTATGATTACGTTATGCAAATAAAGCCATTCAAGAAAAGCCATACTCTATATCCTCCTCAGCAAGTCCATCTTCTCTACGCCTTCTGCTAGCTCCTCAATTATAAAAACTATCTTTAAGGGGCTGTCATAAGACAGCCCCTTAAAGATAGTATAACATACTCATCACCACGAAAACAAAATAAGGAAGAAGAAAGATATAGAAGAAAAGATAGAAATAGTAAGGACAAGCCCTCGGTCAATTAGTACTGCTCAGCTGAATACGTTACCGCACTTACACCTGCAGCCTATC
>WRBA01000025.1 GCA_009779915.1 Defluviitaleaceae bacterium | reverse complement strand
GCAAGCTGTTAAAAATAAAAGTCCAAAAAGCACAATAGAAATTGCTATAAGAGTTTTTCTCATGGCATCACTTTCCTTTGATTTTTTGACTATAAGTATCTAATTAAGCGAGCCAATATTTAAATCACTTAATCGCCTCTAACAACGGTCGCTGTATCAGCGGATGAATATGCAGGCTCTGCGTCACCAAAATGCGTAACGGTTACTGCGCCTCCGGCAAAAATATCAAGAGTCTGATTAGCGTTTACATATATGTTCCCAACACCATCAGACATAACTTTGGCGTGTCCCGAAGCAAGGTTGCGTGCGTCAATATCCCCTATAGCTTCAAAGTCAATTTCAAGGTTATTGGTAGTTCCGGAAAGGGTAATATCTCCTCCTGAATCACGCAGGTTTACTACTGTCGTTTCAGAAGCAACGGCGGCAGTAATATCTCCTGAGCCGTTCAAAGAAATATTGACATTTGGAGAGATAATCACAGCCTCATCTGCAAAGATTATATTACCGGGACCGTTGACCACTAAACTAAGCTCATCCTCCATGAACGTGCCATAACCTACTACAGTTGACCAGCCGTTTAATTCAACTCTTTCAAGAAGATCAGCTGTAACATTTAAGATAAAGTCAAAAGTCGAAGGAGGGTCATATGCGCCGCCGTTAGATATGTCGCCCCTTACCTGCAGGATTCCATTTTCTATTGAAACCTCAATGTCATCAAAGTCGAAACCCGGAGCCCCCCAGTAAGTTACAATGCTAAACGGCTCTGAATGAATATTGATTAGGGCATGTCCCTCTACATCAACTATAATTTGCCTAATCGCACCTTCATAAGTCAATATACGCTCTTCACCTTCAAAACGGCTTGTATCCGGAGCTAAACGAATTTCGAGCGCATTTACATGCAAGGTAGAATCGCTTGTGTTTGATGAACCGTCTGTAAACACACTAATTCTATCGCCCGGTTCAAGGTTAGCCATGTCAAGGTAGAGCTGTGTATATTCGTTGCCGAAGCCTACAACAATTTCGTATGGCTCATCTTCGTCTATGAATAGCCGCAGATAACCTCCTGTGGGGTATGCCGTAATTTCTACTACTGTACCGACAAACACACTGGCTGAGGCAGGAGGCAGCATACGAAGCACGATTGCAGTCACTTCCTCCGGCATATGACCACCATAAATACCGATAATATGATAATAAACCTCTATATGGTCGCCCTCATTAACATCTGTAATGGCAAAGTCAGAGCGGGTTTCTGCATCAATTAGTACAGTAATCCTCTCGGCTCCAAAGTCAGTGCCGGGAACTTGCCTAAGTACAATCGTGTTAAGCCCGTCGGCTATTGTTACATACTCTACCTCACCACGGAACAATCCTGCGCCCGTTGGTATTGATAATGGCTCGTCAACCTCAACTGGTGTTACGATCTCAACCACATTATCAGTTGCCGTCTCTTCATTTCGATTGGTGCAAGCTGCTAAGGATGCAGTCATAATGACAATAAACAGTAATACAAAAAACTTTTTCATGGGAATTCTCCTCCATTGGTTAATTATTATTTATTTTACTATATCTTATTGATAACAAATGTTTTTTCATAGATTGACGCCTAATATCATTTCCGAAATTCCTTGTGCGGGCAAAATTTCTCTCGATATTCCGATGGTGAGATACCTACGGATTCCTTAAAGAACTGTTTGTACCTGCTGTTATAAATCAGCCCACACTCTTCAAATGCTGCTGAAATGCTAAAGTTCGGGTTTTGCATCGCTTCTTTCAGCTTTCTTATTTTTATGTGCTTGTAATACTCATACGGTGTTTTTTTGGTATGCTGCTTAAAGACACGGGCAAACCTATCTGCACTAAGATTTGCTGTAGCCGCTATCTTAGCTATATTAAACTTTTGCCTCCAATTCGCGTTCATATATTCCTGAGCTTTTATAACTTCATCCCTTCCCTTGTACTCTGATGTGGGATGTGAAGTTATAACAATATACATAACATTTTGATGATTATCTAAGAGAGGAAAACCTGTAAGATTCCTGATACTGACTTTGTCTACTACCTCTTTAATTCTAGTATAATGTTTGGCATAATGCTGGCTCTTGTTTAGCGGTGTTGCAAAATCATCCTTGTTTGATACTTTCCCTTGAAAAGTATCCTCGACAAACTCCCTCATGCCAAGCTTATCAAGAACATAACTATCACGCAGAATGTTGAATTTACCAAGTATTTCACTTGGATCGCCAAAATTATAGACTTCACAGAATTTGCGATTGGCAAAAACAATTGTGCCGTCCGGCTTATATATTGTTATTGGGTATGGGAATATGTCCAATAATTGAAATATCAAGTCTTTGTCCATAAACCCGGACTGAAATGCCATAGCTGCCTCGTTTTCAATTATGCTTTTTACACCATCATCCATTTCTCTCGCTACCTCAAATTAAATTTTGGTTGTACTTTTATGGTTATCCATAAGTTTTATGGTTATCCATCAGTCAGTTAGTTTCTGAAAATTATAGAGCAACCCCATCTTAGAATAATAAGTATAAAATATTTTATCATTTACTGCGAGTTCCCACATTGTTAAAAATAGTGACCATATCGTTATTCTGATATAGAGTGCTGCTATTGGCAATGTTTTAGACACCAACAAGGTCACTATTTTTAACGACGTGTGAACTGTACAGAAAACCGCAAAAAGTCGTATAATTCTACAGTATACAGAATATTATACTTATTTAAAAAGTTAACTCACTATAATTTGAATTATTTGCAGGGGGAAAATATATGAAAAAGCGCGTTTTATCCATTATTCTAGCCGGTGTTATCGCACTGAGCGTATTGCCCGGTATCGATATCCTGGCTCAAGAAGTTGCAGACATAATGGAATTGGAGTTTATAACAGCCCCAAACCAGCAAGAAAGAGATCGTATGTGGCAGGCAGATTTAGAGCAGTTCAAAGAAGCCGTTATGCAGCGTCATGCCAAGTTTTGGGATAACTCTGTTATATTTGTGCCACAAGATGTAATGAGCGTAAGTGAAGCAGGCACAGATGTTCTTTGGCTGGAGCTTGAACGCAATGAAAGGCTAAGGCAAGGCTTTATAAGTGCTATGAATAGTTTGATTGCCGATGTGCCTAAGCTTACGGACGCAGAGATTGCTATAGGTATGCAAAGTGCCGCAGCACTTTTGCAAGACAACCATTTCAACATCTTACCCCAAGTCTTTTTTGACATCGACCCTTATCTGCCTTTGGAATTTAAGCACTTTGGGGGTGCAGGGGGCGGTTTTTATCTAACACGTACTACTGAAGAGTTTGCCCACGTACTTAACCATAGGCTTACATACATAAACGGCGTGCCTATAAACACTGTCGCTGAGAGATTTAGGGGTTTTGTTTCCGTAGAAAATATTTATAATTTAAGGGCAGAGGTTGCTTCATTTTTACATTCCACCTTAACGCTGGATGTTTTGGGGCTTCGCGAAAATGGGGGGTCAGCTTTTGTTTTTGAAGACAGCACCGGTAATACAGTGGAAATTACCTTTACCGAGGAACATGAGTCTCTTGAGAGCTTTGAACTTATCCATAACCGTGCTGAAGGCACGCCCCCCAGCTTTCTTCAGCCGCAAGGTATAAACCGCTTTTACTTCTTAGAGGATTATGACATACTCTATATTCGTATAGAAGGCTATATGCCCACTGTCCTTATGGGTGCTATGGAAATGGCACAGGATAGAGATGTGATTGACTTTGATGAACTTGAAGAAGAAATCAGGGAGGCTATTGCCGAAGGTTTGTTCCAAGGGATAGTAGTGCCTCCCATAGGCGTAAGCCCTGAGGATTGGATGTCTACCGAAGAGGGAAGGTTTAACTGGGAAATACATCCTGACCTTTTAGAAGTAATAGCCCAAAATGACATTAGAGCCGTTGCGGTAGATGCGAGAAATAATCCGGGAGGTGACCCTGCGCCGTTTTTCAACCTTTTTAGATTTCTTAGGGACACTGTAGATGAAGGCATGTTGTTTTACTTTGCCAACGCAGGCTCCGCCTCTGCCTCTATTTTATCCGCCATGGGAATGCACTACATGGGTGCCGCTTTTGTAGGCGAACCACTAGGTCAAAACACCGTGTTCTATGGGCTGACCACTTCAGAAATTGAATCAGGCGGAATAGACAGAGGTTTGGAAGTGGAACTGAACTATACAGGCTTTTACATAGACATACCAAACTTACTTGCCCATATAGAAGGAGCTAATGTAGGACTTACTTATCTCTACCCCGACTTTGACACTAATGCTTTTCTTGAAAGAACTCCAAATTTTGAATGGTATGCCTTTAGACCTCATGTGCTTATAGAACACACCATTGACCATTGGATAAACAATATTGACCCGCTTTTGGAATATGTAATCAGGCAAGTATCCACTGCCGCATCAGAGCCGATAGCAAATATTGCTTTCGTGGAAACGGAGTACATAACCCGAGGGGAATTTGTATCTATGCTTATTAAGCGGTTTTCGGAGGATGCGGTGCCGCACCGCCATTTCTTTAATACCGCGGCAGCTTATAATTTTGATGATGTAGAAATTGGGCACCCATTCTATAATGCTCTGCTTATAGCTAGGGGTGAAGGGCTGATACAAGGCGACAGCTCAGGCAGCTTTTATCCGGATACTTATATATCAGGGCTTCATGCCGCTGTAATACTTAATAATATCCTTGGCTGGAATCCTGACTTAGTTGCCTACAGCACCAGCTTAGATATACCTGCTTGGGCTAGAGTGGCAGTTAATGTATTACTTGACTTGCAGATGATAAGCCCACATCTCATCGTTCAAGAAACTTTAACCCAAGAAGATGCGGTAATATTTATTGATGCCATCGAAAGAGCCACCCTATTTTTAGACAGCCCCTATACTTTACAGCAAGCCGCCAGAGCCGAAGATAACCTGTGGATGCACTTCCACAGGTCATTTTTAGCAAATGCAGATGTATCTGAAGAAGTAACCAGCCAAAGCAACGCTGTTAAGGGATCGGGCTTTGACAGTATAATATGGAGGGGATTATGAAAAAATATTTAATTTATTTGACTTTGACCGGTGCTTGTGTTTGTCTAAATAAATTTAGACAAACACAAGCCACCTTCTTAGTGGCAGCCACATTGTTTATTTTCACTGCTTGTGAAGGAAATCACTATGCCTATACAACACAAGTATATGCGTCTCCGCAAGTACAGCCCGCTCCGGAAGCCGCAGGTAATCCGCAGCAAGCTATGGATTTTGGGCTTCATGCCGCGGAGGAGTTTTTAATAGGATATGTCAGTCTATTTAGCCTTGGTGTTTATGAGGACGGTATGTTCTTTAGCTGGAGTGATTATTGGGATTATTCTGTTCTTTTGAATGACACCCCATTAGTCTATGTAAAATCCGGGGTTTCGACAAACTGGTATAACGGCACAGCTTATGATCGTTATGGCAATATAATCCTTGATGATGCGCCGTTTCTTAGAAATGGGTTAATAGCCCGGGATTTTACCTTATATGATATTGACAGCAACGGCATACCTGAAATTTTCATCTTCTACACTGCTGAAACTTGGGGCAGTGCCGTGCTATATAGATTTGTAGATGGGGCATATCAAGGCACACTGATTGCTTGGCAGCCGCGGTTTTATACTGACGAAGACGGATCCACTATTATGGCTAGCTTTGATTATGATTTTGTGGAGATTTCGTATATTACATTCACATCGGAAGGAATGGAATTTAGCGAACCTTTAGAGATGGACTATGCTGAATATGAAAGATTAGTTGCATCTATGACGCAAATCCTGCCCCTTACTGATATGCGAAAAGACATAGCTGCATCAATTAAGCAAAAACTTGATATTGACTACAGTATATCGACCTTTTTGCTGCAAGAGAGAACTCAATCGGAAGCCTATTATGATGATGACGAAACTGGAGCTGCACTTCATCCTTTTTCCGCTCCATTATTGGAGTATTTTGCCGGCGGTATAGACGTGCCCGCCTATAGGATGATTGACAGCACGAAAGCCCTTACATTGGTTTTGATGTATCAAGACATAGCTGCTATACCGGGTGTACTGGCAATAAGACATGAAGCACAATACGGCTCGCCACTCGCTATGGGTAAAATATTTTATTTATATGATGGGGAACTTTTTTACAAAAATATTGGACAAGTGGATGGGCACCCTATTTCGGCAGCTATTACTGGAGACGGTTATCCCGTTATCATATGGGGAGAGCTGGGTATGCGGGCTTATACCGTGTTTGCTATGACAAATGGCAGGCTGGAGTACCACCTGACTCTTTTTGCTGAAGGTGAAGTTGATATTTGGTTTCAAGTCATAAATGGCGGACCGTTGGGTAATTTTCAAGATTGGGAAAGCCATAGATATATCTACGAAAAAGAATTTTATGAACTTTTGGCAAAATTTGGCTTAGATGATATAAGAGGTCACTGGTTTGAATTGGAAGATGAAACAGAACAGGTTTTAACTATTACCTACTAATAACTGTCTTTTTATTAATATCAATATTATACGAATTTCCGGGCTTGTTTAAGACCATTTTAGTCTTAAATGACTATATGCCCACATAGTCACTATAGTCAACGTTATTCAATATATACAATGAATTACAAGATATCGTACAATAATTATATGGCAATGGTGCATAACTTGTTTCAGTTAATTTTTCTATGTTTTTTGCGAAACCCTTGCAAAAATCATTACTGCAAAACACTCGCTTCTTTCGTACTGCTCTGAAAAATTACTTAAACACAAGGCTATCCACCAGGGCTATATAATAAGTATTATCTGGAGGGATATTTAATGAAAACTCATTTTTTAAAATTACTAAGCGTTTTAATAGTATTAGCATTGCTTGCGCCTATGACTTTTGTTAATACAGTGGCTGCAAATTATGACCCATACGCCCCTGCTATTAGTGATGTTGCTACCGGGGACGTTGTTATAAGGGTACAAGAGGTCAACTCTACATCTGCACGCTTAGATGTGAGACTTAATACCCAAGGGGACGCATCACCCCTATCCGCATCCGGCTCTATAAATGGAATATGGTTCAACCGGCAGCTAAATGGCACCCGTTCGTTTACGGTGGATATACCTAATTTATCGCCGGGCTTAACAATAAATGTTGAAGTTCTTGTTGAATTTACAAGCTTTTCCAGAGGACAGTTTTATGTTGATGAATGGATAAACTATACTCACATGCCTGATGTGGCAATACAGCCTCCGGTACAACCTCCTATATCTCCGCCTGTAGGTTCTGCTCCCAGTGTAACTACACAAAACGCTTCTAATATCACCAGCAACTCTGCAAATGTGGGGATTAATGTAACATCCGCCGGTAGTTCTCCTGTAATAAGGAGAGGTATCATTTTTTCTAACTCCCCTACAATGCCATCAGTACACCAAACCAATAATGTGGTTACGGCTCCCGGCACAACAGGGACAGCCACGATAAATTTACCGCGGCTTGCGAGTAATACATTATATTATGTTTGGGCTTTTGCTGAGAATGCATTTGGTATAAGCTATGGTCAAATGGTATCTTTTACGACACAAGGGTTGAACATCCACCCGCCTGCAGTCAGGACTGATTCTGTTACTCGTTTGTCCAACACATCAATGGATGTCAGATTTAATGTAGAAAGCGATAACGGCAGCACTATCACAGAAAGAGGCGTTGTTTTTTCTATTGCCAACTCCAATCCAAGTTTAAACCAAACCGGAACACGCCATCAAAGCGTTAGCGGCGGTCTTGGTGCTGCATCTATTAATATAAGCGCTCTTACGGTGGGCGCGCCTTATTATGTACGTGCCTATGCGAGAAATGCGGCTGGTGTGTCTTATGGCCGTGTGATACGCTTGGGTGCTGAGGATTCATACTACATCCAAACATCTTCGGTGCAAGCGGTTACAAATACATCCGCAATAGCTGGCGGTACATTTGCCCATGAAATTACCGGTCGTGTGTTGGAGCGTGGTGTTGTTTACTCATCAACATCCAGGGTGCCTACAATTTCCCACAATGTATTAAGGGCAGCGGCACAAAATACTCCGGGTTTTCAAATTACTTTAACAGGGCTAACACCCAATACAGATTACTTTGTACGAGCTTTTGTGCGTACAAATGATGGCTATTATTATGGTGAAGTGGTTCAATTTAGAACAAATCAAACCCCTCCAAACCGTAATATATCCATCCTGTTTAGAACATCTAACGGACAGCAGGTAGGAAGCCAGCAATTTACACTTTCGGTTGGCTCTAGTATCACTGAAGGCATGCTGCAAATTCCGGCCGGGTTTGAATTAGAATCGGCGACTTTTAGGCATGTTGTAGGCAATGAGATTTCTGCAATAGCCGTAGTGAGACCTATTACAACAGTAACCCAGCCATCTACTACGTTACGTTTTGTTGTGGGAAGCTACACATATTCAATCAACGGAGTAAATGTTAATACTGATGTAGCTCCTTTTATTGACACGGCGTACAATCGTACAATGATGCCCCTGCGTTTAGTGTCGGAAGCACTTGGTGCAGCAATTAACTGGGATGAAGCGACTCGAACTGTAACAATCAACCAAGGTTTAACACAATTGACATTGACTGTTGATATACCTTTACCGGGGGGCATGGGAGTGCCGGTAATTGTAAATGACCGCACCTACGTACCCATGAGATATGTAGCGGAAATACTTGGTGCGGATGTTGAATGGGACGGTACCGCCAGAGCTATCTATATTTTTAGATAAGAAAAGCATCCGGCATAGGCAAAGACAAGCTTACTATGATCGTGGTAATTTATGAGATAGTATAGTAAAATGGAGTACAATTTGTTTCAGTCACACTTAAAAGCTGTTTTTTACAAAAGAGGCGTAATAAGTTAAGATAATATTGAAATATGTGTGTTTAGCTTTCAAAAATTTTTAATATTTCTGCTGAATATTTCTACGTATATTATAATAGGCTTAATGCTCGATATGTTGCTTGAGAGTCTAATATTTATCATAGCTTACTCGCCTTTACGAGTTTTTGCCGGAGGGTATCACACGGAATCTCCGGTTGTATGTTATCTTTTAGGTATTCCACTTTTCATCGGTGTGCTTTTACTACAGAATATTGCTGTTTATCACAGTCTGCCTTTTATTGCTATGGGCATAATCGCAGCTCTTATCATTGCCCATATTGTCCCTGTTGAAAGCCCTAATAAACCATTGGAAGATATTGAAATTAGGGTTTATGGTAGGATTACAAAGTTCATTTTGCGTGTAGAGCTTGTGCTTGCATTGATTCTGTACTTGGTGGGGTTTCCGGCTTAATTACGTTATGTGCATACGACTCAATAAAAAAAGATAAGAAATAAACAGGCGATATTCAATAGCTGAAATTTGTAAACTCTGAAAGGGTTTGGCACTAATGAAGAGGCTGAGTATCTTTGCAATGATTATATTGACATTGTTGTTTTTCAACCCAAACAACTTTGACAGTGCTGGCACGCATAGCTTTCAAGGAATCTCTCAGTATATCTTGAGAGTTGAAAGCTTCCGCATACTAGCAAATACACTAGAGGAGGCTTCAAGGCAACTGCCATTTACCTTCTATTCACATTTCATATCAAGTCATGACGGCTCTATTGCGAATGTTGCTGAATTTATTCAAGATATCAAAGACGGACATCAAGATTCTTTTAACAAAGACATAATTATAGTAGTAGATGTATATGTAAATCATGCAAAAATACTATTTGATGAAACAAATCCGGAGTTATTAAAAATCAATTTTTGCAAAGCTGAAAACTTATTCACAGACGACAATAAAGAAGTAATGGACAGGCTATTTACAGCAACCCGAGCGTTAGTAGAGGAATTTTTTCATGGTCACGTACAAGAAAAATCTGCCCGACTAATTTCATTTTTGGCAATTTTGGAAGAACCTGAATCAATAGATTACTATATTGATTTGATTTTGCCGACAGTTATAAGTATTTTTGGGGATTATGATCCTTATGACAGTGAAAAAAATGCTGAAGAACTATTATATTTCTTTAATCGCTCTTTGGAAATGTTTTGGGCTTTTGGAGATGTACCTGAACTAACGGAAGTTCAAGTCACTAGGGTTTTAGAAGGGGTTTCAGGTATTGAATCAACCTGTGTTTTGCCTAATAATGCAGATTCGTCCTACGCACCATACGTCATCGCCTTTTTGTTATTTCTTGTAGCAGTTGTAGTTATTATTATTAGAAAATATTTACAGTTAAAAAAATGAAAATAAAAATACAATTGGAAAGAGGTATACATATGAAAATTAAGAATGTCTTTGCATTTATATTGATTTTGTCTTTTACTATAACATCACCTGTCACGGTATTTGCTGCAAGTGGTATATTTATTGGCTCAGGTCGAGCGCAAAACCACAATTTAATTATGGAAGTAGATGCTTTCTTATCCCATCACAGCAATACCACAACAGCAATGGATCTACGAAGTCTTACTATAGTGGTAAGAAATCGTAGTACAAGCAATAATATTCTTCTCGATCAAGCGGATTTCATGATACAACAATTTGGGGGTTCATGACCTTCTCATTTTCATCTTCACTTCTTTGAACCGGGCGTTAGACCGAACACATCTGCGCGCGTAGAGCATTTTCTTCCCAATAATAGTAGGCTGTGGCAAAAAAATCAATTTTTGAGAATAGATTGGCATTCTGCACCGGGTGATGCGTGGGGAGCAAGTTGGCAAGCGCATTTTAATAGTGGAACAATAGGCTTTCAAAGATTTTTCAATGGACCAAATAGAGTTGTTTTAGCTGGTACCCCCATAATTGGGTTCGAGCAAAGCACGTTAAAAGCAGAAGCTAATGTACTGCCGATTGGCAATTATGAAATCATAAGAGAAGCAGTTTTCTCAAGAGACAGCAATTTCACTGACATCGTAGTTGCAAATAAGAATTCAACTTATAACGATGGCATCATCTATGAGTTTGATACAATGATTAATATAATTGAACTCTATGTAAAACCTCCTGTAGTCGCAAGACCCACGCAAGCCGATATGATTTCCTCAGTTAACTTGATGTATGGAGAAGGGATTAGTAGGCGTGGTGATGAGTGGCTATCAATTAGTGATGTAATCTCTGTAGAAGATGCAGAAATGCTTATGGTAACTGTTCGCTTCAATGCATTGAATGACACAGAAACTTTTCCCAGAAATGGGCAATTAAAAGTGGCAAACGAAACAATTGATGCTATGACTTCGGTGGCTTATTTTGATTACGATGGGCGTTTTGTTCAAGGAGAACTAATTTTTCAAGTACCTCTGGATGTGTACCGAGCAGTTTCAAGAGGAACAACGAGCGCAATGGAAATAAGGATAACCGAGGTTATGACACTAGAAACCCTGTATGATATAAATATAAGTGATAGATAATATCATTAATAGAACTTTGCTTTCAAGGCTGCCTTGCGAAGAAAAAGCAGGGCAGCCTCCATTTTGTGGAAAAATCACGATATTAAGAATGTAACGTGTTACGCTGCTGTAAGTGTCAACCACCAAGCACATACCAAAACATAAGAAAAAACATTAAAATAGTTCCAATAACTGGCAAAAAAAGTGTAACTCGTCCGTCGGTGTACTTGATTTGGAACAGATATTGATATTGCTTTAGACAATATAGTCGATTAATTAATGTTCGTTCATAGACCGCATGATGAAATCTACTATACGAATATAATATTTATCTATGAATTTTCTATATTTAGGATTAGAAGATAATCTCGATAGAAATGTTTATTCATAGAAAAACAGAAGATGGTAAATATAAGTTTCATTAATTTAAAACAATTATTTTAACTTATTTGCGTTGATAAACAAAGAGTTTCCCAATTTTAATCCGCACGTCAGGCCTTTACCGACTTCCTCTCAAATGCTCATAAGCTTCTCGAAGGACAATATCATCACTTCTCACAAAATTAAGAAATTGCGCGTTTAGATTATTTATAAGATCTATACTCACATCGTCAAAAACATCTTCATAAAGACCTAAAAACCTCAGCATTACTTCTACATCCGCAGTATCCGACTTCCCATATACAAGAGGATCCGGGAAAAACACCTCAATATTAGGCGTAATGCCAATATTGTGTATTCGTATGCCTGACGGGCTGAAAATTTCATGGGTTGTAAGCCTCAAATGACCTATATCAAGATTAAAAAAATGCTGTAAAGATGTTTTGCCAAAAGTCTGTTCCCCTATTACGGTTGAGCCTCTTTCTTTAAGGGCTGCCGCAATAATTTCAGCCGCTGAAGCGGTTCCTCTGTCGGTGAGTACTATAATTTCTTCAAAAGGCACCTCCGGAAGCTCCGAGTTAAAGACTGTGGTATTACCTAAATTATCCCTAAGTATAAGGATAGGACCGCGGCTTACTAACATTTGGCAAATTTCAAGCCCTATATCCATATAACCGCCGCTATTATTTCTAAGATCAAGGATTATATTTGTAACCCCTTCCTCCACTAAGGCGGCTATTTGAAAACGAAGCTCCGAAGCCGTCCCTTCCCCTATAAAGCCTATATATACTACCCGCGTATTAGGCATAGGGTTTACAGTATCTAAGAGCTCATCTATTTCATATACAAATACTGATGGGTTAGGCAGCTCCCGTCTGTAAATTTCAACGGATAAAAGGCTTTCATCTCTCACAAACTCGATAATCGCGCTCTCCCCAATAGGCACCCCTATAAGCATCGATGTTACATCCCTTACTTCAAGCCCTGAAACCGAGCTGCTGTTTATACTCACTATCACATCTCCGGAAACAAGCCCCTCCTCCTGAGCGGAACTACCGTAAAGAACCTGATGTATAATAACATTACCGGTATTATCCCCGCCAAAAACAATGCCAAACAACAGCCTGTCAGAGGCAAGACTATCTACAAAAGAATCCGTCTCGTCGGGAGGCATAAAATAGCTGTACTCATCACCTAAAGCATCAGCAATCGCCGAAAGTGCGTAAGAAACCAGCCGGTCTAAATCAACATCCCCCATATAATAGGTTGATATTATTTCCAAGGCTTCCGTAAGTATCCAGCCGGCATGGTCAACTCCTCCAATCACCGAAGTCGAGGCATGAGCCTTTTGTGCGGTTAGAGGGGATAGAGCCATAACCATAGTTAGTATGATTGGTATAATTTTCTTAGACAGTGGCTTCAATGTTTTGCCCTCCCTAAAATATTAAAATGGTCTAGCTTGTTAAAAATTAAGCTAGACCTTTCTGCCGAGAATTAAAAGATTTTGGTGTCGCGTCATTAGATTTGTAGCGAAACAAGCTCTTGTATCGTCTTAGGGCTGTAGTGAAATAGCGTTCGCATCGTCATTGCGAGCCTAATGCGTGCAGCGCGCTGGGTCGCAATGACGGTGTACTTGGCTCTCGACGAGCAAAAATTCCAATTTCGGTACAACTAAACGAAAATTAGTGAATATAGTTCGTAATATGATCCGTATAAGCCGTTACAAGCTCATGGCGCATATAATCAATCATCCTGTTAACAAGCGCGGCACCTGTAGCGTTTGAAATATTGGTAAGAGGGTTAATACGCCCTTCATCATCAGGGGCTATAAGCCCTAAACGGTATGCGGCGTAAACTTCACGCCTTGCCCAGTCGGAAATACGGTCATTATCAGTAAAGGGTGTTACAGGCGTAGGATTAGGGGCAATATTTGTAAGCCCTAAAACCCTAACCATAATTACAATAGCTTCTTCCATAGTAATAGGCGCATCAATAAAGAAATTGCCCCTATCACGTCCAATTGCAAGCCCTGCGTTAAAGAAAGCTATAATATACGGATGTTCCACTCTATCCGGAGTAACATCAGGGAAAACTATAGATGTTGTATTTCTTGCCCGTGCGTTTCTGGGCGGGTCAGGGAGAGGCACTTTTGCGGCCCTTGCCATTGCCATAACATATTGCCCTCTGGTCATAGCCTGATCCGGTCTAAAGCGGGCAGGAACTCCCGTAAACACTTCCATTGCGAAAAGCTGTGCAATATCCGATTCCGCAAAATGCCCTCTCAGATGAGAAGTATCCGGTGCTATAAGCTGCTCAAAAGTATTAAAAGTAGGGATGGTTATTGAGCCGCTTCTTGGGTTATCGTTAAAACGTATTGGTCTTATAAATATGTCATAGCTTAAACTGCTTTGGTTAGCCACGATTTCCATATAATTACCGCGGAAACTTACAGGCTGAGGTTCATTCTCAGTAAACATTAATGTTTTGTTTACAGAAAGGCTTGGGCGGGTTTGGAAATGGACTTGCTCCCCACCTATGTCTACCCATGTATCTATTCTATGCGTCTCAGCCGCACTCCATGCAGAAGTAAATCCATAAATTGAACCTGTGGAGCGAATTATAACTTCGCCGCCGCCGTTGCCGTTACCATTATCATTACCGTTACCATTGCCGTTATCATAAGCTCTCGTAAATACAGCGTGCATGGAAAGATTGCCTTTGTAATACAACACGCCCGGAGTCTGATCTTCAAGGAAGCTTATATTTATATTAGAACGGCGTCTATCAAGAGTGTATGTGCCTGTGGGGGTAACTATAGTCTCCTCCCATCTTTGGACACGATTGCTTCTGGCGTCCCTAACTGTCCAGTCTCTTACGGTTTGATTGCCTTCCCGCCTAAAATTTACCACAAATGTTATAGTACGAGTCAAAAGCACATCCTGATCCTCATGTGCCGGCGTAATCCTGTAAGTCACCTCATAAGAGCCGCTTACAGCGTCAGGTCTTACCCTGCCTGCCCTTGATTCAATAACCATTACGCCTTCAAACTCCACAGGCTCCCCGTCTATCCATATTATTTCATGATAAACGAAGCGGTCTGTAGTGTTGGCATTGGTTTCACTTGCAAGTATTTGCTGAGTGGTGCCCGGCAAAGGACGCCCCTCGCTTACACCGCTCCAAAAGCCCATATCACCCATACGAGCCAGGACTGTAAATGGGAAGATTAAAGTAATCGCAAAAGCTAAAGTTAAAGCTATGTAAAGTTTTTTCATGTTTTCCTCCTTATGAGTAAAACTTACTGACAGCGAGCAGAGATTATTCACAGATAAAGATAGTGCCGGAACTTTTAATTCGTACATCTGGTAACATCGTTGAAGTATTTTATTTTAGCAAAGCTAAAGTAAAATACTTCAACGAAAACGTAAGCGTTCGTCAATTATCTATCGACAAAAACCAAATATCCGTTAACATTAACCCCTGTTTGCATAGTGGCAGGCAATGTATTTGTAAGCACTCTTATACTATCGCCTACAACCAGCTGCTGCCCTGTATCAACTGCGTTATTTCTGGCTACAGCGGTATTTGTTGGTATTGTTACAGTCATAGTGGCATCTCTTATACTTATAGAATGCCACGTGCCGTTTTGAGGGTTTAGATGCTCGGCATTTCTTATATGAGCTACCCGATCCCCTTCGTCATTGGTGCCGATTGTAAATATTGTACCTCTAACAGCCTGCCTTGCAAAGGGTGCTTCAATTATCCTTGTTGCGCGGCTGCCTTCGTACACGATGGTAAATACATCATCCAGTATAGAAGCGTCCGTAAAGCCCATAAAAGCCTGTAAAGCCATTGAAATACTGCCGTCAGCACGGATAAACATAGTATTATGGTCAATTGTAAACTCACGCTGAACAGGTGTAAACGTCCAATTATTACCTGTGAGTATCGACATAGACTGAACTGTGAAGCTCCGCCCTTCATCCACAGATTGTACACGGCCACGGGCAATATTTACCCCCGAAACATCAGGTGCCGACATTATATCAACTACTGCTGCCCTTGAACCGCCGTTTAAGCTGACCACAGCGTAATCTGAAGGAAGTATGGTACCATGAGGCACAAGCCTGCCGTGACGGCGCACTATTGTACCTGCATCCGTCGTAATATCCCCCGGCATAGAAAGTATCGAAAAGCTCCCTGTACCTGTTGAATGCATAATTGTATCGGAAGGCAAAAGTTCGTCCCTGCCGTCTCTGAAAGTTACCTGCCTTGCTCTTGCCCCCTGTGGGCTGTTTTCAAGTGCTATATAAACATCACCGTCAGCCCGCCTTAAAAATCTCTGGGCATAGTCAAGTGAAATCCTGTTGCCGTTATGGAAATATTCAATATCATTAGCCGCAATACTAATCGGCATAATATTTTGGAAATTTGACCAGCCATTGCCTTCCAAAGTCTGGGCGTTTTGCACCATCATTTGCCGCTGCATAGGCTCAAGACCTGCAAGCTGCCCTCTTACGATGGTGGAAATATGTGATGAGCCGTCCTCAACCACAATTTCTCTCACGGACTCAACCACATGCCCCGGCTCCAAAATAGCTTGGCTTATAAGAAACTGCGCCCAGTCCCCAACCATTAAAGAAGCAGTAGTTGATGGTCTGCCACCATTTGATACAAAAATATTGTCAGCTACGTCAAACCACGCTGTCTGTCCGTTTTCATATCGGACTAAAACACGGCTGATCCGGTCTTCCCGCGTAATTTGCTGAATTTGAGCGTATCTTACAATATAGTCCGACGCGGCAGACAAATTTACGATAATTTCAGGGTCATCAGGGTCAAAGCGTAAAAACACTATATCCCCCGGTCTTACATCATCTATAGCGACACTCCTTGGGTCAAATCTAAAATTAGGGAAAACCTGAGCAATATAGCCAATATCATCATTCATATCCCAATGAGACTGCCTTGAAACACGGATACTGTCCGCAAAATAACTTCCCGTAAACATATTGCCGTTGTTGTCAAATATAGTAATATAGCCAAAATCAGGGTTGTTGTCGATTACAATCCCCCGCATTTCCGTAACAACAATAGGTGCCCCTATAAAGCTTATTGCATCAATAGTATTGCCTAAAAGCCGCAATCTTACATTGGAACCTAAAGGCAGTGCCTCCACCGGATTCCTTGCTTGGTCTATTAACAAAAACTCGTCTGTATAAAGACCTCCGGCCATAAAAAATCTGGTAAGGGTGCGGTTATCGTCCTGCAAAGTCAGCATACCGATATCAGTATCAACTGCATAAAGCCTGCCTTCAACAAAGGACTCCTGCAAGCCTTCAGAAATTACTTGGATATATAAAACCTCGCCGGTTGCTGTACTAACAAGGTATTCTATTTCATCTCCGGGAGTCAGACCGTCTAAAAGCCCCGTAATCTGACCATTTCTAAAAACAACCACATCAGCAATACCAGTACCTAACAAATCAGTCATAGGCCCGCCCTGAGGAAACTGATATTGAATCCTATCAACAAGACCTGCAAAATTTCTAATATAAAAATTACGCACTGCCAAGCTGGCACCGGTTACAATAAGCTGGTCATCTCTTATCCCCCCTACGGTACCTGTACGCCGCTCCAAATTAAGTGAGGGATACAAAAGCTCATCTGCATTACGAAGTATCTGAGCCATTTCAGCCCTTGTAAGAGATGCACGAGGGTTAAAATTACCGCCTGAACCTTGCATAACATTAGCACGCGCCAAAGCTTCAACACTTTGAAGGTATTCTATATTAATATCATTCCAATCACCAAAGGCGAGAACACGCTGTATAGACGCATCCATTAAAAGAGCCCCCGGATTTGTACGGTTAAGCCCTTCCGCAACCCATCTTGCCACCCGCTCACGAGTAGCGGGAGCGCGGGCTGCCAAAGGGTCTTGCACTGTCCCTACCATAGGCGAAATCATGGAAAAATACTCATCCTCGGTTATTACACCAATATTAAAGGCGTGGGAGATATAGCCAATACTCCACATATCTATAACGCCTTCAACGTCGAAAAACTGATCCCTTATATTTATAGCTTCCGTAAGAGCGGCATTTTCCATCCCCATAAGCCTTATAACAAAAGCCACTGCCTCCTGATTGGAAAGTGAGGCACCGGGAGAATAAGTACGGTTATCTCCTCTTACAAGACCTAAAGCCCCTGCTCTCACAATGGCTTCCGCCGCCCAATGGCTGCCCGGCACATCTGTAAAATTAAGATTGTTAATAAGAGTCGGTCCATCAAGCATGCCACTGAGGTTATCCCCCGGCATAGATGCCCAATCCGTAAATATCCGCTCGTCTACGGCAGTATTTAAGGCAAATACAGGTATAGCCGTAAAAATTATTATAACAGCCAAAGCTAAGCTTAGGATTTTTTTCATAATTTATATATACCTCCGAAAAAGCTTTGTGTTTTCAAAATCACGAACATATATTCCATCATTTTTTTGCTACGGGAATAGTATATCACAAATTTTTAAACTTGTCATAAAAAATGACGAAATTTGTTCAGAAAATATTAGCAAAAAATTTTACAATGACATAAAACCTATGTCGAAAAAACGCGGTTTAAAGGGGAGCGGTCTATTGCACTATAATTGCAATTCTCTACAATGCCGGCTTTGTCTGCCTGAGGAGAATCGCTGTCCTATAAGCAAGTCCTCCATATATTTAAACAAAAGCGAAGCACTATATTAGACTTCTTACGAAATCAGTTTTTCAGGCTCGCGGAAAATCACTGAAGCCTGATATTTCGCGCTCGCCCAGAAAAACTAAGTTGATTTCGAAAGAAGTCTATTACATAAATTTTAGTCTAAATGTAATAATAATGTAATTGCAATAAGGGCTACTACCTATTAAAATATAGTAAAATTGACTGTATTGCTTCTCCGGCTAAATCCAGCCAAGTATTTGCGTTTTTTTGCAGCAAATCTTTTGGCAAGCTTTAGCTTTAATTGGTGAAGCAATAGTAAGGAGGGTAAAGTATTGAAGCGAACGTTTTTTCTCTGGGCAATTGTAATGCTTCTCTTTCCTATAAGCGTTTTTGCTGCCCCATACCAAGACCTTCCTAATATTACTGCGGCACGGATTGGCTTGGTTCAAATAAACCAGCGCACACTTGACTCCGAAAGGGTACGAGGAGTTACTTTAACCGGCACTGTACCTGATATAGCCGGCTCCGAAAGCCTTTCGGCTAAAATAGAAAGTATTATCGAGGGAAAAATCGGCAACAGTCTCGGTACTGTTGATTTAAGCTATAAAATAGTCCCCTCCGACGGGTTTTTAACCATAATTTTTCATTCGGAAACCGTTGCACCGGGCGGCTCCCGAACGGAGCGGGTTTCAACCCTTACACTTGAGCGTGCTACTCTTAATGAGGTTAGAGTATCTGATGTCCTTGGGGATAACGGTCTTAGAATAGCCACTGATGTGGTAAATCAATTTATCGCTCAAAATTTTAGGAATATGCCTCGTATTTCCATTTTAGGCGATAATGACGCAAGATTTTATATAACTAATGAAGCCGTGTACTTTCTTTTTGACAGATATGAAATAGCACCGGGTTCTGAAGGGATTCAGTCTGTACCTGTTTATTTCAGCGGTTTTGAAAGGTATTTCCTGGAAGAAGAGGACTATCATATCAACTTAGGCAACCACGGTGTTAGGATGCTGCCTCTTAGAAGGCTTGTAGAGCATTTCGGCTATGTAGTCGCCTGGAATTCTGACACACTTGAAATAAGCCTTAGAAGAGCGGGTACTAATGGTAATGGCGGCGTTAATGGCAATAACAACGGCTATATTATTTTAACCCTTAATATGAACTATTACAGGCGTATAAACGATTTAACAGCAAGGACTTTGGAAGCTCCCCCTGAGGTTATAGATGGTATAACTTATGTTCCAATTTCGTTTTTTGATGTAATATTGGATATTCACTACAGCATATCCCCTGATGGTACTATTGAATTAACTACGTATCGTTAAAATGGCTTTGCCGTTTTTGATGATAGGCTGAAGACTTTGTTTTCAGCCGGAGCAAGGTTACGGCCCACTAACCTTGCTTTTTTTATATTTATATAGGATATACTGAAATCCTTACAAAACAGTACCATAAATGTCAAAGACACTGTTTTGTAAGAATTTAAGTATATATCACTCATCTGCCACACTCTGCCATTTAAGCCATCCGGTTATCCTATACCTGGCAGCTCCTGTATTTCCAAGGCGGTACTCATTGCGAAAATCAGAGTGGCTTAACACATTTAAAGTAATGCTAAGATTATACTCAGGGGCATTTGGGTGAATCAGTGTAATATCGCAAACTATGCCTCTTATATCAAATTCTTCCCCCAGGACAGACACAACCGCACCCGGGTAAAACTCATTAAGTCTTGTAAGGGTCTGCTCCGCGTAGAAAAAAAACAGCATATCTATAGTCTCTTCCACAAATATTAATCTTGCCCTGTTATTACCCGCCGCATTATAACCTTCACGAATCCCGGTCTGCACCTCAACAGGCAAATCATCATGAGTAAAATTAGTCTGTGAACCGCTTTCAAAATACTCATTTGCAAGACGCTGTGCTTCTAAGAGGAGTGCGTCCACATATGCTACAAACCTCTCCCCTTGACCGTCTAAATAGTAAAAATTCCTATTCCATTCAAGGGCGGCACTGCCAAGCCTTGCATTAGCGTTTGCAGCCGCTATAGTAAAATACCCTATAGATACTAAAACAATCATCATAAGCACTATTAAGATAGATGTAGAGCCTTTTTCGTCCTTTATCCATCCGGAAACCCTTTTAATACCCATACAGCTCACCTACTATCGGAAAATATACAAAAGTTTCAAAATTTACAAGAGTGCCTGCCAAATCCCCTCTGTCAAAGTCCCAAATGTCAATTTTAACATCAAAAAGACCCTCTATATCCAATATTGCGTAATAAGACTCATAAGGCTCCATATTAAGCCTGAGTATAAACGCTATATCATCTCCCGAAGGTGCTGATGGCTCCTCATAGGCCTCCAAAATACTTATAGGCTGCCAGTTTTCATCAAAGTATTTATAAAGTAGAAACCCGCCGGAAAAATCGAAAGCTGAAAAAGCCATCCGCTCCTCCACTACAAAGAAAGCACTAAGCCCAAAAGCCACTTGAGTATTTACAATAAAATCCGTATTCATAAAACTATTGGGCGTCACTGATGCTTTAAGCTCCTCTAAGGCACTGGAAGCCGTATGAGCGGCTATATCCACATTCCCGGCCCTTAAATTAACTGCAACCCCAGCCGTAAATATCTGCAATATAAAAATACCCAATATAGACATAATGCCTATTGAGATAATAACTTCGAGTAATGAAAAACCATCTTCATTTTTGAATTTTTCCCACATAGAAAACCCCTTGGCGCACTTATATATTAACCCGCACCTAAAGTCATGCCACTTTTTACTCCCGCAAGCGGGTTAATAAAAAGAGGATTAGAATGAGGGCTTTGCCCTCAAACTCCCAAAGAACGCGCTAACGCGCGGGTCGCTTTGCTCCCTGATATTAATCCGTTAAAAATCTAACTTAGAATGACTTATCGTGCGGATTAATACTTATTCACTATAAAACAATTATGCCCTCTGTTCTGTCACTTCTTAAAGCTATACTCATTGTAATTAAATGTATCTCGTCATTGTGTGCATACTCTATAAATGCCTTTATAACATTTCTCTGAGCATCATAGCTAACCCTGAAATTATAAATTTGGGCTATAACCGTAGCAAGTTCCGGCACCGGCTGGACATATGGCTCTGTCAAAGCTTCCAAAAGCTTACCGTCTTCAAAATAAATCCATCTGTCAAAATCAGCCGCCGCTGTCCGGTTTCGTATTAATATAGCGTCTCTGCCGCTTTGCTCCAGGTGGGAAATCTCCACCCGCCCGATTGTATCATTCATACGGATTTGGGAGTTTACATAATTTGCGGCTATACGAGCGTCAGCCTGAGAGTTTGTACCTTCTATTACTCTTTGACCCGCTTCATTGCCCAATTGTATAATATTTAAAGCAAGGACGCCAAAAATAACCATAAATATCATGGCTGCAATAAGTTCTATTACGGCAGAGCCTTTTTCGTCTCTCATAAACTCTCTCAAATTAATCACCAATTTTATATCCTTGGCACTACAAAAAATTCCGGTAAAATATTAGAGGCAAAAACATGATAACTGAAAATAAACTTATCCACATCAAGATAAACGCCGTATTTACCCATCTTTTCCTCAAACTCACCCTCTGATGGATATGACCCTTCCAAGGCATAGCTCTGTATAAGAGCTTTTTCTATACGTTGATAAACAATTTCAGCCTCTTGCTCCAAATCCACAATATTCATACTGCCTATACGAAATGCCGCATAAATTGCCACTACAGCAATCATGGAGATTATTAAAACCCTTGGCAAAAACTCTAAGTTATATCTTTTTTTCAATAAAAACAACTCCTAAGAACTTAGATTTTATAAGCCGCCGAAGGCGGTTTAAATCCGCAAGGCGGGCTTTGCCCGCCTGAGGAGAATCGACGAGTGCAGGACTTTGCAAAGCAAAGTCCGCAGTCGATTCATTCCTACCGTAAAACTCGTAAGAATGTAAAGAAAGCTCTGCTTTCTTTATATTCTTACGAAATAAGTGTCATAAGGTCGATAATCGGAAGCATTACTGATACAAGTATTATGCCAACTATAACAGATAGTATTATGATCAAAACAGGTTCAATCATAATGCTAAACCGCTCTATAGCGTCTTCCGCTTCGTCGTCAAAAACAGTTTGAGCCTTAAAAAGCATTTCATCAAGTTTATCCATTTCTTTACCCATAACCATCATTTTAATAAATAAAGGGGGGAAAATATCCATATCCTCAAATATTTCACCTATATCTCTGCCCTCCCTTATTTCTTCCGTGGCGTTTACAAATTTTTCCTCCACAAATTTATTGTCTGTAAGAGGAGTAATCGTTTCCATCGAATCCAGTAAGGAAACACCGCTGCGAAGAAGCAGTGCAAGGCTTTTTGCCGTTTTTGCCGTAATTATCCTTCTGCAAATATATCTTGAGAAAATAAAGTTTAGCTTAAATTTATCATACCAAGCTTTGCCCTTATCTGTCCTTATATGGTAAATAAACAGCCCGATAAACACACAAATAATCAATGATATAATTAAAACAAACCGGCTAATAACTGTAGATAAATTAAGCATAAACATTGTAGCAGCCGGCAGTTCCTCGCCTATACCGCTTAATATATCATAAAAAACAGGCAGTACGCCGCTTACTAAAAGAATTATAACCGCGCCCATTAAAATACCGAGAGCAGCCGGATATGCAACAGCCCTTTTTATCTTCTTTTTAAGTTTTGCTTCCTTGGAATAATAGTCGCTTAAATCTTTACACACTTCTTCCAGCATACCGCTTTGCTCACCGATTATAAGCATATATACAAGATGAGTAGGGAAAACATGGGTGTACATATTCACAGCCGCAGAGAAAGAGTACCCTTCCTCCATTATATCATAAATCTCACCAAGTGTAATTTTTAGGGTTTTATTGTCATTTTGCTCAGCTAAAAGAAGCAATCCGTCCCCAAAATCTATATGTGAAGAGAGCATAACCGACATTTGCTTACAAAGAAGGGATATTTCATTTAAGCTTACAAGAGAATATATGCCGCGGCCAAAACTTGTCTTCGACTCAAACACGGCATAATCACTAATTCTTTTAGAGCCTAAATAACTTGTAATCTGGTCTTTGGAAACGGCTTTTTTTGCCCCGGCACAGGGATAGCCTGAAGCATTGGTTCCCATATACAAAAAGGTAGGCATGGTTTTACCTCCGGTTCATTTGTTTGTGCGGGATCTGTATGACGAGCAGAGAAGCTATTTTCACCACAACCCCAACTAAATTTAGTTCTATGGTCTTATAATTTTATCCGCACTCAAAAACTTCTCAACGATTTCGTACATATTGGTAACTTTGCCTGCAAGAGGTGCCTTATACCCGTAAAAATCGAGGCACGCGCCGCATGTAAGGACTAAAACCCCTTTTTCTTCCAATTTCTTCAAATCCTCAACGGACTCCGACTCCTTAGCCGCAATATGTGCCCCGCTGTTATAAAAAACAATCGCATCCGGAATCTTGTCACACTCCCTTAAGGCGTATATAAAGCCTTTTATAAGGGTTTGCCCCAATTTATCATCTCCATCCCCCATTTTGTCCGAGGAAATGACTACAACGGATTTATCCTTACTCATATCTATACTTATATTTTGAGGCAAGCCCGCATTTTTATGCAAACTAACTCTGTAAAATCCATCCCTATCTTTAAGCACTTCATAGGCGCAAGCCTTTTCTTTTGCCAATTTCTCAAGGTTTTGGGCGGCTATTTCATTGTCAACCATAATTATAAGGCTGCCTTCTTTTATACTTTCAAGCTCTTTTTTTGCCTTTATAACAGGCATGGGGCAAATATCGCCTATGCAATCGAGTTCAATCACGGTATCACCTCAATATCAAAGTCCTTAAAGGGCATTATCTCTCCAATTTCATGTGCATCTACCCCATTATCTTTAAGCTCAGACGCAAGCATACCCGCATCTTTTCCAGGCACGCTTATTAAAAGCCCCCCTGAAGTTTGAGGGTCGAAAAGGATTTCTTTCATAGCAAAATCCACATTATCTAAACGCACTCGCTCTTTCATAAAATTAGCATTTTTTTGTGCCGAGCCGGTTATATAAAACTCCTTGGCAAGCGCATAAGCCCCTTGTATAACAGGAACTTTGGAAGCTTGTACAATCGCGCTCATCCCCTTTGGCACCATTTCCCCTAAATGCCCTAAAAGCCCAAAACCTGTAACATCCGTACAAGCGTTTACCGGATATTTTTTCATTACATCAGCGGCGTATTTGTTTAGGGTTTCCATATTTTTAACAGCTTCAAGATAGCTTTCGGAATCGGCGGCATCAAGTCTGTGTGCCGTTAAAATAATACCAATACCAACAGGCTTTGTCAAAATAATTTTATCCCCTATTTTGCAGCCGTTGTTTGGCAGTATGCCCGCCGGATGAACAACTCCCATAACCGAAAGCCCATATTTAGGCGACACATCGTTTATAGAATGCCCGCCGGATAATACCCCTCCGGCCTCATGAACCTTTTGGGCGCCGCCTCGTAAAATTTCCCCTAAAATACGTGTATCCATCTCTTTTTCAGGGAAAGCTACAATATTAAGTGCCGCTTTAACCTCGCCGCCCATGGCATATATATCGCTTAAGGCATTGGCTGCGGCAATTTTGCCGAAAGTATAAGGATCTTCAACAACAGGTGTAAAAAAATCCAAAGTCATAACTACGGCAATATCCTCGGAAAGCTTATAAACAGCCGCATCGTCCGAGGAGTCGTAGCCTATCAGTAAATTTTCATCAAATACCTTGGGAATGCCCCCAAGTACGCTCATAAGAGCCTCCGGCCCTAATTTAGCCGTTCAGCCCCCTGAGGCGCAATAGTTTTTGAATTCATTACCCATAAAATCCCTCATAATTTTACAAATGCATATTTTGATAATGATACCATAATCTGCACAAATTTTCCAAGTATATTTTTTATTTTGACGGAAAAGATTATTTATATAAAGGGCAAAGATGACCCATGTTAAAAAATTTACTCGCAAATTTTTGCAAGGGAAGAAATTTTTGTTTGGGCGGGGGCTGGCTCCCGCCTAAATAGCTGCACATTTTTGCGAAGGGAAAAGTATGCAGCTACCTTTGATGATATGACGGATTTTTTCGGGGGATTAGGATTTATGCTCAATAATAAAGTCGAAATATGCGGTGTTAACACCTCTAAAATACCGGTTTTAAAAAGTGATGAAAAAAAAGCCCTTTTTGAAAAAATATTAGAAGGTGACGAGGAAGCCAGAAGCCAGTATATATTCGGCAATCTGCGCCTTGTCCTTAGTATAATACAACGCTTTAACAACCGCGGAGAATATGTGGATGACATATTTCAAGTAGGCTGCATAGGGCTTATTAAGGCTATCGACAATTTCGACATAACTCAGGGAGTTCAATTCTCCACCTATGCTGTGCCGATGATAATCGGCGAAATCCGCCGCTACCTCCGTGACAATAACTCTATCAGAGTAAGCCGCTCTCTCCGTGACACGGCATATAAAGCCCTCCAAGTAAAAGAGCGTCTGACAAATGCAAATTCCAAAGAGCCAACTATAGAAGAAATCGCCAAGGAACTTGAAATGCCCAAAGAAGACGTCCTATTTGCCCTAGACGCCATCCAAGACCCCATTTCCCTTTTCGAGCCTGTCTACCAAGACTCCGGCGATGCGATTTATGTAATGGATCAAGTGAAGGATAATAAAAATACGGATATAAGCTGGATTGAAAACCTGTCACTGTCGGAAGCCATGAAAAGGCTGAATGAAAGGGAAAAACATATATTAAACTTAAGGTTTTTCGAAGGAAAGACCCAAATGGAAGTGGCTGATGAGATAGGTATAAGTCAAGCACAAGTATCACGTCTCGAAAAATCCGCACTTAAGAATATGAAGAAATATATTGGCTAGTTATGCCGTTTTCTGGGATGGTATAGCAAACGACTTTCGAAAACGTGACCCGGCGGCGCGCTATAGCAAACGACTTTCGAAATCGTGACCCGGCGGCGCGCTAAAACCTTCGGTTTTACCCAAAAGCACCTACCCCAACTGCTTTTGGGTCGCGCTTGCCCAATCACGTTTCTCAATGTCGTTTGCTATAAAACCTTCGGTTTTACCCAAAAGCACCTACCCCAACTGCT
>WRBA01000024.1 GCA_009779915.1 Defluviitaleaceae bacterium | reverse complement strand
TCAAGGAGAGTCGAACAATGAGCGGTTTTGCGGTGGAATTATATAGTAAAATAACCTCAAAACAGTAACAAAAACTTGTTATTTTTTGGTATCTTATCGTCAAAGGGAGAGCGACCGCTTACAGCGGTCATCGGCGCGTGCGCGCCGCCCGCTATGGCGGCTCAGGAACCGCGCCATACCTTTGGGTATGCCGGGAACCCGTTTCCTCAATCTACAAAAAAATACCTGCGTTTTTCTGTTACCATTTTGAAGTAATTTCACTATAGCCCCGCCTTTGTCATAGTCCTTGCCTTACTGCGGTAAGGCTGCGTCCTCTTTCGCGGCGGTTTCAAAAATTCCATGTGCAAAACTCGAAGACCCATAGCCACAAGGTTCGACTCTCCTTGACCTATCACGCAATACGCCCTATGTTACAGCTATAATACATCTTTCTACTTTTCCTCAATCCTATACACATCTTTTCGCATAGCGTTTATCAAGGGCAGCTGCTCCCGTACTCTTTCAATTTCTTCCAAATCAAGGTCAACTACTTGGATAGATTCCTTTTCATCGGCACGATAAATTACGCGCCCCCAAGGATCCACGGCAATAGAGTTTGCGTAGGAGACATATACGCCGTTTTCGTCTCTGGCCGGGCTTGCGCCTACGGTGTAGAGCTGGTTATCAACAGCACGAAGCCTGAAAAGTATCTCCCAATGAAGTGGGCCTGTTGTCATATTAAAAGCCCCCGGCGCGAAAAGGACTTTCGCGCCTTTAAGTGCCGTCAGGCGGCAAATTTCGGGAAATCTTATATCAAAGCAAATTACCAGTCCCATTTTACCAAATTCCGTGTCAAATACTGTTATATCTTCCCCGCCGGTAAAGGTTTCGCTTTCGAAGAATTTCTGACCCGGGATGCTTGGGCGAGCAGGCTCCGAAGGAGCCGACCAGCCCGGGATGCTTGGGCGAGCAGGCTCCGAAGGAGCCGACCAGCCATCTTTAACATCAATATCAAAAAGATGGACTTTCCTGTGGCGTGCCATTTCATCGCCTTTTTTGTCGAATACAAAGGAGGTGTTGTAAATACGCTCCACATTATCCTCCTCCACTTTTTCCGGTATGGAGCCTCCCACAAGGTAAATACCGTTATCTGCCGCGGCTTTGGATAAGGCGGTGTAGCTTTCGCCTCCTTTTTCTTCCGCGTAATCGGCAAAATATTTGTTCGAGTAAGGGCAGTTAAACATTTCCGGCAATATGGCTAAATCTGCCCCTATTTCCTTAGCTTTTTTTACATAATTTGCCATTTTTTCCAAATTTTTACTTTTGTCGAAATCTACACTCATTTGGATAATCCCTATTTTCATGATTTGCCTCCTTGAGAGTTTTATTAGCTAAAGCATATGCGTCGCCGCCCTCTCCTCAAATAGCTAAAAATCAGGCTCGAAAGCTCTTTTCGAAATATTATGTCGACACACCCTAGAGTATAACATAATTTCCATCACTTTTGGCAAGAATAAAAATACTATTCATATGAGGAGTTATTACATGAAAAAATATGGCTATATATACACGGATTTGGCAGCAGAACTTAGGGATATCGTAATCGAAGAGGAGGTTTCAACTTTTCTCGAAGGTATCGAGTCAGAGGAATATGAAGTTCATGGCATAAAAGTCCATTGGGTGAAAGTGACAAATAGTGCCGGTGAAGAGCTGATAGGCAAGCCTATCGGAAATTATATAACAATTGAGTCTCCCGACTTACGTGAAGGGGATATTGACGCCCACGAAAACGCCATTAAGGTAATGGTTGAGATATTAGGTAAAATCCACAATTTAGACAAAGACAGCACGGCACTTATAATAGGTCTCGGCAACCAGCATGTTTCCCCGGACGCCCTTGGTCCCAAGGTTGTTTCAAAGCTGTTAATTACACGGCATATAAAAGAAACACTCCCTGATGCCCTTTGCGATAATACAAGGAGTGTAGCTGCCTTATCCCCCGGAGTTATGGGAATTACAGGGATAGAAACTTTAGAAACCGTAAAAGGCTTAGTTGAGCGGGTAAAGCCTGATTTGCTAATAGCCGTCGATGCCCTTGCCTCAAGGAGTGTAGGGCGTATAAACGCTACAATACAAATAGCTGACACAGGCATTTCCCCAGGTGCCGGACTTGGAAATAAGCGGAAATCCCTTAACGAGGAAAGTTTGGGAGTAAAAGTAATTTCTATAGGAGTACCGACAGTCGTAGACGCGGCAACCTTAGCCTCAGACACTATCGAGCGCATAATAGATGAAATGGTAGCCGCCTCAGATATTGGCACACCTTTTTATACTATGCTCCAAGCCTTATCCGCTGAGGAGAAATATGCAATGATTAAGGATATTTTACAGCCTTATTCGGAAAATATGTTCGTAACCCCTAAGAATGTAGATGCGGTAATCGACCGGCTGTCAAATGTTATTGCTAACTCCTTAAATATTTCTTTGCATCCGGGACTTGGGCGGGAGGATATAAATAGATATATATATTAGGCAACAGTGCATAACCTAAGTTGAAGCAAAAAGCGACAAAAAAAATTGTCTGTAACTAGTTATGCACCATTGCAACTATAGCAAACGACATTGAGAAACGTGATTGGGAAAGTCGTTTGCTATACAACTCTACAAGATAACTGGTGATTATATGTTAACGTACACAAACGAACAAATGTGGGCTTTTTGGAATAAAGTTATGGTGAATTTATCAACTGGGGCAGGGCTTTATGAGCCTATACCCGGAGCTTTGGCTGAGTTTTGCGAGTTTTTCCGTTTTGGCTGCGGCTTTATTTATATGTCCGATTATGAAGGGGATTTTTATTTAAAAGAAAAGTACGCATCATATGATGAACAAAAAATGCATTCCCGCCTTAACCTGCGCTCTTTATTGGGAGATGAGTTTTTTATGTCCCTATCCCATAAAAAGCAGGTATTTGTAAATAACGAAACCTCCAAATCCAAGCTGGAAGAGCGTTTATGTATGATATTCGACGCTACAAGCCTGCTTTTTGCCCCTATTGTGGATCAAAATATGACGCTTATGTCTTTTATTTGTATAATCGACAGGCGGGGTCAAAGCCGCCTTGATATAAGCCATTTTAACTTTGCGTTTTCGATACTTTATACTATATCCAATAATATAAAACTTGTCCTTTATAAAAGGGGTATAAGCCGTACTCAGGAGTCTTTAAAATCAATACTGGACAATATGCCTATAGGTTTATGTATAAATGATACAAACACTAGAGATGTTTTATATACAAATAAACAAATGACGGAAAAATATCTTAATAAGGAAGAGTTTCTTTCAAGGCTGCGCTTTGAGAGTTCCTTAAAAAACAGCAGTGATGAATCTAAAAAATGGGAAATGCAGTCCTCTGACGGGAGCTGGTATAAGGTAATCTCTGTGCCCCTTAAATGGACGGACGGGCGGATGGTGCATATTACAAGCCTTGTTGACATTACAGGAGATAAAAATCAGGAAAAGCTTATACAACTTTTAGCGGACTCCGACGATTTAACGAGGCTGCCTAATAGGCGAAAATTAGAGAAAGATTTTGATAAGCTGATAAAAAGCGGTGCCTCCTGTTATTTAATATTCTTAGACCTTAACAATTTCAAGGAAATTAACGATACAATGGGTCATAAAACAGGAGATGAGCTGCTTATAAGTATTGCCGAGAGATTAACTGATAGTCCCATCACTTCCGGTTACGCTTATCGTCACGGCGGCGATGAATTTGCCCTTATTTGCAAGGGTTTTGAAAGAGATATGCTTGTAATGGTGGAATTTTTACTAAATATATTTGATGAAAGCTGGACAATCGGTAATAGACAAGTGTTTTCCGGCGCAAGTATTGGCATAAGCTCTTTCCCTACAGATGGAGAGACCTATGATGAGCTTTTTGGCTGTGCCGACAGGGCTATGTACGCGGCAAAGACAACTCTCAGAACCAGCGCGGTTATGTACAATAATGGGAGACTACAGGATTTTGAGGTATATAGAAGGGTTTTGGTTGACTGATAAACCTAAGAAAGTTATAATTAAGATATAACTTTCTTAGGAGAGGATTGATAGTAATATGCCTGTTGTAAGTCTATTCTATGGCATAAGAATAATATTTTACTATGAGGATCATAGTCCTCCACATTTTCATGCCGAATACGCAGGAAATAAGGCTTTGATTGATATCATTAACTGCACTGTAATAAAGTCAGCGCTGCCTAAAAAACAACTTAAACTTGTTCTTGCATGGACCGAGCTGCATAAAGATGAGCTTATGCAAAATTGGGATCTTGCAAAAAACAATGAAAACTTGCTTCAAATAGACCCTTTAAGGTAGGAGGTGTGCTTTATGGATTATGATTACTGGCCGCAGGTACTACAAGTTATTCCTACATTGGAATATAAGGTTTATATTTACTTTGACGACGGCACCATACGCCTTTATGATGCTTCTGAGCTGATTAAAAAAGGAGCTTTTAAACAATTACAAAATGATAATCTTTTTATAAGCACTTGTACTGTATTAAATGGCACTCTTGCCTGGACTCCTGATAAAAGCTACAGTGAAAGTACTTGCTTTGACTTAGACCCGCAATATTTATATGATAATTGTGAAATTGTAGATGAACCAATTGAATTATTTGTATCCGCAAAATGAGTGCATGGCGATTTGATGCCATGCACTCATTTACTTTTAGTACAGCCCAGCCCTATCGTTTATCACCAGCAGCCTAAGCATATCCTCGGATAAATTTAACCTGCCTTCCCCCTCACCTTGCAGCCTATTTGTTTTAACCAGCATCTCTACGGTTGGTCTGGCCCAAAGAGGCAGCTCCTCTATTGTGTTGTAACGCATTGTCCTCACCTCCTTTGAGTTTTCCTGATTATCGGCGGCTTCCCACAGCATTTTTGAATCCAAGGGCAGCCTAATCCCTGATTGCAAGCTAGAAAGGCTGATGCCCCCTGTGTACTCACAATGAGGGCGGTCTACAAAACGTACCCAAGAGCCGCCCCAAACGCCACCCATTTCCTGCCAAATCCTTCCGCCTGTGTCGAAAAAATGCGGATTGTTCCATTCCTGTCCTCGGATATTTTGGAAAAAGTCGAAAGCCAGCCCATAATTATGTATGGACTGACCTCCCCTTGCGTTTGTGACTATATTGCCGGGTCTGGTACGCCCTTGGGCAAACAACCAGTCCTGATGGACATTGTCACGATATGTTGATGATATCCCCACATGGGCAAAGCCTGCGGCGTTCATCCGCCGGATAAATTCCCGGCAGCCCCTTGCAACTGTTGGATGTAAATCATCAATATTACGGCTGTTTATGCCGATTGTCATTGGTTGTACCTCCTTTGACTCCTTGACTTTTAGGTTGGTATATGGTAGTGTGTTTCCACATAGTTCTATAACTTCTTGAAAGGAGCCTTATTATGAAATGTGTTGTGAAACTTATTTGGGATGATGAGTCATGCAAATGGCATTGCGAGTCCAATGATATTCCCGGTTTACTGCTGGAATCAAATTCCTGTGATGCCCTTATAGAAAGAGTAAAAATGGCTGCCCCTGAGATGCTGGAATTGAATTGTAATTATACGGGCTCAATTACACTGTCTTTTGAAACAGTCCGTACCGATAATTTAGTAAAGGTATCCTAGTGGCTGACTATACAAGGACAGTGAAAAAATTGCTCTCTGACAATGGCTGTTATTTTGTCAGGCATGGAAAAGGCGATCATGATATATGGTACATCACTTATAAGTTTTAAAGAAGCAGGGGCACCCCTACCCCCGTCAAACGCATGAAAAAATAATTGCTGAAATTTGCAATCTTTGCATCGCAGATTTTAATCGATTTGACGGAATTAACTTCCGTCAAATCGCAAAAGTTTGCAAAGTTTCATAGGAACTTTGCAAACTTACCTTAAGTTTCTCGCCGAAATCCTGATTTCGGCGAAGGGCAAACGCTTCATGCGTTTGTCCTGCCCCTACCCCTACCTCGTAAAATAATAAGTAATCACACACCCTGCAATACCCATAAACGCCTCTACCCCTACATCACCTCTAATTACAAGATAGCTCATCAGTCCTACGACTATAAGTGTAATTATATTTTTTACTTTTAGTAGGTCTATAGCTGCTGATATGAGTTTTTTTCTCATTGCCCCAACTGCCGCACTTCCTCTTTAAGCTCCATAACCAATCTAAAAATTTCACCATTGGTAGGCTCCGGCGGTGGCGGGACAAACTCACCGCCTATATACATCATGCCTATAAGTCCAGGTATGTTTCCTGCAATTGGTACTTCTTGGACGATTATGCCCCCCTCATCTTGATTAAATGGGGTAAATACTGCACCTTCCGGTCTTCGACTTATTTTGGTCACCACATTCTCCTCATCTAACAGGGCATAAAACGCTGCCTTAACAAACTCTCCATCGATGAAATAATCACCAATTACATAACCATCTTTAAGTATTTGTACACTTTCAGCATTTTTAAAATGCCTTGTTTCAAGAAAGGCTTTTGCAATCTCTAAGGCTTTTTCAGATTTTTCTTCAAAGATAATTTTATCTATGATTTTTGTTTTATATATGATTGCTATACTAGTTAACTTCATTATGGACGCCCTCCTGCTTTAATAGTTGCTCCGTAAATTTTCACTAATCCGCCACCGCCAAGCCCTCCCGGGATAAGACCCGCGCCAACAAAGTTTTGAGAGCTTGCACCGCCGCCGCCGGATGTTAAGCCCCCATTTTCCCCGGGTAACGCCACTAAAGAGGCTCCTCGCCCATCAGCACCGTTACCGCCTTTATATTTCCCTTCCCCTGCTCCTTTTCCTCCTTGTGCGTGCCATGTAACCTGTGTTCGATTAACTGCTCCGCCTCCTCCTCCTCCATTGCCATAATGATAGCCATCATGCCTGTTAAAATATGAAGAATGATTTGTAATATCTCCACTTCCTCCTACTCCACCAGGCTGCCCCTGTGCATCACCGGAGGGAGAGGAGCCGTTAGTTCCGCCGTAGCCGCCGTCAGCTCCGGCACCGCCAAGCCAACCGCCACTGCCTCCTCCGCCTCCGCCTCCATTTCCTCCTCTGGACATTAAAACCATGTTAGACCCGCTGACACCTTCTTGTCCTCCCATTACAGAGTGACCAAAAGCTGTGGTATTTCCGCCATCACCTGTTCCGCCGGCACCTATAGTTATAATATAGCTTTCTTGGGTTAAGGTGAAATTTTCTATAAAATGGCAAAAACCTCCCCCGCCTCCGGCCCCCGGACCGCTGGCTCCTGATGTAAAAACCGAGCCGCCCCCTTGCCCGCCGCCGCCTGCTATAAGCACATCTATTGTATCCCCTATAGCTAAACCATAATCTTTAATATTAAAAACAGTAGATGCAGTAATCTCCGCAGCCAATCCTTTTGGCAGTAAACCGCTTCTTCTAAATAATGTAATAAATAGGCTGTCTAGCGGTTCGGCAAGGTTGCTGTTTATTGATGTTTTAATCATCCCCCACATTATCTTATCTCCTCTCTTATTGTGCCGTCTTGGTTAAATATTGTACGTTTACTTATTGTAAATGAAGTTGTGCGTACAATATTGCCGCCATCTGAACTGCCAAAAGTCTCTATCCCTTGATTTATTTCTGTTTTCTCTAAATTTTCCTTCATTAAATAGTAGCCCTCCCAGTTTTGTTTTTGAGCATAAAAAAAGCCCCTAAGTATAATAGGGCTTTAATAACATTAGTATTTACTTGATTTTATAGCCGTTCATAATGAGTCCACATAGTCAAAACTTTGACGACACCTTTGTATATATTACCCTGCTCGTCCGCTTCCTTATCCGTATTGGGCAAAACTGTATAAACAAAACGATGCTTTTTATTAATACGCCTTGAATAAGACCCTTTCCATTTGCCCCTAAGCTCCTCAAAGCCTTGGGAAGGTTCAAAAGGGTCTTTTTCTATTGTTTCGATTATTTCATATACATATGCTTTAAGACCACTTCGCTCAATATGAACTGCATCTTTCTTAGCCTGACGAGAAACTTGCACCTTATACATCGGACCATACCTTCGATATAGGCACACTTTCCGAAAGAGGCTCTTCCAGCGCGCTATCTATCTTTTCTTCCATACCGGGTATAGATAATAAATATTCGGTATCATCTTCACTTTCCTCATACAAGCCGAGAGTAAACTTCTGAAAAGCTATAAATTCAAGCACTTTTTCAAGCACCTGTTCTGGTAATGTATCAATTTGTGTTTTAATATATTCACGGTCATTCATGAAAACGCCTCCCAACGGTGCTTACTTTACTGTATTTTAGCTTAACATATTAACGCTATATCGTCAAGGCAGTTAAAGGCAGTTACTTACCCAAGCTCCACCTCCCATGGATTAAAAGTAATAGTCTCAAGGATACTTCCATTCCCCTCAAATTCCGTATGCTTTGTAGCTAAAGTAAAATTCAAGGCAAGGACTTTGATGGTTTCAAGGACGGAGCCATCCGGGTTAAACTCCGTGATTTTATCACAGCCCCGCCGCACACTCCAATCGTCAAAATTATTGTTAATCAGGCTAAATGCCTGTGTTTCCATGGCTTTGACAAGGTTGGCTATCTCTTGCGACAAGGCTTCGAAATGGGCACGCTGCTCATCTGTCCATAGGTCACGCTCCATCGTCCATTCATCCCACTTAGCTAATTGACCTGATTTGCGCTGCTCCCACAGTGCTATTTGTTCATTAAGATATGTAGTATACTGTAAAAACAAACTTGTAGTATCAACCTGATTAATAAGCCCGCTAACAAAGCCACAAACACCATTATCCGGGCGGGTATCAAGTATATTCGCCTGTGTAAGCGCCTGAGCGTTGGGATTAACCGTAATTGTACAAAGCTGTAAGTCAAACACATCGTCAGTGCGCTGGATTTGCGGCAGCAAAGGCACCGCCGCAGGAACACCGGGAATATAGAAAAGCTGGCTGGTACGGGCAATTATATCATGGCGGCACACAACAATATCCCGCCTGCCAAGGGTCAAATGTGCCGGCTCCACAGGAAACTCAAAATCCCGCCGTTGAAGATAAAACCGCCCTTGCAAAAAAGCCGACCCTCCCCTCACCGTTAAAACCATTGAATTATGGACGCTCTCAACCCTAAGCCCCGATGCAGGGTTAGGATATACCCCATTGCCTATAAACTGCCTGAAATAATCTGCCCAGTCCTGGCTGTCGTACAGGCGATCCTGGACATTTTCGCCGATTTCGTTTTGTACAAACTCCGAATTGTACGGAAAGTACAGCATCTCTGCCTCTTGCCCAATTGGAACCAAAACTGATGCCGCTAATGGTACTATTGACATTTTATTACCTCCTGTTATGACCCGCCATAGCGGAAGCCTGTATTTTTTTGTTGCCCCTTACAGCAGAAAACCTAATATATACCACCTCCTTTCCATTCCAATGTCGTTTGCTATAGTTGGCTCTCGCATCATCATTGCGAGGACAACACGCAAAGGGTGTTAGGACGCGGCAAAGCCCGTTAGCGACGGGTTAATCTCACTAAAACCGCCTGCCCATATCATACATAAACGCCTTCTGCGCCGCACGATACGCTTGAAAAGCCGTTTGTTTCTCCGCAACGTCATAAAAATACTGATTAACATTTTGTTCCACCGGCACAGTCATATAATCGTCACGCATCTCAAGCCCTGCCCGCATAGGACTAAACGCCCCTGAGTCAAACCCTGCATAGGATGGCATAAACTGATTTTGCCGCCTATTAAACACCTCTGAAATCCCATCAGCCACCCGCATAGCCTCGGACATTAAACGTCCTTCCTTCGCAATCAGCCCATCTCCCAATGCCCCAAAAAAATTACGCCCAGTCTGAAAGCCAGCTGAGCGTAGAAATTCATCTATACTTATAGTCATACGCCTAACAATCTCCTGCGCCTTACGGCTAATGGCTTCAAAAGCGGCAATTATAATGGCTTTTACCCTATCGTAAGTGTCGGAAAACATTTGAAAAAGGGAGAGTTCCGACCTATGGTCGGAATCGGTGCTAACGCACCGCCCGCTAATGCGGCTCAGGTAAGACAGTGACCTCTCCAAATCAGCCCCCTCAGCGGATTTAACAAGGGTATCCATCATACCTGCCATGGTTTTATCCACCCTACCCTCCATGGACTCGATACCGTCAACAAGCCCTTCACCAAGGTTTTTGCCAATCCCTGCAAAAACCCGGGAGGGGGAGTTTATGCCGAATAAATTCCTAACTCCATTAGTAATCCTTGCGAAGAAATTACAAACCTGCTCATATGCCCATGCGCTCCACGCCTGAACCCCTTGTACAAAGCCGATTACAAGGTTTTCGCCCACTTCCGCCATAGACTCAAAACCATCCCTAACCTTGTCCACCGTGTCCGATGCCCACTGGCCAAACAGCGGCGTTTCCCCCATTAAATACCGCCTGGCAAGCCCTATGGGGTTTGTAATAATCATAGGAATTGTATCCCAATGCTTTTTTAAGAATTTTATAAGCCCTATAATTTCAGGGGGGATACTTTCCAGCAGCCCATCGATGGCTGCTTTTACTTTGTTTTTAATCTTCTCCCATGCCTCGGGAATTGAGACACTAAGTTCATCTACCCTTTCGCCTAAGCGGGTTAGATAGAAAATAAGACCTCCTGTCCCTGATAGTAGGGCAATTACTGCCGCAATAGCTCCTTTCTTAGTAGTAAAGTAAGCAATGGCACTTGCTAGAAGATTAAAAGCATTCGCTAATGTTATTATTGAAGTTGCAATTCCTAATGCAATTGAAATTCTCGATAATATCTCCCATAATCCTCCCCCGCCGTCACTTGCTTCCCGCATCGCTTTAGTTAATTCATCCACCTTTGCAATCATGCCAGTAAAAGCTTCGCTTGCTCGCGTACCCAAATACGCCAAAGTATCGATAAGCTCTCTAACCATACTAATAATAACCAGCAATTTATCACCAATAGTTAGGTTGTCAAAAGATACTTGGGCACTGTCTACTCTAAATACTAAGTCTGCTACCGCTCCATTAGTACCATCAGCTACCTCTGTAACAGTGTTCATAATACCGCTTACTCCCTCAGTAACTGTTGTAAAAGCATTGCCAAGCTCTTCACACCTCTGTATAACCCTATCAGCCCCCTTAAAAAATGCATCTATTCCTAACCCTATTGCTACTAAATTATCAATTATATTCATGTTTTTTCAATCCTTTCTCTGTTAAGTTTAATTAAAACAATATTGACATTTAATTTGAAATCCTATATCCTTAAAATATAAAAAGGTATTTTAGAGAGGTTATCCTGTGAAAGAATACAAAGGGATTGGCAATAAAATAACAACTGATGGCGAAAACGTTCTTATTAAGCACATTTTTTTGGGAGAAAAATGTACGCTCTCTGATATTACAGACATAAAATGGGTAGCCCCAACCTATAAATGGCCAACCTATGGCCATGGTAGAATTGAAATTCGTACTCGAAAGCGTACCCATAAAATTGCATATACAGACAAGCAGCACGAATCATTTGTAGAGTTGCATAATATCATTGCAAGCCGTATTGGTCTAAGATTTATTACATTCTCAGATGATGATCGTGAAAAAAATATAAATATTATCAAAAATCGCTATTCTGATAGCATAAAAATTTTAGCAATTGGTTACGGAATATCTGCAGCAATACTTTTACTTAGATCTTGTGCAAGTTTGTAATAATATTAAGCTGTAACGACATTTTTCATCCTGCCTCCTCTAAACGAGTTTCTTCATCAATACATAGTTATTTTCATCACCCCTTTCTTTGATTTGATGCAAAGATTCTTCGTTCTATCAAAGTGGTAAAATACATCCTTTTTATAATGCCTGCAAGGAACCTAAATACGGCTCCCACAGGCTGAAATTGCTTACTTCTCTCCCCTGCCGTTCTTTATAAGCCCTGCAAGTATCTCCTCCCCGCTCATTTCCTTTTTCGTACTTCTTCCGGCTCTATTGCTCTCAAACAGGGGTTTATATATTGACAGGCTATCCGGGTTTTTCCTTGTAGGCTGAGCTATGTAGTAGAGCATTAAAGTATTGTAATTGGCTATATGTTTGGCTTCCAACTCGTCTTTAAAACAGGTGTTAATATAAGCCAAAAGGGCTTTGGGGGGAAGTTCATTTGCCATATCGAGATATTTTATAAATCTCTCGTATCCAATGCTCCAAATTGCGGCAAAAAACTGCGGAGTACCTCATCGTCAAATATATCCTTAAGCTGTGTCAGTATTTCTTTCATGCTTTTTTCTTCCAATTCTTCTTCGGTACAATTAAAAATTGCACAAAAAATCCTGTCAAAGACAGTTTCGTGTTTATCTGACATTAAAACTATTGCTCTAAGGAGTTTTTGCCCTACCCGCCTGCCGTATTCCCTATTTTCTTCTCTCGCTTCTTTAGAAAAACTGCCAAAAAGCTCCATAATTTCCTCATCATCGAGTAATGGGGCAGCTTCTGCGGCGATTGTTGCTAAAAGCCTCTTCATTTTCTTGTAATTCATCTCTGTTAATTTCATATGTGTCCTCCTATATTGTGAAACTTATCTTCTACCTACATAATCCCCTAAGTTTACCTCTAAATTCATGCCGGTTTCGTCGTAGTACTCGGTGATTTCTCTTATTACTTCCCTGCCGGAAAAATTTAAGGTACGATTTTCCGATAGGACTATTGAGCCGATATTCCAGTCTTTTAAATATTCAAACTGGCGGTTAAAAGGGTTTACCACAGAGGAAATAGTCCTTGTGGCACGGTTTTCATTTAAGGCATCGATTGCCGTTTGTCTTAGACTTATAAGCCAATGGCTAGGTGCCGGGACAGTCATTTCCCGCCGGTCAATGCCTATATGTGCATGATTATTATGTATATATTCGTCATCGATATATACTACATTTTTGTACCCGGAGGTATCATCTCTATAGTCTTGCTCAAAAATATTAGCAAACTCTTTAGAGAAGGTTACATCTGTTTCCACAGGGTCGTAAAAGAAAATATCCATTGATTTGTTATCAAAATTATACCGGCTGTTAAGCCCTATTCTATAATCCTGTAAGAGAGATGTGATAATATCATAGGCGTTTCTGCGTCTGTACTCCACATTTAGGAAAGTAAAGTTGTTGGTAAAGCCTAGCATCCGCGCCTCTGGCACCATTGTCCTTAAAGTACCGGCGCGCATACCAAAATTCTCCTCCCAAATATTGGCGATTATATTGTGCAAAGGCAGCGGTGTGGGTGTTTCAAAGGTAACAATCCGCCGGTCTAAGAGGCTTTGCAAAAACCGGCCCCGCACTATAAGTATAAGTTCCCCACTTACTGATTGTATGACATTACGGCTTTCAATAAATGCCGCTTCATCTACATTTCGTTTATAAATTATATTGCCCTGAGCGAAAACCTCAAGTTTATCCGCGGTAAAAGGAGTGGTAAGCTGAAACTCCCCGGCCCGTGAAAACCGCCTGCGCCATATAAACTGCGTAAATATTGGTGCCATTGTAATTAGTTCAAAATTTTTGTATATTTCTAGCATGCTAACCTCCTTTTCCATTAAAAAAAGCCGCATATGCGGCTCAGACTGAAGATAAAATCTTCAGCCTGTCGTTAAAATGCAAAAAGCGCATTTTTAGGTTTATTTCTTCCCAACAGGCATTTCAGACAGCATTTTCAAAACAATAGCTGCATTTTCTTCCCCTGCCACTGCCTTTAACTGCACTATAAAACTCTCTAAATCATCAGCAGTTAAGGCTTGAATTAAAATTGACCTGATTAATGCGCCGCAGTAGCGGTTGGTGCCCTCGCACCAATTCCAACCATAGGTTGGAACGCTTCCGCTTAATTTATCTACGTCCGCACCCATGTTTTTTCACTCATCGCTTTTCTTGCATCATCAATATTATCTGAACCCTTTAAAATCTGCTTAACCGCAAAAATGTCCTTATTCTTTCTCCGATTCTTCATAAGGCTCCAAAACTATACCTTCCGCATTTGCCAGTAACATTAATTCCTTGTAGGCTTCTTTGATTGTTTTGGATTTTAGTAAAATCCTGCTTATTGCTATTAATATTACTTTTGTTTCATATGGTATATCAGGCACCTCCTTTACAATTATTGACAGGTCTATTACTTTTAACATACCACAAATCCCGCAAAAACACAAGCCCTATCCCTCGGCAAACGTAAAATTCGGGGTGTATCTTATATGTAGGGACAAATTGTTAATATTACTATCAGCCCAAAAGCCCACTCGGTTTGTACCTACAGCAAGTCTGAAAAAGCTGGTATTTGCCGCGTCTAAATGCCTGAAACCGTTGATACCGTTAATCTCTACCCGCCGCTCTTGCAAATCATTTAGGATGGTTATTACATCACCTTTTTCCATATTGTATAGTATACGGATGCGCTCGCCGCTTTCCATATTACGTATTTCAGGGTTTAAAACCGAGCCGAACTGAGCGCGAAAAACCACTAAAAACCCGCTTTCTACATTGCCCATGTTCTCAAATTCGCTTTCCAGGGTCTGTTTTCTAAGCCCAAAGGACATACCCTCAGGAGGTATAACCGCAGGGAAGCAAAACTTCTTCAAAGTCTCGGCAATATTTTGTATAACCGATTGCCCACGCCAGAAAGGGTCAAGTGCAATAAGAGGTATATCAAAGCGTAGCTGCCGGTTAGACCAAAAAACCTGAGGCAGCTCCGTAACCCTGCACGCAATCTCCCGCTTTATACCAAGGGGCTGGTTTTCATACACTAAATTGCCCGTTACCGTAGGGTTAAAGACATTTTGCAGGCTCCTCATGGCATTCTCCAAAGTAATCCCATGGCGGATATGACCGGTAAGCCTTATATTACGCTCATCTAAGCTCATGCCGGTGAAAAACCTGCCGTGGGTGCCCCCCTGTTTAATTGAATGTATCTGATTATTAGCCGTCTCATCGCATCCTTCACACACAAAAGATGAGTAAAAGTTTAGCCCTATTTCCTGCTGGGCTGAATTTATATAACTTAAAGTTACAAATGGCGTCACTAACATATAATCACTCCTTTAGTTTATATTCCATTCCTTATTAAACTTTGTAATATCTCCTCGCCGCTCATTTCTTTACCAAATTGCTGTTTACTATAAGTATGTATTGGCTTATATGTTTGCAGGCTTTCAGGGTTTTTCCTTGTTGGCTGTGCCATATAATAAAGCATCATAGAGTTATAATTTGCTCTATGCTCGTATTCAACTTCCCGTTTAAATTCCGCATATACATATAGTAACAAACCCTTTGGGGGAAACGGTCTAGCCTGGTTTAAATACCTTATAAACCGCTCCGGACCAATTTCCCAAATTGCGGCAAAAAACTTACAAGCACCTCGTCTCCAAGGGTTTCTTTAAGCTTGTCCATAATTTCTTTCATGGGCTTTTTACCTATTTCTTCCGAAGGGCAGTTAAAAAGCACACCTAAAATCCTGTGAAACGCTTCCTTATGCTTTAGAGACATTAACCCAAGAAGGCTAAACATATTCCTCCCTGTTCGTAATCCGTACTCTTTGTGGGTCTCATTCTCTATCTTTCTGGTACTGTTCAAAAGCTCTATAATCTCCTCATCTTCAAGGAGCGGTTGTATCTCGACTGCAAGTACTGCTAAAATATTAGTCATTTCGTCAAATGATATGCTTGATAATTTCATGATTTTTCCTCCTAATTGTGATATAGTCTACCTTACATCCATCATCACTGCTCTCTGTGCCGCACGATACGCCTGGAAAGCCGTTTGCTCCTCCTTGACACCGTAAAAATACTGGTTGATTATGGTATCTCCCCCAAGATTAACACCACTTTCGTCATGAGGCAGGCGGACAAAGTCATTTGCCACAGCAGCGAAGGCTTCAGGGGACATACCAAAATTCCTAGCCAAATCCCAATCTCGATTTCTGGCATTAAACACCCCTGAAATCCCATCAGCCACCCGCATAGCCTCAGACATTAGGTACCGGAAAGAAGTCCGGACGCGCGTTTTGAAACTGTGCGATGGTTCAACGCACAGTTTCAGCGCGGCTTTTCGCGATAGCGAAAAGTACTGAAGCCTGCCTTCCTCCGCAATAAGCCCATCCCCTAATGCCCCAAAAAAATTACGCCCTGTCTGAAAGCCAGCTGAGCGTAGAAATTCATCTATACTTATAGTCATCCGGCGTACAATCTCCTGCGCCTTACGGCTAATGGCTTCGAAAGCAGCTATTATAATGGCTTTCACCCTATCGTAAGTGTCGGAAAACATTTGAAGCTGGTAGGACAGTGACCTCTCCAAATCAGCCCCCTCAGCGGATTTCACAAGGGCATCCATCACGCCTGCCATGGTTTTATCCACCCTACCCTCCATTGACTCGATACCGTCTACAAGCCCTTCACCAAGGTTTTTGCCAATCCCTGCAAAGACCCGGGAGGGGGAGTTTATGCCGAATAACCCCCGCACACGGCTGGTTATGCCTCCAAAAAAGCCTGCTATAGTCTCCTTAGCCCAATCTATCTTCTCTTTAATGCCGTTTACCAGCCCCACAACAACATCCCGCCCTATCTGCGCCATTGCACGAAAGCTGTCTTTGATACCGGCGATAAGATTGTCTGCCCATTCCCTAAACTCCGGGTTGATATTGTATAATAGACTTATAATGCCGGATATGGGGTTGATAATAAATACGATTAAGGATTTCCAGTTGTCCTGTACAAAATCCAGTACAGCACGAAAGGCGTTAGGCATGGTTTCTGTGAAGAAAGTGACGACACCGCCCAAGATGCCGGTGACACCGTTTCGCAACGCCTCCCAGGCACCTATTACCTTATCCCTAAACTCATCATTATTATTCCAAAGCCACGCCAACGCCGTGCCAAAGGCTGTTATTAACGTACCAATGGCAAGAAATGGGAAAGCCGCTTTTAGCTTGACTCCAAAGGCAATTAAAGCCGGCTTGAGGGCTGCTAGTTTTGCGCCAAAAGCGATGAGGTGTGTTTTGGTGAATGCAGTTATTGCTTTACCAATATATACTACTCTAGTACCGAATTCCTTCAATACCTCAATCCCTTTCTTAACCGACTCCAAACTACCCAACATCTTAAGCCCCTCAAAAGCTCCCTTAAATATATCTCTCAAAGCAATCCCTTTACTGCTAATCTCCATAAGCGCTTCTTTTATCTTTGAGAAATACTCAACCATTTGCCTGAGCTTCTCAATTATAGCAGAAAAAATCTCGCTAATATTTAGACCATCAAATGCACCTTGTATGTTTTCAGTACTAAGCACTAAATCATTTACTGACGCATTTGCACTATCGGCAGCATCACTTAAAGTATTCATAAATTCTTTATTATCCCTCACTGTCCTTTCAATTTCTCTGTTAAACTCGTCGGTGTTAAGCCCCATAACGGTAGAAATTTTAGTTGCTGACCTTTCAATCGATTTATCCATAAATCGCCATTCCTTTCTTTTTTGTTTGAGCTAACAATTGACAGCTCATTGAAATATAATGTATTATAGTTGTGCGGAGCTTCTAGTTATTAATAATTGCTATAAGGAGGTTACTAAATATGAAAGCGTATGATGGCATAGATGTCAATATATTAGTTACTGAGGAAGATATCTCTATCGTTAATAAAAAAAACATTAATAAAGGTAAATTTCCTTTCTCTAGCGTCACAGAGTTGGGATGGTTAGAGCCTACGGATTCAATGCCATTTGGCACGCTTAAACTTAGGAGTACTGTAAGGAATCAATTACATTTTATTCGTTTTTCGCCAGATAATCGCGAAAAATTCCTAGAACTGCGCGACTTAATTGCCCAAAAGTCCGGAGTTGAATTCCAAGTTGAAACTTTTGGCGGTCAAGTTGCTGATACTTTCAAAACCGGTCTAAAAGCCATCTTCTGGCTTGGTCTTGGTGTAATCCTTATGTTAAGTGCGTTGCAGTCTATGTTTGGTATATTTGGTTAAGTACATATCTCATTCATTACATATAATAAACGCCCTTCGGTGCTTTTACCTTTCTTAATGCTTTTTTATCTTTGTAAAATACTCAACCATTTGCCTAAGTGCTTCAATAATAGAAGGAAACATCTCGCTGATATTTAGACCATCAAATGCACCTTGTATGTTTTCAGTGCTAATCGCCAAATCCCCAATAGGTGCTGCGACACTTTCAGTGGCATTGTTTAACGAATTTACAAGCTCCTCATTCTTTCTTGCTGCATTTTCAATTTCTCTGTTAAATTCATCTGTACTAAGAGCAATAGCTACTTGAATTTCTCTCGTATTCATATCCATATTCATCTTTCCTTTCTGATTTTATGAAGCTGTATAATTGACAATTAAGTTTAGTATGTTGTATTATTGAAATGTTCATATGATAAATTATAGGAGGTTATTGCTATGAAAAAGTATGAAGGATTAAATATTACAATCATAGTTAGTGATGAAAATATTTCTATTGTTAATAAAAAAGGGGTTGTTAAAAAAAGTTTCACATTTATTGATATCACTGCTTTAATGTGGTGTGAATCAAAAGGCGCAATGCCTGGTGACCTTAAAGTTACTATAAAGGAAAATCGGTATACCGCGATTTTCCCACATGAAAATCGTGAAACATTCTTGGAGCTGCGCGACTTAATTGCCCAAAAGTCCGGAGTTGAATTCCAAGTTGAAACTTTTGGCGGTCAAGTTTTTGATATTTTCAAAACCGGTCTAAAAGGTCTTTTCTGGCTTGGCCTTGGCGTAATCCTCATGTTAAGTGCGTTGCAGTCTATGTTTGGTATTTTCGGTTAAGTGTATGCCTCTTTCATTACATATAATAAACGCTCTCTAAACACGCTTTGTACACCTTCACCACTAAACACAAAATCTTCCATAGATACTGTAGCATTTTCAGCAGCATCAATTAGCGCACTTTCAAACTCACCACTTTGCTTTACTGCTCTTTCTATTCCCCTATTAAATTCATCAGCGTTAAGCCCGATACTTGCGTAAATTTTTTTCATATCCATAATCGTTTCTCCTTTCGTCTTTTATTAATCCGCCTAATTGACAGCTTTGCATAGTATGATGTATTATTAAAGTATAAAATTTTTATTGACTAGTTATATATGGAGGTATTGTGGTGAAGGAATATGTAGGCAATGACTTAAAAGTAATAATCAATGATGATAATATTTCAATAGTTAATATCAAGAAAGATACTGTTAAAGGTAGCTTTATGTTTTCTGATATTACTAGATTAGAGTGGCAAGAGCCAGCCAATTCGCTATCAGGTATGCTTGTCATAAAGGCAAAAAAACAGTATATTATTCAATTTTCTTCCGATAATCGCGAAGAATTCCTTAAACTTCGAGACTTAGTTTCTCAAAAATCCGGTGTTGACTTTCAAATTCAAACATTTGGTAGCCAAGCCGCTGATACTTTCAAAACCGGTCTACAGGGCCTATTCTGGCTTGGCCTTGGCGTAATCCTCATGCTAAGTGCGTTGCAGTCTATGTTTGGTATATTTGGTTAAGTATATATCTCATCCATTACATATAATAAACGCTCTCTAAAAAGGCACTTTGTATACCATGTCTTCCTTAGCCCAATCTATCTTCTCTTTAATGCCGTTTACCAGCCCCACAACAACATCCCGCCCTATCTGCGCCATTAGACTTGTAGCGAAATTAACTTCTCTGCTCGTCATTGGGCCGGCGGAGCCTGAAGCAATCTCAACTGCAATGACGACCAAAATTCAATTTCACTACAACCTTAATGGCGAGCAATATATAGCAAACGACATTGAGAAACGTGATTGGGCAAGCGCAACCCAAAAGCAGTTGGGGTAGGTGCTTTTGGGTAAAACCGAAGGTTTTAGCGCGTTGCCCAATCACGATTTCGAAAGTCGTTTGCTATAGTCGTTTAAGATCAAAATGACCTTAAACGACTATAAATCCCCGCAGGTGTTCTTAACTTTATAATCCTTCCCTGCTGTTGGCTATTAGGTCTGCCAAAATCTCTTCCCCGCTCATTTTCTTAGGTGTTTCGTATCCTATACTTTCATCAAACAGTGGCTTATACATAGGCAAACTCTCCGGGTTTTTCCTTGTGGTCTGTGCCGTCATGTAGAGCATCATAGTGTTATAATTGGCTCGGTGTTCCTGTTCCAGTTCGCGTTTATACTCTTCACAAACATACAGCAGCAGTGCTTTGGCAGGAAGTTCATTGGCTTTTCCCAGGTATCTGACTATTCTTTTGCCGCCAATAGTTTTAACTGCGGAAAAAAACCGTGTAATACCTCGTCGTTTAGGCTGTCTTTAATTTGGATGGCTATTTCCGCTACACTTTTGTCATCTATCTCCTCAGGGGAGCATTGGAAAAGCGCGCCTAAAATGCGGCATAGCACCGGATGATATTTCCCTGAAACCAAAGACAAGCTTGTAATTATTTGTCTGTTAAACCGCCATTCATAGTCTGCATCCGACTCATCTAAGAGGGGTTTAAATCCCTTTGACAGCCCCATAATTTCATCATCTTCCAGTAAAGGCGCAGCTTCCGCGGCTATTGTTGCTACCACTTTCATCATTTCCCCAAATTTCATATCTGACAATCTCATACTATGCCCCGCCCCCTACTTTAAGGCTCCGGGTAGGTCTGCCATCCTTGTAAATATACCAAATTTCACATGGGGCGAAGTCGATATCGTCAAAATCCTCCACATGAGCTATACTTTGGAAAGGTATGCCTCCCGCGCCTTCAGATGGTGCCGAAATAGCACCGGTAGTCTGTCCTAGGGCATTAAAAAAGGATACCATCATGTACCCAAATTTAGTGGTGGATATCCAAGTATGATTCTTATCGTAATCTGAGAGGGAAATAGCTGCCCTAATCCGCTGAGAAAGTATATCATCCCCTGCCGTTTCCCTAAACTCCGAGGTTGGGAAAGCAGCCTGAAGGGCTTTTGGCGTAAACTCTTTCAAATTAGTTGACATTTGACACAGCCAGTCAGTAATAAAGCTGTCCCCTTTGAAACGGGCTGTTGCGCCGTCTACAGGATATCTGCCGTAGGTTGGCGTTATCTCAATATTGATGCCCCCCTCGGTACCGCCGAAAGATTGTCCGTTTTTTATGGCATCTAAAAGAGCCTCATGAAACTCATCATATGATGTAAGTGCCGTATAATCGAAGTCCTTGATTATGGCTCCCGATCCTAATTGCAATGATTTAAATGTATCAGATGTTACTCCCGCTAAAATTCTTCCATTGTTTTCCATTTTTTTATCCTCCGATTTTATATTATAGTGAAGACCATTTTTGTCTTAAACGACTATATCTTGATTTAAAAGTTGACAATGCCGCCTAAACCTGCTAGAATAAAGAAAAGAGAGGACGCGCTAACGTCCCCTCACAGTACATCCGCTTTAAGGGCGGTGGCTTGCTGAATTTATGTTGAAAAGTAATCAGCTAACCTTGTGAATTGGGGGCTGATTATTTTTTTGTGTTTATGTATACTAGCAGAGCTATTAAAAACACTCCCGCTTGAAACAGTAATCCTAATGTTTCGTATATCAAAGCGTCACCTCCCTTCCGGTTGGGTGAAAACCCTTACCTTCCGGTCAGCAAGCCACAAAAATCCGCCCTTACTGCACTATGTACCTACCTTTATTTTACATTATTCTCCATAAACCGTCAATTACTTTTAATATAAATAACTCCTCACTACATACCGTACAACCCCTCGCACCACAGTAATATCCGGGTCGTTCATATAGTCTTGGAAGGGGTTTGCGGGACTTAGTTTAATAAAGCCATCTGTGGTATCCAGCAAAATCCCTTCCAAGGGTATCTTCTGTGCTATCTGAGCCAAAACATCATCTACAAGCCCTGTAAATCCCGGATTATCAGGGTTTTTGTCCCAAATATAAGCCGTACATATAGTAAAATCTCCAAAAGATGGTCTTACCACCTCATAGGTAATATAGGGAAAGGACGGATTACTTGCTATCCGCCCTTTATCATCCCTAGATATGGCATAACCCCGCATAAAAGCCGGAATCCCGACCGGCTCATTGCCCCTCCGGTCATAAAAGCCGCTCCAAAACTCATGGAGTACATTCCTTAAGTCTCTCATGGGCTAAAACCTCCCTCCGGAGGCAGTTTCTGTGCTGATGCCTGCATTAAGCTTTCCGCCGCTATATCCGGCGTATGGGCAAAGTCGCTTGTAATGCGATACCTGGCACCATCACGAAGGCGGAGGATTATATCTCCGTGGGTAATTTCACCTGTTGGATACATAACTATAGTATAGCTGTCCCTAAGGTCTATAGACTCCATGGCACGTGCCTCTCTGGACTGGTTTAGTATAAACCCTGCACTATAAGTATCACCGTTCACATAAACCCACGAGCCATTAGTGGAGTTTGCCGGCTCTAATTTAACTACAGTCTCCAAAAAATCTTCAAGTCCCATAATATCACACCCTAACCCTTGAAAACATCCGCTTGTACGGCCTTAGACGGGAGGCAAAAACTTCTGCCCATCCGGCAGGCTTGCCATCTGCCCTTGCAGCATTAGTATAACTATAAGTACCAAACCGCTCACTGCTTTTTAATGTTGGAGCGTTCTTTTGGTTAAACTCTAAGATTTCCTTAGCCAAAGCTATAAGATGAGGCTCTATACGCAAAATACGGACAACACCTTCAAACACCTCATCTTTCAAGGTATCTTCACCCCTTATATAGAGCCCGTCGTTTAACATAGAGCCTTCAATATGAAACCATGATAGCTTATCAGAGCCGGAAGGAAAAGGCCTTAGCCGCCCTCTCCTAATCTTAAATCCACCCCTTGCAGTCCCTGTTATCAGCTCATCCACACAGTTTAGATGACGTATAAGCTCCAAAAGCTGTTTATTGAATGTCATAAAACCACCTCTACAAACTGTGCTTAATCTCAACAAATCCTAAATGTTTGTCGTCGTAAACCTTCTGCCAGTTAGAGCCCTCCATAAGTTCAGCATTTGAAGGGGTTGTACCTGATGCTTGCCCTGTCCAGGACACACCTAGAGGATGCAGGACAAAAGCGCGCCTGTAAATAAGATAATCTTCCCCTAACAGGCTGTCTCTGGAGGTTTCTACTGTGGTAAAATCTACAGGCTCGCCGTCACCACGACCGATAACGCCGTTAGCCATTAAATATGTACTATAAGTACTACCATCAACCGGCATTGTATCATCAACTATGACTCTATACCCTAAGTAATGGTTAAATGCCACTTCCCCACGTGCATCAGGGATAAAATCTATTAAATTCTCCTTCTGCAAATGAGTGAAAGTCCGCGAATGCATGAAAATAGCCATTAATTGGTTAGATGAATCTCCTAAAAGCTGCTTGGCATCCAAAGTCATTTCTGCGTCCAGCACAGAGCCTGACCTGTCAGCCACATGGGTAGCCATTGATGGTGAGTTAAATACTCCACGCAGGGTTGCTATAAGTATCTTCTGCTCTTCCTTTGTCCACCAGTCTGCCACCATAGATGAAATGGCTTCCACAGCGGAATCTCCCGCAATAGCTGATGCAAGCTCAGAAGCCCCCCATGCCTTCCCGCGAAAATGCATAGTAGCTATGTCCTTATCCACGTCAATTTTATCCGGCGTAAGCGGGGTTAAATCGGATAATATCTCCGAGTCCCCGCCTATCCTGCGCCAAAACGGCATATTAATGGTACGCCCGCCTCCCGCTACTAATCGGTTAAGACGCCTATCCTGTGTCACAATCCCTGAATTTATCAAGGCTGAGCGTAACCCAATCTCCTCACGTACATATGATGCAAATACTTCCGGCTCTATAATATCGTTAATTAATGTTCTTGTTGGCATATTAGCCCTCCTTTTATTGTCGTTAAGCTGTCCCGCTTAGCGGGACAGCTTAACGAGATTTACGGTCGGTATGAATCCCTTGTTCGCTTACGCTCACGGGCAGGGATTCTCCTCGAGTCGGCAAAGCCGGCTCTGCGGATTATTGTGCCTTTGGCACAATAAGTCTGCGACGCTTAAAGATTGTATATAATCGGCTTGTTTCAAGTATTTTACCTAACCAAAACCCCTGCCGCCTTTGCCATTTGCATAGCCAGTGCCGGGTTTTCCCTATAAATTCTCGTTTGCTCTGAAAGGTTCCTATGAGCGTTAGCCCAAGGGTTTTTCTGGACATTAGATGCGCCGGGTATACCTACGGCGGCACCTTTCTCCTTAACCTTGCCAAAAAAATCGCCCCATTCCGCCTTAAAAGACTCAAGGACACTTAGCTCATTTACGAGCTTGCCATCTTTAAAATCCGCAACTGACCTATCGTAGAGTTTAAGGGCTTTTGGTATCAAAGCCTCGTTCATACCGGCAGCTTTTAAGGCTTTGGAGACGAGTACGTCAATTGTTTCGGCTTCTTCCCGGGCGGCGTGGTCTTCTTTTGTGGCTTTATGAGCCTCCAGTTCCGCCTCGTATTTTAGCTTCCACTCGTTGCCGGACAAGCTTTCTGCCGCCTTTGCAAGCTCCTTATGAAGCTCCTTATTAATTGCTTTGTGACGCTCAACCCCTTCACCGTGTGCGGACATTATCTTGTCGATAGTTTCTTTGGAAAGTTCAAGTTCTTGCAAGAATTTTCTTGTCATAATATTACTCCTTTTTTACGCGGTATAGCAAACGACTTTCGAAATCGTGATCCGGCGGCGCGATAAACCCTTTGGTTTTGCCCAATCACGTTTCTCAATGTCGTTTGCTATATGAGCCGCTTATTCCCTACCAGTTTTACGCCTTAGGGGGCGAATTTAAGTGGGTAAAGAGAGGGGGGCCGCGCGGTGGGCAAAGCCCACCTATACCCCAAACCCAAAGGGCTGCGCCCTTTTGGTTTGGGCTACCCGCGCATTCGCGCGGGCGCGGCCCCCACCCCTAGCAAAGCATCCCTAATAAAAGGTCGCGCCTCCATTTTAATAGTCCCTTCATGTACAAACCTGGCATACACCGCAGATTTTGCCCCTACAGGCACCCCAAAAGCCACTTTCATATTCCCCTCATCTATATGATAGCTTTGCTCTGCCTTTAATGCACCTGTATCCAAAATCGGCTCATCATACCCATTGTCAATCATATCAAGTATACTTGTAATCCCCGCCTTTCCTATCTCATGTAATATCTCCCCTATACCAGCCTCAAACTTTCCCTTGACTTTCCGCCTATTGTCTATAAATTTACAGCGCATAAATCACCTTACCCCCATTGCAATAGCTTTTTGCGCTGCCCTATACGCCTCAAAAGCCGTCCTCTCTTCCCTCACACCATAAAAATTCTGTACTACTGTGCTTCCTAAATAATCTTCCCTAATATCCATCGCCCCATTAGCCATAGGTGCCGCCGCCATAAATCCCCCAAAACCCCCGGAAAACGCTCCGGCATTAATCTGCCTTTGCCTAAATATATCCCCAATAGCATCCGCAACCCTCAGTGCCTCAGCCATTAACCGCCCTTCCTCAGCAATAAGCCCGTCTCCCAATGCCCTAAAAAAGTTTCGCCCACTATTAAATCCCGCAAGCCTTAAAAATAGGTCAACATCAGTCATCATCCGCCTTATAATCTCCTGCGCCCCTCTGCTCAGCTCCTCAAATACCCCAATTACCCCCTCTCGTATCTGTTCAAATTTCTCCCCAAATATTTCAACCTTCTCTACCAGCACTTCCTCAATAAGCAGGGCAAATTTCAGTACCTTCTCAGTAATATTACTAAAAGTATAATCCGCCACATCTACAACCTCCTCGAAAGCCTTGCCAAACTCCTCTAAAGCTGCCGCGGCACTATCCGTACCCTCCGCAACCTCTCCTACCGCCTCCATTACGGCACCTACATTCTCCGCTGCATTATCAAAAGCCCTGCCAAACTCCTCACAGCGGCTCACAACCCGCTCAATCCCTTCACCAAAAGCCTCCGCCTTCTTTATGGCCTCATCCAGCCCCTTAAAAAACTCATCCGCCTTAAGCCCAATTGTTGCGTATAACTCAAAAATATTCATTATTAACCCTCTCCCTCTCCAATCAATTTAGATTTCCACAAAAAAAGGCACCTCCTAAGGAGGCACCTTATCAACTCTCTGCTAACCCTCGCTAATATAAAGGTATTCGGACTTACAAAGCATACCCTTCAAGCAGTCAAAATGGCAAAAAAGCTGCTGAAACTCTTTATTATCCTCGTTATTGTCACTCCAATTTGTTTCAACCATTAAAGCAGTAACATTTTCCTCAATGCTTTCATCGCAAAAACAACAAATATATCGCCCCATAGCTGCTACCTCCATCCATAATTCCTTGCCAATCTATCCAAAGCACTTTGCCTAATGTTTCTAAAAGCCGTTACTATTCCACGCCTATCCTCAACGATAATATTAAATTAACTTTTTATTGTCATGTAGTACATAACATTTAATAAGTTCACCTTCTTTAAAAACATACAATCTCTCACATTTTATACATCTGAAAACATCCACAGTACTCATAACATTTCCACATTTACATCCGTATCGCGCCATACCTAAATTCTCCTTTCAATAAATTAAGGATATGTAATAACCTGCCCTTCAATCCATATCTCAATCCTTCCGGGCAATGCCTTGTAGGGATATACCCCTTTTGCTCTGTTAATAATCTCCTGTGCCCCTTGTCTTGTTAGTCCTGAACTCCGTGCATCAATTATAACAGTATCTGCACCTTGCTTGAAGCCTTTCTTAATATCATTCATTCCAGTATTCGTATTGGCAATGGTGCATAACTAGTTACAGACAATTTTTTTATGGTGAATAAACTTTAAAGCACTAAATGAGCTTGCTCATTTTGCTGTTTTAAAGTTTATGAACGCCGCGAAATCCATGCATTTTGTAAGCAAAATGTACGGATTCTCGAGGCTCGGTTCCGGCTTTAGCCGGAAGTCTCCCTTGACCCGCAGTAGCGGACGAGCCGCAAGGCTCGGTTCCGGCTTTAGCCGGAAGTCTCCCTTTTGCGAAACCCACGCAAAAATCATTACC
>WRBA01000023.1 GCA_009779915.1 Defluviitaleaceae bacterium | reverse complement strand
CAGCCCGTAAGCTGCAATCCTTAAAATCTCACCGGGTGCTGCGATTATCGGCTCACCGTCATTAATCAGCACCGGCAGGCTGCCGTCCAGGGGCGCGATACCGGCAAAAGCCGATACAGCCTGCACCGGCAGTAAGCCCATAAGCATTATTGTTACGATAAAAGTTGAAATGATTCTCTTTAGATAATTATTCATTATCCATCTTCCTTTCGTATTTAATTTGTTGGTTATCTTTGGTTTATAATACTTAATAAGGTTCAACTTTTGTATCTTTGTCGGTATATGCCGGTACAGTTTCTTTAAATTCCTCTAAGGTTTTTTTCCTAAGGCTTTCATCTGTAAAAAGCTCATAGCCTGTCATTGCAAGCCCTTTAGCCGCTTTCATAATAGCCTCATGGGCACGCCCTGTAATACAAGCATCCCTGTATTCAATAGTATGACCTGCTATATCAGGTTCACATACTTGAACCCCTGGCTGTATTACCGGCATTTTTATCTGAACATTGGCTGTATCAGTTGAGCCGGATTTTTCAGAAGGGTCGGTGTAAGTATATTCCACCCCTAAATCCTCCATATGCTTTTTATAGGAACCGCTCATAGCCATATTTTCATAGGATTCAGCATAGAGTACGTCAATATCAACTTTAGCTTTGGCACCTGTGGCATGCTCAGCGGTTCTTATTGCGGTTTTAACCATTTCAAGTATTATTTTAAGGTCTTTAACACTTGCACCTCTTACAGCAAAGGTACATTTAGCGTACTCCGGAATAATATTTGCGGCAACCCCGCCGCTGTTTATAATACCGTTTATATTGGTTTTTATAGGCATAGCAGTCCTCATGGAATCAATAAGATAAAAGGTGTGCAGCACTGCCGTTAAAGCATTTATACCCTTTTCAGGTGCAGAGGAATGGGCCGGTTTGCCAAAAAACTCTACAGTCACATCAGTTATGGCAAGGCTTTTGCCCCCAAGCTTATTTTGCCGTCCGGGGTGAGCCATGAGAGCAAAATCTATACCTTCAAAAGCTCCGTTTTGTATCATTAGTATTTTGCCGCCGCCTACTTCTTCCGCCGGAGTGCCCATAAGGACTAATTTTCCAGGCAGTTTGTTCATTATTTTACTTAGCCCGATAGCCGCTCCCGTAGATACCATCGCTATTAAATTATGCCCGCACGCATGACCCATTTCGGGCAGGGCGTCATATTCAGCCATATAAGCGATAGTCGGCCCCTCTCCCGTGCCGTTATATGTAGCCCTAAAAGCCGTTGCAAGCCCTCCTGCGGGGAACTCAATTTCAAAACCATGGTTTTTTAAAAGCTCCATTACAAAAGCTGCCGACTTGTGTTCTTCAAAAGCCAGCTCAGGGTTAGAGTGGATATTATGGCTCAATTTTTCAAGTTCAGGCTGCAGCTTATCAATCTCGTTAAATATTATCTCTTTCATTATTTGTTCCCTCCTGGATAGTATTTTTATTACATTTTATACCTATACGTCAGAAATAGCAATTCTTAATCCATATTATACTGAAATCCTTACAAAACAGTACCAGATTAATTGCAAGCAACAATCTGATACTGTTTTAAAAGAGTTTAAGTATAATATTGAGAGCCTGTGGTCAATAAGCGTTTTTGTAAATTATTGTCATGTTGTTTTTAATAATTTTCAGATTTTATTACAAAATACAGCCTGTATAGGATTTTATAATAGAGCATATCAATTACCTGGAGGACATAATGGTTGAAATTTATGCCGATGTGGTGTTTTTAATAAACTGGGTGATGAATTTTTTCATATTCTGCTTAACAGGAATGATCGTAAGAAAAAAGCCAAAAAAATGGCGGCTTGCATTGGGTTCAGGCGTATCGGCTCTTTTATTTTGCCTGCTAATATTCCTGCCTGTAATAAGCCGGTATTATAATTTTTTCTCCTCACTGATTGTACTGTTGTCAGGGATTTTGATTGCCTTTGGATTTAAAGATTTAAAAGACCTTGGTAAGCTTACGGTTTTTGCCCATATATCAGCCTTTGCAGTCGGCGGTGTGGGGAGCGCAATATTTTTCTACTCAAATATGGGCAATTTAATAGGCAATATGGTGGGATTTAGCGTAAATTACTTCTCTTTGCGGATTTTAATTGCTGCCATTTGCATCTCCTACATAATTATTAAGCTGATTTTAGCGGCACTTAGTAAAATAGCTATCAAAAAACAAGCTATTTATACTATAAAAATCATAAGCGGAAAGCAATCGGCTGTATTTTCGGCTTTAGTGGATACAGGTAACAGCCTTGTTGATCCTGTAAGTAAATCTCCTGTAATAATAGCGGAGTTTGAGCATATTTATGAATTTCTCCCTGAAAAAATGAGAGAACTGTTCATTTCCCGCCAGGAAGATGATTTAAGCCTGATAATAGCCGCTGTTTCAGGAGATGAGTTTGAAAAAAGTATAAGGATGATACCTTTTAAAAGCCTAGGTAATGAAAATGGTATGTTAATTGGCTTTAAGCCTGACACAGTAGAAATTACAAAAGAAAATAAAGTTTTAAAGCTTTATGATGTTGTAGTAGGTATATACAATCTTAACTTAACAAAAAACGGTGATTACCAAGGGCTTTTAAACCCTTGTGTTTTAGAAGCTGAATAAATAGGAGGATACTATGCTTGGGTTACGGCTTGCGTATTTAAATTTAAGAGATTGGGTAAGAAAAGTTCGCCTTAAAGTAAGCGGAGGCGATGGCACAGATATTTACTATATTGGGGGAAGCGGCATACTGCCTATGCCCTTAGATGCCAGCGAAGAGGCTTTGCTTCTTAAAAAACTGGGTACAGATGAAGATACAGGAGCTAAATCCATTCTCATAGAGCGTAATTTAAGACTTGTGGTCTATATTGCACGAAAATTTGAGAACACTGGAGTAAATGTAGAAGATTTGATTTCAATAGGCACAATTGGTCTTATAAAAGCTATAAACACTTTTAAAAAAGATAAGAATATAAAGCTTGCTACATATGCCTCAAGATGTATTGAAAATGAGATACTTATGTATCTTAGGCGAAATACAAAGGCAAAAAGTGAAGTTTCCATTGATGAGCCTCTCAATGTTGACTGGGAGGGCAATGAACTTTTATTATCTGATATATTAGGTACCGACGTAGATGTCATATACCGCGATATAGAGGAAGAAGTGGATAAGGAGCTTTTAAATAAAGCAATGGAAAAGCTTTCTAATAGGGAGAAGAAAATAGTTGAGCTTAGATTTGGGCTTAAAGCCTGCGGAGAAGAAATGACCCAGAAGGAAGTGGCTGACCTTTTAGGGATTTCACAATCGTATATATCAAGGCTTGAGAAGAAGATAATAGGGAGATTGAAAAAAGAGATAAATAGGATGGTGTGAGTTTTCGTTAAAATGCACGCTTGCAGCGTGCATTTTAACGATTAAAACAACCAAGAAAAGTATGTTTTACTCTTTTTATAATCGATACACCATTATTTTATTAGTTTCCACATAACCACTCTTGATATAAAAATCAACAGCAGGATTATTCGCATAAACATTAAGTTCGATATAATCCAATTTCCTATCCAATGCCCATTGATTGACTGTATTCATCAACTGGGTGGCAATACCCCTGCCTTGCTGCTGCTTTGTAACAATAATTTCCATAAGATATGCATATTTATGGGGTACTATAGAATTTATTAAATCATTGGTTTTCCTTTCATAAATAGAAACAAAACCGATAATTTTGTCCGCATCCTCTGCAACAAAAATTTGAGATGTTTCATTCGTAATTGTATCCTCAATAAATTGCTTGCTTTGTGTCCCGCTCTGCATAAAATACGGTTCTATTTTTGCCTGAGTGTCAAATTGTTCAACAAATAATAGGGCAAGTTGATCTACATCTTTAATTGTTGCTACTCGAATTTTCATCTCCACATCTCCAATTTTAAAATATATAGTGAGCCCATTTTGGTCTTATTCATACCACCGGTCGGTGCAAATTCAAACGATATTTTAAACCTACGGAAATTTAAATTTGTACTCGTTAGACTACAAGGTTCATTTTAGTAAGCGCATTGCTATATTTAATCGTAGACAAAAAAGGCATAACTTATATTTCAACTCCTGCCTGCAAATATAGGCTTTTGGATTAAGACTATTTTCTTAAAAGCTTTTTTACTGCAAACATTCCGATTAGCATACCAATTATCGGACCTAAAAAAGCTAAAACAAGCAAAGCAACTTCGAATATCTCTACTTCATTTTGATATTCTTTGCATTTTTCACATTGATGTTCCATAGATGTATCTTGCAAACTTACGCCATTGTTGTCCATGATTTATCTCCTTTCAGGATAATTATATGACTTAATTATAATTTATAATAACTTTCCGCCTACCTGCTTCTCAACCAATCAATCGCATATTCAATTGCCCCTTCATAATAAAAAACGCTATGGCCTAAATCCTCATAGATTTTAAGCTCCACATCCCTACCTGCCGCTCTCATTTTATCATATATCCTCTTGCTGTGGGATACAGGCACAGTATCATCAAGGCTTCCATGTATCAATAACAGCGGCGTGTCAATTTCATCAGCCCAATTAACGGCAGAGCGGGCAATATATTTTTCCGGTGCCTCGTCAAGGTTTCCGCCTATAGCTGCTGCCAAGCGTCCCATCTGCCATGCGGCATTGCCGCCTAATGCTATTTGGCTTAAGTAATATTCCTCAAAGTCTCCCATTGCCGCAAATACCACGGCACCGTCAATTCGTTCATCTTCTTTTAATATCATTAATGTTTTCATGCCGCCTAAAGACTCCCCTGCCATAAATAGCCCCGGCGCCTTAAAGCCGAAATGCTCGGATAAATCCATCAGAGCTATGATATCGTATAAATCATCTCCGCCTATTTGGTCGTACTTTTCCCCTTCAACATGAACGCGTCCGTCACGGTGAAAAGTTAACATAGTAATATAGCCTGCGTTGGCAAAGGGTACTCCCCGCACTATAAGCCGGTTTGCTGCAAAAGGCGGTGCAGCTCCCTGTAAGTTAACTAACCCTCTGTTACGGATTAATACAGGGTATTGGTACTCATTTTCTAAATAATCTGCAGGTGCTACAATAAAACCAAGCACTTGTGCGCCATCTGCCGTTTCGTATATTATTTCGTACACTACTAAATTACTAAAATCACCATATTGATACTGCCGGCTAAACCAACTATACGGATACCATTCATGGGCTTCTAAAATTTGTGCTTCCGTCACTCTTTCGGCAGAGATTATTTGAGGTAGACGTTCAAGCTCTAATAAGGAGTTAATCATAATGGATTCATAACTTTCTGCTCCCACAAACCTTCCGCATCCTGTGAAAAAGCCAAAGATAAATACAGCCGCAAGAAAAAACGATATTATCATCACTTTCTTTTTCATTTTTCAAAATCCCTCCTTAATACCGCCTTCCTCTCATACTCTATATGCTCCAATGCAAACATTAATGTAATTTCATATTCTAACTCCGGCTCCCCTGTTATTTCGCAAATTACTGCTATATCTTTATAAAGCCCGTCCATCATTTCATTTTTATCGATGGAAATATATATAGTACCGGTATTTAGGTGTCCTGCCGTATAAAACTCAATAGAGCGGGACTGCTCAGGTTTAAGGTATGTAAGCAGTAAACGCCTTTTGTCATAATACCGTCGCAATTCGTCAAGCTCGAGTAGAACTTGGTTCCAAGGCTTACCTTTCTCATCCCATTCTTTCAAGGTATTCTCCCGTGCCTTCTTAATTTCCTCATAATTCTTCTCAAACTCTTCCAGCATATCAACAATCTTAAGTTCCCGCAGTATAATATAGCTCCGCTGTCCATTTATCGTATAAGGGATTTTAATATCACACTTACCATAAGGCACAGTGAAAGCTTTATCCACAAGATATCGCTTTGTTTCTTGAGTTTGAGGATAAATTGTAATATTTTTTATTTCATCTATCGGTTTGGCAAAGGAGGCGTCCCACTTAAAGAAAGCAAGCCCCGCACTACGCAATTCTTCCGGCAGCCTATTTTTCACTAAATAATATAAATCGGAATCTTTGTCATTGTCGAGCTTATCTATAAGCCAGCCGTTACCCTCCATGGCTTGCAAGCCATTAACCTCGTATTCAAAAAAATCTACGGTATTTTCTTCGGCACTATTCGATAAAGCGGCGTCATATACATATAAAAACGTCACAGAACCATCCCAGACATATGCCGAGGCAAGATAAATCCTACGACCGCTATTCTCTCTAATCCATGTATCTATTGGGTATTCTTTGCTTCTTTCAATATCCATATCAGACCTCAAAGCCGCGGCTATATAGTCAACAAAGCTGACTATAGCCACCGCGGCTTCTTAAATATATTTTCTCTATTCCTTTATGGTTTCCTTTATAGAGCTTACAAGCCCTGCAATCCCTTGAATTTCAGAGGGGATGATAATTTTTGTTGCTTGACCGTCAGCAGCTTTGGCAAAGGCCTCTAAAGATTTAATTGTCAATATATTATCTGCCGGATTAGCGTCATTAAGTAAGCGAATACCTTGAGCATTAGCCTCTTGTACTTTTAGTATTGCTATAGCCTCACCTTCCGCCTCTCTAATCTTTGCTTCTCTGGCGGCTTCAGCTTTAAGTATAGTTGACTGCTTTTCGGCTTCAGCAGCTAAAATCCTCGATTCTTTCTGCCCTTCTGCTACTAAAATTGCCGATTTTTTCTCACCTTCCGCTCTAAGTATAGACTCGCGGCGCTCACGTTCGGCTTTCATTTGCTTTTCCATAGCGTCCTGAATTTCTCTCGGAGGAACGATATTTTTAAGCTCGACACGGTTAACTTTAATACCCCATGTGTCCGTAGCATCATCTAATATTGCGCGCATTTTAGAGTTTACAAGTTCGCGGGATGTAAGGGTTTCATCCAGCTCCAAATCACCAATAATATTTCTAAGAGTTGTTGCCGTAAGCTTTTCAAGTGCTAAAAGAGGGTTCTCAATACCGTATGCATATAATTTTGAGTCAGTTACTTGGAAATAAACTATTGTATCGATTTGCATAGTTACATTGTCTTTTGTAATAACCGGCTGTGGAAAATAGTCCCCTACCTGCTCCTTTAAAGAAACTTGCCTTGCAACCCTGTCAATAACCGGGACTTTAAAGTGAAGCCCTGTCTGCCAAGTTACATGGTACTTTCCAAGCCTTTCAATAACACTCGCTCTTGCCTGTGGTACAATCCTAATACAGGATATAACCAGCATAATTACAATTAAAATTATTGCAATAAGTACTAATTCCCCGCCCATTTTTTAAACCCTCCTAAATTATATATTAGACCTGTCCGCTAACCTCATCCCACCATCTTTTCGGCATATTTTCCATTCTGCTGTGTCAAGGTCTCCTAACAAAAGCTTTGCCTTTGCGTCGTCAACCTTTCCTTACACAATGAAAAATATGCTCGAAAATCTAATAAAAGCAAGTTAGTGGACAGGTCTATTGTCGTTATCTTTTACTATCAATTTAACACCTTGAATCTCTTCCACGATAACAATATCCCCTACATCGTATACGGTGTTAGCATCCTTTGCTTTAGCAGTCCAAATATGCCCTAAAACTTTAACCTGCCCCAGCGCGGACTCCCCTATTTTTTCCGTCACAACAGCTTCTTCCCCTACTACCCGGTCTGCATTTGTAGGTACTGATTTTCCTGTAACTTTCCTGGCAAAAGGTCTGGTCAGCATAACCGCTATACCGGAAACTATTACAAAAGCCGCTGTTTGCACCAGATAACCTTCCGGCATTTGAACACTTAAGATAGCCGCCGCACAAGCCCCAAGAGCAAACCAAACCGTATACAGATTTATTGTGTTAAGCTCAATTATGATAAAAATCACCATCAAAACTATCCAAAATATGGTAATCCCTGTCATATAATCACCTCCTATAAGTCTAAATATGAAGGTTACATTTACATATTAAATACTACCATACTTTATCAGCCTTTGCAACGTATTATGGTCTACATATTTATCCCAGCTTCTTAAGCTTCTTAGCTGGATTTAATATCTTATTAAGATAATACCCTGTATATGACTTTTCATTTTTAGCAACCTTCTCAGGGGTGCCTTGCGCTACAATTTCGCCGCCTTTGTCGCCGCCTTCGGGACCTAAATCAATTATATAATCAGCGGTTTTTATAACATCCAAATTATGCTCTATAACAATAACTGAATTACCGCCTTCCGTAAGCCTTTGAAGTATTTCCACAAGTTTATGGACATCGTAGGAGTGAAGCCCTGTAGTCGGCTCATCAAGGACATACATTGTTTTACCCGTATTGCGCTTAGACAGTTCTGTGGCAAGTTTAACCCGCTGCGCCTCGCCTCCTGAAAGAGTCGTACTTGACTGCCCCAGCTTAACATAGGACAAGCCAACATCGTTTAAAACCTGTAATTTTTCCTTAAGCCTTGGCAGGTTTTCAAAGAATTTATAAGCCTCATCAACGGTCATATTAAGGACATCGGATATGGATTTGCCTTTGTATTTAACCTCCAAAGTCTCCCTGTTGTAACGCTTGCCGCCGCAAACTTCACAGGGCACATAAATATCCGGCAGAAAGTGCATTTCAATTTTTATAATCCCATCACCTGAGCAAGCTTCACACCGTCCGCCTTTTACGTTAAAACTGAAACGTCCTTTGGCATAGCCTCGTATTTTAGCTTCTGTAGTTTGTGTAAAGACATCCCGTACAAGATCAAAAAGCCCTGTATAAGTTGCAGGGTTGCTCCTTGGAGTCCGCCCGATTGGGGATTGGTCGATATTAATTATTTTATCCAGCTTTTCAATGCCTTGCATATCATGGTGTTTACCCGGCTTGGTTTTCGCCCTGTTTAAATCCCTGACAAGGCGTTTATAGACAATTTGGTTAATAAGTGAGCTTTTGCCGGAGCCTGAAACCCCTGTAACGCAAGTAAATACCCCAAGAGGTATATCCACATTGATATTTTTAAGGTTATTTTCCATAGCCCCTTTAATTTTAAGGACATTGCTCTTCTCAGCCTTGCGCCGCACCTCAGGTATAGGGATAAATTTGGCACCGCTTAAATATTCCCCTGTGACTGAGCCGCTACTTAAAAGCCCTTTTACATCGCCGGAATAAACAACTTCCCCGCCGCTGCTGCCTGCAAAGGGTCCTATATCAACAATATGGTCACAGGACAGCATCGTGTCCGTATCATGCTCAACTACGATTAGAGTGTTGCCTATATCCCTAAGGTTCATCAAAGTTTTTAAGAGCTTGGCGTTATCCCGCTGATGAAGACCGATTGACGGCTCATCCAAAATATAGACCACCCCAACAAGCCCTGAACCTATTTGAGTGGCAAGCCTAATACGTTGAGACTCCCCCCCCGATAGGGTCATTGCCGCCCTTGAAAGGGTCAGATAATCAAGCCCAACATCTCTTAAAAATCCTGTACGCGCTCCAATTTCCCTAAGTATAGGCTCAGCAATTTTATTTGCCGCTCCTTTAGGCTTAAAACTGTCGAAAAAATCTTTGATTTTTATAACTGTCATTTCCGTTATATCGGAAATATTTTTCCCTTCTATTGTAACAGCCAAAACCACAGGCTTTAAGCGTTTCCCATTGCAGGTTGGGCAGGTAACATTGGTCATATAGCCCTCATATTCCTGCTTTGCGTAATCGGAGTTTGTCTCTTTATATCTGCGGTTAATAGTTTCAACTACCCCTTCAAAATTATAAGGGTACGAGCGTATGCCGCTGCTTGTTTCATATTCTACCTGAATGCGCCCTGTAAAATCCCCATGGAAGATAACTTCTTTTATCTCCGCGCTTAAAGACTCAAAAGGCGTATCAAGGCTGAACTTAAACTTTTTCGCCAAGGCTTTAAACACACCGCTTATGCCGGAGCTTTCGTTTTTCACAGCATTCCAGCCAAGGACATTAATCGCCCCTTGGTTTATGGATAACTTTTGGTTTGGTATAATCAAATCCGGGTCAACTATCATTTTAACCCCAAGACCGGCGCAATCCGGGCAAGCCCCTTGTGGGTTGTTAAAGGAAAAGAGCCTTGGCTCAATTTCATCTAAGCTTATGCCGCAATCAGGACATGAAAAGTTTTGGCTAAATGTAAGCTCCACTTCATCAGCGGAAGCTGTAAGTATCCCGCCGGAGAGAGCCATAACCGCCTCAATAGACTCGGATAACCGCTTATTTATACCCTCTTTTACTATTATCCTGTCAATTACTATTTCGATAGTATGCTTTTTCTGCTTGTCCAATCTTATTTCTTCGGAAAGCTCGTAAAACTCCCCATCTATTCTAGCTCTTACATAGCCGCTTTTAGCCGCGTCAAGTAAAAGCTTTATATGCTCACCTTTTCGCTCTCTCACCACCGGTGCCATAAGGACAAGGCGGGTGCCTTCGGACAAAGCAAGAAGCTGATCAACAATCTCATCAATAGTTTGGCGGCGGACTTCCTTGCCGCATTCAGGACAATGAGGTATACCAATCCGTGCAAAAAGAAGCCTTAAATAGTCGTAAATTTCAGTCACTGTACCCACTGTTGAGCGGGGGTTGTGATTTGTGGTCTTTTGGTCTATAGATATAGCCGGAGAAAGCCCTTCGATAAAGTCAACATCAGGCTTCTCCATCTGCCCAAGAAATTGGCGGGCATAAGATGAAAGCGACTCTATATAACGCCTCTGTCCTTCGGCAAAAATTGTGTCAAAGGCAAGGGATGTTTTACCCGACCCTGAAACTCCTGTAAATACTACAAGTTTGTTACGTGGTATTTCCAAGTTTATATTCTTTAAATTATTTTCTCTTGCACCTTTTATGGAAATTTTTTCCATTAATATAGTCCTCCACTTTACTTTATAGCTTTTATCACTCTACCCATAAGAGTATCCCATGGACGAGATTCAACGGTAATTATATCATATTTATCACATTCCTGCACCAGCCGCTTGCCATATTGATAAGACACATCCGCTCTATACTCTTGAACTGTACCTTCCCGTGCCAGAAAATTTTGCAATATCTGTTCTTTTGACGGCTCATGTATAAAAACAGTCTTGATTTTTGGATTCTCAAAAGACACTGCCAGTTCAGGAAGAATAAAGTCCCCTTCGAGGACCATAGGTATATTTTCAATAATATGGTCGTCGATTACAGCTTTTAGTCCGGGTGTGAGCAATTTGCCCACATCAATCAACTGCCTGACCGTCGCCTCTGCCCCTTCATCTTGCCAATTAGGATGTGTTTTCCAATAATGTATGGCGGGGTGAGTCACAGGGGTTGTCACAGCTCCCAGCATCATTTGAAAATCATCAACTCTAACAAGGTCAATACCGTAATGACGAGCCAAAGGCAGGCTGATACTCGTTTTTCCTGTGCCGGAAGCACCGCCTATTAATAAAATATCCCAATCTCTCTCCATTACTTGTCCCCTAACCATTTACCAAGCAAAGTTACCGTTTGATTCGCCGCATCCAGCTTAACATTACAACCTATAGGCAATGTTAACATAGGATGAGTGTGGGCGCAATCAAAATCGGCAAGTATGGGAAATTTAGGAGTTCCGATTACTTCCAGCAGCACTTCATAAGGTTTTCGGCCTGTACCTAAGTCTTTAAACAGCTCATGCTTGCCAAGTATAAGCCCTGAGATTTTATCAAACACGTCATTTACTTTTAACAAAGAGAAGCTGCGCTCAATAGTGGAAATTTCCTTAAGACTATCCTCGATAAATAATACATCCCCTTCTTTAATTTCAGGCATGTAAGGACTGCCCCAAATACCCTCTATTGTGTTTAAGTTGCCGCCTATAAGCCTGCCCTCGGCAATGCCTGTATTTACGGTTATCAGTTCATTCTTATTCTGATTTTTCGATCTGTCCTGCTCCTCCCAAGGTATAAATTCATCAGTCCAAAAAGAAGGGGTCTTGAGGGTAAAAGGCGGCTTAACAAGGTTCATCAAAATATCACTAAAATACTCAAAAGATATATCCTGATAAGGAGAAAATTCCCCAAAGCTCGCAACCAAAGCAGGTCCATAATAGGTTGTTAAACCAGTTTTAGCATAAATACCCAGCAAAATCGCCGTCATATCCGAATAGCCTATGATAATCTTAGGGTTTCTAATAAGTGCCTCATAATCAATGTAAGGCAGCAGTGAATTTGAATTCATGCCGCCTATAGTTGACATTATACATTTAACATCAGGATTTCTTATAAGGCTGTTGATTTCATCAACCCTTTGAGATATGGAGCCGGAGCGGTAAAAATCTTTTTTCCCTGTAAGGCTGCCTTCGGTTAAGTTAAACCCTTTTTCTTGCAAAAATTGTTTGGCTTTATTAAAGCGCTTTGGCACGTCGGCTGTAATGGGTTTTGATGGTGAGAAAAAAGCTATAGTGTCACCTTCTTTAAGTTTGTTTGGTAAAATCATAACCTGCCCCCTGTATAAATCAATAACTCTCCTCCACGGAAAGCAGCTGTATTTTAATACTTTCAAAAGCTATCATAGTTTCCAAATAAAAATCACTTGTGATGTTTAATAATGATAATGCTCTTCTTCTAAATCATACTGCGGAACCCTCAACTGCGGTCAGCGGATTTCCCTCAAAGAAGCCCTATACTCCTCGGCACATATAGTATGCAATTTTGTGCGAAACTCTTGGATTTTCATGTTTTCGCGGCTTGGATGTATACGATTGGAAAGGAGTACAATATATTGTGAAGTATCCTTGTCCACCCATATTGATGTACCTGAAAACCCTGTATGCCCATATGAGCCAATGGGAAAAATATCCCCCGCAGGGGAAGGGTCACTGTCTTTTATAAAGAATCCATAGCCGCGGCTTTCCGAAAGATCCGATAAATGTTTTGTATGGTTTTTTATGCTTTCATTAAACAAGTCGCGATTTAAGAACTCCTTGCCATCAACTACTCCTTTGTTTGCAAGCATAGCCGCAAATATGCTGCAATCAGATATATCGGAAAAAAGCCCTGCGTTTCCCGCTATACCGTTTAAAAACCTTGCTTTTTCATCATGTACGGAACCATGGATGTGGCAGCCGTATTTTTCCTTATATTCAGTTGTAACAATGCTATATTTGCTCTTATCAGGGTTATACATAGTGTTTTTTAACCCTAAAGGTTCAAATATCATCTCTTTTGCAAGAATACTAAGGTCTCTGCCCTTTATTCCCTCGCAAATTTTACCGAGAACTATATATCCCAGGCAAGTATAAGCAGCCCCGGACTTTTCGCTAAATTCCAAACTTAAAATAGTTTGGACAATATCTTCAGGGCTTTTTGCCATTTCCTCGACCCGGGCATTTCTCGGCATTCCGGCAGTGTGGGTTAATAAATTGTATATAGTTATATCTTTTTTATCCATTGGCGTATCAAAGTATTTGCTGATTTTATCCCTAAAACCAAGTTCCCCGGACTCGATTAGCTTTAAGGCAACCATTGTTGTTGACATGATTTTAGTGACAGAAGCTAAATCAAACAGCGTATCCTCTGTTAATTTGCTTTTTTCAGGATATAAGGCACTAAATCCCGCGTGTATCCGAAATTTCTCACCTTCCTTATCTCCTAGCGCCAGTGCGGCGCATGGAAAAACCTCATCATCTATCCCTTTTAAAATACATTCCGCTGTTTTTTTAAATTGTGCCAATATAATCACTCCATATTTGAAATAATCAATAAAGTCCTATCATCTAAGGGTTTATTGTCTTTGGGTATTGCTAAATCTTCCGCATTTTTTAGAGAAATATTGTAAAACTGATGCAAAGACAGTGAATCCATTGTCTCTTCAAAGCCATCGGTATATAAGAGTATTTTTTTATCTCCTGACAGTTCAAAATGTCCGGTTTCAATAAACCCAAGAGCGGCTTTGGTGCCGTTTAAAACTCCGTAGCCTGCCGGATGATTAGGATTGTTGCATATTTTAGCTCTTATTTCCTGTTGAGTATATTTACTTCTATACAAAGCAACGCCCTCAGTTTGGTCTTTTGTAAATGTCACAATATTGTCAAAAGATACAATTTTGCCGATACAATCGCCGATAAAGCCAAAATAGGCATTCTTACCTCTAATAAGCAAAATAATCCCCACTGTGCCGGGGGGAAAGCTATATATACCTTGGCTGTTAAATCTTGATATACACTCGTTGCCAAAAGACATGGCGTCTTTAACCACAGTTTGAAAATCGGAAACATTTCCCTTTAATTCTTTTTGCAAATATTCCTGCACCTTTATTGCAAATATTTCGGATACCTGCTGTGCCGGGCTTGGATTTGGATATTTGCCCTCTATTACATCTCTGGAAACACCGTCAAGTATAATATAAATCCCATTTTCATTATCACATATATAAAAATCCTCATTAGGCTTGTCCAAATACATAGTATTTTGAATACTTATAGACTCAGCATTAAATTTCATAAACATGTCACAATCCTTTGTCTTGTAAATAAACTGCTAAAACTCATTATATTACACAGTGTAGTTTTTTTCTACAATTATTTTTTTATATATTGCCCTATTTTTACCGCAAAACAGGTAACAAGAATTGTAAAAAGCATCATAGCACATATAATTGTGGAAAGAAGAAGTCTATCTACAGGTCCTGGCGCGAAAACAGGCACAGCACTATCTAAAATGGGACTTTCAAAATTAAACAAAGGGTATAGGAAAAATCCGGCAGCAGCTGTTAACACGGCATTTAAGAGCTTTGATATAAAGTAGATTAAAGGATTTATATCAGTTTTAGATAAAAAAGCTATTGATTGGGAAAAAATAGACATGCCCCCAAAAGCAACAAGAGCCGCGCACAGTATTATTACACTCCGGTCTGTGCCAAGAGCAGATAAAGAGTTTGTACCGTTAGTAATTTCAATAAAACCGTATAGGGAAGATTCAATAATTTCTCTGTTAAATGGTATACCAAGATTAAGTAAAAATTCAGCACTTTTTTTTATAAACCCTATGATTTCAAGGATTTTTAGAAGTACGGAAAACAGTATAATAAATCCGGCTATTTTAAGCAAGCTTTCGAGGGCTGCCCAAACGCTGTCAGATAAGATTTTGCCAAAAGGCTGGTCATATACACGGCTTTTTACGGCACTGTCTTTTATAGGGATTGGAATTTCCCTGTCTTTGCGTTTATAAAATTTAAAAAGCATTCCTGTTAAAACAGCCCCCGCTAAATTAGTTATAAGTATAAAATAGCCGATTCTTTCATTACCGAACATTCCTACGCCAACTGCGCCTATCATAAACAAAGGTCCGCTGTTGTTTACAAAGCTTAAAAGTCTTTGAGTTTCGATTTGACTTATTTTTCCACTCTCTCTTAAGTTTGCACAAATTTGTGCCCCTATGGGGTAGCCAGATGTCGCTCCCATAACAAAGGCGAATGCACCCTTGCCGGAAACACCGAATAAGGGCTTCATAACAGGCTCTAGCAGAGTTCCGAGAAAGTCAACCACACCAAATCGCAGGAGAAGATTGGTACCTATCATAAAAGGCAGTAAAGAAGGGAGTACGCTGTTAAACCACAAAAGCGCGCCGGATCTTGCCGATGACATAATGACTGCCGGATTAAAAATTATTAGGATGTTGAATATGAGGACAATGAGTGGTATAATGAAGAGTAAAACTTTTTTACTGGCTATTATCAAGCTATCAACCACCTTAAAAGCTATTATAGCCGTCTCAGTCTAAAATGGACTGAAACGGGGCGTTCATTGAATTCACTATAATAGATATATACGATATAAAATGCCTAACTATACTTGATGAATGTATTATAGCGGAAAGGGAAAATGCCATGAGACGAGATGATAAGGGTTTTGATAAGCCTCCCAGCTATCATTTGAACAATAAAAATAATTGGGAAAGCAAAAACTTGCGTAGTTCGAGCAAAAGTACAGAGCCTTCTGCCGCTAATATTCCTGAAAATGTAGTCCCGATAAAAAAGAAAGAGATTCGCCGTAAACCCAGCTCAAAAGTAGCAAAAGGACGCCGTATTAGGCGCACTGATATGGCTGTTTTAACAATAGCCCTTATGTTATTTACATTGGCATTGGGATTTTCTCTTATAAGGTATATAACCAGAGGGCACACGGAGATAGCTGTAGTCGGCTACGGTTCTGTAAATATTACAAGAGTGATGAATGGTATTATCGTTAGAGATGAAACAGTTTATACGGCACCTGCTTCCGGAGAAGTTGTATTTAATGTGGCTGACGGGGAAAGGGTAAGGAGAGGTGCGGTAGTTTCAAGTATAGAAAATACATCCGGTATAACTCCTCTTGTGGCCCAAAGTGAGGAGCTTTCGAGAAGAATTATTGATATGCAGAATTTACGTGAGGATATTTCCATAGTTTCGGAGGAAGTGGCTGGAATTAATGATAATATTAGGATAGATTTAGACAGTAGGCTTCTTGGATTGTCTTATGGAAATCGCGAAACCCTCTACGCATTTAGAAATTCTTTAGACCAAAATATAGCAATGAGAAATGACAGGCTTCTTAATGAAAACACAGGCGCACTTAGGCCGCTTGTGGATGAACATAGGCAATATGCTTCAAGAATTGAGGAAAACCGTACTCTTATAGTAGCAACCGGCGGCGGGATTGTATCCCATAGGGTTGATGGTTTTGAAGATGTGCTAAATCCGAGGAGTTTAGGGGATATAACAAGAGAACAAACCAGAATGTATGTAGGCAGGGACTCCTTTGTGCAAAACAGGAATGTTGATACGGGAGATGTGGTTTTTAAAATAGTTGAGTCTAATATATGGTATATAGTAGCTTATATAGAAAATGATTTGATAACTGATTGGGCAAACGGCAGTGCAGTTAGATTGTACATAGAAAAAGGGGGAGGCTTTGCAGGGCATCCTTTCTGGGTGGAGGATATAAGAAGAGGTGAAAATGAAAGCTTTGTGGTTTTAAGAACCGACAGGCAAATACAGGATTTTCTTGATATGCGAACAGTTTCTTTTAAAACCTATGACAGTATATACAGCGGTCTTAAGGTTCCTGAAACGGCTATAGTTGAGCGGATGTTTCTTAAAATCCCGCGGGCATATGTTGAAACAGTCAGGCACAATATCGAAGTGGTAAACAGAAGAGCCGGCAGCACTATCGAGCAGGTAAGTATCAATACTAAAGTACTGCGCGGTATATATCGTGAGGAAGGGTATGTTTATATTATGCAGGATTTTGACAACATACGCCGAGGAGATGTAATTCTTCTCGGTTCCGATGATGAAATTGGCTATACAATAGATGAATTAGTGAGTGCCAGGGGAGTTTTTAGAACAAATACAGGGATTGCAACTTTTGTAAGCGTTAATACGGAAGGTATGATGAGCGGCGACCAAGGATATGTGATATTAGACCCCTATAATAACCGCGGGGGAATAATACAGCAGGATAGAATTATTAGGGACGCGGTTTCGGAATTTATACGAGAAGGGGCTATAGTTAATCATTAATCTTAAGCTAATTGACTATATACAAAAACTTTGATATACTGTACAAGTAGAGGTATAATCTAAATTTTTTAATAGACCTGTCCGCTAATCTGCTTTCGTCAGGTTTTCGAGAATATTTTTCATTGTGTAGGGAAAGACCGACGATAGAAAGCCAAAGCTTTTGTTAGAAGGCCTTGACGCAGCAGAATGGAAAATAGACCGAAAAGATGGTGGGATGTGGATAGTGGACAGGTCTAATATAAAAAGTACTACAGGAGGGTCAAAATGGCCGTTATAGATGAAATCATTATTATATCGAATGGCAAACTAAGCTTTGGGGATTATGAATCAGTGGAAAAAAGGAAAGTCAGCGATTTTGAACTTGATGGCAATATGTATAATGTAAAGACTCATAAACTTCTTACGCGCCTTGAGAAAAACAATGGGCTTTTGTTGGAGACCGTACCGGGCTCTACAGTGCATAATTTGGAAGTTTTTGATGAAATGATAGAGTTCTCTATAGAAGGATTTGAGGATTCGCAAATCACAATGGAATTGGAAGGCTCGACAGACTATAAAATATATGTCAATAATTTGCAAGTAGGGCTTACAACCAGCAGTAAGTCGGGTAAAGTAAGCTTTTCTTTGGAGCTTAGCAATGATATTAAAAAAGTGAGAATAGTTAAGTTTCAACCCTAGTTAAATTGGTGAAAATATGGCTCTGTACTAAAAGGTAACCTCCACATTTTATGCGGGGGTTACTTTTGGTAATGTATACTGCTTCAACTTGTGAAAACCCACTTTACTCCAGAGGAGGCTTTTATGGAATTTAATCTATCAGCGGATTTTAGCCCTACAGGGGATCAGCCTGCCGCGATTGAAAAATTATACGAAGGATTTAACAATGGCAATAAATTTGAGACCTTACTTGGTGTAACAGGTTCGGGCAAAACATTTACTATGGCTAATTTAATACAAAAGCTTAATGTGCCGACTTTGGTAATTGCACATAACAAAACCCTTGCAGGGCAGCTATATAATGAGTTTAAGGCTTTTTTCCCAAATAACGCCGTTGAATATTTTGTAAGTTATTATGACTATTATCAGCCGGAGGCTTATGTGCCTTCGTCAGACACTTATATAGAAAAAGACTCATCTATAAATGATGAAATAGACAAATTGCGACATTCGGCAACAGCATCTCTTTTTGAACGGCGGGATGTGGTTATTATTGCCTCTGTGTCTTGTATATACGGTCTTGGTGACCCAATTGACTATAACGAAATGGTAGTGTCTTTGCGCCCCGGACAAATTAGGGAACGAGATGAAATCCTCCGTAAACTTGTCGAAATTCAGTATAATCGAAATGATATGAACTTTATCCGCGGCACATTTAGAGTAAGAGGGGATGTAGTGGAAATTTTTCCTTCAAACTCATCTGAAAATGCCTATAGGGTTGAGTTTTTTGGAGATGAAATCGAACGTATATCCGAAATAAATGCTCTTACAGGTGAAATTGTTGGTATACGTACTCATGTGGCTATATTTCCAGCCTCTCACTATGTTACCAACCGTGAAAAAATGGAACGGGCAATAAAAGGTATTAAAGCCGAGCTTGATGAAAGGCTGTTGGAGCTTAAATCCCAGGAACGGCTGTTGGAAGCCCAGAGGATTATGCAAAGAACCAATTATGATGTGGAGCTGTTGACTGAAATTGGTTTTTGTTCAGGTATTGAGAACTATTCAAGGCATTTGGCAGGGCGTGCCCCAGGCAGCACACCTCATACACTGATAGATTATTTCCCTGATGACTTTTTGATTATTGTGGACGAGTCTCATATGACGATACCCCAGGTAAGAGGTATGTTTGAAGGGGACAAGTCGAGGAAGACAACCCTTGTGGAATACGGGTTCAGGCTGCCATCGGCACTTGATAACAGACCTCTTCGTTTTGACGAATTTGAAAACAAGATTAATAAAATGCTGTTTGTATCAGCAACCCCTTCTGTATATGAAAAAGCCAACGCAAGCCTTGTAGCGGAACAGATTATACGCCCGACAGGGCTTATTGACCCGGAGGTTACAGTGCTTCCGGTTAAAGGGCAGATTGACAGCCTCCTTTCGGAGATAAACAAGGTTATAGCAAACGGAGACAAAGTATTAGTTACAACACTTACCAAAAAAATGGCTGAGGATTTGACCGTGTACATTCGTGAAAGCGGTGTGGCTGTGCGCTATCTCCATTCAGATATTGATACCCTTGAAAGACTTGAAATCATAAGGGATTTACGGATGAATGTATTTGATGTGCTTATAGGAATAAATCTCCTTCGTGAGGGGCTGGATATACCGGAAGTTGCTTTAGTAGCTATACTGGATGCTGACAAGGAAGGGTTTTTGCGAGGGGAAACATCGTTAATACAGACTATAGGACGTGCCGCGAGAAATGTCCGCGGCAAAGTTATAATGTATGCGGATAAAATGACTGACTCTATGCAGCGCGCTATATCGGAAACCAATAGAAGAAGGGCAATACAGCAGGAATATAATGCGATACATGGGATAACCCCCCAAAGTATCACTAAAAAAGTACATGATATAATTTATGCCACCGAAAGCCCTGATGAAAAACCTTCGGTTAAGCTCCTAAAAGACCCTGAATCTATGAGCAGAGACGAGGTTATGGAAGAGATTAAAAAAATTGACAAGCAAATGAAACAAGCGGCTATGGACTTGCAGTTTGAGCGTGCCGCTCAGCTTAGGGATGAAATTTTGGAATTAAAGAAATTTATGAACACATGATATAGCAAACGACTTTCGAAATCGTGATTCGGTAGCACGCTAAACCCTTCGGTTTTACCCAAAAGCACCTACCCCAACTGCTTTTTGACCGCGCTTGCCCAATCACGTTTCTCAATGTCGTTTGCTATATATAGGTTACAGTTTCATATAATAGACGGATATACTTTAATTGTTGGAATATTGTCAATCGTGGTGGAAGTATTTATATTAGAGGAGATACGATAGATGTCGGCAACAAAGAAGGCAACAAAAACGCAATGGGTTCTTACGATTAGTTTGGGCGTTATAATACTTGCTTTTTTTATGACAATATTATTCGTTTTCTTTTTCAATCCGCAGAGAACCTTTACAGTAACCGAAACATTCCGAGTTATATCAGAAATTGGTTCAGATACTTATTTACGGATAACGCTACCCATGAGTGGAGGGTATCAAGAAATCGGAAATTTGATTGTTGAAGGTGCAGAACACTATAGCATTGAATATTTTAACGGCTGGAGCGATATTACAGCCAGAGTGCCGGCAACGGACTATGAAGTGGTTGTAACCATATCATTCACCGCCACATTATTTAGAAATGTCCAGCCTTGGTATGGGGAAATTCGCGCAGAATACACAATGCCGCAACAGTTTGTCGATTCCGATAATGAAGCCATAATTGCACTCGCCGAGCAGCTTCGTGGTGAAAACGATTTGCAAACCGCCAGAAATATACATAACCACGTAAATAATTTGTTAAGCTGGCCTACTGGCTCACGAACCAATGCAGACACACTTTACGCTTCTGAACTTTTGGATTACCAAATAGGGGTTTGCGGTGATTTTGCCAATCTTATGGTCGCACTACTTCGGGCGGCTGGCATTCCTGCGCGGAATATTTCGGGGCTGGCATTGCAAATTCCTTTGAGAAGCGCGCAAGATTGGGGGCATTCTGGAGGCGCACACAGTTGGGTAGAGTTTTATGCAGATGAAAAATGGCATTTTGCCGACCCATCGTGGGGGTTGTTTAATCGAAACCGAACAGACCACTTGTCATTCGGCACATTCGTTATGAATTTGCGTTCGGATTTTCAACAAAACCGCCATCAAGAATTAGAGGGCGAAGGATTTGTGAATGTCGGCGGCATGACCGCGCCTTTGCGATTTATACTTTTTTCAACGGACGAAAATGCTAGTGTTATTCCAAGGGGTGAGGTTAGCCACTCGTGGTTTAGGTGATGTATCTAACAAGCAAATTGCCTAACAGGAAGTCCCAATCCCCTACAGCGTAATCCTGCGGAAGTTTAAATTCGCACTCGGCTCCGGCTGGGCTGTTACACCTATCCTCACACCGGTTGCCTCGCCTTCCGCATACACGGTTACGGTATTTGACCTGTAGGCGGGACGGCAAGGTAAGCCGAACCCTCCTATGCAAATGGGATTTATCTTCAGTATTAGAGCTTTCGTATAAGCTCTTTTACACGTATTTTACGCAAATTTTACCAAAATATACTTTTAAACACTCTCAATAATAATTACAATAATCAAGGTTAGTTATTGACGCATATACTTCCTAATCATATCTTCAACTTGTCCGGCTTTAGCATTTAGTTCATCCGCGGCACATTTTAAGTCATCATATGCCATTTGAAGCATAAGCCGGCCTTCTTCATAGCATATTTCATGGTGGAGAGGAAAATATTCGGAAAGAAGAAAAAGCCCATAGCTAACCAAACGATAATCACCGTGTACACGTGCCGTTTCGCCTTTGTATTTATCTATCGCAACAGAATAGCCATTTTTTATGGCTGAAATGATTTCTGCCTTTTCATTGGATTTTGCAAATACGATAGTGTGGATTTCATCAAATCCATAAGGACGATACACCCCGTTTTCTTTAAGAGAACTGTTTGGAAATGGCTCTGACAGCACTCCGTGGGAATCGCTGCCTCCTACAATAGAAAAATTGCCGTAACCCTTTTTACAAGCACTAAGATAAAAGGCAAGCTGCATATTATTTTCTGCTGGAGAGCGGCCGCCCACTAATTCCAAGGCGTCAAAACATTTATTTTTAAATTGCAAGGTTATTAATGTATCTTGCACATTATAAGCTTCCATGCCGCCAACGAGAGCATGAGGATGACAGAAAATGGATAGTCCCCCTGCTTCTTTAATTTTATCATACACCCAAAGGCATGACGCGTAAACATACTGCTCCTTATCATCAACAAAATCATAGGATGAATCAAGGGATGTAATAATTTCTTGCACTGCTTTAGAATAGCTGTTTTGATCCTTTTCAATCAATTCGCTTATACTAAAGCTGCCGCCAAAATTTACTATATGAACCGGATTTAAGGGTGCGTGAATCTCTTCACCGCTTATAATTTCAAGGTCAATATTAACTCCTTTGTAAAACTCTCTTGCAATTTCACCCCCTTGATATTTTTTATGGTCTGAAATAACCATAAAATCGAATCCGGCTTTGCGGTAGTATGCGGCTACAACCTCAGGGGATTCCCAGCCATCGGAAATATTAGTGTGGGCATGAGTTTCACCTTTAAGAGGAATAAGCTTGTACAAATCCTCTTCCAGGGCGTATACGGACAACTCAGCCCATTCATTTTCTTTTATCTGTACTTTCAGGCGGTATTCCTGTTCTTTTTCGAAATGGTATGTTATATGAATAATTCCGTCCTCTGAATAAGCCTCTGCTTCCGATGGGTTTAGCATAACTTTTATAAATTCGCTCATCGGTATAACTCTTACTTTTATGGGCCCATCTTTGGGTTTAAAATAATTTTCGCGACATTTTATTTTAATGGCAGATGACTTAAAAGCAGGCACCACCTTTGGATAAATATCAAAATAATGCAGTTCTCTTCGCAATATTAACGCCCCTTTACTTTTCTCCAAAAATACTATATAATATTAAAGGTTTTACATATTTTAGCAAGTTTTATAGTAGTTTCAGCCTAGAATAGACTGAAATTACGCTATATTGTTACAGTATACACTAAAAATCAAGAAATGGGGAGAATTTTATGAAAAAACAAGCTTTAGTAGCTCTTGCTCTTGCAAGCACAATGATTTTAGCCTCATGTACACAACCGGCGGCTCCCGCTCCACAGCCTGCCACACCGGCACCTCCTGCGGCGACTACTCCGGAACCGGCACCAACTCCGGCTGAACCTTCCGTAACAGAACCTGAGGAAATACGCGGCACAGGAGTTCCTATTTACATTTACTCAAACTCTAACGCGGAGCTATTCCACGACCCTCTTGAAGCTCTGGCCGCGGAATACGGCTTTGTTGTACGTTCAGTATTTGCCGGCGGCGGTGCTATTACAGACAGGCTTATTGCCGAGCGTCATAATCCTACAGCTAATATTGTATACGGTCTTAATGTTTTCCTTCGTCATTCGCTTATTGTTAATGACGTAATCATCCCTCACGAGCCTGCATGGGCTGGCGTATATTTACCCCGCGAACTTGACCATCCCCAAGGTTTTTACCACGCAACAGATACTACTGCTATTTTCCTTACATATGACTCTACTCAATTAAGCCCTGATGAAGCGCCAACCGACTGGCCTGATTTATGGAATGATGAGCGTTTCCACGGTCTCTATCAGTTTGAAACTGCTTTAATCGGCGGCACTACCCGTATGGTACTTTCCGGCATATTGTCTCGTCATTTAGACCCTAACGGTCACTTAGGTGTATCCGATGAAGGCTGGAATGAAATCAGGCAATTCTATCAATACGGCATACCAAATACAGGTGCTGTTGATTTGTTTGCCCAAATGGTTGATCCTAATACTACTGTAATAATGGGTCAGCTTCACGACGGTGGCATACCTTCGAGGGAAGAGCAGTATGGCATAACAGCAGGCGTTGTTATACCTGATGTTGGCGTGCCTTTGGTAATTGAGGCATTAGCCTTAACCAGCAACACCACTAACCAAGAAGAAGCTAAGCGTTTCCTTGACTGGCTTACACCTGAGCGTGTAGCTCAGATTAGAGGTATATCTGACCCTGACCCAAGATTCCAAAATTTGCCTGTACAAATTATGGATTGGAACACCGTAGCTGAAAATATTGAAGCTTGGGTAGAGCATATTTATTTGACCTATCTACCTTAAAAATTGTATGTACAATGCCGGTGCAGCAACGCTGTACCGGCATATTAAGATTTAAATAGGCGGAGATCATATGATTAATCTAAGCAATATTCAAGTTCATTTTGGATCTTTTGAGGCTTTAAAAAGTATTAATCTTGAAGTAAAGCAAGGGGAATTTTTTACGCTGCTGGGACCTTCCGGATGTGGTAAAACCACTACATTGCGTACTGTCACAGGGTTTATTAACCCTACAAAAGGCAAGGTTGAAGTAGACGGCAAAGATATTACCCATTTAGAAATCGAGAAACGAAATATCGGCATGGTTTTCCAAAATTATGCCCTTTTTCCAACTATGAGCGTATATGAAAATATAGCTTTCGGCTTAAAAGTTAAAAAGGTCTCAGGAGACGAAATTAAAACAAAAATAGACGAAATCGCACGAAAAGTAGAGTTGGAACCGATGCAGCTTACCAAAAAAATAAGCGAACTTTCCGGAGGGCAGCAGCAGCGTGTGGCGATTGCCAGAGCTTTAGTTACTTCTCCGTCAATTATATGTTTAGATGAACCTTTGTCAAATTTAGATGCCAAGCTACGTGTCCAGCTTAGAAATGAGTTGAAGGAGTTGCAGCGACGCTTTGGTATCACCACAATATATGTAACCCATGATCAGGAGGAAGCCCTAACTCTCTCTGACCGTATTGCCGTTTTCAATCTTGGTAATATTGAGCAAATCGGGCGCCCTGACGAGGTTTACAATTATTCCGCTACGGAATTTGTATGCAATTTCATTGGGGATATTAATAAACTCAGCTCAGATTTTTTAATCAGTGCCGGCGCAAACTCTCAAAATGGTGTAGATACCTCGAAAAACTGTTATATACGCCTTGAGCGGCTTTATGTAAATAACAAGCTGGAACATCACCTGTCCTGTGACGCGGTGGTGGAAAACTTTGAATATTATGGACTGTATATTAAATATGCCCTAAACTCCAACGGGGAGCGGTTGAAGGTAATTGAGAAAAACAGCGGTTCTCCAATGTATTCTATCGGCAGCACTGTTACAGTCAGCTTTAATCCTGAAAATATTATGCAGTATTAGGAGTTTAATATGTTTCTTTCTCAAAAAACAATAAAACCAATGAGGAAATCTAAAGTCATCTTAGGCTTAATTTATTTAGGGCTGTTATGGTTTATTGCCGCGGTGCTAATCGCCCCTAATATTAATTCCATATTGTTTGTGTTTTGGCAGGATGGAGATTTTACGATGCGCGCTGTAGATAGGATGTTTGGCTCCCAAAGAGCTATAAACAGCTTACGCAACAGCTTTATACTGGCACCTATACTGTCTTTAACTGTAGGCTTTATTGGGATAAGCCTAGTTATGATTACGGAATATTTTGATATAAAAGGTGCTAAAATCCTTCGCTTGGGGTATATGACGACTTTAGTTTACGGCGGTATTATTTTAGTTTCCGGTTATCGCTTTTTATACGGCTCAAATGGTTTTTTTACTAACTTTTTCGCATCGATTTTCCCTAATTTTGATACTGGCTGGTTTGAAGGCTTTTGGGCTGTACTCTTCGTCATGACTTTTGCCACAACAGGCAACCATATGATTTTCCTTAGAAATGCTATGCGCGCTGTTGACTATCAAACCATCGAAGCCGCGAGAAATATGGGTGCAAACCAATTTACCATATTGCGTCGTATTGTTTTGCCTGTCCTTACCCCATCTTTACTTGCGGTTACTACTTTTACATTCCTTACAGGTCTTGGTGCTACATCTGCACCTCTTTTGGTTGGAGGACCTAATTTCCAAACCATTACACCTATGATGCTATCTTTCTCCAGGATGGCAGGCTCAAGGGATTTAGCGGCGTTAATGGGTTTATTTTTAGGCGGCGCGTCTATTATACTTATTATAATTTTGGCACAGCTTGAAAAGCGCGGTCATTACTTGTCTATTTCTAAAGTTAAAACCACTCTTGTTAAACATAAAATACGCAATCCCATTGCAAATTTCTTTGTCCATTTATATGCTTATGTATTATTTGTAATTTATGTAGCACCTATAGTGTCCGTTATACTTTTCTCATTTACAGACGCTCCAACTATCGCAAGGCGGCAGTTAAGCCTTTCCAGTTTTACTTTGCAAAATTATATTTTAGTGTTTTCTAACTCCCGCTCTTATCAGCCGATTATTACAAGTGTAATGTTCTCACTTATGGCTGCCGCCGGGGTTGCCATACTCATTTTGGTGGTTTGCCGGATAATAACCAAATATAAAAACAAAATTAGCAGTATTGTGGAATATACTTTTATGATACCTTGGCTTTTACCTAATGTACTTATTGCCATAGGGCTTATATATACTTTCAATTTGCCTCGCTGGTTTATGTTTAACCGTGTACTTACCGGTACAATGACTATTATGGTTTTAGGGTATTTGATTATTCGTATCCCATTTACTTTGCGTATTACAAGGGCTGCATTTTTCTCTTTAGATAATACCTTGGAAGATGCGGCAAAAAACCTTGGGGCAAAAACTATGTATACATTTTTCAGAGTAATCCTGCCGATTTTACTGCCATCGGTTCTTGCTATATTTGCTCTCAATTTTAATGGATTATTGACAGAGTTTGATATGTCCGTGTTCCTATATCACCCTCTCCATATGCCTTTGGGCGTACAAATACAAAACTTAACTATGGCTGATGTGGCACAAGGGGATAATACTGCCATAACCTTTGTATATGCGGTGCTAATGATGGTTGTATCCAGTGTCGTACTGTATGTTGTATATGGGCGCGGCTCAAGATTGAATGAGTAAGCAGAATGAGTAAGCATAGACATTAAAAAAAACCGTCATGGGAGGCTGACATAAGACAACAAGGAAACCCCTTGCAAAATCAACACTTATGAGCAGACGAGCAAACGGGAGTGTAAAAAGCTCCCGCCTTTTTTCGTGCCAAAAAATGAGAGGAGAGCAAATCATCATGAACAAATCACAACAATACGGTTATTGCCACAGCAACGAAGCCGACCAATACACATTCTATCGCTTGCCTAAATCCTTGTTTACTAATCCACGGTTTAAGAATCTATCAGACGGCGCGAAAATTCTATACGGTCTTATGCTTGACCGTATGGGGTTATCCATGAAAAATGGCTGGCTGGATAAACAAGACAGAGTT
>WRBA01000022.1 GCA_009779915.1 Defluviitaleaceae bacterium | reverse complement strand
GTAAAACCGAAGGTTTTATAGCAAACGACATTGAGAAACGCGATTGGGCAAGCGCGACCCAAAAGCAGTTGGGGTAGGTGCTTTTGGGTAAAACCGAAGGTTTTAGCGCGCCGCCCAATCACGTTTTCGAAAGTCGTTTGCTATAGCGCGCCGCCCAATCACGATTTCGAAAGTCGTTTGCTATATAAAGGATAGAGGAGTTAAGTGAATGGAAATCTATCGCAGTATAAATGAGCCTAAAGAGAGAAATCCCATCCGCCAAAGGCTTGGTGTAATTTACTATATATTCAAGCGGCATATGTATTGGGTTTTTGGCGGTATAAAATTTGCCAAAATCCGTACAAATGAGTTTGAATATACTTATTTTTCCCATCAAACACCGCTCCTTCGGCATCTTAAAGGCATTGACATAAGCTTGGAGCAAAATAAAATAACAAATTTACAAATAGCCCTTAAAAGAGTGAACAAAGTTACTATATACCCGGGGGAGGTATTTTCTTTTTGGAAGCTTATAGGCAAAACTACGGAGCGTAAGGGTTATCTTAAAGGTGTAATTTTGCAAAAAGGTGCATTTAGTGAAGGGATAGGCGGAGGATTGTGCCATTTGTCAGGCTTTCTTTATTGGATGAGCTTGCATACCACTCTTACGATAACAGAGCGTCACCGCCATGGTTACGATACCACACCTGATAAGCTTTTCGGCTCAGATGCCACCTGCTTTTATAATTACAAGGACTTGATGATACGAAATGATACAACCCAGCCTTTTCAGTTGATAATTGAAGTAAGCGACGACCACCTAAAAGGGGCGTGGAGGTCTAATAATCCACCAATATACAAATATGAAATATATGAAAAAGAGCATTTAATACAAAAAGAGCCTTGGGGCGGGCATACAAGGCATAATCACTTACATAGAAAAATTTACGATTTAGATGGCAAACAGGTAGGAGATGAATTTGTGGCGGAAAATCACGCTATTGTGATGGATTAACCGAAATAGATTGCTTTTACCCACAAATTTATAGTATCATAATTTTAAATATAACTTAACGGAGGTGCTTCATGGATTTTCGTAAATACTTGTCTGACTTTATTGATAGCAAATCGGCGGATTTTACTCATATTTCCGATGAAATATGGGGCTTTGCCGAGCCAAGGTTTCAGGAATATAAATCCAGCGCAATTCAGCAGGAATATATGAAAAAGGAAGGATTTAGCGTAAAAGCCGACTTAGCAGGGGAAGAGACTGCTTTTATAGCCGAATATGGCAGCGGAGCGCCTATTATAGCTTTTTTAGGTGAATTTGACTCGCTCTCAGGTCTTTCACAGGAAGCGGATGTTGATAAGCATACCCCTGTTACCCCCGGCGGGGAAGGACATGGCTGCGGACACCAGCTTTTAGGTGCCGCTGCTTTGGCAGCCACCGTTGCCCTTAAAAAATTGATGGAAGAGAAGAATTTAACCGGTACAATACGCTACTACGGCTGCCCTGCCGAGGAAAACGCAGGGGGCAAAGGCTATCTGGTTCGTGACGGTTTCTTCGATGATTGTGATTTAGCCCTAACTTGGCATCCGGGTACGGTTAATAAGGTTACAGGCAGCGGCTCTCTCGCTAATTTCCGTGTGTTTTTTGATTTTCACGGCACATCATCTCATGCGGCAGGGGCACCTCATTTAGGCCGCTCAGCCCTTGACGCGGTGGAGCTTATGAATGTTGGGGTCAACTACATGCGCGAGCATATGATAAGCGATGCGAGAGTGCATTACGCAGTTATAAACACAGGAGGTACGGCACCTAATGTAGTACAAAGCTACGCCCAAGTTTTATACGCCATACGCGCGCCTAAGGTAATTTTGGTTAAGGAACTTTACGAAAGAGTTTGCGATATTGCAAAAGGGGCCGCTCTTATGACCCAAACCAAAGTTGAAATACGTCAGGTTGCCGCCTATTCCGACTACATAGGTAATAATGCTATAGCGGAGAAACTGGATATAAACCTTGACTACTTCCTCCCTCAAGATTATACAAAGGAAGAGCTTGAGTACGCTAAAAAATTCAGAAATGTAATAACAGACCTTGATAAAGCCAATATAAAACCTTTTGCCGAAAACCTTGTAGGCAAGCAAAATGCTAAAAATATTGTAGATGAGCCTATATACAACTTCCGTGCCGCTTATAATCCTGTTGCCAGGTCCGGCGGCTCCACTGATGTTGGGGATGTAAGCTGGGTTGTGCCAACCGGGCAGTTTAGTGCCGCAACCTGGGCAGTGGGCACAGCCGGTCACTCCTGGCAGGCAGTTGCACAAGGTAAATCTTCTGTCGCACATAAGGGGATGCTTTTGGCGGCTAAGGTTTTGGCTTGTACAGGATATGAGTATTTGACAGATATCTCTCTTATAAAAGAAGCGAAAGATACATGGCTTGAGATGTTGGACGGGGAAACTTACCCGAATCCTTTGCCCCCTGATTTAAAACCGGGGCAGTGGTAGTGAACGCTGACGCATTCTTGAAATGCGCTATCCATAGTATCGATGACTATACACGCTTAAAAGCGTGCGCTTAGGTCTAGGAGAGGTTAAGAGGGATTATGAAAAGCAAAAGACATATAAAATTTGCAATTGCAATATCTGCCGCTATCCTTTTATCAGCAGTGCTTACTGCCTGCACTGTGGGTATGGGCAGCAGCCAAACCCCTGAGGAAGCTGATACGGCAGGGGACAGCCCCCGGACTGCAGCGGATTTTGCTAATCTCTATATTGAGAGTTTAACCGAGGGGCTTACCGTTGGGATTTTTGCCATTGGGGATCGGGATAATCCTATTGACATCCGCCCGGCAAATATTATTGATAGGCGCATTAATATATTAGAAAAAGAGGCTGAATTTGATAATATAATACCTGACACCATAATAGAACTGTGGCGTCTTGATTTTATGGTGCAAACAGATGATCTTGAATCGGAAACTTTGCGATGGGGTACCTTTTTCCCTGACAGTGAGGGCTGGATAGGACACCACAGTGCATGGAACGATGCAAGCACACTCTTAGTCTTTTCGCATGAAATGGATGATACTGCGTATAATATAACTTTCCTTGGGAGCATTCCTTGGTGGATGGAGGAAACTCCTGAGGGGCTTGCAGGGGCGTTACGGACGTTTTTAGAAAGTGAAGGGCTTATTGAAAGCGCAGGTGTTTTCCATCAATTTGATAATCTAGGTTTTTCCATAGTTTTTCCGGCTTTTTGGGAAGGTAAATACGGCTTGGATGAATTTTCAGTTGAGTTTGATTTCGGCACAAGACATTTTGTGGAGGTATATCACACAGCCACAAGGGAAGAAATGTTTGAAGAATCCGGTTTTCCTTACGGCGGGCGGATTCTAAGTCTTGCTATGAGCCCAAGGGAAGGTTATACTTATGAGCATCCTCCCATTATGGCAGGCGGGACAATATTTTTAGCACAAACAGGGGGCAATACATATTTTGTAAACTTCCCAAGCGGTGTTGAACACAATGAAGACCCAAACAGCCAATCAGTAATGGAATATTTGGAAATGGTAGGTCATTGGGAGCCCAGCCATTGGGATTTTCTTACAAACAGCTTTAGGCTTATAGAAGGGTGGGAATCGGCAGGTGCCTTATTGCAAATTATACCTCCTGGAGTTTTAACCCTTATTAACGCTCTTGAACCTGGAATGGTAAGAGACACGGCGGAAAGTTTGTTTGCGCCAACTGTAATGCCTAACAGGGTTATACGTGCTTATGACGGAGGCTATTCTTACCGCTATGATTTAATAAGTGATGCTGATTATGTTTTTGAATCACCTCATGGCATAGATGATGTGGATATTGAAGGCTTGCAGGAAGGGCGTGTAAGATTAGTTGTATTTATCGATTACACCGCACAAAATACAATCAGCAGTCATACTGTATATTACTCCATATGGGACGGCTCTGTTTATGAATTTAGGACATTCTCTGACGGAAATATCCGCCATACCCGGATAATGGACGGCGGGGACTGGAATCACGACGATTCCCTTTTGTGGAATTAGGAGTGAAAAAAGAAGTGAAAAAAGACCATGCCAGGGAACTTTTCCTTGGTGTGGTCTGCTTTAATTCACTATATCCACGGTTTTGCCAACTTACTGCTACTTTATAGTTATTTTACTTATTATAGCTCAATCATAGGAGATATAGGTATTAAAAACCTACCATCCCCCTAAACGCCCTCTCAAACCTTTCATCATCCTCTTTTGTCCGTTTAGCGGGTCCTTTTGTCCGCTTCCCGCTCCTGCGGGCTTTAGCACCTAAATGCCGCTCCATTAGCAGTCTGTCAATATTATTATTAGTATAAATCAAGCCGTTTTGGTTAATCACTTTTGCCCCTTTGCCTAAAGCCATTGCAGCCAAGCCATAATCTTGGGTTACGACTATATCACCGCTTTTTAGCAGCCCCATAAGGGCGAAATCAACGCTGTCAGCCTTTTTATCAACTGTAATTACACGGCTGTAGCCGTCATTTATTTGATGGGATGTATCGATTAACATAGTCACCAACAGTTTATGTTCTTTTGCAAGGCGTACAATAATCTCCTTAACAGGGCAAGCGTCAGCGTCTACAAGTATTTGCATATTACTCCCCTTCTTCAGCGGCTTCCAGTAAAGGAATTGATAACTTACTGCCTGTAATCCCCTGTAAATCCCCATATAAACCATATGTATTGCCAACCATAGCCCTAATTGCTTTTTCTTGTTTACCCCATCTTTTCTCAGCTTGGCGTTTTTCACTTTCCATTTCCGCCATCAATGTATTGTAACCGTCAACCATAGCTTCAATACGGTTTCTAAATTCTACTCCTGTTAGGAATCTGTATAAATACTCCATTTTTGCATCTTTATTTTCCGCACTTTTATTGGCATAATAAACTTGGATTAAAGTAGCCCTGAGAGACTGAGCAAGTGCCGGGGCAAGGCGGGGGGCTGTTACCCAAATATTGCCTTCCACATTTTGCATATCCTTGTAGTTATCAGGCAGCTCCCTAGATACGATAATGCCGATAGAGGCGTTTTCACGGCGGGCATCTTCTTTCATCTTTTGGATCCATTCTTTATTCCATTTAGCGTTTTTGACCTCCCAAAGTAAAACGCCGCAATCCTCAAGCCGTTGATTTTTCACATATTGCAATATATCAGCCCCTCGCTGACCTTTCTTAACCTCTTCAATAATATCCCCCGGGAACTCCATTTTCAAAAGGCTTTCAAGTTCAAGTTCCAAAATTTCCCCTTGTATTTGCTCGGAGCCTTGCTCAGCTTTTCTAAGAGCCTCGTCTAGGGCTTTCTTTGTGTCATTTAGCTGTTTTTGAAGCTCAAGCTCTTTAAGCCGATGGTTTTCATCAGCTTCTTTTTTAGCTTCCTCTCTTATTTTTAAAGCTTCCTCCCGAAGTTTTTTATATGCCGCAGTCTCTGCGCTTAAGCGGCTTTTTTGCTCCTCAAGGAGTGCCTTACTTAAATTTTTAACTTCACTTTGAAGGGTCTCATTAGTCTCTTTTAAAGCATCGCCCCGCTTACGAAGCTCCTCCTCCATACGTACCCGAGCCTTGGTGTTAGCCTCAGCTGCCGCCCTTTTAAGCTCTTCTTGGTGCTTCTCATTAATCTCTATAAGCAGGCGTGATTCAATTTGATTTTCCATTGCTTTGTCTATTTCTATCAAAGTGGCGCACTTAGGGCATTTTATTGTATTCACTTTAAATTGCTCCCCGACTGAATATTGACCTGCACGATAAATCATAAACACTATCCCTTAAGATTGTCGTTTATGTATTCATCCGGGTTGTACTCTGGGGCATATGAGGCAGAAAGAAAACCTCTATCTTATCTTCTCTCTCGTTTAACCACTCTCTTACGATTTTGGTATGATAAAACGAAAGATTATCGAGGATTAAAAATATCTTTTTCTCTTCCTGGCCTATAAGCTTGCTCATAAATTTAATTACCAGCTCTGCGTCCGTCGAGCCTTCGTAAAGCATAAACTTTAGCGTGCCTCGGTTTGATAGAACTGAAATCATATTTATGCGAAGCTTATAATTACCTGTGGGTATTACGAAGGTTTGCTCTGGAACATACTCTTTAGCATAACTGATTTCTTTTTTAATGGCTGTTACATTTCCCCAAAGAATTCTGCCTTTTTCAAATTTGGATTTTCGTTTTATTTCAGGATATTCTTCTTCCAACCATTTTTTTATACACTCCGGCTGCTGCTCATAGCTTTTTGTTATTGGTCTTTGCGGTGTCATGCCCCAATTTTTAATATAGGTAGATAGATTTTGCAGGATTATATCTATACCAAGTTCATCTTTTATAAGTTTTTGAATATTTCTTCTATCCCATAGAAAGCCTTTAAGTTCCAACTGATCCGGATATTTATCAATTATTAACTTTATGATTTTTTCTTGCTTTTCAAATTTAAGCTTAACTCTGCCTGACCCTCTTCCACTTCCAGGCTTTGGAGCCTCTAAGGCAGGTACTCCGCCAAGCTGATATTTCTTCCATGTTCCAATCACATGGCTCTTAGAGCATTCGCATATTTCCGACACCTTTGTAACCATAACTTTTCCATCAGGTCTCAGATTCTTCAATGCTGTCCGAATAATCCGCTTGCGTAGTTCTGCTTGCTCTTTAGGGCTTAGTATCATATTTCTTACTTCAATTTTTTTGTCCATGTATTTATTATAGTATAATCTGACAAATTATTCAAGAATTTTCGCGCAAATTAATATTTCACTATATCTTGGCAGCTATTTTGCTGTACAGCCGCGTCCATTCCCTTTCGAGACTATCACACCAGAAAATTAGTACAAACTCAATGTTGACTACGGCTGATATTTATAGTAAAATAACCCCAAAACAGTAACAAAAACTTGCTATTTTTCCGTATCTCTGCGTCGCTTAAAATCCGCTCGTACCTCTGGGTACTGCGAACCTTAAGCTCCTTGACCTACAAAAAAATCTCTGTGTTTTTTGTTACTGTATTTGAGGTTATTTTACTATATGCCATAATTAGGGTTAAGATTTTAACAAGGCAGTAAACTCATTATAATATTAAAGGAGGATACAAATGGTAGACAGAAGGTTAGTAAAAATCCCAGGCCCCACTCCGGTAGTTGATTCAATTAGAGTTGAAATGGGTAGAGAAATTCAAGCTTTTGGTGACCCACGCTTTGTAAAAGACTTTAAAGAAGTAATTGATGATTTACATGAAATGTTTGGCTGTGACGGTAAAACTTTCGTAGTTGCAGGTACAGGCACCCTTGCTATGGAAATGGCTATAGCCAACTCCACTAAAAAAGGCGATAATGTGTTAATCATAAGCCATGGCTTCTTTGGGGATAGATTTATCGAAATCTGCGAAAGAAAAGGCTTAAATGTGGACGTTCTTAAGTCTGAATGGGGCAAAACCATCCCTCTTTCTGAAATTGAAGCTAAGTTAAAAGAAAAGCAATATGCGGTTATGACTGTAAGTCATGTTGACACTTCTACATCTGTTGTGGCTGATGTTGCGGCTATCGGTGCCATGATGAAAAATTTCCCTGAAACATTATACATAGTTGACGGCGTTTGCTCAAGTGCCGCTCAATATGAAAACCTTGCCGAAATGAATATCGACATTCTTTTCACAGGCACTCAAAAAGCTTTTGGCGTATGCCCGGGTCTCCTTATGCTTTGGGCTAATCAAAAAGCTATGAAGAGAAGGGAAGAACTTGGCACTATCCCTGAGTATTATTGTGACTATTATAAATGGCTCCCTACTATGGAAGACCCTGCGAAATACTTCGCAACCCCTGCTGTAAACCTTATTTGGGCTCTTCAAGAGTCTATCAGGCTTATTAAAGAAGAAGGCGGGCTTAAAGTGCGTTATGAGAGACATCTTAAAAACGCCAAATCCGTCCAAAAAGCACTTCTTGCTATGGGCTTTACTCTCTTAGCGGAAGAAGGCTGCCGTGCCGTTACCTTAACCAACGCAATTTACCCTGAAGGGGTAGATGATTTAGAGTTTAGGAAAGCACTTATGGCTGAAGGTATGATAGTGGCTCCGGGTCTTGCATCTTATATGGGCAAACTTTTCCGTTTAGGTCATATGGGTAATGTTGATATAAATGATGAAGTTGTGGCTTTAGGTATTATTGAGCGCGCCCTTGCTAAATTTGGCAAGCTTCCAAAGCCCGGCTGTGGTGTTGGTGCTTATTTAGAAGAAATGACTAAATAGATTAGATTTTAGAAACGTCAATGTCGTTTCTGTAATCTAGCTGCTTGTAGTATAAATCGGCTGACCGCGCGCAGCATAGATTTTAAACAGGCTGTATCAGCAGATACAGCCTGTTTTTAAACGAAGGGAGTTAAATATGAATTTCCCAATAGAAAAAGTACGCAGCCGTTTTCCGGCACTTAAAAGAGAGTATAAAGGCAAGCCCGTGGTATATTTCGACGGTCCCGGGGGTACACAGTTTTTAGATACGGCAATTGAAGCTGTATGCGGCTATATGACCTGCGGCTCTGCCAACCTCCACGGCGTTTTCCCCACAAGTACTGAAACGGAAGAGTTGATAGATAAAGCGCGGGATGATATAAAAACCCTTTTTAATGCCCCCAATCATGAGGTTGCATTTGGGGCAAACGCAACTACTATGATGTTTCATGTGGCAAGGGCTCTTGCTAAAGGCTGGAATGCAGGGGATGAAATAATCCTTACGGAGCTTGAGCACCACTCCAATATTGATTCATGGCGGACAGCGGCAGAGGATAAAGGGGTGGTGGTTAAATATATCCCTCTTGATATCAAGACCCTTACGTTGGATATGGACGCCCTGCCTGGATTAATAAGCGAAAAAACTAAACTTATTGCCGTAGGTGCCGCGTCAAACTGTATCGGTACAATAACTGATATTAAGCCCATTGCAGCCCAGGCTAAAAAAGTTGGGGCACTTGTCGCGGTTGACGCGGTTCACGCTATACCTCATATGTATGTGGATATGGAGGATTTGGGGATTGATATGCTTTTTTCCTCCGCCTATAAGTTTTTTGCGGCTCATGTTGGTATGACTGTGATGAGAAAAGATTTGCTGGAAAATCTGGATGTATACAAAGTAGCCCCTGCGCCGGAATATGCCCCTGACCGCTTAGAAACCGGCACCCAAAACCATGAAGGTATCCCAAGTATATCCGCCGCTATTAAATTTGTGGCAGAGCTTGGGTCAGGCACGACTTTTAAAGAGCAGATTATATCAGGCTACAAAGCTTTAGAGGAGTATGAAAATGGTGTAGCCGATTATATACGTAAAGAAATGCGTAAGATTAAAGGTATAACTATTTACGAAGCTGAGGATACTGTTCCTAAAACCCCTACAATCGCTTTTCGTGCTGAAGGGATATCTAATCGTGACTTTTGCAAACGTATGTGCGAGGAACACAGTGTTTTTATAGCCACAGGGGATTTTTATGCTATGACTGTGGCGTTAAAGCTTGGGGTTAGGGAGAGCGGCTCATTTATACGTGCAGGGCTTGCGCCATATAACACCATGGAAGAAGCGGATAGGTTTTTAAATGGTATTAAGGATATAATGTGCACATAACAAGAAACCCTGAGCAATGCGAAGGGTTTCAACAGACAGGTGCAACGAGACTTTTCAAAATGAAAAGTCGAGTCAAAAATGTCCTTATGATATAATGTGCACATAACAAGAAACCCTGAGCAATGCGAAGGGTTTCAACAGACAGGTGCAACGAGACTTTTCAAAATGAAAAGTCGAGTCAAAAATGTCCTTATGATATAATGAAAGGAAATGACATCTAATGGAAAAGAAATTTGCAATGATAGCAATAGGTATAATGTGTGCGGTATTTATATTTATCGCATATGAAAGCGGTGCATTTCAAACAACAGGAAGGGTGAGAGAACCAATGGGTGAATTTCCAATAGCAACTATAACTATGGAAGACGGGGGAGTAATAAGGGTTGAGCTTTATCCTGAAATAGCTCCAAACACGGTAAACAACTTTATTTACCTTGCAAATTCGGGCTTTTACAATGGGCTTATATTTCACAGGGTTATATCAGGCTTTATGATACAAGGAGGATGCCCTGAAGGTTCCGGCATGGGCAGCCCCGGCTACTTTATCAGAGGTGAGTTTGCCTCTAATGGGATAGCCAACGATTTGCTCCACGAAAGAGGGGTTATTTCCATGGCGCGCCGTGCTATGCCTCTCGATTCAGCTGGATCCCAGTTTTTTATAATGCATGGTGACTCGCCTTTATTAGACGGTGATTATGCGGGCTTTGGCAGAGTAATTGAGGGTATGGATGTAGTGGATAGAATCGCAGGTACCCAAACAGCGGCACAGGATAGACCTGTTGCGGATCAAAGGATAAGAGAGATTACAGTGGAGACTTTTGGGGTCCAGTATCCGGAGCCTGAGAGATTAAGTATGTAGGTATCGGCTTGTAGGCTGCGCCTACGGTCAGCCAATTCCAAAAAGCCGGGCTTTGCCCGGCTTTTTGCATTAAAGTCTGCGACGCTGGATTGTTTTGGTCATTAGATACGTAACGAAACAGCCCTAAGCCTTATCATTAGAGTTGTCTCGAAATTAACTTCTTTGCTCGTCATTGCGAGGAGAGCTTTAGCTCGAAGAAGCAATCTAAAACATATTGCGTGATAAGATTGCCGCGTCGCTAACACGCAAAGCGTGTTAGGAGACCGCAATCTTAACAATCTCTTCCCAACTATTCACAACCCACGTGGCACCGGCATCTAAAAGCTCTTTTTGTGAGCCATAGCCCCAAGTTACACCAATACTGTCAATCCCTATTTCTTTCGCGCCGATTATATCATGTTTACGATCCCCTATCATAAGGATAGCGTCCTTTTTTTGCGTGCAGCCAATGCTATTTAAAGCATAATCAATAACCTCTCTTTTATTGCTGCGCCGGCCATCAAGCTCCGATCCGGCGATAAAATCAAAATACTGTATGAATTTAAAATGCTCAGCAATTTTTATTGCATAAACAGTTGGCTTTGATGTAGCTATAAGCATTGTTATATTGCGCTTTCTAAGCTCCCCTAACATGTCGAGAGTGCCGGGATAAAGGGCATTTTGATATATGCCTTTTTCCGAAAAATACTCGCGGTATTTACTGACCGCTTCTTCCGTTTTATCTTCCGAAAAACCGTAAAACTCACAAAAAGAGTCTCTAAGCGGTGGACCGATAAATTTCGTAAGTTCATCAAGGTTGTTAATTTCTATAGAAAAATGCTTAAGTGCATAAGCAATTGATTTCGTTATACCCTCTTTAGGGTCGGTTAAAGTGCCGTCAAGGTCGAATAAAGCTAGGTTTTTCATAATTTACTCTCCAATTTCGCTACTTTTGATTGTTTTAAACACTTCGTATTTCATCACACAATGCCTCCAAATCCCTTAAGTAAACTTCTTTTAAGCTTTGATTATATATAACCGCTGCCGGGTGGTACAGGGCAAATACGTTTTTATACACCCCAGCGGACAGCAGTCTCCCATGACAGTCCCCTATTTTTAAATCCTGCCCAGTGACAGCGCGGAGTGGCACATTACCCAGCGTAACTATGTATTTCGCTGATATTATTTCAAGCTCCCTATGCAAATAGGGGTTAAAAAACTCAATTTCCCGGGCGTTTGGCGTCCGGTTTAATGCCCGCCCTGTTTTTGGGCTTGGTTTGGAAGGGCGCAGTTTAACCGCGTTGGTTATATACAATTCATCCCGTGTTAGCCCTACAGCCTTCAAAAACTCAGTAAGATTCTTACCTGCCTTGCCTACAAAAGGCTCCCCCAGCTTCTCCTCTTCATGTCCGGGGGCTTCACCTACAAGAGCAATTTTGGCATTAGGCGAACCCAGCCCAAAAACAGGGCGCTTGTCCGCATATTCACTTGCTTTCATCGCCGCCCAAAGCTCTTCATTAAGCTCATCAACTGTCATAACGTTTACTCCTATACAGTAAAAATCCTAAAACAAACCCTGCGATAAGCCCGCCTATATGGGCGTGATTGTTTATCTCAGGGCGCATAAAGCCAAGACCCAAGCTGGTTCCCGCAAGTATGAGCATGATAGGATAGTTAAGCCCCCCTGCATCCATCTTTGACTTAACCGTTAAGGCAAGGACTGCGCCTAAAAGCCCAAAAACCGCACCGGAAGCACCTATGGTAGGATTCGGCACAAATAAAACACTTACAATGCCCCCAAATACCCCTGAAAGCATATATATAACCCAAAATTTGAAGCCCCCGTAAAATTGCTCAGCCCGTGAGCCAAAAATATAAAGGGAGAAACAATTATTTATCAAATGCATAAAATTAACATGTAAAAACATAGAGGTAAACAGGCGGTAATATTGCCCGCCCTCAGTTACAAGGCGGGGGATTAAAGCACCGGCCCCCATGGCAATGTTAAAGCCCTGTACTCCACTAAAAGCGATTGATGCATGTATCATCATATTAATTATTATGAGGATGTAGGTAAATATAGGGGCTTGACCCCCTTTGACCTCTAAGCGCGGCCTTTGTTTAAGGGCGCGCTGGTAAATTTCTTCGGTTGTGTTTTCGTAAATTACAGCTTCCTCATTTACTAAAGAAAAATTAAGAGAATCCATTACAAGCACCCTTAAATTAGCTATTTTATCCGGATGGTTTTTGCCTATGGTTAAAACTTCGTCGTAAAGCCTCATTTCCCAATATATATTCATTACATCTCTATCAAACTCAAAATTATCCTCCGAAAGAAAGACCGTATAATCTGAGGCTTTTTCGCTTACGAAAAGGTTTAGCACCGCTATATTTTTCCTGCCATAATCTGATAAAAGACCTTCAAAATAGGCATTTATCCTAGGTTTTGTGGCATTTTTATAAGTTTCACTATCAATTATATTGGTATTAACAATAATTACAGCATACCACATAGAGCCTGTGATACTCACAAGCCCTATGATTGGTGTTGCGTATGATATTTCATCTCCCATTAAGCCTTTAATGGGTTCGAAATTATTTGTGATAAGTTTTTCGAACAAATTTTTTGAATATTCGGCAAAACTCATACAATCCCTACAATCTCATTAATATCAGATATGCCTTGTTTATCCATAAACTCCTCAATTTCTTTAAGGATTTGCTCACAGGCTCTTGGATTCCGGAAATTAGCTGTACCAACAGCAATAGCCGCGGCACCTGCCATCATAAATTCAATAGCATCTTCACCGGTTGTAATACCACCCATACCAAGGATGGGGATTTTAACCGCCTTATGAACCTGATAAACCATACGGAGAGCCACAGGCTTTATAGCCGGACCTGAAAGCCCCGCAAACTTGTTTTTAAAAGGGGTTGTTTTCTTATAAATATCAATTTTCATGCCTAAAAGAGTGTTTATAAGTGAAATCGCGTCAGCCCCTGCCCCTTCGACTGTTTTGGCAATTAAAGCTATATCTGTAACATTTGGCGAGAGCTTAACCATAAGAGGCTTTTTGGTAAGCTTTATTTTTGATTTAGCAACAACTTCTTTAGCCGCCTCAGGGTCGAGTCCAAAAGCCTTGCCACCCTCAGAAATATTAGGGCAGGATATATTAAGCTCAACCATATCAATATCCGCCTCGTTTAGCTTTTCGCACACAGCTTCATATTCAGCCACAGAATGCCCGCAAGCATTAACGATTATTTTGGTATTATAACGGCGCAGAAAAGGCACTTCTTTTTCTATAAAATAGTCAACACCAGGGTTTTGAAGCCCTACAGAGTTAAGCATACCGCCATAAGTTTCCATAACCCTTGGAGGGGGGTTGCCTTTCCATTCCACATTGGAGACGCCTTTTACACATATGCCGCCAAGTTTGTTTAGATCTGCAAACATACTATATTCCCGACCGTAGCCAAAGGTGCCTGATGCTGTGGTAACAGGGTTTGCAAGCTCAACGCCGGCAATATTTACCTTAAGAAGAGCCTGTTTAGTATCTCCATTCCGTCGTGCTTTTTGTAAATTTTCCATCATGCTTTGTCAGCACCTCCTAGCGTAATATCTGCAATTATGCTTCGCCGGTGCTTCCGCGCCTGACGAAAAATTTCCTTAAAATCACGTCGAAAGCGAGATGCTAAACAGGCTCTAAGATTTTTCATTGCCACAACACCTCCTGTGCTTCAAATACAGGGCCGTCTTTACAAACTTTTTTGAAAGTAAAATCTTCACCCTTTTTAATGGCAATAGCGCAGCCTACACAAGCCCCAATGCCGCAGCCCATCCGCTCCTCCATACTGACTTGACAGGAGATATTATTATCCATTGCGTAATTTGCAACAGCCCTAAGCATACCATAGGGACCGCAGGTGTAAATACAGTCAGGTGCAAAATCGTCATTTTTAAAAGCTTCCAAAGCATTGCCTTTTATGCCATAGCTGCCATTGTCAGTGGTTAAGAGGGTTTTAACCCCTAATGCCTTAAACTCTCCTTCCAAATTGACAAATTCAATATCTCTAAAACCGATGTAAGCGCGTATCTCCACATCAAGGTCAGGATATTTGCCGAGTACGGCTTTTGCCGCACAGTACAAAGGAGGTACCCCTATACCGCCGCCGATTAAAGCGATTTTCTTATAATTTTTATAAACAAAGCCGTTGCCCAAGGGACCGGCGATATTTAGCTTATAACCAACAGGCAAAGTCGCCATATAAGCCGTGCCCTTACCTGCAATTAAGTACATTATTGACAAGACACCTTTATCCTTATCTACATCCTGGATACTTATAGGGCGGGGAAGTATCATCTCCCCTTTATCTAAATATATATTCAGAAATTGCCCCATTTCAGAACTTTTAGCGATTTCAGGACAGGATAAATCCATTTTGTATATTTTATCGCTTATTTTCTGGGTTGAAGTGATTGCTGCTTCAAGGTATTTTTTCATAATATACCTCCTGTTTTTTTGTTATAGATTGCCGCGCAGTGTGTTAGACTCCTCGCAATGACGATAGCCAAATACACTGTCATTAGACTTGTAGCGAAACAGGTTTTTAAAGATGTACTGTACACATATCGTCATTGCGAGGACAACACGCAAAGCGTGTTAGTACGAAGCAATCTCATCACTTAATAGGTTATAGATTAACCCATCGATGCTTTGCATCTGACTCGCAATGACAACCAAAATTCAATTTAACTACAACCTTAATGACGAGAGGGAAACATAGTCACAAATTGGACTTTAACGAAGCGTACCTACTACCTCATTTATAGTATAAACATCTAAGTCTTCGATTACAAGCCCACTCTCCATAACATCCGCCAAAGCCGCCGCCGTATCAAGGCTTGTTACAAAATCTACCTTGCTCTCTATGGCACCACGCCGTATCTTAAAGGCATCACTGGCTATATCATTGCTTTTTGAAGGTATATCTATTACTAAGTCTATTACACCGCTTCGTATAATGTCAAGGATATTAGGCACACCTTCGGCTAATTTCTTAACTTCCTCCACCTCAATACCATGAGCGCGAAGGGTCGCAGCCGTGCCGCTGGTAGCCATAAACTTACAGCCCATAGCGGCAAAACGCTTAGCAAGGGGTACAAAGTTCTCCTGTTCCCTTTTTCTTATAGTGGCAAGGATTATGCCGCCGGATTTTGGGATATAGCTCCCTGATGCAACAAAACCCTTGTAAAGTGCCTCTTTAAAGTCTTTGCCAAGTCCCAAAACTTCACCGGTTGAGCGCATTTCAGGGCCCAGCATAGCCTCAACCTGGGGCAGTTTCTCAGTAGAGAACACAGGTACCTTAACGGAAACCATTTTCGCCTCAGGATACAGCCCAACACCATAACCCATGTCTTTAAGCTTCTCCCCAAGCATGGCACGGGTGGCAAGATTAATAATCGGCACACCTGTAACCTTGGAAATATAAGGCACTGTCCGGGATGAGCGGGGGTTTACCTCTATAACATACAGCTCATTTTCAAACTCGATAAACTGGATGTTTACCATACCAGCAACTTCAAGTGCTTTGGCCACTTTTTCCGTAACTTCTAAAATTTTGGCTTTCATAGCATCCGATACATTTTGGGGCGGATAGATTGATATACTATCGCCGGAGTGGATGCCCGCTTTCTCTAAATGCTCCATAATGCCGGGCACAAGGACATTTTCGCCGTCGCATATAGCGTCAACTTCAAGTTCACGGCCTCCTAAATACCTGTCAATAAGTACAGGGTTTTTACTGTCATTTTTAAAGGCATTATCCAAATATGAGCGCAGCTCATCCTTGTCAACTGTAATTTCCATCCCCTGACCGCCAAGTACATAAGATGGGCGCACAAGCAGAGGGAAATCCAGTTCATCAGCCACTTTCATCCCTTCATCTGTACTCCAAACGCCCTTGCCTTTAGGACGGAGTACACCGATACTTTCAAGTAATTCGTCAAACTTCTCCCTATCTTCCGCTATATCAATCTGCTTAGGTTTTGTGCCATAGATGTTGATATTAGACTCACTAAGGAAATTGGCAAGCTTTATAGCCGTCTGCCCCCCAAATTGGAGGATAACCCCATCAGGCTTTTCCTTAAGTATTACCTCATAAACATCTTCTTCCGTAAGCGGCTCAAAATACAGCTTGTCCGCCGTGTCAAAGTCTGTACTTACGGTTTCAGGGTTGTTGTTTATTATAATTGTCTCAACCCCCAATTCCTTAAGGCTTGTCACACAATGTACGGAGCAATAGTCAAATTCAATCCCTTGTCCAATCCTAATAGGCCCTGAGCCGATTACGAGGACTTTACGCTTATCGTTTAGCGCGACCTCACAGTCCGTATCGTAAGTGGAGTAGTAGTAAGATGACTCCGCCGCGAAAGTACCGGCACAAGTATCAACCATTTTATATACAGGATGTATATTCCATTCCCTGCGCTTATTAAATATATCCTTGGCAGACACATTTAAAAGCCCTGCCATCCCCTCGTCGGAGAAGCCGTTTTCCTTATAAAAGCGCAAAAGTTCAGGGGTTAAGCCCTTAAAGCCGATTTCCTTAAGCTCCTCTTCCCAGTCAACAATATTTTTAATTTTATGAAGGAAGAATGAGTCCATCCCTGTAATCTCGCATATTTTCTCCATACGGTAATTGCGCCTTAACATTTCGCTAATATGGAAAAGCCGCTCATCCTCAGGTACCCGGGCAAGGCGTTTAAGCTCTTCAATTGTCTTATCTTTTGAGCCTTTGTGGTCTAAATTGTGCTGTTTAACCTCTAAGGAGCGCACACCTTTCATAATCGCGTGTTCAAGGGAGTTGCCGATAGCCATAATCTCCCCTGTAGCCATCATTTTTGTACCTAAAGTACGTTTGGCACTTTGGAATTTGTCAAAAGGCCATTTAGGAATTTTTAACACCACATAATCCAGCACAGGTTCGAAAAACGCATAGGTTTTGCCTGTTACTTTGTTCAATATCTCATCCAAAGTAAAACCAAGGGCAATTTTTGCCGCAACCCTTGCAATAGGGTAGCCGGTAGCCTTTGAAGCAAGTGCCGATGAGCGGCTGACCCTTGGGTTAATCTCGATTACGGCGTATTCAAAGCTGTTAGGCTCAAGGGCAAATTGGACATTACAGCCCCCTTCGATTTTTATTTCATCAAGTATTTTTATTGCCGAGGTGCGAAGCATTTGATATTCCTTATCCGCAAGGGTTTGTGCCGGGGCAACGACTATACTGTCCCCTGTGTGTACTCCAACCGGGTCAATATTTTCCATTGAGCATACGGCGATACAGTTTCCGGCGGAGTCTCTTATTACCTCAAACTCAATTTCTTTATAGCCTTTTATACTGCGCTCCACAAGGGCTTGCCCAACACGGCTAAGCTGCAGCCCAAGTGCCAAGGTTTCCCTAAGCTCCTGCTCATTATCCGCAAGTCCGCCGCCGGTGCCGCCTAAAGTGTATGCCGGGCGCACAACTACAGGGTAGCCCGCTTCTGTTGCGAATTTAACACCGGTTTCAATGTCATTTACTATAACGCTCTCAACTATAGGCTCGTTAATACGCTCCATCAGCTTTTTAAAGGACTCCCTGTCCTCCCCCTCTTTTATAGAGGCGATTGAGGTGCCGATTACATTTACATTATATTTGGCAAGTATCCCCCTGTCATGAAGCTCACAGGAAAGGTTAAGCCCTGTTTGCCCTCCCATGCCGGCTATAACCGAGTCAGGACGTTCCTTTGCTATGATTTTTTCCAAAAACTCGATAGTAAGAGGCTCAATATAAGTATAATGAGCCAAGCCTGCGTCAGTCATGATTGTAGCAGGGTTGGAGTTTACTAAAACCACTTCCACCCCCTCTTCTTTTATGGCTTCACAAGCTTGAGTGCCTGAATAGTCAAACTCCGCCGCCTGACCTATAACAATAGGCCCTGAGCCGATTACAAGTACTTTTTTAACATCAAGATTCCTAGGCATGAACTAACCTCCATTCCTCAATCATTTTAAGAAAATCATCGAATATAAATTCTGTTTCGGGACCGGGATTCCCTTCCGGTGCCCATTGTACGCCGGATACATGAAGGGTTTTGTGCTTTATACCCTCTATACTTTTGTCGTTTACATTTATATAAGTTGGGATAATATCCGCAGGGCAGTCAGTAACTACATAATCATGTCCCTGACTTGTAATATAAGCCTTGCCGCTCTCCAAACTCTTAACAGGATAATTGCCGCCGTGGTGCCCGAATTTCATAGGGGAGATAGTGCAGCCTAATGCTTTTGCTAAAACTAAATGCCCAAGACCAATTGCCGCAACAGGCTTTTTAGTCGCAAGCTCAGCTGCTGTATTGACTATAGCTGCCATATTATCAACATTTCCGGCACCTCCTGAAAGGAATATGCCGTCAGGGTTTGCCTCCAGTATTTCCGCGGCGGTACTAAATGCCGGGAAAACCGTAATTTTAGCCCCTTTTCTTTGGAGTGCCTTTAGTACACTGGTTTTAACCCCTAAATCCAGGAGTGCTAAATGCAAGCCTTTGCCTTCTATTATATATTTTTCTTTGGCGGTAATTTCTTTTGTAATATTTTCATTTGTGCATTTACTGAATTTTGCCTTTATCTCATCCGCGCTTAAATCTTTTGTGGTTATAATGGCTTTCATTGTGCCGTTTTCACGCATTATACGAGTTAATGCTCTCGTGTCCAGCTCCTCCATACCCAAAACTTTGTTTTGTTTTAGAAAGCCGTCTAAAGTCATTTCACAGCGCCAGTTACTTGGATAATCGCTTTTGTGACGCACGATAAGGGCTTTAAGCCTAGCTTTATCCGATTGCATATCCTCAAAATTTAAGCCGTAACTGCCGATTAAAGGAGTGGTCATACACATTAGCTTGCCGGCGTAGGCCGGGTCTGTAAACGCCTCCTGATAGCCGGTAAGCCCTGTGTTAAACACCATTTCACCAACTATATCCTCTTCCTCTTTAAAATAACCGAAGGCACAGCCTCCAAAACTCTGTCCGTTTTCTAAAATCAGCCGGATATTTATATTTTTGCCGCCCATTGTTATTTACCTCCCTTATATATGTTTAACAATATCGTCCCGCATAATGATTGCCGCTTCCCTTGCCGCCATAAAGTGTTCCTGTGGGGCGCATTTGCCTTTATATGCGGCGATAATCCCTCGCGAGCTGTTTACGATAGCCCCAAGCCCTTCCGAGTTAAAGCATACGGATAAGTCCGCTGCAGTACCCCCCTGCGCGCCGTAGCCGGGTACAAGCATAAAGGTATGGGGCATGATTTCACGAAGCCTTGCTGCCTGCTCTTTATGGGTGGCACCGACCACAGCACCTATAGGGGAGAAACCGTATCTGCCCCTAAGCTCCGTCCCCCACTCTTCAATATAGGTTCCTACAATTTCATATATAGGCTTACCGTCCACAAGCAAGTCTTGAAGCATACCACTGCCCGGATTTGAGGTTTTTACCAAAATAAAAATCCCTTTATCCCTTAATCTGCACTCATCTATAAAAGGCTCCAATGAATCCTGCCCAAGATATGGGCTTACTGTAAGCAAGTCAGCCCCGAAGGCTTCCTCCTCCACATCCCCTATTTTAATTTTGCCGAGGAAAGCTTTTGCGTAAGCCGCCCCTGTTGATGCGATATCATTACGCTTAGCATCAGCAATTACGAACATATTTTTAGATTTGGCGTATTTTATTGTCTTAATATAAGCGTCAATCCCTTCGGTGCCAAACATTTCATACATTGCAATTTGGGGTTTAACAGCAGGTACTATGTCATAAACCGCGTCAATTATCTCCGTGTTAAACTTAAATATAGCCTCAGACACAGCTTTTGGCGTGTGCCCGTAAGTATCGTACATTTCCTCCAAAATATGTTCAGGGACAAAATTAAGCTGAGGGTCAAGCCCTACCACAGATGGGTTTTTAAGCAAAGTAATTTTGTCAATTAATTTGTCGATTATTCCCATTATTTTAAACCTCCTTCATTTACTATTATTTTGCCGCTTTTTATCAAATACCCTATTTTACCTTTAACCTTTTTGCCGTTAAAGGGGGTGTTTTTGCCTTTTGATTTAAACTTGGATATATCTATTTCATAAGGTGTATTAAAGTCAATTATGGCTATATCAGCGGGGTAACCTGGGGTTAAAGCCCCTGCCTTTATCCCTAAAACTTTTGCCGGTACCCACGCCATTTTCTCAATCAGCTTAGAAGGGGTAAGTACACCGCCCTCCACAAGCTCGGTTATACAAAGGGGTAGTGCCGTTTCAAGTCCGACTATCCCATTCATGGCGGATTTAAAGCCCCCTGTTTTCTCGTCCTCATGGTGAGGGGCATGGTCTGTTGCTATTATTTCAATAGTATCATCTTTTAAGGCTTCGGTTATAGCTTTTTTGTCCTCAAGGGAGCGCAGCGGCGGGTTCATTTTATAATTGCCATCGTCTGTTAATATATCCTCATCGCTTAGGGTGAAATGATGAGGGCAGCATTCCGCCGTTATGTTAACATTTAGGGCTTTTGCCGCCTTTATTATATCCACACTGCCTTTTGTACTTACATGGCACAGGTGAAGCCTTGCGCCTGTGGATTTTGCAAGTATTATATCCCTTACCGCAATTACATCCTCCGAGTCATTTGAAATGCCGGGCATCCCAAACCGCTCAGACGCCACTCCCTCATTAATAACGCCGCCGTTAACAAGTTTCAAATCCTCACAATGGGAAAACATAGGTAAATCCGCCTTAGCGCAAGCCACAAAAGCTTTTTTAGTAAGGAGCGAGTCTAAAATCGAAAAACCATCTTCACTTACAGCGCATATACCGGCTTGTTTCATGCCATCTATATCGGCAAGAGTTTCACCTTTAAGCTCACAGGTTGCGGCACCTATAATAAGCACGTTTATCAAAGCGTCAGACTGTATTTTTTCATAGGTTTCCTTTACAAGTGCCGGATTGTCCATAACAGGCTTGGTGTTTGGCATGGCGCAAATAGTTGTATAACCTCCCATAGCGGCGGCCGCTGTGCCGGATTTAATATCCTCTTTATGGGTAAGCCCAGGGTCGCGAAGATGGACATGTAAGTCAACAAAGCCGGGGGTTACCCACATTCCAGCCGCATCTATTACTTTATCAGCCGCAAAGTCACCGGCAGGGCTAATGATTACCCCATCTGCTACATAAATATCTCTAATATCATCAACATCATTTGCCGGGTCAATAACTCTGCCGTTTTTGATTAAAATTTTCATATCAAACCTCCCTTCATGGATAAAAAAAAACAATAAAAACTTTAATTTTTATTGTTTTTGCTGGTTATTATTAAATTTAAATTTGAGACAAAGGGAGTAAGAGGTGTAAATGATTTTTTGAAATTGTCAAAAAAGTCCCAAGAATACATAATTTTCCTCCCCTTGCATTACCTTGCACTAAACACTTCTAAATATTATACACAGCAAGTCAGTACTTGTCAAGACAAATTATACCATTATTTCCTGAAAAATTTATCGAAAATAACCGACACAACAAATTTCGGCAGTACAAGCATCCTAAAAAAGCGGGAAGGCTGCATAAGAAGCCTGTAAAACCACTCAAGCCCCAATTTCCTAAAGATTTTAGGCGCCCGCTTAGCAGTCCCTGCCATAACATCTATGGCACCGCCGCAGCCTATGGCAAAATTGACGTCAAGGTTGTCTTTATACTTATATATCCATTTCTCCTGTTTTCCCATACCACGCCCAACGAGGAGCATATCAGGCTTTAGGGCATTTATTTCAGCTACGATGGCACCGTCTTCCTCGGGCTTAAAAAAACCGTCCCGAACACCGCAAATATTTAGCCCCGGATACTTATCTTCCATCTTTTCCTTTGCAAGGAGTGCCACACCCGGCTTAGCACCTAGTATATAAACTTTTGCACCGTCCATACCTCTTATATTATCAAATACACTAAAACACAAATCGCAGCCTGTAACAGTCTCCAAAAGCTTGATTTTGCTGTATTTAGAAGCCCAAACAACCCCAACTCCATCAGGTATTACCAAATCCGCATGATTTAGTACCTGAGCAAACTCAGGGTCAGTGCCGGCAAGCATTATCATTTCAGGGTTTGGGGTAGCTATTAGTTTGCATTTTCTCTCATTGGCTTTAATATAGCCAATTACTTCATCCAGCACTTCCCCGCGGTTTTTCGTATCTATTCCTATGCCTAAAATATCCGTTTTCATAATATCATAATATATCATAGCTGCCTTTAACAAGGAGCCACGCATTTGAGGTAGCCATAACGCCGCGGCCGTCATCCCGGGGGATTATGAGCATATTGTTATTGCCAATTTCCTCACCATGACGGATATCTGTACCTGTTGTAATATTGGCAAGCCCGTCAGTACCTGTTGTATGAGCAACCGCAGTACCGCTTCTAAGGATTATTTCAGTCCCTTCATCCCCAACAAGGATTTGACCGCTTAAAAGCTGAACCGGAGTATATCTTCCGGCTGTGTTATGCTGAAAATGACTGCCCTGCCCTTGCCCGCTTTGATCTAAGCGGCTTATAACCTCATTTACTATCCTATCAAGCTGCTGCTGGGTAAGGTTGCCGCCAACCGATATGCCTGCCAAATCCGCAATAAGCCGGTCCACATAACTTCTTGTAACAAGAGGATCCTCCGCACTGCCGGGAGTTTGCGCCGCAACAGGGCTAAGTATGAAAAAGGTCAAAAGGCTGCATAAGATGGCAAAGAATATTTTTTTTAGTTTCATCTCTAAAACCCCCGCTTTTAACGAATGTCTTGTTATCTTCTGCGCCCGGAAATCAAAATCAGCCTAAGCAGCTGTAAAAGTGCCGCAAGAGTAGCCGCAACATAAGTCATAGCTGCTGCACTTAGTACTTTTCGGGCAGGCCTTACTTCATCTTCGGCTAAGTAGCCCCCATCTCTAAGTACAGCAATTGCGCGTCTTGAAGCATTAAATTCCACCGGCAAAGTAATCACTTGAAACAATACCGCACAGGCAAATAATAATATTCCCAATTCGACAAGGAAAAAACCGCCTTCACCAAGTAAAAAGCCGATAATAAATAAAGGCATAGCAAGTTTTGAACCAAAACCGGCAACAGGATATACAAAAGAGCGTAAAAATAAAGGCGCGTATCCCGTATCATGCTGCAGGGCGTGTCCCGCCTCGTGTGCGGCTACACTTATTGCCGCAATACTTGAGGAATTATACACAGCATCCGATAATCTAATCGTTCTCGCCTTAGGGTCATAATGATCGCTAAGGTGTCCTTGCCCAAGCTCAACCCCAACATCATATATACCGTTTCCCTGGAGTATACTACGCGCAACCTCGGCACCGCTTTTTCCCCTGCGGCTCATAACTTGCGAATATTTGTTAAAGCTGCTGGACACGCGAAACTGCGCCCACATAGAAAGTATCATTGCAGGGATTAGCAGTAAAAAAGTCGCATCCCCGAAAAACATTGGCATCATTGGCATAAAATCATCCTCCTATAAAAAAATCATACCTGTTTTTATTTCATTCCCAAGTAAAAACGCGGGAACATCCATCACTTTTTTGCCGCTTATCTGAATCTTTTCAATAAGCAGCGCGTCTTTTCCTGCTGCAACTATCAGTCCTCTTTTTTTATCAATATCTAATATAGTGCCGGGAGCATCATAAGTATTATACGGCATATACTCAGCTTTTATTATTTTAACAATACCGAAATCCGGCAAAGTAGAAAATGCCGAAGGCCACGGATAAAGCCCCCGTATAAGCCGCTCAATTTCCACCGCGCCCATATTCCAGTCAATTTGCCCGGTTTCTTTCTTTAACATAGGGGCATACGAGGATAAACAGTCGTCCTGGGGAGTTGGCAATATATTACCGTCCTCTATTAGCTCAAGAGCTTTTAAAATAGTACTTGACCCTAAAGCAGCAAGTTTATTATGAAGGGACTCTCCTGTTTCATCAGCTGCTATGGGGATAATTTCTTTCAATAACATATCCCCTGTGTCAATCCCTTCATCCATCTGTATAATTGTAATACCGCTTTCCCTCTCGCCATTTATTACAGCCCATTGTATAGGCGCCGACCCTCTGTATTTAGGAAGTAAAGAGGCATGGATATTCACAGACCCGTACTTAGGCATATCCAAAATTTCTTTCGATAAAATTTGCCCGTAAGCAACAACTACAAAAATATCCCCTTCAAGCTCCGCAAGCTTTGCCGCAAACTCTTTAGCCTTGATTTTTTGAGGCTGATAGACTTCGATGCCATATTCTAGCGCCACCTCTTTAACAGGGGTAAACGCAAGTTTTTTACCGCGCCCTACAGGTTTATCAGGCTGGGTTATAACTGCCGTTACCTCGTGGCGTTTTATAAGCTCTTTAAGTGCCGCTGCCGCAAATTCCGGCGTTCCCATAAAAACTATTTTCATTAAGCTCTATTCCTTTTCTTCGTAGCCTTCTATCTTTTTATCCGTAAAAATTATACCGTCTAAATGGTCTATTTCATGGCAAAAGGCAACGGCTAAAAACCCTTCGCCCTCGTACTGCCTCATATTGCCATATCTGTCAAGGGCGCGGACAACAACTTTCTCAGGGCGCTCAACATGACATTGCTCCCCCGGCAGGCTAAGGCAAGCCTCCGTATTTATCTGTGAACCTTCCATACTAACAATTTCAGGGTTAATAAGCTCAAGAATATCCGATTCGCCCTCTTCCTCTCTTGCGATTGCCGCATCGATAATTACAACCCGGCGTAAAATCCCTACCTGAGGCGCGGCAATGCCAACGCCGTCCATTGCATACATAGTTTCCAGCATATCATCAAGAAGTATATGTATTTTTTCGTTTATTTCAGCCACAGGCTTCGATTTTTTTCTTAAGATTTCATCGCCTTCCAACCTAATGGTTCGCAGTGCCATATTATAATAATCCTCCAGTAACACTAAGAATTTGTTGAGGGGTCTAAGGTCAAGCTTATGTTAATATCTGTTATATTTTCAGTTTTTTTCAGTTTATCCACAGCGTGGAGTACAAAATCTTTGAGCTTATCCTCACAAGCCCCTTTAACTATAAGCCTCCAGCGGTATCTGTTACGGATTTTAGAGATAAGCGCGGGAGATGGGCCAATCAGCTCGAAAGCCTTATCAAAATTACTCACATACAGTATATCACAAAGACCCTGTAAAACCAAAATTAATTTTTTTTCAGATTCTCCCGTTGCCAAAATTTCAAAAATATGAGAGTAAGGAGGATAATCCATTTGCCGCCTAAGGGCTATTTCATGTTCGTAAAAGCTGTCATAATCCCCTGTTTTTGCGTATATTAGGGCATAATGCTCCGGATTATAGGTTTGGATTATAACTTTGCCACTGTAATCGGCCCGACCTGAACGGCCTGAAACTTGGGTTAAAAGCTGGAAAGTATTCTCAGCGGAGCGGTAATCCCCCATATGAAGAGATAAATCCGCAGCCACAACTCCAACCAGTGTAACCTTAGGAAAATCAAGTCCTTTAGCAATCATTTGAGTGCCTACAAGTATTTGCCCGCCTCCATTCTTGAAATCCGAAAGAATGTTCTCATGACCCCCTTTTTGCCTTGTGCTGTCCATATCCATCCGCAGTACCTTAGCGGCAGGAAACAGCTTGTTAAGCTCATCTTCCACTTTTTGTGTGCCTACGCCAAAATACCGTATATATTTAGACCCGCATTGAGGGCAGTTTTTAGGCACCGGTGCCTTAGCGGCACAATAATGGCAAATAAGGCTTTCGTTATAATGGTGATAGGTAAAGTTTATGCTGCAATCCTCGCATTTAACCACAAAACCGCATTGCCTGCACGAAACAAAGGTGGAATGCCCGCGGCGGTTTAAAAACAATATGGTTTGGAGGTTTTTATTAAGGTTATCCTCAATCCCCTCTAAAAGCTCACGAGAGAACATGGAGCGGTTTCCTTCTTCCAGCTCCCGGCGCATGTCGATAATGTCGATTTCAGGCATTGACATATTTACGCGATTTTTCATCTTTGTAAGTATATAATCGCCCTTTAAAGCTTTGTAATAAGCTTCTATACTGGGGGTTGCCGAACCCATGATAACAAATGCGTCAGTAAGGCTGGCACGCTTAATAGCTGTAATACGGGCATCATATTTAGGCGTTGTGTCGGATTTATAAGTATGTTCATGTTCCTCATCGATTATAATTATGCCCAAATTCCTGAAAGGGGCAAAAAGTGCCGAGCGGGGCCCAATCATAATGGAAATTTTGCCTTCGGCGGCGTTTTTCCAAATATCATAACGTTCCCCAATTGACAGACGGGAGTGAGTCACCCCAACCCTTTCCCCAAAGCGGTCTTTAAACCGCCCAACAGTTTGTGGGGTCAGAGAAATTTCAGGGACTAAAACAATCGCATCCTTGCCGTTTTTAAGAGCCTCTTCAATGGCACGTAAATAAATCTCGGTCTTTCCGCTGCCTGTTACGCCGTGGAGGAGAATGGGCTTTTTTTCTTTTTGGGGGGCGATTTCTAATATAGTACTTAGTACGGCTGTTTGTTCGTTTGTGAGATTTAAATGGGCTGAATTAACTGCCTCTCTGAATTTCTCTCCCAAAGCCGATTCCCGCCGTATTTCCACATTTTCATAAGCGGCGATGGCTTTTTGTACCAGCGAATTAATAGGGGAGTCCGTGATTTGCAAGTCCTCTTTAAGCTTTTTTACGGGAGTACGCCCATGTATTTGGAGATATTTAACAACCTGCCCTTGTTTGGTCTTGCCAGAAGGGAGCTTGACATTTTCTAACCTCTCCTCTAAAGCCACATGACGCTCATATATTATATAATCTTTACTGTGGGTTAAATTCTCTTTTATTAAAATCCTTTTTCTAATGAGAGAATCGATGTTTTTCGACGAAACACCGGATACAGCTAAAAACCCCTCTTTACTTACAGGGGCGTTTCTTATTGCGTAATCTGCTATTTTTTCCTCAATTTCGCTTAACCCGACCTCAATAACAGGGTTTAGGAAGTATACCGTCTCAGTTTTTATTGAAATCCCTGTGGGCAGTATACATTTAATACACTCAGTTAAAGTGGCGTAATATTTATCTTGCATCCATTTAGCTAAAAGCATTAAATCCTCGCTGCAAAGAGGCTTTTTGTCCGGGAAGCGTATTATGGTTTTTAACTTGTCAATATCAAGATTCTCCCCATCGACAATATCGACAATAAAGCCCTCCACAGGTTTATCGCTCCGCCCAAAAGGCACAATAACCCGCATACCGGGAAGGGCGCGCTCACTAAACTCTGCCGGAACAATATAGCTAAAAGGCTTATCCACATTAGAGTTGTTTATGGAGACTATTATATTTGCGATTAGGAGGCTGGTCATAATGTATTGGTCACTTTCTGTATGTTTCATAAAAAAAAAGATTAACCCGTCGCTAACGCGCTTTGTGCGTTAGACTACTCGCAATCTATAATTTATATTAATTAAAAAAAACTCTTGTAAATCTATAAAGCATATTGTATAATATTGTCAAAGGAAGCGATAAATATAGTGTATCCGTCGTAATCTCTTGGTATTTACTTGCAACACTTACCAGGTGGGCGGCAGGCGATTGGAAGCTCTCACCTTTCCTCACGCCTTGTAACGTGAAACGACCTCACGTACACAAAGGGCAATTAAAAAACCCCTTACCACACCTCCATAATTATACGACATTTTCCCCAAATAATCAACCTCCGATTATCAAGTTTTACCGTCGTATTTTATTAGGTGCCTGTGTGCGTTTAGTTAGCATACGTGGCACTTTTTTCGTTTTCCTTGGGTTTTTCCCCTGCCGGGATCATTTTAACATGGCAACAGGTGGGCCCCGGCAGGGCTTTACCTTAAGGATTATTATGGAAGGAAGAGTAACCGCTAAAGCGGTCGTCGGCGCATACGCGCCGCCCGCCCGGGATGCTTGGGCGAGCAGGCTAATGCGCGAAGCGTGTTGGTAGCGAACGACCAGCCTAATAGCGGCTCATTGGTGGTGTGTTAATATGATAGATGAAACAGGTAAAGAAATAGGTCAGCGCATACAAAAATTACGCAAATCCGCAGGCTTATCAGTGGATAGGCTTGCGGAGCTTTTGGAAATAACCCCAAATTTTCTCACTCTTATCGAGGAAGGGGAATGTTATCCTACTCTTAAGGTCGTTATGGGGATAAGCAATAT
>WRBA01000021.1 GCA_009779915.1 Defluviitaleaceae bacterium | reverse complement strand
TTCAGCACCGCCTCGGTTGTGGGCTAAGCCTTCATCACCACATAAAATGATATTTTCAAGGGTTAATGTTCCGTTGACCATGAAGTGCCTACGGTTTAGGTTGGTTTGTGTGTATGTAAAGACACTGCCTGGTTGGCTTGCAAGCACTGTATTTGCGCCTGTTGGTATGATTATTTGGTTGCCGGGCTGAGCATCAAAGCTTTGTGTAGCTACTATGCTTAGCAGTTCTCCGTTGATTGGAGCGGATGCAACCGCGGCCATAAGTTCTACGTGGTTGGAGACGTAGATACGTAACCCATCATCAGGGGCAGGTGCAAACCTAGCAATCAGCTTCGTATCGCCTAAAACTCTAAAACGATATACATTTTCTTGCGAAACAAGCTCATCATTTATATACCAGCCTACAAACTCATTACCTTCAAAAGGTATCGCCATGACTTGGGATAGGAACCCTTCAACATAAGAGCCACCCCCCATAACCATGCCTAATTCAGGGTTTGCACTTTCGATATTTACCGTATGTCTAGCTTCTTGAACCGCTTCTTCACCTGATACTTCTCTGTCAGGAGGCACGATAACCACGCCGTCTCTCAAAACATATGAAACGTCAGAGCCGCTTGTTATATTAGCCGCATCTTCCGCTGAGAAGCGAGGAAGTGCCACGTTAAGCACATCTCCTGTTTCTACAGGAACATCAAACCAGCTTGTTACCCTTGCAAGTCTGCCTATGGCATGGCTGTGTTCCCCTATTGATACGCTTATTGTGCCGTCACCTGTTGCGGTAAGCACCATATCAAAACTGCCGTCAGCAGGGAGATAGAGTATTTTTTCCCCAGCGGCGTTAACAGAGGCTATAAGATGGCTCACATTTTGCGACTCACCGTTGATTATTTCAGCCATAAGCTTACCGTTTGCAGTACTGTAAACACGGACATCAACATCGCTGTTTACGCGAACTATACGTATGGCGGCAATAAAGTCAAAAGGAGTGCCGCCAAAGTTTTCGTCCTGGCTCATCATCCATGCGAGATATAGCTCCGCATAGTGGGCAGGGGCTAAAATGTCAAAATTATGCCAAAGAGTGGCAATATCATCAGATCCCATTGCCCATAATGCACTTAAAAGGCTACTTAATACATAATGTATAGCTTCGGGTAACATATCTACATATTCATAAATATCAATACCTTCATGTGCTATGCTTGCGGAGAAGACATCCGCTAAATGCTCTGATAAGTTGAATTGATTAAGAGGGTTCGCTTCAAGTGCCAGCAGAGAAATCCAGTGATAGTCCTCAAAAATATACCCAGTAAAACTATCAATTGCGCTTGTCCATGGGCGTCTTTCTGCAATCGGAGACTCGCTTTGCCTCCCTGCTATAATTGCTCTGATTAATTGCTCATATTCTGTATAAATTGACCTGTACCCTAAACCGCCAAATACTGAATACGACATACCTTCTATAAAGGTTGACATTAGTGTCTCTCTATCTCTTATTGGAACTGGAGTTTGTCCTAAAACTGGCACTGTAAGAAATTCTCTTGCCACAAAGGCCTCAACAATATGCCGTCTCTGACCACGTACATATGTTATAGATGATGCTGTAGCAGGTGTATCCAAGCCTACAAAGAAATTTAGCATAGATTCATATGCGGCAGGGTCGTAAAGATGATATCTTTCAGGCAATTCTCTATTTTCGTAGCCATGTCTTTGAAAGCCCCATCTCTCTGGTGCAACATGAGTTACAATATCAGCAAGGTTTATAGTATTGTGTATATTTCTGTATTCCCGAGGGAGGGGCGTCGGTCTTGGCGTAGCAAAAGTATAGGCAAATATATTATCTGGCTCAATATCTATCCCTGTAATACCTTCATCACGGGTTATCCATGATGCTACAAGGTTCGCTGGTGCTGCGCCGCGGCTAAAGCCTACTATCCATAGCTTAACATCATTTTGAAAATTACTGCCGTATACGTCTATATAATCCTCGATAAGAAAACGATACACCTCAGTAGCTGCCCTGTAAAAACCTTCATGATAGCCGGATGCACCGATTGTAAGATTGCCTGCCCATTCCGCTTCATAACCTTGCCCTCTTGTGGATACGGCGATAAGGGTGTACGTATTGCCGTTTACATAAATCTCTCTATGCCCTGCTATCACGCCTACAGTGTCCATCCCAGGCTTTTGTCTAAAATATTCGTTTGTATCTATGTCCTCAAAACCAAGTCGGCTTAAAAGGCTAATAGCATTCCTTGCTTTATTCTCATATGCTGACATACCACCAATATTGCTTCCAAAAGCCGACATAGCAAATGAAAGAGACATAGTGGCAAGGCTATAATTAAATTCTGATGCAGGTTGTGCAAAATAATCCTCATCCCAGAAGAATCTTGCGGAAAAATCACGTCCTACTATACTCGCATTGCCAGTAGGGAAATAAAAATATCCCGTAATCCTGCGCCCTGTCGGGTCAATATCATCGTCTCTGCGTGGTGTGTAATCTATGCTCATTAAAATCGGGAAACCATTATTAAAAATCCCTATATTGTTTTCAAAAGTATCAAAGTCAAATGGAGGCGCAATATTATTGTTTAACGTTATCATTTGCTCCCAATTAAGTCTTAGTGTGCCAATAAATATACCCGGCATAGTCCCTATAGCACGATCCGCAACATTACGCACAAGCATCCAAGTATTGGTTATTGTTCCATTATTTATCCCTGCAATAGCACCGGGGAAGCCTGTTACGGTTGTAATAACTCCTGCATTGTATGTACGGATTATGTGGGCATCCGTAGGCCAAAGAACGCTTATCTGTCCCACTATACCACCTGCAATATTAGTGACGGTTGCCGCTACATCCCCTGTATTATACGAATTGGCTATAGTTACTGGTCCTGTTGATTGCCCTATAAGTCCGCCGACTATTTGGTTTGCTGAAATATTACCGTGATTAGCGTTTTCCATTACCCAAATACCGTTATTTCCGGTGCCAGTGCGACCCTTCATGCCGATTATACCACCTACTTGGGTTGTTCCGCTTACTGTGGCACGGTTTAAATTGCTCCTTAACTCCCGCCCAGTACCAATACCAGCGGGGGTTACTCCAGCAAAGCCTATAACACCGCCGACAGAGGAGCTGCCTGTAACGGTACCCCATACACGGTTGCCTCTTATAGACATTGCATCGGAACTGGCACCGATAATGCCTCCTGTCATGCTGGTTCCAGTTACTAAGCCTTCAAAGTCGGAATTTGTTACACTGCTGTTTGTAAGAATGCTTCCCGCAATGCCGCCTATAGTGGAGCCTGTGATTTCTATCCCTAACGATACGACTGTTGCATTGTTAATAACAGAATTATTAGTTACCGTACCTGCAATACCTCCAATAACTCCTGTACCTGGGGTGCTTGTGCTGTTAATCGTACCTGTAAACCTTGAGTTGTTTACTGTAGAATTGTTTGTTAAAACACCAACAACGCCGCCGTTTCTTAATCCTTGAACAGACAAACTGCCTCTTACGGCTACATTGTTAATTGTAGTTTCCTCAGCAAAGCCAACAAGCGCGCCAGAATGTTCTCTTACTGCTATATCAACGTTTGCAAGGGTTAAATTGCTTATCCGTGCGCCGTGAGTGCGACCGAAAAGTCCGAAATAGTCAGCGGCACCAGTATTACGAAGCCCTGATATAGTGTTATTGCCGCCGTCAAAATTGCCCATAAAAGGATTAACACTATCCCCTATGGGCTGCCATGTTGTAGAAGTATTGAAAGTTATCGAGTTCACTAACCTAAAATAATTATTATTGTTAAAATCCATGTGGTTTTCAGAGAGCAACACAAGGTCATTCATTGTTTGTATTAAAAATGGTTCTTCTCGTGTCCCTTCACCTTCCCAAGGAGCAGAAAGAGGCATGAACGAAAAAGGAGCCATAGGCACAAAATCGCTACCAAAGGCAGCAGCGTTCACTGCGACAGTAATAGCTTCAATCTCTGCCATAAGCCTTTCAGCCTCTTCAAGTGCTTGTGCTACTTCTTCGCCAAAAACATATGTATCTGCTTGCGCTATCTCTTGCTCTGAAAAAAGAGCTTCCTGCCGAATTTCCTCCAAAAGCTGTTCTAGCAATATTAAGTGCCCATCATTTGAGTTGCTGGCTAAGACAACATTTGGCACAGATGTAAAAATTAAAATAAATGCCAATATTAAACTTACTGTTTTCTTTAACATATCTTCCTCTCCTTTGTAGATTGATTTTTAATTTTCCTTAGTAATATTTTTTCTTACTTAATCATGGATAACATATACCATCCTCCCATCTACCCTATACAACTCTATTACCGTGTCCCTTGACATTGTAAATGCAGGTCGAACGAAGGTAGAGTCGCGGTTTATTACATGATGCGTACCACCATTATGCATGGTAGCAAATATAGTACCATTTATTCCAGACCAACGTACAGTCCGTGTCCACCATGAGTATCCGTGAAATCCTCCCCCTCCCCCTAAGCGGACAGTTCTGTCACCAGTATATTCGTCACGTGGAGTTGCTGCACGGCGTGAGTTACTTAAGCTTTGCTGCATTGACCTAAGCCCATATCTTGAGCCAGGATGAAAGTAGGCTATTGGCTCGCCTTCTGCAGCTCGTGTAGCACCGCCTCTCATTTGTCCTACTTCATTTTCTGAAAGCAAAAAAACCTTGCGTGGCATTGATTCAGTTACTGTACGAATAGCTGAAGTGCCTTCAGGGGCATGATTAAATCCATCCCATACCTCTATATTGGTGGTTAATATCCTATCTTGTATACTCGGTGAAAACATATGAAAGTATTCGGTCTCAAGCCAATTATCTATTTCACTTAATGGGTAGTAGACTCCTGGGTCTGGACTTAGTTCCCTATTGCCTATTGTTGACCACGGTCTCCTTTCCTGTATTAAGTATCTCCGCAGCAACAATACCCCCCCATTGCCCTCACCAGGGTAGCTTGACTCCAATGCCAAAAACGGCTCCCATTCGCCGTTTTCACGTATGTACACCGTTATGCTGTTTTGGTTTAGGTAAAAAATACCCAAACTGTCATATGCTGAGCGGTATAAGGGCATAGCCTGCCCTATCCGTGGTCTGCCACCTATTAGTAAAAATGCAGCAAACAGCACTATTACTACGACAGCTACTACAACAGCTATAATTTTTCTACTTTTATTCATTTCTTTGAAATTAAACTTCATATCGGATATCTATACCTCCTTAACTTACAGTATGCCTTGTTTAAAACAAGAAAATCTATTCTATGAACAGTCATCATGAATATTCACAAAATAGATTCTCGTGTTAATTTATTATAGACTCAAATGTTTCCTTCTGGATTTTCGCTAAAAGCTGTTCCAGCAATATTAAGTGTTCATCCCTTGAACTACTATCTAATACAACATTTGGTACAGATATGAAGATTAATACAAATATCAACATTAAGCTTACTGTTTTCTTAAACATAACTTCATCTCCTTTGTGGATTAAGTTTTGCCTTCCTTAGAGTTTGATTTGTTGTAATTTATCATATTATAATTGTTCTGTGCAATAAGCCCTTAATGCAATAAAAAAGCAGTATTATATGATGTATATTTGTCGTTTATTATAACAATTGTGTTAAAATGTGTCAATAATTTAACATGGTTTATAATAATAGTTTAGAGTATGTTTTTAAAACTTTATGTTAAAATAAAGCTATTTCCTTAAAAGATGTTATTTATGATATGCTTGAAAAATGCTTTTTGTACTTTATGATAAAAATACTCCCTGCATCTATCCATAGAACTCTATTTTACGAAAAATATATTCAAGCCAAAAGCCTTATTTAAACCGATTCACAAAACGGCAAGCAGTGCAACCGTATTACGGTCGCGTGTTTTCACAAATTTTCGCTTGGCGAAAATCTGTGAAAACTGAGCTTGTTGGGGCGCGCCCCAAACCCGCAAGGTCGAGCCAAAATGTCCCGACCTTGACGCTTCGCGTCTTGTTGTTGCGTCACGTTCGCTACCGCTCCATATCCTTGTTTTTCTGTGGGTCGGTAAACCCTAATAGATGGTCTATATTAGACTTTGTAGCGACAATATCTTGCATGGATTTACGAGCCACCCGATACTCTTTGTAAGCGGCACTTTTATCTGCTGACAGTTTACGGTACTCACCTTTAAGAGTATCCATTTTAGGAAGCTTCGCCCCGGCAAGTATGCTCTTGAAAGTTGCCTGCGCCGCTCTGTAGGTTAGTATATCAGCCTCATGTTCTGCAAGATATATATTGCTGTATTTAGCCGCTTTGTAACCCTCGAAGATAGGTCTGGTCTTAGCGTAATCAACTATAGCCGCCTTTAATTCTTTGTTAGTATTTATATCAGCCTCGATGGATTTTATCTTGTCGGACAGGATATGGAAACGCTCTGTAACCTCCGCTGCTTTTTGCTCCAACTGCTCATATTCCATAAGTCCATGTTCCTGTAAAAATTGTAGTGATGCTGCCATTGCCTTTAAGTTATGAATCTTAGCCCACTTCTCATAACCGACACCTTTCCCGGCTCTCATTTTGGCTTGTATGTCTACAATTAAGTTGACTTTATTGGTAGTTGATATGGTTGTCTGCGTGGCTTTAGTTTTATTCTTTTGCAAGGCAGCACGACCTTCAATGACTGCCTGTATGCCCTCCGGGCTGTAACCCTCTCCAAGCGTTGACGTTCTAAGCCGTGTATAACGTGCCTGCCCTTCTGTTCGGAAGCTGATGGCTCCACCGCGCCCATGCTTCACCTCATATCCTGCAACTTTCATAGACTGTAAAAATGCTCTCATATCCGAAGGCTTTTCAGATAGGCAAATATCAATTTGTGCCTTTAGCTTCTCTTGGTATGTAGGCGGCTTATTATCCCCTTGCCACTGCCCATAATGCTTAAACTGCCCCTTGCTTTTAAGCTTGGGATTTTCAATAACAGACAAACCATTCTCATAACAAATACGGTCAGATAATCTCCGTACCGCCCACGCTGAACCCTTAAAGTCACGGAATTTACGAGTGCAGTCTAAAGCAGTAGAATTGTAATATATATGAATATGGGGATGAGGGCGGTCTATATGAGATACCACAAAAAAAGCGTGGTTGCCTTTTGTCCAACGCATAGCAAAATCATGTCCTACTTTTAAAGCTGTGTCATGGTCTAGCTCTCCAACTCTAAATGACTGGCGTATCTGATAGCATAAAACATCATTTTCCTTTTTCTGCTCCCGCCCTGTGATAGCTTTGTATTTTGCCTTACTTAGTACAAACTCCGCCACGGCAGTTTTAGGGTCGCACATATAGGCTGATATTAATTCACCGTTGCGGGTTTTATCAAGGTTTTGTCCATAGCCAAAACTATAGGATAGTGCCTGAAACACAGTTTGCCCTTTGCTTATATGCCGCTTAATAATTCGGCTTGTTGCCATATGCGCCCTCCTTGTTATGATTGCGAAAATTAAGTCTTTATGTTGAATATTGCCTAATTGTTTGATACAATTAATTAAGTAAACAGTCTAATTTAGGGAGTTGGATATGAGGATAGTTCTTAAAATACTGCTATTTCCTATATCACTTGTATTAACTATTGTCGTTGCTTTAAGTGAATTTCTGATTGTGAAATGTGCAATAATTCTAAATATCATATCGAGTATTTTGTTTCTTGGGGCTTTGGCTGCTTTTTTGCAATATTTTTTTGGCTGGCCCTTTGGCGAACCTGGAGAATCATTTGCGCTGACATCAGGTATTGCAGGTATAATATTTGCTTTCTTGCTCAGTCCTTATGGCTTGCCAACTTTTGTAGCGTGGATTGTGTCAAAATTAGATGCTTTGAATGATTTGATAAAGTCGATTTGAAATAAAAGCGTATATAAACAAGGGTAAATTTGTGGTTGGATTGCTACTGTATTTATTGTATATTTAGAGGGTGACTATATTTTCGCTTTGGGGGACAGCCAAGTGTACGATAAAAATGAAATACAACTGTTTGAAGATAAACGTATCCGTATGGAATGGGATGAAAAAAGCGAGGAGTGGCTTATCTCTGTTGTTGATGTTGTTGAAGTACTTGTTGGTACAGACAACCCACGGCGTTATTGGAGCGACCTAAAACGCAAGCTAAAATCAGAGGGCAGTCAGTTGTACGAAAATATCGTACAACTGAAAATACAATCATCAGACGGCAAAAAATACAACACAGATGTTGCCAGTACCGAACAGCTATTACGCATAATTCAATCTATCCCATCACCAAAAGCAGAGCCTTTCAAAATGTGGCTTGCTATGGTTGGCAAGGAGCGTATAGACGAAACTATAGACCCGGAACTAACCATTGACCGCGCCCTTGAAACCTATCTAAAAAAGGGATATACTCGCGAATGGATTAATCAACGCTTGCAAGCTATCCAAGTCCGCAAAGAATTAACGGACGAGTGGCAAGACCGCGGCGTAGAGCAAGGCAAGGAATACGCCATTTTAACCAATGAGATTACAAAAGCATGGTCTGGCATGACAACGCGCCAGTATAAAAGTCATAAAGGCTTAAAAAAAGAAAACTTGCGCGATAATATGTCCACCCTTGAATTGGTACTAAATATGCTTGCAGAGGCAACTACAACGGAATTGGCAAAAGTCCATGATGCACAAGGATTTTCAGAAAATAAAAATGTTGCACAGAGGGGCGGAAAAGTGGCTGGAGATGCTCGAAAAACAATCGAGGCCGACACAGGCAAGCCTGTCATCACTTCCAAAAACGCTGCCGATTTTAGCAAATTACTTACTAATGTTATAGAGGATATAGAGCAAAGTGAAAATGATGAGGGAAAGGCATAAAAAAACTAGGAGCGGCGAACCGCTCCCTTTATAGTGCCGTAATCTCCGCAAGTTGTTTCAGTAAATCAGACAGCGGCTCCCAAAGTGCTTCATAATCTTTTTGCAAAGTTTTAATCTCTTGTGGATATATACCGCCGTATGTATTAACATTTCTGGCAATCTGATTCATATTGTTAGAGCATTTCCTCTGTAAATAAACAAGCTCATTTATAGGGGATAAATCTACATGAAGCATAAAACCATTTAAGGCTTGCTTGCGGATAAATGCACTTAGATTGACCGTGCCTACTTCTTCCATGCGTTGCCTGATTATTTCATACTCGGCTTCATCTACCCATGCTTGTATTAAAATTTTGCGCCTGCGTTTGTCAGACTTTACTTTAATTACTGTCGCCTCCTCACACTCCGAGCCAAAATGTCCCGAAGATATAGCCTATGTAAAAATGTTACGATTTGGGGGGCGCGGTAATATAAAACCCCGAACCCCTTAAAAAGGCACGCGTAAAACCTTGAAAATAAAGGCTTTTCAACGTGCCAAATCGTAACACTGAACCTAAGTTTTAAGTCGTTTTTTCCGCATCCGTTCCCGGCTCCTGTGGCGGTTGCCCTCGACTTTGCAAGCTGTGGAGCAATAAAATTGCCTACCATCAGGGATAAATGGTTTGTTGCAGATGCTACAAGTATCTTGTATGGGTGTCTTATTTCCAAATAAAGAAGCCTCTAAGATGGGGTCTATTGGTAGTACTGACCTTTGAAAATACTTACAATAATTACCGCTCCACCACTTATTAAGCATATAACAATCACAGTCTAAGGGTAAGCAACCATACTCACGGTCAAAGTTGGCGCACATTTCAGTTACGAGTTTTTTAATGGCAATACGTTCAAAGCGGGTTAGTTCGCGAGGGTTGGTAGTTATCATTCCACATCATCCTTATTACCCTCATCTTCTACATCCCACAGTGGAGCATCATCCCCCATATCTTCATCAGAATAATCATTCTCATAGTCGAAATCATCCTCTATGTCAGGCTGTTGCTGTTTAGGTATGTAAATCTTGAAATAATACCCCACTGCGCCGCCTAATGCAAGGATAATTAGGATAACAACCATACCCATACCGCCGCCTTGCTCTGGTTCTGGTTGAGAGATAGGCTCTGACTCAACTTCTACTATTGGTGTAGGTGGAGTTTCAGGTATAACAGGTGGCGGAGTGCTTGCGCTAACCCAATCCTCCCCGGATTCCTCCGCAAGGGATAGTAAGTCCCTTTCTGTCACGGCATTAATACATTTTCAGCTTCACGCTGCCTGTCTATAATAAGGAAGAAAATATTCCCTGCCGTGCTTGTGATGGTAAAAAACTCTATATTGTTCTCATTGGTAACATTATCAATGACTGTACCTGTCCCCAGTGGGGTAAGGGTCTGTGTTGATGGGCTTCCTTCTGTAATCGGGATAATAGGCAGTGCAGTGTCAAGAGCAATATCAGCGTAATAATATCCATTATCTGCCGTGTCACCTTTGGCATAAACTGTTACCGTGCCAATTGTACTAAATAAAAAAACGGCAGTTAATACCGCCGCTAAAATACGTATCTTCATTATTATACCTCCTCGTCATCATTTTCTGTTGTAGGGGCAACTGCTGTAGGCTTTACTCCAGCCTTCGAGCCGAAAAGTCCCGAAGATGAGCTTGCCATTTTCAGCACTTCCGCAAGCTCGGCAATAGAAATATTCATCCCACGCACCACGCTGACAATTTCCAAGTTCTCAAGCTCGGTCTTTTGTTTCTCTAAATCTCTAAGCCGTGTCTGTTGTTCACTTATCTTGATTTTAGTTTTCTCAATTTCATTGCATACACGCTGTATTTTAGCGTTCATAGAAAAATCCTCCTTCACTTTTGTTGCCAATTTAAACGCCCGAAGCTGTAAAAGTGCCTTGCCCAAAAGGTTGTATGGATATAGGCATACCCAACCGGGCTGCCTGCATGAATCATAAAACCGCCACCTGTGTAGATACCTACATGGGTGACGGTTCGGGTTGTAGAAAAAGTGCCTGTGAAGAAGATTAAATCCCCTGACTGTGCTTCTTCCCTTGGTATAGGAGTAGATTGGTTAAATATCCCCTGCGCTGTAGTCCGGGGCAAATGATATACTCCGCTATGAGTGAACACCCAACATACAAAAGATGAGCAATCAAAAGCGTGCGGTCCATTTGCGCCAAATACATAGGGTGTACCTAAATGGCTCTCTGCCTCGGTTATGAGCAAATCAAAAAGCTCCATACTCATGGGCGCAATTGGGGTACTTTCAAATGCTGTAAATATTGTTACAGGCAGATTGTGGTTGGTAATTATAGGCATTTCTATATAGTGATTAGCAGTAAGTGGTATTGTAATAGTGATAAAATCATCAGTGCTTGCAGGCGCAGGTAAATCCAAATGATGATTAGTAACTGTAAATATTAAGGGGTTTAAGTGCCGACCATTCTTAATAACCTCTAAATGCAGATGTGCCCCTGTACTTTGCCCGGTGCTGCCTACTCTTGCAATAATATCCCCTGCAACAACTTCATCACCAACGGACACATATAAAGCCGAACAATGGGCATAACGTGAAACAAGCCCCTCGCCGTTGTCTATAACAACCAAAAGCCCATAACCGCCAGCATCCGCTGCAAATATTACCGTGCCGTCCTGCCCGGATAGTATAGGCGTACCCTCTGCCAAGCCTATATCCAGCCCCCAATGCCGCTCTATATTACCGCTTATAGGGTGTATGCGGTAGCCATATAAGCTCGTAACAAACGGCAGCCAGTTAAAATCAAAGGGACTTTGTAAATACTGTCGGTTGCCGTGAGTTAGCATAAGCAAGTGAAAACGCTCGGTCTGCTCCTCGTTCATACGTGATAAAATAACATCTCTGAATGATTGAGAAGTTAGAGTGATATTGAGGATATGCCATTCATACTCCACAATAACTGTGTAGGTATAGGTATGTGTATTGCCGTCCTCATCCGTCCAACTGCCTGTGTGTTCTTCCGTGCGTGTGCGTATTGCCACTTCGGGGGTAAATTCAAGTTGATATTGCTCGTCAAAAATCTCTTGCAGGGTGGCTTGCACTTCGGCAATAATAAAATCGTTATATACTGCCGTTAGAAATGCAATTAGTTCAAGGGGATTATGCGATATATCGCCAATGCTGAATCTATACTCGTCAAAATTGGGATTATCACGCTCGGCATTGATAATCATATATTCCAATTCCGCTTCCAAACGTGTATATAAAACTGTTGCATCGTCTATATCTGAATCCTCCGCAAGATATGAAGTCGCTCCAACAACACCGCCCATGCTGCCACCTATGGCTGTAAACATAGCCATACACGATTGCAAAAGCATAAGCAATAATCCGAACAATGCGATAATCAGCCACACTTTAGGATTTTTCTTAACAAGTGCAACGGCGGCATTTTTTATTGCAGTTGTAGCCCTTGTAATAATACTGCTGCCGTGCTTTGCTCCATGTGCCGTCTGCTGTGCTTTCCTTGCCTGTTGAGCATAACGTAATTTTAAGCGTTGTTTGTGATAAAATCGTGCAAGGGTCTTTTTGTGTAACTCTGGATTATCCTGTAGAAGTTTTTGGTAAGCATGGTTAGCTTTTGCCCTTGTGCTTCGTTTAGATAAGTTGCGTATACGCCTTACAGGTCGGGTGCGTATTCGCTGTCTTACAATTCTTGTAGCAGTATGAGAAGCACCCTCGGCGGCAAGTTCAATTTTATGTGCGGATTCCGTGCCAGCATTTTCACGCTCCACCTCATATATTTTTTGGTGGATTTTTCTGTGGGTATACCGCCACGCTATGAAAGTGCCTGCCTGCTTGATAAGGCTTGGGGGCTTATATGGTTTCTGCTTTGCCAAAACTTCACGGGCTTTGTCTAACTTGCCTTCGATTTTATCAACCTTTTGTTGGGCTTTTTGCACATGGATATTGTCTTGTGCGGGTTGTAGCATTTGAGTTGATTTTGTTGACCGTGCCGCTTTATTCTTAGCTTTGAGGTTGTTGGTAGGTTTAGTTTTTGCGGCTGTTTTTGCCTTGCCCTTTTGAGATGGTATGCCTCCACCCCCCGAAACGCTGCCCTTGTTAATGCTATTGCCTGAAGTAAAACCATCACCGCCGTGTGATGTGCTATCGTCTTGTTTGAAAGTTGGGACTTCATCATTTTGGCGAAAAGCGGGGTTTTTATCACTATGCGACAAAGGTGATGTATCGCTGCCATAGTGCATAGTTTCAGATAGTACACTGTTTTTATCGCCTTGTTGGAAATCTCTTTTTTGCTTTAATTTCGGGACTTTTTGTCCCGAAGCTACTTCAACCGCTGAATTGCCCTGTGATTCACATTCAAACCGCAATCGATTAGCACGTTTATGCTCATTCATTTTATGTGTATTGTCAATGGTTATCTATACTCCTTTCTGCAAAAATACAATGATTAAACATATCACGCCATGAATCCTAAATTACAACAATCATCACTATTCGGGTTATAATGCTTTTTCCAGTAATCATAATGTTCGGTGACATCTTCGCAAATAGATATATTGCCAAATTTGATTTTTTGCAGAATGCGTATTTTTTCAGCAAGCGGCAAATGGTAATAATTGCTATGCTTAACGGTGTACTTGGTGTAATCAACAGCTGGAAACCATTTTTTAATCGTGGAATTGACACGCAAAAATTCGACCAGACACTTTGAGATAGACAATGAGTTAAGCATATCAAAGTCAATATATTCTTCCATTAGAGGGCTTAACCTAAGTGCAACGTCTAGCCCTGCACGATGTAAATCATAAATTGCTTTAAGCCTTTTGCTTGGAGGGCTGGCACGTTCATAGTCGCCGGCTATTACATCGTCTAAGCATGTCACCGATATTTGTATATGTGCAAGACGTTTATTAAAAACCGCTAAATACTCGTCATTTGCTACCAAGTGAGATTTTGTCACAATCAAATAGCCAATATCATACGCATTAAGCAATTTAATTGTTTCAAGCGTTATGCGTTTCTTTTCTTCCAGAGGCTGAAAACAATCTGTCATGCCGCCTAATCTAACAATAGTGTGCTTTTTAAGCTTAGCAATCGCCGTCTCAACTTTTTTCAAGTTTGCAACCCTTGGTGCGTCTGCATCCCAAAGACCTCGAAAAGATAACAATGATTTGGCGTAACAATATTTGCAATCATGACTACAGCCGCAACCATAAACATCTAGTCGAGTATTGTATTTGCACTTTGCACCTTCATTACCGCCCACTGTTCTACATATACTCTTGTATTCCTTAAAGCCGGAACTCATGGCATTTCTCCTTTCCAAATAAAAAAGGCTTGGTTTATTTAACCAAGCCTAGTGGGATAAAATATCGAACAAAATCGTAGCTATATCTTTTGGACACCCCCCGCCCTCGCCAAATCTTCGGGTCGGGTTGTAAGTAAGCTATAAATTTCACCTTGAGGAAAGCGGTCTACAAATGGAATGGTTGTATTACCAAAGAATAATAATCCCTCACCACTGTTTGAATGAGTTACATATGAAAGTTGATGTTCAGATATACCTAACTGCTTAGCTAGTATCTGCCTGTCTCCCTGTGCCTGTGATAAAAGTACCAAAAAGTCGCTATTTTCAAGAATATTTTCTATTTCTCTACTCGCCAAAAGGTCTTTCACATTCTGTGTAAGTGCGCTGGGAACACAACCCTTTTTACGTAACATCTTCCAGATAGTTACACAATAGCTTGCGGTTAGCTCGTCCTTTAAGAGCATATGAAATTCATCAAAGAAGCACCAAGTAGCAATACCCTCGGCGAAATTTCTTGATACCTGACTCCAAACAAGGTCTTGCATAATGAGCATGGCAATTGTTTTAAGCCCAGCGCCTAACTGCTTTAAGTCTAGGCAAATGACACGACTATCAAGGTTTACATTCGTTTCATAACTAAAGGCATTGAGAGAACCGCTAACGTATATCTCCAACGCCACAGCTAGTCTTTTAGCCTCCGGCTCCTCCTGTTCACAAAGTATGTTGTACAAGTCTTGCAAGGTTGGCATAGGGATATTGTTTTTGTCGGAATAGAGGTAATCCCTATAAAGCAAGCGTACACATCTATCAATAATGGTACGCTCAATAGGTTGCAGCCCATCTTTTCCTGCAACAATTAATTCGCAAAATGATAAAATAAAATCACTCTTTAACGCCATTGGGTTTTCATCATTAGGAGTCACGGTCTTTATTATGTCTAAAGGGTTTATATGATGAAGGCTGTTAGGGGCAATCTCCACTACTTGACCGCCCATCCGCTCTATAAGTGGCGAATATTCCCCCATAGGGTCTACTACGATTATTTTATCCGTAGTGGCAAGGAACACGTTAAGCAGTTCACGCTTTGCGGCAAAAGATTTACCGCTCCCAGGCACTCCTAAGTACATACCATTGGGGTTGTGTTGTCAAGGACTGTTTTTGAATCGGAAATATTTATTTAAGCAAAGCTGTTGAAAATACTTATCACGATATGTTTGTTACATGAGAAATATTGCCCCTCCCTATCCGAAAAGATTAAACGCACAAACAAGAACAATACATCACCATTAGAGGACATTTTATTGACAAATGAGTGTAGCTAGGTTACTATGGTGTATAGATACATAGATAAAGTGACTGGTAGGGAGGCGTGCCGCTTGGCAATTAGTTATAATAAGCTTTGGAAACTGATGATTGACCAGAATATGAACAAAACTCAGCTTCGTCAAAAGGCGGGATTGAGTTCAAATGTAATAGCCAAGTTAAGCAAAAACGACTCTGTTTCGATGGATACACTTATGCGTATTTGCCAAGTTTTCCATTGTGATGTTGGTGACATTGTTGAAATTACAGAAGTTAAAGCCGGGGGTGCTAGTTAGTGTCGAAACAGTATAACGTAATTGATTTATTCTGTGGCTGTGGAGGCTTTTCTCTCGGATTTCTTCAGGCTGGATTTAACGTAAAATTAGGTATTGACTCTTGGGCGGATGCGACAACTACTTTTAAGCATAATTTGCCTAATTCAACTATCTTGAATAGGGACATCATAGGGGTTGACGGCAAGGATATTACTGATTTGCTTGACTTGGCTAAAGATGATATTGACGTTATTATTGGCGGTCCTCCGTGTCAAGGTTTCTCAATTTCAGGCAAGAGAAACGAGGATGACCCAAGAAATGAGCTGTATAAATCATTTGTGAGGATTGTCAGCGATATAAAACCCAAAATTTTTGTGTTGGAAAATGTGCCGGGGCTAGTTCGGCTATTTAATGGGAAAGCCATCGAAAATGTAGTTGCTGATTTCACAGCTTTAGGCTATAAGGTTAGCTATGAAATTTTGTCGGCAGACAATTATGGCGTCCCTCAACAGCGACGAAGAGTTTTTTTGGTAGGAATAAACACAAAAAAGGTTAGACACACTAGCGAGTTTGTTTTTCCTAAAAAAGAAAATGGAAATGAAGCAGATAAACCTTTATTAAATTGTGAGGATGCAATATCTGATTTAGATTTTGTACCTGATGATGCTGTACTTGGTGAAAATATCGATTATCAGTTACCTGCGAACACAGAATACCAAGAGAAGATGCGTTCAGGAAGTGCTTCAATACTTAACCACTCCATAACACTCCATAAAGAAAGAACAAAAGAGATAATAGCGATGGTTCCTGATGGAGGTAACTATAAATCTCTTCCAGAAGAATTATGGAGTACAAGAAAAGTAAATATTGCATGGACACGGATGGATAGTTCAAGACCATGCTTTACCATAGATACAGGGCATAATCACCATTTCCACTATAGGGCTAATCGTGTTCCAACAGTTAGAGAATCGGCAAGAATACAGTCTTTCCCTGATATGTTTGAATTTGTTGGTATAAAGACAAGCCAACTGAAACAAGTTGGTAATGCTGTTCCTCCGTTATTAGCCGAATCCATTGCACGAGAAATAAAAATCTTACTCGATAAGGAGCATGAAATTCATGTATAATCCTGCTAATCAATATCGTTGCACTATTATTAGAGGTAAATCTCAAAGCGAAATGGATAATTTACTTCCGCTTTATGCGAATATAATTGATACGGTATGTCCATGCAAAGTTGATGAGTTCAAATCAAAGTTCAACGACACTTTTAGCTCAGCTTTCACTATTGCTCCCACCCTTAAGACACTTAACAATCATCGGACTGAAATCGCTGGGCAATTATTCGGAATGTACTATACTTCTGATGATGGTATTGTTTATCCGTCCGAAAGAACATTGAAGTTCTTATCTGACAGTGACACACCTGCTTTTTTCAAAGATATTTGTTATAAAATGCAATTTCCAAATGGAAGCCAAAAAATCAATACCGTGAAAGAACGAATTGATAGCAAAATAAATATTCGACAATTCCCTTTTATCCTTAAAGTAATGCTACTGGCAAAAAGCAATAATGAAATCTTAACTAAAAAGGATATCGGATATTATATACTTAATTCTCTTGATGTGCTTCAAGGGATAGCCAATCCACTTGAAGTATACGACACTATTGCTTTAGATAAGAAAAACGGTGTCGAACGCAGTGTTGGAAGCGGTTCTAACGCAAACCAACACATAAATGAACAAATCAATCTGCTTGAACTATCAAACCTTGTCATTGTAACAAATGGAGAAGTTTCTATCAATCCACATGAGATAGCAACTGTTCAAATATTTGCAAGTATGTATGAACAAGAGCCTGCTTTTGATGTATACTCTTATGACTTAGATAGTGCCGATGGTCGCAAAGCATTTTATACTGATTGGGATTTTTATTTCTCACAACTTTCAGATCGGGCTAAGGATTTTGATACTTCTGCCGAAGCGCTTGGAATCACTGTAGATATCGAAAATGAGAAGACAAGTAATGAATCAGATAGAGAAAGCACAATTGCAATTGGTGATGAGGGCGAAAGGTTTGTTTACGAGTATGAAAAGCGTAGAGTAACAGATTTTAACTTTAGGCTTGCAGGGAAAGTTATACATCTCGGAAAAACAAGAGGTCTTGGTTACGACATTCAATCAGTTGTTGCTAAAAATGGTGACGATGCTGATTTTGTCAAGTATATTGAAGTTAAAGCTACAAAACGTGTTACAGCTCCCGATATAAATAATCCTAATTGGATTGATACACTTAGCATGACAAGAAATGAGTGGGTGGCCTCACAGCAACACAAGGATTCATATTCAATCTTCAGAGTTTATCTTGTGCGTGATTCGGTGATTATGTTTGTACTAACTGACATAGCTCAAAAGTGCAAAGATAATTTAATACAAGCCGTTCCAACAAACTATCGCCTTGACTTTGGTAATACTGCGGTGGATGAAGTGATAAATCACGAAGGGGGTGCTACCGAAAATGCTTAAAGTTGTTTCATTGTTTTCAGGGTGTGGGGGTGCTGACCGTGGATTGATTGGCGGCTTTATCTTCAATAGGAAGAGATATGCTAAGCTACCATATGAGTTAGTTTATGCTTTGGATATCGACCAAAAGGCAATCAATACACATAAGCTTAACTTTAAGTGTGCAAATGTAGTGGTTAGCGATATAAGAGATGTTCATGAAGATGAAATTCCAGAACATGATGTCCTTGTTGGTGGTTTCCCTTGTCAATCATTTAGCACTGTTAATCCAACAAAAGACCCATCCGATGACCGTGCTAACTTGTACAAGGAAATGGTAAGGATTGTTCGAGCCAAGAAGCCAAAAGTATTTATAGCCGAGAATGTTAAAGGCTTTATGACATTGCAAAAAGGAAAAATATTAGAGCGTGTAAAAGAAGCGTTTGAAGAAGCTGGGTATACAGTAACGTACCGCCTTATAAACGCCGCTGAGTATGGAGTCCCACAACGCAGAGAAAGAGTTTTTCTTATTGGCGTTAGAAATGATTTAGAAAGGGAATTTGAATTTCCTGAACCTACAACAACTGAAAAACCAGTTCCATTATCAGTAGCTGTTCATAAACTGGATATCGATGAACAGAAATACTATTTTTCTGAGCGAGCTGTACAAGGTATGAAAAACGCGAAAAGTAATATGAAGCGTGGATTATATCAAAATCTTGATGAGCCTTGCCTGACAATAACAAGTCACCTCGCAAAGGTTAGCCTGAACTCTCGTGATCCTGTTCTGCTTGTTGACCCTGACAAGGAGCTGTATAGAAGGTTTACGCCAAGAGAAGCCGCTCGCATACAGTCCTTTCCAGATTCATTTGAATTTGCAGGCAGTGAGGCAGATGCTTACCGACAAATCGGAAATGCTATTGCTCCAGTTATGTTTTGGCATATCTCAAAAGCCGTAATGGAAACACTTGAAAACGTATAATAATAAATCATATGGGTTGCTGATTATTTTCACAAAATCAGCAACCCATTCCTTATCGTTCCATATCGTGCCGTCTTTGTTGCTGTGGCTGTTCCATTTTTTCGGTGTTGTCCAAAATATGCTCGACACTTCGCCGCACTAACCCTATTTGGCGAACGCCCTCTTTTAGCCCTTTGTAGTCTTGGTAGAGTTTATCTTTTTCTGCGGTAAGTTCTGCCGCTTCTTTATTCCATGCTTTTGTGTTTAGGGTCTTGCCGTCAAGGTTGGCTTGTAGAAAACGCTCGGTGGCTTGATAGAGGGTTAATTCTGTACGGTGGGTTTCAAAAAATTGGTATTTGTGTTTGGGTTTTTGCTGTTTGTATTGCCTGTTGATTTCTCTGTGTTGCAGATAAAGGTCGGCTTGTTTGATTAGTGGGTTTAGTTTTTTCAGCCGTTCCTCTACTGCTTTGGTTCTTTCGTTTACCGTATCGAATTTGGTTTCGGTAGCGGCAAGGGTTTTTTGTAATTTTGATAGCGTGGTGATGTTGTATTGCTCCAAAAATTCAACGGCAGATTTGACAACGGATAAAGAAGTGATGCGTTGTGCTTTGGCTTTTGCTTGTGGGTCGCTCAACATGGTTTTAAGCATTTCTAAAATGTTGACTTCTGCTATTGGTGGCGGTTGTGGCGGTGGAGTGGTTGGGTATGTTCCGTCTTTTTTGGCTTGCTGTTTTACCAAGATAGCCGCATAGCCTGTTAGCGGTTCGGGTGTTTGGTTTGGCTGTACTGCTGTTGTCCTTTGGTTACGCTTTCTGTTTGCATAGATATAGTTGCTTTCCCCAACCAGTTTTCGGAAATTTCCTTGACAGTGGAACTTTCCCGACCGCCTAAAAATATAACAGAGTCCATGTTCCCTAAAATTGTCTCAGCATGGTCTTTGTAAATGGCTTTAAGCTGGCTCTGTGCCTGTAGAAACAGGCATAAACTAATTTCGCGTGAGCGGATAACAGCAACAAGCTTTTCCAACTGCGGTACCTGCCCGGTATTCGCCGCCTCATCCCATAAAACTCTTACGTGATAAGGTAGTCTGCCGCCATACTTATTGTCTGCTCGTTCGCATAAAAGAGTAAACATCTGTGAAAAAGCAAGAGCTACAAGAAAGTTATAAGTCGTATCAACATCTGAAATAATAAAGAATGTAGCTGTTTTTCTATCCCCCATTCGGTCAAGCTCAAGCTCATCATAGCTCATAATCTCTCTAAGCTGCCCGATATCAAAGGGCGCAAGCCTAGCCCCACAGGATATAAGTATACTTTTCATCGTTTTGCTGCCTGCGGCTAGACGGAATTTCTTGTACTGCCGTACTGCGAAGTGGTCGGGCTTGCGTTTTTCTAAACCAAGGAACATATAATCTACAGGGTTTTTAAAGTTCTCATCAGATTCCTTTGTTTCCATGCTGTTAATCATATCCACAAGGGTGGATATATGTTTCTCCTCTTCTGGTGCCTCAAATACGATATAGCCAAGCAAGGCACAGTATAACAATGTTTCCGTTTTTGTCCAAAATGGGTCGCTTTCCTTGCCTTCTCCTTGAGTGTTTTGGATTAAAGCATTTACAAATTTCAAAATATCCGATTCTGTTTTTAGGTAAATTATGGGATTGTAATGCTGCGAAAGACTAAAATCTATACTGTTAAAGATTTTGATTTTGTACCCCTGACGCTTTAAGAAAGTGCCTACTTGTCCCAAAATTTGCCCCTTCGGGTCTACACAAACATAAGACGAATGCCCTTGAAGCAGATTAGGGGTAAGCCAGAACCGGGTCTTGCCGGAACCTGATGAACCGATAATACAGCAGTTAAGATTACGTGCGTTACTTGGGTTAGCAGGGCGGGTGTTCATGGTTAGATATTCCGTACCTGTTAGAATAACATTATCCTTGAATTTAGGGTTGATAAACGGCTTTATATCGGCTGATGTACCAAAACGTGCGGAGCCGTATTCCATATCGCGCTTAAATTTACGCGCTTTTTTGGTGCGCCCATGTACATAAATACGGATTAGCACCGCACCAACTAAGCCCACAAGCCAGTCAAAGGGGTTAAGTCCCGGTGCAAAGCTTGTAAATGCTGGGGCTAGAGTATCAGTGATATTTATAAGCTGTTCACCTATGTTTGCTCCCTCTGCTAATCTAAACGCAGTGCCAAGCTTCAAGCAAGCCCACATGATAAATAAGTAGGGGATATTGGGTACGGCGTATTTCTTGATAGTAGTCGCAATGTTACCGCTCATCATGCACCGCCTCTTTTGCCCTGTCACGCTGTTTAGGTTCTTGTACTCTTGATGTGATACGCTCCGCAAACTTCTGTAATTGTTGCAATATGGAAGGTCGCCTCTTGCCCTGTGCCATAACACATTTAGAGTATTCGGAAAAGCAAGCAGTAATAGCATCCGCTTGATTAGCCTTGAAAAACAAGAGATATTTACCTGGCTCTGTCTTATGAAAAGCATAATCTACGTTATATTTCCGTGCCATGCGGTCAAAGAGTTCTGTTTCTCTTTTGCCGCCGTCAAGTGATATGCTGTTTGTGGCTACACCATGATTCATTAGCTTTTTGACGGATTGCTTGCCGTGTGGAGCTTGGCTTTTACTGTACTCCTCCTGAATTTTCTCCAGTACCATCATACAAGCTTTTGCCAGTACCCGACCTGTTAATTTCGCTGCTGATGCTGCTATGGCAACAGTCCTTTGTTCTATATCCTCTTGCATAAAACACCCCCTTTCAGACTCAAAAATTACTGCTATACTTTAGGCGGACTCTGAGCCATGTTGACCCTAAGAGGTTTAGCGATTCTCATGGGCATGATTCCTCTCAACTGCAATAGCTGGCTCCATTACAGACTTTGATATGCCATCTATCATTTCTTTGTAGTTGGCTAATGACTTTTGTATAGACTTTTCTTGTAACGGATAGTTAAATATTTTATACTCCTCTGGCAAATCGGCTCTGCCTTTGTAATGCTCTTCAAAGTCAGCATCATTACGGTATATAAAACCACTATCTACAAACTCGCCGCCTTCATAGGAAACATAATCCTCCGCGTAGCTTTCATAATCAAAATAATTTACAAGCCGTTCAGGGATTTCCTCAAAACCAAGCTCATCTATGAGATAATGCCCCAAGTCATCATAGTCTTTTACATCAGGATAGTACTCATAGCACTCTAAATTTTGTGCAAGGTTAATTAAATCTTTAGCACCTGAATTATCGCTGTAAACCACCAACCCTTCAAATTTTGCAAGCTCCCATTTATGCATACCCTCAAGTAAAGAAGCAAGGTAATTAAGCTCGTCAATGCTTTCGTATTCGCTTAAATACCTACTAAGTCCGGGAATATCTGTTTCGTAACTTGTTATAAAAAATTCTTCATACACAACACCATCAACATTTATTCGTGATAATAAAGCCTGTACATCTTCTGTTGTGGCAGGGAGTTTTAAATACTCGCCTTGAAGCTCTCCTTCGTTGTATTTACCTAGGTTTGTAATAAAGGCTTCAATCATAGACTATCCTCTGTTTTTCTCTTTCTTGCGGCTGCTTCCCGCCTTACAGCCCCCTCCTTAATATCTTCTATGCAGCATTTATCAAGAGGACAGGGCTTGCCTTTTCCAGCATAATTAATACAATGAATACAGGCACAATCCTCAACACTCCAATGCTCGAAACAGTCATATATGTAAGTGCCGCCTCCACGTTTAGGCTTGCTCATAAATCAACAGCTCCTTTGTTTTACCACATTAAAAAAGAGCCGAATTAAAATCCGGCTCTTTGAAGATATATAAAAAATATATCATTATATATGGTGCGAATTTGAGCTATATCCTAAACCTTTATGGAAGTATAAATTCGCACTCGGTAATAGAAAGAAAATATTTAACGCTCTGCAGCCTTAGTTTGTTTATCCTTCCCAAGTTCAGGCGGGTTCTTCACCTTATGCTCCTCAAGGAGTTTTAATATAGCATCTTTCATTTCTCTTGGAGTTTTGTCGTTACCGAAATATTGTGAAAGTTCCTTATTTGATAATATCACTTTGTCAGCCTCCTTTTTCTCCTCTAACATGATACCGTCTATCATATCAGGGTTTAACGTATTTTTTTGGTCTAACTCCCGCAAGCGTTGAGCTTGGGATAGTGATGGTGATGATTGATTGCCTTCTATTGCAATGGCAATATAGTTTTGATTTTTGGGTTTAATAAAAGCAAGTTCAACAGCAGGAGTGAAGGCTATTTTCTTATCATCCACCATTTTCATAAGGTCAGGGACAAGCTCATTTAGCTTAATATATCGCTGAACTTGCTTGACAGTCATTTTGTTGCGGTCTGCCACAATTTCGTTAGAACGGGTGCCTTTAGTGCCGTCATCGACTCTCACACCTTGGCGTTTAATAGCGTCCAACTGCATTTTCAGGGCAGCGGCTCGTTCGCTTGGCAGGATGCTTTCCCTTTGGTTAGTATTATCTTCCACCATTTGAGTTATGGCTTGCTCGTCCGTTAGATTACGGACGATACAGGGCATATCTGTAAAATGGGCTAATTCGCTTGCCATCTGCCTGCGATGTCCCGATACCATCTCATAACCGCCGCCTTCTCGCGGGCGTACCATTGTAGGCTGGGTTACACCTTTTTCCTTGACACTTTCAACCATAGCTGACATTTCCGCATCTTGCTTTACTTGGAAAGGATGTCCTTTGAATGGGTGATTTCGGAAAGATTGATGTAGACAATTTTCTCTTGTTCCCCTATGCGCGGGGCTTCTTTAGGTTCGGGGGATGGGTCAGGTGATAGAGATTTGTCGGGTTCTTTTGCAGTATTAGTTGCTGCTTTTGGTTTTTCTTCCACTGCTGATTTTTTGGTACTTCCAACATTTGCGCCAGGTCTTTCTTTAGCGGATTTATCAGGCTTTGGCTTAGGTTCAGGCTTATCAGCTTTTGGCTCTTTATTGGGAATAGTTATTTTTTCTGTTTTAGGGGTACTATTACGCTGTGCGGGCTGCTTATCTGGCAGCAGTACTTCCTGTGGTTTTTTCTTATGGGTCTTTTGTTTTTCTGATTGTGATTGCGCCTCCTGATTTTTTGTGTTAAAATCACCTTTAATAACATTATCATCAGGATTAGAAGTGGCTTTGTTATCTGTGGGTGGTTCGATTGCCGGGGATTTATTTTCTGTAGTAGTTTTTTCATCCTCCGGCTTTTTTAAATCATCTGCCATGTTTTGTGCCTCCTCACTTTATTTGATGGCATAAAAAAAGAGCTTGATTAGAAAATCAAGCCCTGTAGGGATAATATCGACCTCCTTTCTGCTTAGGGTCAAATAGTCCCTAAGAATAGAACCTATACGCAAAAATACCGCCCCTCTGTCTTGAAGGAACGGCTTTTTGCGTAGGTTAGCTCTCTTTTTTAGTTTTAATTACAGTTGTACTTTGTATGAGGTGGCAAACCTACGGTTTCCCGACTGGAATCCGCAAGGTCAGTTCTGCTGACCTGAGGAAAATCGGCGACCGCAAGCTTTGCTTGCAGTCGATTTATACATACAGTAAGCTCGTTAAAAGCTGTTAAGCGAAGCGAGGCAGATTTTAACGAAGGAGGATATTATGCCAAAAGTCAGAGAATTAGGCATTATAATAGGGGATTTACCCACTGGAGCAAAAAACTGCATAACTGATGTTTCCGGTGTTAAGGTAGGTCACGTAACATTGGACTATACCAATACAGATAATTCAGTTGCCTGCACGGGAGTTACGGCAATAATCCCTCACGAGGGCAATTTGTTTAGGGAAAAGCTTGTGGCCGCATCTTATGTGATAAACGGCTTCGGAAAAACCGCGGGGCTTGTGCAAATTGAGGAACTTGGCACTTTGGAATCCCCTATAATGCTTACAAACACCCTAAGCGTACCTGAAGCCCATGCTGCCACAGTCGAATATATGCTCGAACAAACCGAGGAGATAACCTCAATCAACATAGTTACGGGGGAATGCAATGACTCAAAGCTAAACTCCATAGACAAACGTTTTGTAACAAAAGCCCACGGAAGGGAAGCCCTTTTGAAAGCCTCCGCTGATAAATGTGAGGAGGGTGCCGTAGGTGCCGGCAAGGGCATGGTCTGTTTTGGATATAAAGGCGGCATTGGCACTTCCTCAAGGCTTGTACCTTATGACATGGCTGAATTTAAGGTTGGGGTTTTGACTTTAACCAATTTCGGCAATCCGGCTGAGTTTAAGTATGGCAAAATTTCCCCTGGCAGCTTAAATGACGCTGACAGTGCCGGCTCCATCATGATAATCTTAGCAACCGACGCCCCCTTAAGTGAGCGGCAGCTAAAGCGGGTGGCAAAGCGGTGCGCCGTAGGGCTTGCCCGTACCGGGGGCAATTGGAACCACGGCTCAGGGGATATAGCCATCGCTTTTTCAACAGCCAATAAAATCCCTCACAAATCCGATAAAATTACGGACACCTTAGTCCGGCTTAGGGAAGATAACCCTGTATTTAATAAGCTCTTCGCCGCCGCCGCAGACGCCACGGAGGAGGCTGTATTAAACTCCATGGCGCAGGCTGAGACAACAGTCGGCAAAGATGGTAATAAAGTGGAGAAATTTGAGTTTTAGATAGGGTTACAGAAAAGCAAACGATATGACCACCATGCACATTAATGTATCCGTTCCAAAATATTTGAAAATTTTAGGTAATGAAGCAGGTATTAACTTTTCTCAAGAACTGCAAGAAAGATTGAAAGAAAAACTAAATGTATGATTTTAAAAAAGCCCCTGCGTAAGCAGGGGCTTTAAATTGTACCAAAAACTTAATATTATCCAAGTAATTGAAGGATATTTTGAGGTGCCATATTAGCTTGAGCAAGCATAGATATAGCAGCTTGTTGTAATACGTTAGATTGAGTAAATCTCATCATTTCGCGAGCCATGTCAGCGTCTCTGATACGGCTGTTTGCTGCTTGAAGGTTCTCAGAAGCAGTGTCAAGGTTTTCAATAGTAAACTCAAGTCTGTTTTGAACAGCACCAAGGTGAGCACGCTCGCCGGAAACGTGAGCCAATGCAGCGTCAAGTGCAGCTACAAATTGGTCAATCAGCTCGCCGTCTTCTCTCATAACGCCAAAATCATCAGTAAGGTCTTCGTTTCTAAGGTCTGCTACGTGGAAACCGTCTACTGTTAAAGTATGGTTTCTTGACATTGCGTCAAGTGCAGCAACGTCTACAGATTCAATTGACAAACGGATACCTTGACCCATATTAGCACCGATTTGGAACCAAATGCCGCCACCTTCTGCAGGATCGCCAATTCTATTCATCCAACGGTTAGCTGTTGCAAGAGAGTCAATTAAGTCTTGCGCCTCAGCAGCGTCAACAGGATCAGCTGCGGCAGTCCAACTCACACCAAAAACACTCGCAAAAGTTAGTGAAGCATCAACATCCGTTAAAGCAGTGTTTAAATCATCAGCGGCAGCTTGAGTACCATTTTGTGCAAAGGTCTCCAATGCGTCCAACACAGCAATAATTTCTAATACCTCAGCATTGTTGGCAGGCACGCCTAAATCTATACCTGTAATGTTGTAGAATGTTTGAAGGTGACCAAGCAAATCAATAAAGTCCTGTGCTTCTTGTGCGTTTGTGATCGCATCAGGGGCAACGCCGGAAAGTGCTTGAATATCAGCAAAAAGACCGGTTGCGCCTGAGCTTAAAGAGCCATCAAGAAGTGTACGAGTATTAAATTCAGTCCTAAGAGTTACTTCATCAATTTCTTCAAGTAATTGGTTAATTTCTCTTTGAATTTGCATTCTGTCAGATTGAACTAAGTTGTCGCCATCATGAGCGTTTGTATCGTTTGCTGCTTGGATTACAAGCTCACGGATACGAGTAACCATTTCATTAACTGTAGCCATTGCGCCTTCAGCAGTTTGGATTAAGCTGATACCGTCTTGACCGTTTCTTGAAGCTTGGTCTAAACCACGGATTTGAGAGCGCATTTTTTCGCTTATTGCAAGACCTGCCGCGTCATCAGCTGCAGAGTTAATTCTAAAACCGCTTGAAAGTCTAGCTGCCGAACGAGCTTGCTGAGAACCGGTCATACCTAAATTTCTGTGAGAATTGAGTGACATTACATTAGTTCTTACTACCATGTTAGACATAATTTTTCCTCCTTGAGTGGGCTTTCGCCCCTAATTTATGCTCATATCCATATGAGCTGCATTTTTAGCGCAGCGTCCGGCCGGAACCGCTGCCAATGATGTAACATATTGGAATATTGTTACATTCATTTTGCTTTCATGATTTTTATCGGATACCAAAATGGAATACTTTAGCATTTTTGCAAAATTTTATCATTTTTGGCAAATAATTCTATACTTCTGTAAAAGTTACCCTTTTTCGTAATTAGACTTGCAGCGAAACAAGCTCTCGCACCGTCATTGGGAGGAAATGCGAAGCATTGACGAAGCAATCTATAACCTCTTGTGTGAAGAGATTGCGACCCAACACGCTACGCGCATTAGGCTCGCAATGACAGTGCGAACGATAATTTCGCTGCAAGCATCTAATGATGAAAAAGGAGCAAGCCACACACAATTCAAGAAGTAATATCACTCAATTCTCACAGAAATTTAGGCCTCACAGACAATCAGCAACCTAAAAATTCCCCAAGACTTTCCTCCGGCACCTCAAAAACCCTTGTACACAGTTTTGTGTACAAAACCAAAATCCTGTCATTCGTAATACAATCTTCAAATTTCCTTGATAACACCTGTAAATAATGAAATAATAATGTATACAAAAAGTTTACAATATTCATTATTTATTATTAAAAAAGGGGGCAAAAGGTAATGAGAGGCAATATTCAAAAATTTGGCAAATCTTTATTATTACCCATTTCCACCATAGCTGCGGCAGGTATTTTCTTAGGTCTTGCGGCTGCGCTTCAAAACCCTAATATAGTAGGGCAAGGTTTTGTGGACATAGTTGGTGTCCAGCATTTTATTGGCTTTATTAGAAGGCTTGCAGGTCTTGTTTTTGGCAACCTTCCGGTGTTTTTCGCTATATCTATCGCACTTGGCATGGCTAAGGAAGAGAAAGCGACTGCGGCTTTTGCTTCTTTAATGGGTTTTCTTGTGTTCCATTCAACTCTAAATTATATTATGGGTCTAAATGGGCTGACCGCGGCGACTACATCAGTTGCTTATTTGATGGAAAGCGGCTATTCATTAATAGACGCAAATATAATCAACGCAAGGTTTGAAACGGTTTTAGGCTTTTTTACATATAGGATGAATGTTTTTGGCGGCGTTATTGTAGGTATTACGGTGGCTTATTTGCATAATAAATTTTACAAAACCGTGCTGCCAAGTTCGATTAACTTCTTTGGAGGCAAGCGTTTTGTCCCCCTTGTCACTCTTTTGGTGATACCGGTAGTAGCCCTCCTCTCTTTCTTTGTGTGGCCGTTTATTGACAGCCTTATCGGCTTCTTAGGCAGAGGGATTGAAGCCGCCGGCATTTTCGGCACATTTGTTTTTGGATTCTTAAACAGACTCCTTATACCTACCGGTCTCCATCATATATTAAATCAGATAGTGCGCTTTACACCTATCGGCGGCACAGCGGTTATAGATGGTGAAACAGTTGTAGGTGCCCTCAATATATTTAACGCGGGTATAAACGCGGGTTCTCCAAACGAAATACTTTCAATCGGCACAAGATTTATAGGTCAAGGGCATATGGTTTCTGTTATTTTCGGTCTTCCGGCAGCAGGGCTTGCTATGCTCCACTCTTCCAAAACCGAAAATAAAGCCAGGGTTAAAGCCCTTATTATCGCAGGGCTTGCGGCTTCTATGCTTACAGGCATAACTGAGCCTTTGGAGTTTTTGTTTATATTCATATCACCTATACTTTTTGTTTTCCATATGATTATGTACGGCATAGGCTATATGCTTATGGACTTGTTTAATGTGTCTGTCGGCGGTGTACAAGGCGGGCTTATCGACTTTGTAATATTCGGGCTTTTAAGAGGCACAGGTACAAATTGGTTTATGATTTGGATTGTAGGCGCATTTGTTGCGGCGGCATATTACTTCGGCTTCAAATTCCTTATTGAGAAGTTTAATATAATGACACCCGGCCGTGAAGATGATATGGACGCGGAATCCGAGGAAAACAGCGGCGGCGGCGAAATAAAAGACGGTGCCCTTATTGAAAGTATAGTAGCTATTTTAGGAGGTGCTGAAAATATTGAAAGTATAGAAAACTGTATGACACGCCTTAGGGTTGTAGTAATAAACCCTGATTTAGTAAGCGAAGGTGATATTAAGAAAACGGGAGCCTCAGGCTTTGTCAGACCTTCAAGGGAGAATATCCAAATTGTATATGGGCTTAAAGTTGACCAGATAGCAACAGATGTTAAAGCTTTTTTGAAGAAGTAGGAGATTTTATGACAAAACTAATAATCAACGCAGATGATTTTGGCTATAGTAACGGCGTTAATTATGGAATTATAGATGCCCATAAATATGGCATGGTAACCTCCGCAACATTGATGGTTACTATGCCGGGGGTTTCTCATGCCGTAAGTCTTATGCGGGAAAATCCTCTTCTTGCCGTCGGACTTCATCTTAATATTTCCTTAGGCGCGCCTTTGACAACAGGCAAAACCTTAGTGGGGGACGACGGCAATTTTATAAAGCCTCATAAGCTTAAAGAGGGCTATAAATATGATTTTGAGGAACTTAAAGCCGAGTGCTGTGCCCAGTACAATAAATTTGTGGAGCTTACGGGCAAAAACCCATCTCATATAGACTCTCATCTTGCCACACATGAAAAAATAGATGAAATGAAAGAGGCAAGCTCTATTTTGGCTGAGAAAAAAGGGATTCCCCTAAGGAGCATCCCATTAAAACATACAAAACATGTGGAATTTATACAGCATAGGACTTTTGGGGCAAAGCCCGGTCTTGATTATATAATAGACAATTTAGATAATATTATAAAACATGATTTTGTTGAGATTATGTGCCATCCGGCGTATGTTGACGCCTATTTGATGGAAAACTCATCTTACAATACTCAGAGATTAGGTGAGCTTGAGTTTTTACTTGCTAAAGATTTGCCGGAAAAGCTCAAAGCAAAAGGGATGGTTTTAACTAATTATTATGAAGCGGTGTATAGGTCAAGGAGAGTCGGACCTTGCTCATTGTTCGACTCTCCTTGGCCTAAGCAAATTTAAACTATAGTAGGTGATGTTATTAAAGAGCATAAAAAACACAATATTGTAATCGTTGGCGGCGGCTCCACATGGACGCCGGGCATATTAAAATCATTTATTGCACATATGGAGGATTTCCCTCTAAATCGTGTAATATTGTATGATATAGATAATGAACGTCAAAATCCCATAGGGGGCTTCGGCAAAATACTTTTTAAGGAAGAAGCACCCGGTGTGAAGTTTTTGTACACATCAGATAAGGAAACAGCATATAAAGATGTTGACTTTGTTTTTTGCCAAATGCGTACAGGCGGCTATCCTATGCGGGAAAAAGATGAGAAAATCCCCCTAAGCTTCGGCATAATAGGTCAGGAAACCTGCGGCCCGGGCGGCTTTGCTTATGGTATGCGCTCTATAAGAGATATGATACAAATGGCAGATGATGTGCGTAAATACTCTGACGCTTGGATAATAAATTACACTAATCCGGCAGCTATTGTGGCACTGGCTCTTTCCAAGGCTTTTCCGGATGATAAAAAAATACTTAATATATGCGACCAGCCGGTTAATCTCCTTCGCTCTTACGGCCGCGCTATAGGCTATGACTATAAAAAACTAGACCCGCGCTATTTTGGGCTTAATCATTTTGGGTGGTTTACTCATATTTATGATGAGTTTGGCTTTGATATAGCCCCTAAAATTAAGGAGGCAATATTATCTAACGGCTTTAAGCCGGCGGACGCGGAACAGCGGGATGAGTCATGGCTTGACACTTATGCTGTTGTAAAAGATATGCTGATGGATTTCCCGGAGTATCTTCCTAATACTTACTTGCAGTATTATCTCTATCCTGAATATAAGGCTGCAAAACTTGACCCTAATTTTACAAGGGCAAATGAAGTAATGAAAGGCAGAGAAAAAAAGGTATTTGAAGAATGTGAACGCGCCATAGAAATAGGCAGTACAAAGGATTCAGCCATAGTACATAACGATGCCCACGGGGATATGATTTTGGAAGTGGCTATATCCATCGCAAAAAATTTGCAAAAGACTTATATATTAATACTGCCTAATAAAGGTATAATAGGTAATTTGCCTGACGATGCTATGGTTGAAACTGCGGCATCCCTTGGTGCCGGCGGTGTAAGCCCTTATGCTGTAGGGAATATAGACACATTTTACAAAGGACTTATAGAAAATCAATATGCTTTTGAAAAACTGACGGTGGAAGCCTATTTTGAAGCTTCTTACACCAAGGCTTTGGCGGCTTTAACTTTAAACCGTACTGTAGTAGATGCAAAAAAAGCAAGGAAAGTACTTGATGCGCTAATTGAGGCAAATGAGGGTTACTGGCCTAAATTACTATAACACATAAGCCTTAAGATACTCCGTAAAAATATAATCCACTATGTAATTTAAGCCTAACCTCCCTGATACATCAATACCGTCTATATAAATTTCTCTAATCATGCCGTAAAATTGGTAATGGGTAAGCTCTGCCAAGGGGTTGTTAGAAAACCCTGTGATACTTACAGTAGTGGCACCTGCGGCTTTTGATATAGTTGTGGCATATATGGGGTTATCGGAAAGACCGCTTGCTGATATTGAAAAAACCAAGTCATTTTCATTAAGGGTTTTGGCGTTAAAGTGCATAACATGAGGATCAACAAAAAATTGACAATTCTTGCCGATAGAAATAAGCTTAAGATATAAATCCTCTGCAATAGTTCTTGAAAGACCTACAGCAAATATTGCGATTTTTTCGGAAATATACATTTTTTTAAGAACATGGTGCAAAACCTCAGGGTTTATAAGCTGCTTTGTTTTAACCAGCTGCTCATCTAAGGATGTTAGCTTTATCATGGATTTTTCCCATGAAATAGCGTTACAATAAGACTCCCTAAATTCAACATATCCGGAAAAGCCAAGTTTCTTACAAAGGCGGACAATAGCATTGGGAGATGTAAAATTTTTAGCCGCAATATCACGTATTGTGTGATTTTTGAGGTTTTCTTTAAGAACGAAAAGATATTCTAAAAGAGCCTTTTCGTTTTGATTAAGTTTAGTGACATTTTTTTTGATAAGGTTAAAAAATTCCATATTTCCTCCTGCAATATATTGCATTATACAATATATTGCATTATACAATATATTGCAGGTTTTTACAATGATTAAAGTGATAGAAAAATTGGCTGAAACAGGTTATGCACCATTGCCTATACTTAGGATGAAAATGAAGATTAATCAAATTTTTTGCGCTATGGGCGTGCAAGGTTCGACTCTCCTTGACCTAAATCCACACAAAATAGTAACGCTAAAGCTACTGTTTTAAAAGAATTTAAGTATAAATTAGGAGGCTGTTATGAAAAATATATTATCGTCTATCTTTTCTCCTAAAGCTCCTGCAAAAGCAGTGTCTATAAAAAGCCCTATGGAGGGAAAAGTCATACAGCAAGCCAATATGCAAGACAGTGCCCTTGCCGCTTTAGGTACCGGTGCTGCAATAATCCCTGAAAAAGGCGCAGTATACTCTCCTGTAGATGGGGTAGTTAAAGCCGTGTTTCCAACTAAACACGCCTTGGGCTTAGCCGCACAAAACGGCGCGGAAATAATCATACATATAGGCATAGACACCGTAAATTTAGAGGGAAGATACTTTACCCTTCATGTAAAAGCAGAAGATATGGTAAAAACCGGTCAGCTTTTATTAGAGTTTGATATTACAGCTATTACAAACGAAGGCTATATCCTTGAAAGCCCTGTTATAATAACTAATCCGGAGGTTTTTAAAAATGTATCTTTAACTAATAAAAGCTATGTAAACACCGAGGATGAGATTATGAGTGTTACAGTCAAGCCGCTCTAAAACTGTCCATTAAATTTTCAAACTAAAAAATACACCCTATATTCGGATGTATTTCCAGTTTCTTTCGGTAACTATTTTTGTGCTTAGTTTACCGAATCATATATTATGAGAAGTATTAAAAACCCTCATAAATTCAAGCTCTCGAGCAGACTCGAACTGCCGACTTCTTCCTTACCAAGGAAGTACTCTACCTGCTGAGTTACGAGAGCAAGCCGTTCATTTCAAAGGAAGTACTCTACCTGCTGAGTTAAGGCTGGAGAGCCGAACCTTGAACGCCCCTAGTCTAGCCCTAATACCGCAAATCAATATATTAGACCTGATAGGTCTGGTAAAATGCTATCGATATCCTAACATAATTTTGTACGGCGGTCAACACTTTATTTCACTATAGCAATCAAATGCTTTTGTCTGTTTATGTATCATAAAGTTCGGTTATATAGGAGATAAGGGCACTGTTTGTGGGTTTTGAGTCCTGTGGATAAATACAGCCCATTGTCCTAAAAAAGCCGCTTGAGTCACCTCTATCCCATGTTTTGCCAATTGCGTGTCTTATGGCACGCTCCACACAGGCAGAGTTGGTATTATACTTTTTGGCAATTGTTGGGTAGAGAGATTTTGTCATACTTCCAAGCAAATCTTTGTTTTCTATTCCCATTATTATGGCTTGTTTTAAATATGTGCTGCCTTTTAAATTAGAAGGCATCCCTATTTTATGTAACACATTCATCGCGAAGGTTGATGGAGTAGTTTCCGGTCTTTGGTGGTAAGTATCTAAATTAATAACCGATTCAAATGGTCTGCCGGAATTATTTTCATAAACTTGAATGATACGATTTACTAAAAGCGTTAAGTCAAAAGGCTTTAAAACAAAATAATCGGCACCAAGTTCCATTGCTTTTTTGGTAAAACTTTCCGCACTTACTGCTGTAAACATTATAAACTTTGGTCTCGAAGGTCCGCGGATATCCCTAAATTCTTCTAAAATCCTTATGCCGTCAAGTTCCGGTAAAACAATATCCAAAAGAGCAACATCGACACGATTTTCGTTTAAAACCTTAAGCCCTTCGATGCCGTCATAAGCACGACCTACAACGTTAAACCGGCTGTTTTGCTCTAGGAAATAATGTATGGACTTATGAAGTTCCTTATTATCTTCAATTATAGCGACATTAATAATGTTGTTATCCACAAAATCACACCAATCAAAAAATTATTCTGTCTTTATAGTCAACGCAGATGAAACCCATCAAATAAAGCTCAGCTTTTTTGATATTTTTCAACTGCGTTGACTATATAAATAGTATCATAAACATCGACAGATTTCAACAAAAAAATTAAAAAAATGTTGAAAAATTTCCGAAAGCTGTTTTTATACTTAAATTCTTCTAAAGCAGTTGCTTTAGCGTTACTATTTTGTGTGGATTTCAGTATAGGTCAAGGAGAGTCGAACCTTGAACGCCCCTAGCTGCAAAAAATTCGATTAATCTTCATTTTCGTCCTAGGTGGGCTGGGTGCCCACCGTTGTCCTCAAATTTTGCTATAGTGAATAAATTTTAAAGCACTAAATGAGCTTGCTCATTTTGCTGTTTTAAAGTTTATGAACGCCCCGAAACTCGTACATTTT